>JANQNU010000073.1 GCA_028279405.1 Phycisphaerae bacterium
CATCCCGTCCCCCACCCCAAAATGGGGTGGGGCACCAACTCGACGAGCCCCGAGCGCAAGCGAGGGGTTCTGTGGCCTTGCGCAGCTTGAACCGCTCGCTCGCGCTCGCGGCTCGTTGTGGGAGGCGCATTGTTGCCCGAGGCGCCAATGCGAGCCCGGAGCGCAAGCGACGGGTTCTGAGGCCTTGCGCAGCATGAACCGCTCGCTCGCTGTTCGAGGCCGCGAGCTCGCTTGACGAGGCCTGTGTCTGGGTGCCCAATCCCTTCTAGGGATGGGGGACTGACGAGCACCTCCATCCGTCCCCCACCCCAAAATGGGGTGGGGCACCAACTCGACGAGCCCCGAGCGCAAGCGAGGGGATCAAGAAATCGCACGACCGATAAGCATATGGTCGATCCGAGAACCATTTGGGATCGGGCATCCATCTGAGTACGATGGTTCGATCGAAGCGAGCATATCGGGAGAGTGTGCGTGGAGACGTCGGCATAAGGTCGTCGTTCCGGTCGATTCTTCCCCATTCTTGGATGCGGTCAGTGCATTGGCTGATCGATACGACGAAAACCGTTCGGCGGTCTGCCGTCGGGTGGTCGCGTTCCGGCATTGGCAGAGGTTTATTGAGGAGACTGAACGTGGGTAATCAGTTGGTTGCACGAGCGGTGTTGTTCGGGACGGCATGTTGTCTGGGGTTGGTACAAGCAGCATCGGCGTCGGAGTCGCGGTTCACCTATCAAGGTGTGCTTAACATGAATGGCGTTCCATTGACCGGAACGGCCGACTTCCAATTGTCGCTGTACTTCTCGCCGGTCGGCGGCTCCCAATTCGGCAGCACGGTCGACGCCGACGACGTGATAGTCGAGAACGGTCTCTTCGAGATCGAGGTCGACTTCGGCCCCACCGCGTTCCTGACCGCGCCGCGGTTTATCGAGGTCGCGGTCCGCGCGCCCGCCGGTGGCGGAGCCTACACGACGTTGACGCCGCGCCAGGCCGTAAACGCGACGCCGTTCTCGTCGAGTACGCGCGGCATCACCGTGACCGCCGGCGAGCTTGTCGGCCTCGGCACCAACACACCCGACGTGCGACTCGAGGTCCTGAGCTTCGACACCGAGGCGGCGCGCCTGGTTCGCGAGGATGTGGTCTCGAACGCACCGATCGAAGTGCTGGCATTGCACGCGCTCGGCGAAAAAGGCATCGATGACGGCTTCGGCGGCAGCCTCGGCTTTTACCTGCAGGATTCAGACTTCGACATCCGCCATGCCGGCGCCATCGATGTCGACTGGTTGAGCGCCGACGCCGCGAATCCAACCGCTGACATGAGCTTCCGGATCAGAGGCTCCGACCCTGTGCCGACCGAGCGGATGCGAATCCTGGGCAATGGCCAGGTGGGTATCGGCACAACCTCGCCGGCGGCGCAGCTCGGCGTCGAAGGCCTTAACCAGCCAGGCGCCAGCATTCGACGGCGACAACTCACCGGTAACCTCGTCACCGATGTGCTGAATCTGGTGTCGCGCAGCTCGACGGTCGTGCAAGACAACTTCGGCGGCGCGCTCAACTTCCAGCTACAGGAAGACAACGGATCTATTCTCACCGCTGCCGGCCTGGTGGCGCGCTGGAGCGACGTCTCGCAGAATGAACTGGATCTGGTGATTCGTTCGCGAATCAACACCGGCGCGGTGACCGAGCGCATGATCTTCCGCGCCGATGGATTCCTCGGGATAAACCGCAACTTCAAGGTCAATCCGAACGAACGTATCGGCATCAACGTCATGGCCCGACAAGACGAATGGGGCGGGATATTCGTGAACGCGACTGACGCCCGCGGACTGCCCTTCATCGGCTTCGCCACCGGCGGCACCGAACGCGCGCGGCAGTACTACTCGCCCAGCGCCGCGGCCTGGCGGCTGACGGCCGGCGTCGGCAACATGTCGATGGAGGCCGACACCGGTCAAGTCTCGGTGGGTCACTTCTCGCCTCAAGGTCGGTTCGACGTTGTCGGATTCAACGAAATCAGCGGCCGTTTCCAGCGACAGGAGGATACCGGCAACAGCATCCTGGACGTGCTGGACGTCGTTGCTCGGTCCACGGCCACCATTTCAACCGGATTCGGTGCAAGGTTGAACTTCAAGCTGGAAGCGCCAAACGGTGCGATCGGCACCGACGGAACGATCCAGGTCGAATACATCGATCCGACCGTCGCGGACGCGGAGACGCGGATGACTTTTCGTCTACGCGACGGCCTGCAGATACAAGATCGGCTGACAATCTTCAGCGATGACTACGCCCAACTCGGCGAAGGAGCCGCGCTGAGTTCCTCGGACGTCTTCGTTGTCCACACCGAACGGGACGGCTTCCGTGGGATCACCATGAACACTCCCACCGACGGCCGACCGTACTTCGGGTATGGAATCGACGGTGCCTATCAGGCGATCTCGTACACCAACGACGACGCTTGGCACGTGGATGCCGGGGGTTTTACCATCACGCTCGACCGCAACAACGGATTCTTTGGAATCGGCGACATGACCCCGGATGAAAGACTTGACGTCATCGGGAGCGCGATTATCACCGGGACCCTTTCGAAGGGCGGCGGATCGTTCAAGATCGATCACCCCCTCGACCCCCAAAACAAGTACCTGTATCACTCGTTCGTCGAATCGCCGGACATGATGAACGTCTACAACGGCAACGTGCGGACCGACGACAACGGCTACGCAACGATCGACCTACCGGACTGGTTCGAGGCGCTGAATCGCGATTTCCGCTATCAATTGACGGTTATTGATGAAGCGGACAACGACTCGTTCGTGATGGCCAAAGTCGTTCGCGGCGTCGCCGACAACGCGTTCACCATCCGGACCAGCGAACCGAACACGCAGGTCTCGTGGCTGGTCACCGGAGTTCGGCAGGACAAATTCGCCGACGCGAACCGGATCCCGGTCGAGGAATGGAAGGACGAAGAGAACCGCGGCAAGTACCTGCACCCGACCGCCTGGAATGAAACGGACGCCAAGGGCGAGGATTGGGTCGATCCCGCCACAAAAACACAGATGCCGCCAGCGGGCGACACGCGACAGTAAGCCACGCTGGTCGGGTGGCACTAGCGATGCAAAGGGGCAATGCCACGACGAGCACCTGACGCCGACCACAGCGAGCCGCGAGCGCAAGCGAGCGGTTAACGTGCGGACGACAGGTGGACCCGTCGCTTGCGAAGAAGGCGTATGAAGAGACGCGATCGACGGGCGTTCTGAACAACGAATGGAAGATGATTTGGTGCCCCAGGGTTCTACCCTGGGGGACACATCAAACCTGTTGCGCGAAACACGTCCCCTACCCTAGAAGAGGCGGAGTCGGACAGCACCTTCATGTGCCTCCATATGGCGCTCGGGGCTCGTTGTGGTTGGTGCCCGGTTCATGCCTGTGACACAAGAAACACGATTTCGCGTAACCCCGCTTTCCACCACACATCAAAACCTGCATATGCAGATTTTTGCGGGACGTTTAACCGAGGAGGATCGGCGATGACCAAAGAACAACCGAATTTCGACGCGTATGCGTTCTCGAAGGCACCGGACTTTGACGAGCCGAGCGTCCGCAGGGCGTTTTCGGAAGCGGTTCCGCTCCGAACCGTCGTCGTCTATTGCTTTGATCCGCGGGCGGTGGACATTCCGAAAGCGGTTGCCAGGGAGTTTGGCGAAGTGTACCCCGGCGAGATCAGGGTCGACGCGGCGGGAAACAAGGTCGCGTCCTCGACGACACTGTTCGAGGTGGTCGTCGCCGGGGGCCGGGCGGTGGACGCATTGCGGTCGGTAACGGTGGCTCAGCACCTGTTCGGCGTTGAGAACATCGTAGTCGTGCACCACACGCATTGTGGCGCAACGTCGTTCACCCCGGACGGGATCATCGAGGCGTGCAAGCACGAGCACGGTCGCGACATCGCCGGAGCCTATGACCGCAGTAGCATCGCGATCAGCGACTATGCGGAATCCCTGAAGTACGACGTCGGGCTGATGCGGGATTCCGTCGGCACGCCGCCCCACGTCAACATATACGGGTACGTCTTCGACATCGATTCGGGCGAGTTGACCCGGGTGGTGACGGACCGGGCACCCGCCCGGAAAGGCGCCGTCGCCGACCCCGTCGCAGGTGGATGACGGGATACGGTCCGGGGTGGGGCGTCCCCCCGGCCTGGCCCGGAGCCGGCGGCCGGCTTGCAATACGGGCAGTGGAGGTTACGATAAGGGGCTCGGAAAAAGGTTTGGCCCCCCGCCGATCGGTGGGGATTTTCATGGAGAAGCCGGTCGATGAAAACCGACATCCATCCGAAGTACATGAACACGAAGGTTCACTGCGCCTGCGGCCACGAGTTCGAGACGCGAGCGACCGTGGAGTCCATTCGTGTGGACATTTGCAGCGCCTGCCATCCCTTCTACACCGGCAAGCAGAAGTTCGTCGACACCACGGGCCGCGTCGAGCGGTTCCAGAAGAAGTTCGGCGGCAACTACTTCCAGAAGAAGGCCAAGAGCGGCAAGTAGCGGCAAAACGCGTACATTCTCGTCTGCGGTCCCGGTTCGCCTGGACCGCATTTTCGTTGGTTTGATCTTTGGCTTTGCGGGGTTCGACGCATGGTCCGTCGAGCGGATGATCCGAAGTGGATGACGCGGGTGGTCGAGATGGCTCAGCGCAGCGACGAGGTCGCGTCGCTGATGAACCAGCCTGAGATCGCGTCGAACAACCAGCAGATTACCAAGCTGATTCGCGAGCACGGCGAGCTCGAGCGGATCGTCAAGCCCTACCGCGACTATCGAACGGTGACCGAACAGCTCAACGAGTCGTACGAGATCGTCGATGACGAGGACGGCGACGCGGAGCTGCAGGAGTTGGCGGAGTCCGAGATTCCTGATCTGGAGTCCCGGCGGGCGAGCGTCGTAAAGACGCTCGAGGAGCGTCTTGTCACTGGCGACGAGGCCGCTATCCGCAGCATCATTCTCGAGATCCGCGCCGGTACCGGCGGGGATGAGGCTGCGCTCTTTGCCGGCGAGCTGCTCACCATGTATGAGACATACGCTCGCCGGAACGGCTTCAAGGTCGAAGCATTGTCGGTCGCACCGTCGGACCTGGGTGGAATTCGCGAGGCAATTTTGAATGTCTCCGGGCCAGAAGTCTATCTCGCGTTCCGGTTTGAGGCCGGCGGACATCGCGTGCAACGCGTGCCGAAAACCGAGGCGCAAGGTCGGATTCATACGTCGGCGGCGACCGTCGCGGTCATGCCGGAGCCTGAAGAGATCGAGATCGACATCAACTGGGAGAAGGACGTGCTCGAGCACGTCAGCCGAGCCGGCGGGCCCGGAGGGCAGAACGTCAACAAGGTCTCCAGCGCCATTCGACTCGAGCATGTGCCGACCGGAATCACCGTGTCGATGCGCGACGAGAAGAGCCAGCACAAAAATCGCGCCAAGGCGCGGCGAATCATGCTCACGCGCGTCTACGAGCACGAAACCCAGAAGCAACGCTCGCAGATCGAATCGCAGCGTAAGAGCATGGTCGGCAGCGGCGATCGGAGCGACCGGATTCGCACGTACAATTTCCCGCAGAACCGTTGCACCGACCATCGCATCAACAAGGATATCTTCGATCTCAACGGCATTCTGGTCGAGGGCCGGTTCGACGAGTTCCTGACCGAACTTGCCGAGCGCGAGCTTCAGTTGCGACTCGAGTCGTTGTAGACGCGGTCATGCTCGAAGCAGCCGCCCCCGCCAAAATCAACCTGACGCTATCCGTCGGGCCTCGCCGCGCGGACGGCTACCATGAGATCGAGTCACTGGTAGTGCAACTGAGTCTGGCGGATACGGTCCGGGTCACGCCGCGCGATGACGCGCAAATCCGATTGTCTGCGGACGCCACCGCCGTCCCGACCGACGAAACCAACCTGGCCGTCCGCGCTGCGCGACAACTCGCGGAGAATCGCGGCGGTGACCGGCCTGGGGCGGACATCGTACTGACCAAACGGATCCCGATCGGTGCCGGCTTGGGTGGCGGCAGTAGCGACGCCGCGACGACGCTGATGCTGCTCAACCGCGCGTGGGCGTTGGATCGGCCGCTCGACGAGCTGCACGCGATCGGAGCGCAGATCGGGTCCGATGTTCCGCTGTTCCTCCATCGAGGCCCCTGCGTCATTCGTGGTCGTGGGGAGCAGGTGGAACCGATCGATCTTCGCTTACCTCCGTTCGGCGTTCTGCTGCTTCCGGGGATCGAATGTGCCACAGCGGCGGTTTATGGCGCATTTGATCAACTAGCGGCAGAAAAAAGTGCCGCTCCTGACGTGGAATCGCTGATTGCGATCGGATCGGATGCGGACGCATGGCTCGAGGTCGCCGGCAACGACCTGGAGTCCGCGGCGCTTGCGGCTCATCCCGAATTGGTGGCTTTTGTCGCCAGCGCTCGCGAACTGTGTTCGCAACGACTGGTAATGAGCGGATCGGGCTCGACCTTCTTCACGCTGTGTGACACGCGCGACGAAGCGGACGACTGTGTGGCGGTGCTCCAAACGCTCAGCGCGCTCCCGACAACCGATCGCGTTCCCCCGTCGGACGCGGCCCCGCGGGTCGAGGTCGTCACGCTGCAGCAGTAGACGGTTGGGACACTGGCGTAGTTCGCCGCCGCTGCGAACGAACGGGCCCGGAGCGCAAGCGAGCGGTCAATGGCGGGCGAGACGCCCGCCCCACTCGGAGTTCCTGGGATCGCTCTTGCCGGGCAAGCGGCGGGTCATTGCCTCGCCCCACCGCCCCGCTACAATTGCGGGTACAGCGCGATCGCGGCAGTTTGCCGACCGCGTGCTAGAGCGTCCGTAGCTCAATTGGACAGAGCATCGGTCTTCGGAACCGAGGGTTGCAGGTTCGAGTCCTGCCGGGCGCGTCTGATAACGCCGATCGTTGTCGTGAAATCACGGCACAGATCGCGCGCTCCCTTGCCCATCAATCACCTTCGTGCGTTTCTCGTTGCCCATTCCGGCGGGTGTTTCTCCAGGGAGTTCTTTGAGCTGGACTGTATCGGAGAAGATTCCGACTATTCCATTCGACCGACATTCGACTCGTTCCGAGGGGGGCCGATTCATGCACATTCGGCTAGCGCGAGGTATCCAGATGTATCGAAGGATGACGTTCATTGCACTGTCCGTCGTTTGTCTCGCGGCAACCGGTTGCCTTGGCGAGTTGCTTTCGGCGCCGATGCAGCCGGCCGACCTTGATGCGCATGAGGAGTCCGCACCGGCACCGTCGCAGCCGGACGACGCGCACGCGGACGAAGACGGCGTCGCTGAACCGACGTCGCCAGATGACGATCAAGTGCGATCGATGCCGCTTGCGTTGACGGATACTGCCTATCGGGCCCCGGTTGTTCCACGGAGCGCCGCTGGAGACACGCTACAAGTAACGTTCGGCGAATTGCCACGTGGTGTGCGGTTTGATCCCGAACGCCAGGAGATCTCGGG
Source organism: Phycisphaerae bacterium (assembly GCA_028279405.1). Classification (GTDB taxonomy): domain Bacteria; phylum Planctomycetota; class Phycisphaerae; order UBA1845; family Fen-1342; genus JANQNU01. The sequence goes on from JANQNU010000073.1 coordinate 7,484, forward strand.
AACGCCTGAAGAGGAAGGCATGTTCGTTTTCGGTCTCGGTGTTTCGAGTTCCGGTACCGATCCGTCCGAAACGACCCAGTACCATCGCTTGACGGTATTCTCCGCCGAGACGCACGCGTACGTTCCGCTCCCGACGGGCTACTGCGACTGCCTGTACCAAGCACAGCAGACCTTGGGTGGGGAGCCGCTCGCGATCATCGACCCGGCGGCGCTCCCACCGGGACTCGAATTCGATCCCGAACAAGCCGTGCTGACTGGAATGCCGGAGATGGGCACCTACTCTTTCTTGGGGACGCCGGTCGAGGGGGCGCGGCGACCGATCCTGACGCTCGAAGTTCTTTGTGCGGACGAATCCGCAACTATACCGCTTCCCCCGGCGCGGGTCGGCGAGCGCTACACGCTGCCCATTGCACCGAGCGTTGATGGCGAGCCCGTCAATGTCGTATGGAGCTTGACGCGCGGGGCGTTGCCCCCCGGGCTCTATCTGCGCTCGTGGGGCGGGATCGAAGGGATTCCGGTATGCCCGGGTACGTACGTGTTTGAGCCGTTTGATCGATGTTGGTCCGCGAACCCAATGGTTGTCAATCGCTACGAACTGACGGTCGAGCAAGGCGACATTGTACGGGGAGGTCCCGTCCACGAACTGCCGCCGGGATTCGTTGGGACGGCCTACGACGTCGAACTGCTGACGTTTGCGGGCAACCGCGACGAGGCCCGCTGGGTGCTCACTTCAGAGGCCCCGCCGGGTCTGACGTTGGATCCCGAAACCGGCCGACTCTCCGGCCGACCAACGGTCGCCGGTTGCTATTCGCTATCCGTCGAGGACTACTACCCGCCAAAGGCAGAGTGGGGATGGGGTTACGCAATCCGAATTGAAGAGCCGCTGGGGCCGACGACGACGCTACCTGGTGCGACGGTCGGCTGCCCGGTGTCTGTTCCGCTGGGCCCGGACTCGGACCTATCAGAATGGCGACTGGTTGTTGGCCAGTTACCGCCGGGCGTCACACTCGATCCCGACAGCGGCACGTTAGAGGGCGTTCCGACCGCCGGCAACGGGTGGACCTACACGTTTGCCCTAGAGGCAACGTCCGTAGCGGGCGCGGTCGAGCGGTTTGCCTATCGCTGGCCGCTTACGCCGCAGTCGACGTTTCGTTTGGATCTGGGGCGGCGCCAGCAGGCATTCTTGGGTCGTCACTTTCGACTCCAGCTTCCGCGGCCCGACCCGGCCGCGCGCGGCTGGCGTGTAATGGAAGGACGACTGCCCGATGGAATCACGCTCGACCCGGACACCGGGGTGATCGAAGGCACTCCAACATCGCGCCTGTCGGAGGCTTTCAGGCTGGCGATCCGCCTCGGCGACTGTGAACTTGCTCAATCGTACGACGACCGATTTCGGCTGCGAGTCAACTGCATTGCCCCGGAGCCGGAGATTTTGGAGTCGACGATCGTCGGCCACGAGTACCTGAATAGCCTTGCGGTGAGGAAACCTGCTCCGGAGTACCTGGTGGGAACCCTCCCGCCGGGACTTGTGTTGACGCGTGCCGGAGTTCTAAAGGGCAAGGCGACTGAGGCCGGCGATTACACTTTCTACTGCGCACAGCGAGACTGGCCGGAAGATTGCGGTCTAATCTACTATCGCGAGTATCGGATTCGGGTCTTCCCTGATTAGCCCTGGCTGCGCATCGAGTTCCGATCTTGTGATGAGGTTGCGACACGATGCGGGCCCTGCAATACGCGCGGGCACAACCGATCGGAGCTACCTCGCCGGATGGACGGCTACGACGGCCTTCGATCTACGTGCTCATCTACTGATCGATGTACCCTTGCTCCCACGTTCGGCTCGGGTCGTGGGTTCGCAGGTCGATGTTGAAGTCGACGGCCGCTTTTAGCGGAAACAGCACGTTGAGCCAGCCGGCGTGGATCTCGTTGAACTCCGTCGGGTCGAAACCGGTGTTGGTCAGTGTCAGGTCCGTGCCATTGCGCCCGTCCGGCTCCAGTTCGAATCCGACGCGACTAGCAAAGTAATCCAGCACGAAGCGGTGCGGACGAAGGCGCTCCAGGACCCGGCTGTGCGTCGTGACGCCGTTGATGAAGCGAAAAACGATGACGCCGTCCGACTCCTCAGCCGACTCCGCCCAAAAACGCGCCCGACCGCCCGACGTCGCCAGCATGTCGTAAACATCTTCGGGCGCAGCTCTGAGATGAAGCCGCCAAACGATCTGCTGCATGTCATGACCCCGTGACAAGTCCCACGAAGCAGTTGATGTCGGCTACCGAGAGCTGTTGGTCGCCTGAGCAGTCTCCGTTCAGCCGCGAACAGGCTGGGTATCGGGAATCGTACTCGTCCGGATCGGTCAGCGCCAGGACGAAGGCATTGATATCGCCGACACTTACGACGCCGTCGCAATTCAAATCGCCGACGGTCAGCGGTCTCAGCGCGATCAGCTGCGCCGGGTTATCCACCTCACCTTCCAGTAGCAGCGTCTCGTAGTAGACACGGCAGTCGTCGACCTGCAGTACCCCCCCGCTTTCGACGACGAGCGTACGGACATAGATGGCCTCGCACGCCGATTGGCCCTGTTGGTCGTTATCATGTGAATCGACCAGTTGCGCCGTGACTCCGCTTCCGACATGTAGTCGATCGAGCGGGAAATGGCCTGGAAGGCCGTGGTCGAGTCCGGTGAGGAGCGGGCCAATGTCCCGGCTCATGGCTTCGACTCGTTGCGAAGCGGGAGCGCTGGCCCCGATCAATCGAATCGACGCCCGTTCCATTCGATAGCGATCGGCGTCATCGATCGCGACGTCGTAGTCGCCCGCAAGGCGCAGCACGCCGTCGGGTAGGCGTTGCGTAGCGTCGGCCGAGGCTGAATAGCTGCCGAAGACCGTCAGGTTGGCTCCATTTTCGTCGCCGAGTGGCGCACGGCCCGTTACGTCACCATGAATCACGCCGTTGTTGACCAGCGATCCGAGCGTCGTGACAGTTCCGTTGCGGATCTGCAACGTTCCATTGTTCGCGAGATCGAGGGCGAATTCGGTGTCACCCGCCGCGCTCCAGTTACCACTATTGATAACCGATCCGCTCAGTCGACCTGACCCTGTCCAGCTTCCTTCGTTCTGAAGTTGCGCAGCAGCGACGGTTGCGCCGTTCATGACGAGCGCGCCGCGGTTTGCGAGCGTGCCTTCAACGACGAGCACCGCCGCACCAGCCAGTGCGGTGTTTCCTTCGAGTGACGCGGGCCCCGCCAGTTCCAGCAACTCCAGGCCGGCGCCGGGCTCGAGCGTCAGGCTGCCCTCGGCGGCAATGGTCATCGTGCGCGACCGGAGCGTGGCGCGGGCCAGCGGCGAAACGTCCACCGCACCACGGAACGTCGCATCGAGCAACGCCCCATCGGTCGTGACGCCGGTATCGCATTCGCGATTCCCGAGAGGAACGTCGACCGTTTCCAGCAGCACGTCACCGCCCAGGTCGACTGTCGCACCCTTGGGCTGTGCGAGCGGTCCGCGCACCGTTACCTGCAACGGACGACGTCCAAAAACAATCTTGAGGTCCTCGGCAAACCGACCGCTGCCGACAACGAGGTGGTCGGCGTTCGGGACGGCGGGAATCGCTTGGGGCAACGTCGCGAAGACCGACCCGGTGCTCAGGCTGATGACCTGGCATTCATCTGGAATGAAGTCCGCATTCTCGTCACAGCTGACGTGGAGATCGTTATCGGGGTCGATCGGATCGAGATCACAATCATCCGGAACGCCGTTCTGGTTGCAATCCGATTCGCACTCGTCGGGAAAAGCATTCCGGTTGCAGTTCCGACTCGATTGCATCTCGAGATCGCAATCGTCGGGAACGCCGTTCCCGTTACAGTCGAAGCCAAGCCCGGAGGCCAGTTCGCATTCGTCGAGGACAGCGTTTCGGTTGCAGTCGACAACACCATCTGCGATTTGGCACTCGTCCAACGTACCGTCTGCGTCACAATCCGTAATCGCTTGAAACCGATACACGGCGCCGGTGTTGACGAACTGTCCTCCGTCATGAAAGGGAGCGCCAATCAAGAAATGATTGCCACTGAGCGCAACGCTCGCGGCAAACCGATCTTCCCAGGCGCTGTCAATTGTCTTCAGTTGGGCCTGTTCGATCCATTCGCTGCCGTTGAAATCGAAGACATACGCAGCGCCGCTATTGACATCGACGCCCGGGCTCCCGATGAGCGCGCGATCACCCTGGAGATCGACGTCATATCCGAACGCATCATCGAGGCGTGGGGACGCGGCACTCAGGCGCGCGGTCTCATTCCACGCGCCGTCGCCGTACTCAAAGAGCACGGCGGCTCCCGCAAGCGAGACGTTTCCGACGCGTGCGCGGTGAGCACCGGCGAGGACGCGACCACGGTCGGTATCCAGCGACCAGCCGACGTTGCCGGCGAGAAGTGCCAGGAGCTTGGCTTCTTCTACCCACGTGTTGCCGTTGAAGCGAAAGATATAAACAGCTCCTCCGAATCCGTCCCCCCGAAACTCGGGCGCACCAATCGCAATCAGGTCGTCCTCGATCGCGACCGCGCGGCCGAAGTGATCATCCGCGTCGGCATCGCTTGCGACCAGCCGCGCTTCCTCCACCCACGCAATCCCGTCATAGCGATAGACATAGGCCGCACCTGCTTCTTCCATTGCGCCTTCGTCGCGCAACGGCGCACCAACGACGATCCGGTTATTGTCGATCGCCACCGAGTAGCCGAATTCGGAGCCGCTCGCAGGATCGGATGGCTCCAGTGCCGGCTCCCGACGGACCCATATGCCGGCTTGTTGCTCGAAGACAAACGCGGCACCACTGTCCGGCAACGTCGCATCGAAGCGTGGGGCGCCTGCGACAATCCGTTGCAGGTCGATGGCTACAGCCCGACCAAACTCGCTGCCCGACTGTACCGGCTGTGACAAAAGCACCTGGCCCCCAGCCCATGCACCCGAGCGTATCTCGTTCACCGCCACGATCCCCGCTTCAGGGAAGATGCCGCGCTCGGCAAAGGGCTCGCCGATCACGGCGTACCGGTTGTCAATCGCGAGACTCGTACCCACTTGGGCGCGATCCCAATCCGGAGGCACCGAGTTGAACATGCCGGGAAACAACCGCTGACGGAACGGTGATGCAGCGAGTTCGCACTCGTCCGGGACCGCGTTTGCGTTGCAGTCGGCGCTCGAGAAGCCGTCACCGTCCGGGTCACTCGGATCCACGTCGTCCAGATCATCGACGCCGTTGCCGTTGCAGTCCGCTACCGCCTCCAACGCGCCAAGATCCAGATCGGTCCCGCGAACCCGTGGTCCCTGGATCAGGTCCAGCGGCAGATACTCGAATCGTTGGTCGTCCCCGTCAAGATCCCGCAGGTCCTCCCGCAACAGGAAGCGGTTTCCGGCGTCGATCGCCGGAGATCCTGCCTGCAACTGATAGGACTCGACCCGATACGGAGTTCCCGATCCCGCGAGCGCACTAGCGTCCCCACGCACGATGATGGTCGATACAGTGTTGCCAACGATTCGATACTGGGTCACCAACCCGGTGTCTGGCGTGATTGTCAGGCCCGCGAGCGTACCCGGTACAAAGGTCGTATTCGCATCGACGAGCATGGTCTCGCCCGACACGGGATCGTACAACGGGCCCGAAGTCCACTTACCTGACGCGAGTGCCTCAAACTGCGGGTCACGATCGATATTGCGAACTCCGATCGGAAACGAACGGCCTTGCACGATGTTGTACCGAAACCGAGCAGTTGCGTTATCAACGTCGTATTGCGCGGATGTTCCCGGCGGAGAGAGATCGCCCTGGTTCCCCCACAGGATACTGTTGATAAATTCGGTCTCGGCATTCTCGCTGATGAAGACGCCACCGGCGGTGGTCGGTGCGTGATTGGCGGCGATCGTCGAATTCTCCACCCAAAGTAGCGTCGCAGCTGCTGCAACCGCGCCTCCCGCGTGGGTCGTAGAGCGATTGCCCGACAAGAGGCAGTTGACGAGAAATCCATACTCGTCCCGGATGGTGATGGCACCACCAGCACCGCCGAGTGCCTCGTTCCCGATCATGCTGCAATAGTAGAAGGTCGTTGCGGAAGCGGTCAGGGAAAGGGCCCCGCCATTTGTTGCCGCGATGTTGCGCTCGAAGGTGCAACGCAGCAGCAATTGGTTGGCTCCCTCGGCCACGATTGCCCCTCCGGGGCCCGACGCCGTCTCATTGGCGATGAACACGCAATCAGTTAGCTCACCATGCGGTCCGCCGGCGAGCAGGATCGCGCCGCCGCCTTCGCCCAGGTCGCCAGTCGCGCGGTTCTCTCGATAGATGCTCTGTGCGGAGCGCAGAAACGCGCTCTGCCGCTTGGCGACCGCGCCACCGGCGCGGGCTGCATTGTCGATAAACGTGCAATCTCGGAGATTGGTCGCAGTCCGCACATAGACGGCCCCGCCCTGCTCAGTAGCCGTGTTCCCCTCGAAGCGGCACTCGAGGTAGCTCACCCCACCGGAAGCAGCGCCGCCATTCGTGCCATGATTGTCTCGAAAAACACAACGTTCATATGTCCCGGCGCCCGAGATGCCGCCGCCATCCTCGTCTGCATGGTTGTCGATCACCGAGCAGTCCAGGAACCGCGGCGCCCCGTTGCAATTCGCAGCCCCACCGAAGCGGTCGGCGCGGTTTCGCAGGAAGAGGCATCGATCGAACTCGGCCGCATTCTGCGCCACGGCGCAAACGCCGCCGCCGCCGCTTTCCGCCTGGTTCTCGACGAACCGACAAAATCGTACGGTCGGCGAAGCCCGAAAGAGGTAGGCACCGCCCCCGCAGTTGTTCGGGCTCGTGTCCGCGTTGCCGCCGCGGACCGTGAACCCTTCCAGGAGCGTTGCATTCGTGACATCGTTGCCAGTCACGACGTGCAAGACGTTGTCAGCGTAATTGGCGAAATCGGGACCGTCGTCGCCAAGGAGGTCACCGCTGAGTACCGACTCAAACAACGGGTTCGTCAGATCGACAAAGTCGTCGCGATCATCCGGCGATCCGCCAGGCGCGAGACCGCGATAGCCACCGCATAGGCGTACCCCCTCGATCAGCACGAAGCGCGCTTCGCGCGCCGCCGGTCCGCCAGCCGGACCTGGTCGATAGGTGCCGCCGGCAACACGGATCTCCGTGCCGGCACCCGCTGCCGCAAGCGCATCCTGCAATGATGAGAACGCGGTCGCCCAACTCGTACCGTCGCCGCCGAGAGGCGCGTCATCATCGACGTGGAGCGTCTGCCCTATCGTGGTAACCGTCGACCCACTCAGGAACAGCGCGCACACAACAAGCCGCGAGAATCCCGTGCTTGACATCGATAATCCCTCCTGTTCACCGGCAAATCCACCCTACCCCGAAGTGTAACCGCGGCGAGCGGTTTCGGGAACGGCAGATCAAGCCGTCGCGTTGGAAACGACCGCAGCCGCGATCTCACTGGGATGGTCAACGATCCAGTCGGCACCCGCATCTGCGAGGTCCGAACGGTCCCGGAAACCCCAGGTGACCCCGACGCTCGGGCACCCGGCGCGTTTGGCCGTCTCCACGTCCGTCGGCGTATCCCCCACGTACCACGTTTCGTTTGGCTGGATCGCCGCCCGCGTGCAGAACGCCTGCAAGTAGTGCGGATTCGGCTTGCGCAACGCTTCCTCGACGTACCCTTGCACCGAGGCGAACGTACCATCCGGCCAGAACTGTTCAACAATCCGACACGTCAGCTCGTGCGGCTTGTTCGACAACACGCCCAGAATGACGCCCTCTGCCTCTAACGCGCCCACCAGCCCCGTCACACCGGGATACGGCTCAGTCCGCTCCAGAATGCGCGTCCGATAACGCGCACGGGCCAGTTCGATCAGGCGCGACACCAGATGCGGGTGGGTTTGACCGATGGCGCGTTGGCAGAGTTTGGGTACGCCTTCGCCGACCATGTACCGATAGTTTGGCACCGGATGGGTCGGGAGGCCGAGCAGTTCGAGGCATTCGTTGAGAGAATGTGCAATATCGTGTAGCGAATCGACCAGGGTTCCGTCGAGGTCGAATACGCAGGCATACGGACGTCTCAGCATGTTGTACGCTCCCGGGACCGGCTTGGAATCGCGACGCTCGCAACCCAAGCGGGCTGCAGGCAGTATAATAGCCTGGGTGGCGACGGCGACACGCTGGGCGTCGTACGGCCACGGTTCATCGAATGGAGATGCGCGAATGAGTGGTACTCGGGTTCTACGCGTCGGGATCCTCACGATGGTTCTGTCCGCGACGGCCCTCCCGGCCGCGGCCCAGAACGACGGTCAACGGTCGTTCTCGCAGATGATCAACGTGCCGGCGCTGGTCGACAACTATGCGCGCTTTCTGGCGCGGAAATACGACCTCGACGATCAGCAGGAGGCGGCCACACTCGAAATCCTGCACAAGAACACGAACGACTTCCTCGAGCAGCACGAGAAGCGTATCTTTCAGCTCTACGATCGCATGATGGACGTTCGGTCCGGCGGAGACATGTCGGACGACGACCTGGTCGGCTGGGGCAAGGACGCGATGCCGATCTACGAGAAGGCCAAGATGCTCATCATCAACGGCAATGACGAGTGGCGATCGATCCTGACCGAAGAGCAGCGTGCATTGCACGACAAAGACGTCGAGTTGATGCACCAGAGCTTCGTGACGACCGACACACAGCTGCAGCGAATCGTGACCGGCGACATGACCGTCGACGAGTTCCGCAGCCCGCGGCGCATGCGCCGGCGCCCACAACGCGTCAAGGCAGAGCCGCGCGTGAATCGGGTCGACCCCGATCGTGGTCAGCCGCCGGAGATCGTCGCCGAGGATGACGCCGAGCGCGAGGCGATCATGCGCGGCCGGAAAGAGTCGCCGGAAGTGATTTCGAAGCCCGTCTCGGCCAAGCCCCCCAGCAAGGCCCAACGGTCAGCCCGTGCCGAGACCGGAAGCGCTACCGGCAAAGAACGTCCGGAGCCGCGGGCAAATACCCCCAAGCGTCCGGAGCCGCGTGCAGCGCGTACTCCGGAACGGAACAAGCCTGCCCGAGAGACCAGTCGAAACCGGTCACGAGGCTCGAAGAAGGCACCACGGGCCTCCAAGAACTTCGAGAGCGAGTGGGAGAAGTACGTCAACGGCTTCATCACGAAGTACAGTCTGGACGACGCCCAGCAGCAGACCGCCCGCAAGATCCTTCGTGACTGCCAGGAGCAGGCCGCGAGCCACGTTCGACGGAACCAGTCGCGGATCGACAAGATCGAGCAGCAGTTGAAGGACGTGAAGAAGGACAAGGCCGGGGCGTCGCAGCGTCAGCGCCTGGAGCAGCAGCGCGAACGCCTGATGACACCTATCGGACGTATCTTCGAGCGTCAGCTCAAGCCCCGCCTGGATCGAATTCCGACCAGCGCCCAGCGAAAAGCGGCGTCTGCCCCGAAATCCAAGGCCAAGCGCGGCAAGAAATAGAAGTCTTCTTTGTAGGTGGACGAAACCATACCAGGCGCCGACGGCATTTCCGATCGGCGTGTGTTCTGCGTCCGAATACGCGGCGGCCGATGGCCGGTCACGCGGCTCGGCAATTGGCAATCACCGCCGTCAGAGGAGATGAAGATGCGCACGTTGGCGAATCGGCTCAAGGCCTGGACCGTGTGGACAGCTGCGGGTGGCAGCTTGCTCGTCATCGATGGCTGCAATCCGAACGTTCGCGACACGGTTCTCGCCGGTGTGCAATCGGCCGCGACAGGATTGAGCACGACCTTCATCCAGGCCTTCTTCGAAGGCTTGGAAGAGGATGATCAGATCATCGTGAAGGCCACACCCGAGATCGACTCACCGATCTTTTCGTAGCGAAGAACCCACCGGATTTCCGAGACCGGCAGCGGGACGTGCGAACGCGCGTCTCGCTCTTTTTTTGCGCGAAGAATCGCCGACGCCTGGTGCCCCACGGTTCTACCCTGGGGGACACATGACTCGCTGTGCGAAAACGCGTCCCCCACCCTAGAAGGGTGGGGCACCCTCGCGAACCAGACACCAAATGCAACGAGCCCCGAGCGCGAGCGAGGGGGGGAGCAAGCTCCCTCTGCGAGGCCTGTGTCTAT
>JANQNU010000078.1 GCA_028279405.1 Phycisphaerae bacterium
CGCCCGGCAGCAGGCAATAGTCGAAAGTGATCGTGCCGATACCGGTGTTGAATGCAGCGCTGTCGTTGAACGCACAATTGGTCGCCGTGATTTCACCTCCGCTTTCGTCTGATACGATCCATGTCCAGCGGTCCAGCGTGTCGGCGAAGGTGCAGTTGGTCGCTACCATGGTCCCGGCGTTCTGTATGCGGATCGCTGCGTCCGTTCCCGAGTTTTCGTAGAAGAGGCAGTCGATGAAAACGACTTGCCGGTCTTGACTCCCGAGGTAGCCCAGCACCGAGGCCGCGGCCGTTCCCGTGTTTCCAGTGAAGACGCATTGTTCGAACATGGCGCTGGCGCGAGAACACGAGATGGCGCCGAAACCGAACCCGCCTGAATCGTTGTTGGCGAAGATCACGCGCCGGAACGTGGCGTTTGTCGCACGCTCGCTGATGAACGCTGCCCCGCCGCCGTTGGCTTGGCCTGCGACGCCGTTCCGGATCGTCAATTGCTCGATGGTGCTCTCGTCGCCGCGCTGGAGGCGGAAGATCGAGCCCACCACGTTGTCGCCGTCGATTACGGTCTGCTCCGGGCCCTGGCCGCGGATGGTGATGTCCTTGTTGGACAGGTCCAGATTCCGTTCAAAGAACACGCAGGCACCCAGTTCGATCACGTCGCCGCTGGTCGCGGCGGCGATACCGTCCGCGATCGTCGTGTGGAAGGTGTTTTGAGTGACGTTCCAGACGTTGGGCGAGTTGGGGCAGGTGTCACAGTCGTCGGGGATCCCGTCGTTGTCGGTATCGAGGCTGTCCTCCGGCTGGTGCTCGTACGCGCCGATGTCGAGATAGGTGAGCGCGCCGCTGCCGCTGTTGGTGACGCAACCGTGGTCTACGGTGCGGGGATTGCCGCCGAGGTCGGTGGCGCCGCCGCCGGTTGTCGTATAGGCGTCGTAGTCGGCTGCGTCGATGCCGAGCGAGTCCGACGCGAGGCGGTAGTCGCTGTTCGCTGCATCAACGAACGTCGGCACGCCGTCGATGTTCGTTCCGCTTCCGCCCGGCAACAGGCAATAGTCGAAAGTGATCGTGCCGATACCGGTGTTGAATACAGCGCTGTCGTCGAACGCACAATTGGTCGCCGTGATTTCACCTCCGCTTTCGTCTGATACGATCCATGTCCAGCGGTCCAGCGTGTCGGCGAACGTGCAGTTGGTCGCCACCATGGTTCCGGCGCTCTGTATGCGGATCGCTGCGTCTGTTCCGGAGTTTTCGTAGAAGAGGCAGTCGATGAAGACGACTTGCCGGTCTTGACTCCCGAGGTAGCCCAGCACCGAGGCCGCGGACGTTCCCGTGTTTCCTGTGAAGACGCATTGTTCGAACATGGCGTTGGCGCTAGAACACGAGATGGCACCGAAACCGAAACCGCCTGAATCGTTGTTGGCGAAGATCACGCGCCGGAACGTGGCGTTTGTCGCACCCCCATTGATGAACGCTGCGCCGCCGCCGTTGGCCTGTCCTGCGACGCCGTTCCGGATGGTCAATTGCTCGATGGTGCTCTCGTCGCCGCTCCGGAGCCGGAGAATCGAGCCCACCACGTTGTCGCCGTCGATTACGGTGAGTTCCGGGCCCTGGCCGCGGATGGTGATGTCCTTGTTGGACAGATCCAGATTCCGTTCAAAGAACACGCAGGCGCCCAGTTCGATCACGTCGCCGGCGGTCGCGGCAGCGATACCGTCTGCGATCGTCGCGTGGAAGGTGTTTTGGGTGATGTTCCAGACGTTGGGGGAGTCGGGGCACGTATCGCAGGCGTCCGGGATGCCGTCGTTGTCTGTATCGAGGGTGTCGTCGGCGTTGGGGCAGACGTCGCAGGCGTCGCCGATGCCGTCGTTGTCGGCGTCGGCCTGATCGGGGTTGTCGACCGACGGGCAGTTGTCCGCGATTCCGTGAAAGGTCACTCGACCTACCCATTCGGCGACGGGGGATTGCGGCCAGCCGTTGGTGACGAGCAGGCGGTAGATGCCGTCGCCGTCGAGCCCGAATGATCGCAGATCGACCGGCCCGTGCGTGTAACGGCCATTGTCGTCCTCACGCCACGAGTTTGGAAAGTGACCGGCGTCGGCGAACGCGAGTCCATCGTAGCCGTCAAGCGACACCGTCGGATCGCCATTGGTGCTGCCGAATTCAATAGCGGAACCATTCGGAGCGATGATCCCGATCCGCAGGTCGCTGGCGAAGACAAAGTTTCCGAAGGTGTCGAAGTCGGCTCGGATTGAGAAGCCGGTTAGGTCCCCGCTCGCCTCGAAGGCGTACTCCAGAACGGGTCCGGAGGCTCCACGGAGGTTGAAATTCTGATTCGTATCGGCACGCGTGGTTGCAACTGCGGTAAGGACGCCGCCGACCGCAACGAAGAAGAGAGCGCTGAAACGGTCCATTGTCATGTTGCCTTTCGGTCTTGGGTGATGGAGAAGCGTAGGGCAAGCGCCCATGCGCTACGCCACCGAACACAACCGGGGACGGTGCAACCCGTAACAAAAAAAAGCACGCCCTTGTTGGAGCCTGCCTGATTCGACGGCTTCCGCGGGCGTATTGAGAGGAAGTTGGGAACCTGAGCGGGCGAACGGTCAACGATCTCGGTCGAGCCGTCCGCTGACAACGGGGTGGGCACGAGCGCCCACCCGCGTTGCCGGCAACAGCCAGTCCCGACGCTAGCTGTTGGCGAAGGCCAGATAGTGGCCGTACCAGATGCCGAAGTCGGTCATGCCGATGAAGTTGTCACCGTCGAAGTCGGCGCTTGGGTTGTAGTTCTGATCGCCGGCGCTGCTGCCATAGGCGGCGAGGAATGCGTTGTAGTCGTCGAGATCGATGTCACCGTCCGCGTCGAGGTCGCCGGGCATTGGCGGGCCGACGAACTGCGGTCCGGGCCAGAAGCCGCCCTTTATCTCGAAACCGGCACCCGCCATCACACCCGCGTCCGGCTGACCGATGGTGCCCGCGACCGCGAACCCGCTACCGGCGCTCGTTCCGCCGCCACCGTCGATCGTATACCAGGTGAGGTTGAATCCCTGGGCGCGCGTCGTTGGCACCCAGGCTAGCACGATCAGCGCGAGCACCGTCCAACCAAATCGTCTTTGCATCATGTTGAGCGTCCTTTCGCGGAAAAGCCCAGACGTAGGCGAAGTGCGTCGCCTCTCATTTGTCTACCGTGTTGTCAGGTGCTCGATCAGCGCCTCGAGTCGTGCCAGGCGGGCTCGGAGCGACGCGATCTCGGCATCCTTCTCTGCGAGTCGTTGGTCGGTGTGGGCCCGCAGCTCCTGAATCGCGGCGGCGGAGTAGATCGTGAGCGGGTAGGTATCGACCTGGAGGATCTCCGAGCCGTCGGGGAGCTTTTCGCCGCTGTTTTTCACGTGGTCCGGGAAGACCTGCGCAAACTCCTGCGCAATGACGTTCAGGTAGCGGCCATCGCCGACGCCGGGGTGGGCCGCCTGGTAGTCTTCCGTGTACTCGAAGCTGACGAGCCGCACGCGATCGAGCGTTTCGAGCGCGTTATCGATCGTCTGGATATCGGTCTTGATCCGCCGGTCGGAGTTGGCCAGCCAGTCGCCGGCGGTCGATTTCGACGCGTCGCCTTCGACTTCGAGCACGTTTGTTGACGGGTTGCGGCCGATACCGACGAGACCGGTCTGGTTGATCTGCACGAGGTTCGAGTCGTCATAGCGAATCCGCAGGCGGCCGTCGCCGGTCCAGTTGAGGTTGGCGTGGTTGCCGTTATGACTGAGCTCAATGGACTCAAGTTCGTCGACGGCACGGGTCGCTCGAATCGTACCGACCACCGTCAGTGGCGCGCCCGGGATGTCGGTGCCGATCCCGACTCGGCCATCGACGGTAAGATCCTGCCCGATCCCCACCTGCCGTGCGGCGATGAGGTTGCCGCTGACCAGCAAGTCGCTGCTGATGCCGTCGAGTGCAACAAAATCGAGCGATGCGACCTCTTGCAGGGCTACGCTATGGTTCGATCCGGCACTGACAGCGACGTACGTCCCGGCTGCCGGGGTCTGGCTCACCTGGCCCTGGAAATCCGCACCCCAGCTGACCATCGCGCCATCCGAGGCGATGGCAACGCTGTGATTTCGACCCGCGGCGACGGCTACGTAGGTGCCGCTTGTGGGCGTCTGGCTTACTTGTCCAAGACTGTCGCCACCCCAGCTGACCAGCGTGCCATCGTCACGGAGTGCCACGCTGTGCGCTTCACCGGCCCCAACAGCGATGTACGTCCCGGTTGTCGGCGTACCGCTAACCAACCCGCTGGAGTCGGACCCCCAACTGACCAGCGTCCCATCGGCGGCGATCGCGACGCTGTGATTTGCGCCTGCCGCGGCAGCGACATACGTACCGGTCGTGGGCGTACCACTGATTTGACCGCTGATGTCGGATCCCCAACTTACCAGAGAGCCGTCGGCGGCGATCGCGACGTTGTGAGCAAGGTCCGCGTCAACCGCGACGTACGTTCCGGTTGTGGGTGTATCGCCAACCTGTCCGGCGAAGTCGTCCCCCCAGCTGACGAGCGTGCCGTCGGAGGCAATCGCGACGCTGTGACTGCCGCCCGCCGCAACGGCGACGTACGTGCCAGTTGTCGGCGTGTCGCTGATTTGATCGTCGTCGTCGTCCCCCCAACTGACCAAAGCACCGTCTGGCGCAATCGCGACGACGTGGCCCCAGCCGGAGGCGAGCGCGACATACTCGCCGCCCGCCGGCGCATCGCTCATGAGGCCGAAGGTATCGGTTCCCCACGCCGTGATGACATTCGTCGACTCGCCTGCTTCCGGAAGGCCGGTCAGTCCGGACCCATCGCCCACGAAGGCAGTGGCCGTTACTGTGCCATCGACATCGAGCGTCGTCGCGGGCGTCGTCGTACCGATACCCACGTTGCCGGCGTCATAGGAAATGTCCGCTCCGTTCTCGGTCCACACGCCTTCCATGACGGGAAGGTTCGTCAAACCCGCTCCATCGCCTACGAAGGCAGTGGCCGTTACGGTTCCGTCGATGTCGAGTTCCGTCGCGGGACTTGCCGTGCCGATGCCGACGTTGCCGGCGCCGTCAACGACGATGCCGCGCGTCTGCAACGCGTACGGCGTGGCGTTCAGCGGCTGACGCGGCGATAGCGTGGTGCCGTCAACGCGAATTTCGAGCCAGCGTCCGTCGCCGTTGAACGCATCGGGACCGAAGTCGAGGTCGACGGCGAACACGCCATCGACCACTGGCACGAGCGCTCCGTTCGCAGCGATCGGAGGATCGGCGCCGGCCTCGCTGTCATGAAGGAGGAATACCATGTTGGCGTCGCCGTTGAACACGGCCCCGTTCTGGGCCAGCCGGCCTTGATAGGTGAACGAGGTCCCGAGCGGTGTATCTGCGAATGTCGATGCCGCAACGATGAGCAGGATCGCCGCTCCGGAGAGCATCGCTTGGCGTTTTCGGTACATAACGTTTTCTCCAATCGTCGCTTCGAGTTAGGTCAGGCCCTGATGAGGCCGAGGCCGATTCGGGCGCCGGCTAGTTGCTCCCAAGCACGGCTTCGAGTGCGGAGGCGGTGACCAGGAGTAACACCGTCAATGCACACGCGATGGGAACGCGATAACGAACCAGCATGACAATTCTCCTTTCGTGACCGTCGCAACGGCGGCCTTGATCGCCGCCCGGCGGTTCTGGTTTCATCCCCGTAAACATCCGGGCCTGAGGGACCCCGTAACAAACTGCGTCGAAAAAGACGGCTACGGCTCGTAATTCCGCCTACCGGCACGCATCAGCCCCCACAAGGACGCCAGATTCCGCCAATTTCGTTACGGGAACGGCACCTGCGAGTTGTTTACGGGGTGCAGCGGGAGCGCAGAGGGTCGCGCATCCGCGTCTTCCCTAGCCCCGAAAGGAATGCTGAGATGAAACGCCTGAACGGACTTTTATTGTTGCTGGCGCTCGGTGGGATCGCGGCCACGACGTCGTCGGTTCGGGCCGACATCACCCAGGACTATGACGTCAATGGCCCCGGCGACACGCTCGAGGTATACACCTTCGAGGGGAGTGGAACGCTGACCCACTTCTCGGTGGTGGCCGACTTCGACAATCTCGGAAGCTTGGGCGTCGCCAGCGACCTGCGGATCGGCATCATCGACCCCAACGGCAACGCCATCGAGTTCGGCAGCAGCCCAGGCGATCTGAGTACCTCGCTGGACGGCTTCGACGGCATCACGTTCGCCGACGCGGGCCTCTTCCCGGACCCCACCTGGCGGTTCCCCGATCCCGGCACCTACCAGCACGGGCCGGTCGACATCCAGTCGTTCGGGCTCAGTGGCGCGGGCAGCTATCGTCTGATCGTCATGAACAGTTGGCCACACTCGCCCGGCTCCAGTTGGGCGGGCACGGTCACATTTCAGGGCATTTCGGACAACTGTCCGTCAACGGCGAACCCGGACCAGACCGACTCCGACGGGGACGGCGTCGGCGACGCTTGTGATGCTTGCATCGGTTTCGACGATTCCCTCGACAGCGATGGCGACGGCGTGCCGGATGACTGCGACCTGTGCGACGGCCCGGGGACTTGTGGCGATACGCCGATCGGCGTCGACTGGGATACGCCCAACAACGGCGTCGCGACCGGCACGCTCTGTGGATCGACCGTGACGATCGATGCCGGTGCGATCAACCTCGGCACCAGCGACTTCTCCGGCGGTAACTTCGCCGCCGCACCGCTGTCAGCGTCCCAGGAACGCCTGACGTATGGCGCGGGCCGCAACTGGACCGTGACGTTCGATCCACCGGTGGAAGACCTGCTGCTCTACACGCTCTTTTGGCGCTCCGCGAGCGCCGGCGGACCCAATCCGACGGTCTATAACTTCAATCAACCGTTCACGATCGTTTCCGGCATGACCGGCGCCGAGCTTTCCCCGTCGCGTCAGACGCTGCTGCTCTCGCACACGAGGGTATTCTACAGCGGCGTCCTGCGCTTCCACGGCCCGGTTTCGACGCTGACGCTGAATACGTCTGCGACGAACAACGGTGCCGGCCAGGCCCTCACGTTCGGCTTGCTCATCGACGACGCCGGTGACGCAGACAACGACGGCGTGTTCAACACTTGCGACATTTGCCCCGGCTTCGACGATGCGATCGATGCGGATGGCGACGGCGTGCCCGACGGCTGCGACGCCTGCCCGGGCTTCGATGACAGCATCGATGCCGACGGCGACGGCGTACCCGACGATTGCGACGTTTGTGACGGCTCCGATGACAACTTGGATCTCGATGGCGATGGCGTCCCGAACGGTTGTGACATCTGCCTCGGCGACGACAACGTCGACACCGACAACGACGGTGTTCCTGACGACTGCGACAATTGTCCGCTGCATGCCAATCCGGACCAGGCCGACTGCGACGGCGACGGCGTCGGCGACGCTTGCGAGATCGCGCTCTGCAACGGCAGCCCGCTTTGCATGGACTGCAACGGCAACGGCATCCCGGATGGTTGCGCAAATGACACGTTGCCGCGCCGCAACGCGGTGCTCTCCGAGAAGCAGGTAGTGGATGCTGCCGATCAGCCAGCGGGAGCCGACATTGCCGACCTGGACGGCGACGGCGACCTGGACATCGTTGTGGCGGTCCGGAATTCCAGCGACATCCTCTGGTGGGAGAACACCAACGGTGACGGAACGGCCTGGACCACCCACGCGATCAGTCAAAACGTGACCTTCGTTAATTGGGTCCATGTCGCGGACATGGACAACGACGGCGACCTGGATGTCGCCAGTACCGCGGAAGGCACTCGCAATATCCTCTGGTGGGAGAACACCAAC
>JANQNU010000083.1 GCA_028279405.1 Phycisphaerae bacterium
GCCGAACGCGGCCGACACGCTGCCCGAATAGTAGTCATCGGCCGTCATGATACCGCCGGAGGACTCCTGTTCGATGTGGCAATGCGCTTCGATGCCGCCTGGCAGAACCAGCTTTCCTGCCGCATCGATGGTCCTCGCCGCCTCACCGAGTCCTCTGCCGATCGCGACGATCCGTCCTTCGCGTATGCCGACATCACCCGCGAAGGTCTCGGACGAATTCGCGATCGTCCCGCCGGTGATCTTCAGATCGAAATCCGTCATGAACCTGTCTCAGACGCTGCGGATCGAACCGCCGTCACAACGGACAATGCTACCGGTCACGTAACTTGCAGGCTCGCTTACCAGAAACGCGGCAACTGATGCGAACTCCTCCACCGTCCCGTAGCGGCCCGCGGGAATCGTCGCGTTGGATGCTGCGCGAACTTCCTCCACGGTTTTGCCCTGCCGCTCGGCGGCGGCGGAATCCAATGCGTCGGTGCGCGCGGTATGGATGCGGCCCGGCGCGAGAATGTTCACCGTGACGCCGTCGCCCGCCACCTCGTTGGACAGCGATTTGTTCCACCCGACCAGCGCGGACCGGATGGTGTTGGATATGCTCAGGTTCGGGATGGGCTGAATGACCCCCGACGACGCGACGGTAAGGATGCGCCCCCAACCCTGCTCACGCATCACCGGCAAACACAGATTCGCCAGTTCGATGAGGCGCACGACCATCGTGTCGAACTGGGCGCGCCACACATCTGCGCCCTGGCCGACCACCCCACCCGGCGGCGGCCCGCCGGTGTTGTTGATGAGGACATCGACACCGCCGAGCGCTTCGACCGCGGCACCGAACAGCGCCTCTGCCGAACCTGCTTCCGCGAGGTCGGCTACCATGTAACTCGCGGTGCCTGGACCCGCGTTCGTCAGCGTGTCGGCCGCGTTCTCCAGCTTGTCCTGTGAGCGTGCCGCCAGCATTACGTTGGCGCCCTCTGCGCAGATTTTCGTCGCGATCCCGAGCCCCAAACCGCCACTGGAGGCGAGCACCAGAGCGCGTTTTCCCGTCAGTCCCAAATCCATCAAAGTGCCTCCAGATTTCGTTCGACGCGTGCAATGAGCCGCGTCAGTTCTTCGTGATCGGTCGTTGTTAGCGCAGGGCCCGGAGCACGCACGGTCGGCGATGCAATCACGCCCCGGCGGTAGAGCACCTCCTTGCGCAACGCCAACCCGAATCCCGGTTGTTGCTCGTGGCGGACGAGCGGCAGGTAAGCATCGAACATATCTTCGGCACCGTCGACATCCCCTTGGCGATGCCGTTCGACCACCTCAACGAGCATCTCAGGGTACGCGAAGCCGGTCATCGCGCCGTCGGCGCCCCGCGCTAACTCCTGCGGCAGATACAGCCCGCCGTTTCCAACCAGGACCGAGACCCGCCGCAGGTCCTCTTCCTCGGCGGATTCGCGAACGCGCGACAGCTTCCCAAGCCCGGGCCATTCCTCGTGTTTCAGCATCACCAGCTGATCGAACTCCCTGACCAAGCGGTTGAACAGCGGCACGGATATCTCCGAGCGTGTCGAGAACGGATAGTCCTGGTAGCAGACCGGAATGTCCGGGCCGAGCGCCGCGAACACCTGTTGGAAATAGCGGTAGACCTTCTCTTCGGTGCCGAGCCCCGCAGCGGGCGCGATCATGACCCCGGCCGCCCCTCGCTCCATGCTCGCCATCGACAATCGGACGAGATTGTCGAGCCCCGCGTTTGACACGCCGACGATCACCGGCAGGCGGTCATCAACATGCTCGAGCACGCGGCTGAGAAAGCGCTCGGACTCATCCGGCGCGAGCTTGGGCGCCTCACCCATCATGCCGAGGATCGTTATTCCCGTGACCCCGTTGTCGACATAGAAGTCGACCAGACGTTCGGCACTGGCAAGATCCAGGCTACCGTCCTCTGCGAAAGGCGTCGCCGAAATGATGTATACGCCGGCTGCACTTTCATCGAGCCTTTGAGTTGGCATCGTTGTTCAAGCCCCCTGTTCTACTGAATCCGCCCTGTTCGCAACGCGAATGTAATTCCGTTCTTTGTCGACGATGGCCGTAGCATAGCGGTTCTCGCCGCTCAAATAGTCGCGCATGATGACGAGGAACACACCACTAAGCAGCAGCAAGGCGACGAGATTCGGCAACGCGCTCGCCGCTACGGAGATGCTTGCAACAGACCACAACTGATCAACATCGGTGATGCCGGCAAAGATGACACCCGGCAGGAAATAGATCCAGCGCAGATACCGGAAAGCGCTCTCCCCGAACAGATCCACCATCGCGGTCTCGAAATAGACAAAAAAGCCGATCTGGGTCGACAAACAGAACGTGAGAATCGCGAAGGAAACGAACGCATTGGCGACGGCGGGAGAGTAGAACGTGGCAAATGCCTCCATCAGCAACTGGATTCCCGAGTTGTCCCCGTTCATCAGTACACCGCTGGAGAGGATAATGAATGCCGTAATCGTGCATACCACGGTCGTATCGATGAAAACCTCCGCGGCACCCCACATGCCCTGCCGAAAGGGGTGCGGCGTCTCCGCATTCGCGTGCACCATCGGTGCGGTGCCAAGACCGGCTTCGTTCGACAGCATTCCGCGTGCCATGCCGAGCTGGATGGCCTTCACAACCGCAGCGCCGGCAAAACCGCCGATCGCAGGCGCCGGTGCGAACGCGTAGGTCAATATCTCGGTAACGACACGCGGCAGCAGCGGCAGATTCGCCAGCACGATTATCAGGCCACCGATCAGGTACAGGAGCGTCATGAAGGGGACCAGCCGCTCACAGAAACGGCCGATACGGCGTACGCCGCCGATGGCGACAATGGCCGTTACGATCGACATCAGTGCCGTGGTCACATACGGAGAGAAGCCGTAGCTCTCGTCGAAAGCCTGACCGACCGTATGCGCCTGTAGCATCGACGACGAAAAGAAACTGTTGATGATGACGCCGATGGAGAACAGCACGGCGAGCGATCGCCAGCCGAGCGCTTTACGGATGTAGTGCATCGGCCCGCCGTGCACACGGCCGTCCTTGTCGATGGTTCGATAATGAACAGCGATGGAGATCTCGGCCGCTTTGGTGATCATGCCGAAGAAGGCGAGAACCCACATCCAGAAAATCGCACCAGGGCCGCCGAGCGTCAACGCCGTCGCGACCCCGGCCATGTTGCCCATGCCGACCGTGCCCGCGAGCGACGTCGACGTAGCCTGGAAAGGTGTCATTCGTTCCGGGTTGTCGTCTCCGGAACGATCGAACAGCTGCGAGAAAGCACTCCTGAATATGGTGCCGAAGCGAACCACCTGGAAGAAACGCGCCCGAGCGGTGAGAAACACCGAAACGAAAGCAATGAAGACCATGGTCCACCAGCCCCAAAGGAGCTGTTCGATGGTCGATATCAGACTGAGAAACGAGTCGTACAAAGCGCCCCCGCACTTGCGATACGCACCGACTGTAGGCGCGCGCGCCCGTCGATGAAACGACTTCGCGGCACAGCGCGATGGTACCTGGAACGCTCTGTGTAACCCGCTCCCCAACGCGTCGGCAAACACCTCATTCCGTGCCGGGGAGCGGTTCATCGCGCCGCTTTGCTTGCGGCGTCAAAGCACCAAGAGTCGGATTTTTTTACGAAAGGTAAACGGAGATTCCCGCAGACCGCTCAGACAACCCGTATCTCTCTGACTTTTCTGGACTTTTGTCCTCCGCCCAGACTGGCCCGGTATATGCATGCCTCTTACTCGATAAAGCACGGACATCGGGGCCCCGCCGCGGCCCCGCCGGGGAGAATAAGAATGAAGATCGCGCGCTTTTCCGCAACGGCTGCCAGCATCCTTACCTTATGTTTTTCGACAGCCGCAGCAGACTACAACTACGAGTACTACGAGGGTAGCTGGAGCGTCCTGCCCGACTTCGACACGCTGACGCCCGTTGCGACCGGTACCGTTCCGACATTCGATATCTCGGTACGCCTGCGCAACTCGCAGTACGGTTTCAGATACACGGGCACCATCACCGTAGAGACCGACGACACCTATACGTTTTATACGAACTCGGACGACGGCTCTCAGTTGTTTATCGACGGTGCACTGGTCGTCGATAACGACGGGCTGCACGCACCCCGAGAGCGGAGCGGACAGATCGCGCTGACGCCCGGATCGTATGCGATAACCGTAACCTTCTTCGAACAGGGCGGTGGCGAAGTACTTGACGTCTCGTGGAGCAACACGGCGAACGGTCAGCAACCCATCCCTCCGGACGGCGTGATCGGCGCGCTCCCGGATATCTCCCAACTCGGCCAATGGGGGCCGGTTCTTCCATGGCCGCATGTGGCCGTCTCAGCCGCGAATCTCCCCGACGGCAGAGTGCTCACATGGTCCGGCTCCGAGCGTGATACCTGGCCGACGACCGAACAGACATACAGCGGCACCTGGGATCCGGTGACGGGCCAGTTCGATGAGGTGTTCCACGAGGGCCACAACATGTTCTGCGCGCATCTTGCGATGGCGGAGGACGGTCGGGTATTCGTGAACGGCGGCCGTAACCAGACCAACAGTCCCTGGACGAGTCTGTTCGACTACCGCGACGACTCCTGGACGCAGATCGAGGACATGCCGTCGGGCGGACGCTGGTATCCGACGACGATCGCCCTGACCGACGGCGACATGTTCACCGCAATCGGCACCGCCACTAACCAGCGCAACCCCGATCGCTGGGATCCGAGCAGCGGCTGGCAGACGCAAGCCGGCATCGATTTCAACGACATGGTGCTCGACGACTACTTCTCCACCGGCAGTCACGGTGAGAGCCGCTGGTGGCCGCTGCTGCACATCGCACCGAACGGCAAGATCTTCCATTCCGGACCCACGCCGCAGATGCACTGGATCAACCCCACCGGTAGCGGCAGCTACGAACCCGTCGGTGCGACGTTCACCGACTTCTATCACAAGCATGGCACGACGATCATGTACGACGAGGGCAAGCTGCTGACGGCAGGCGGTTGGGTCAACGGCGGCAGCATCGCCAGCACGAACCAGGCGTTCACCGTCGATCTGAACGGCCCGACCCCGATCGTGGCGGCAACCCAACCCATGATCTATGCGCGCAAGTTCCAGAACGGTGTGATGCTGCCGAATGGCGAAGTGCTGGTCGTCGGGGGCAACACCTCCGGCCAGAAATTCAGCGACAACGGCGCAGTACTGGCGCCGGAGATCTGGAACCCGACCACCGAGACCTGGCGTCTCGGCGCTCCGATGACCATCCCGCGCAACTACCACTCGATCGCTTTGCTGCTGACCGACGGCCGTGTACTCGCAGCGGGTAGTGGCTACAACTCGAACAGCGTTCCTGCATCGACGCATCAGGACGGTCAGGTCTACTCGCCGCCCTACCTGTTCAATGCCGACGGCACGCCGGCGGCACGCCCGGCGATAACCGGCGGATCCGGCATCGTCGAAACGGGCTCGACTTTCAACGTCACGACGTCGGGATCGGTCGACTACTTCAGCATGATCAAGATGTCGTCGACCACGCATGGCCTTAACACGGACGTACGCTACTTGCGCCCGCAATTCGCAGGCGCCGGCGCGAACAGCTTCGACATCACGCTGCATGCAAACCCGAACGTTGCGACCCCAGGTTACTGGATGCTGTTCGCCGTCGATGCAGCGGGCGTACCCTCTGAGGCGCACGTTATCCGCGTTACGACGGTGGATACGCGCCTGGAGAACCGCGCACTGAGTGCTTCAGTCAGTCAGTCCTCGACTTTGCCGAGCGCGCTCGACCTTGAGGCCGTCAACGCAGTCGACGGCGATCTCTCGGGAAGCGATGAGTCGGGCTCGCTGGCACATACGGACAACGACACAAACGCGTGGTGGGAGGCCGACATTGGGCAGAACCAGTTTATCGACACCATCCGCGTATGGAATCGAACCGACTGCTGCGCGGATCGTCTTGCCGACTTCTACGTTCTTGTTTCGGAGCAGCCGTTCGCATCCCAGGACCTGGCAGCGACGCTGGCGCAACCGGGCGTGGAGCAGTTCTTCCACGCCGGCGTCGCCGGCCGGCAGAGCGATTTCTCGATCGGCACGAACGGACGCTACGTCCGCGTACAGCTTTCCGGGCAGAACATGCTGCAGCTCGCCGAGGTTCAGATATTCGGCGGGGCCGCACAGCAGCCACCCGCTGACATCAGAGTCGAGAACGGCATCATCGAAGACGCAGGTTCGGGCTGGCAAACGGTAACGTTGCAGCAGACGTTTAACGACCCCGTCGTCATTGCGACGCCGCGTTACGACGTGACGCAGTCACCGGTGGTCACGCGGGTCCGAAACGCGAGCGGCAATCAGTTCGAACTACGGGTGCAGAACCCGAGCGATGCGCCCGTATCGGGCTACGATGTCCACTACCTCGTCGTCGAGGCCGGCGTCTACGACGCGGCCGGTCTCAAGATGGAAGCGGTCAAGTTCTCGTCGACGGTCACAGACGAGAACGGCAGCTGGCAGGGCGAGGCAAGAAGCTATGGTCAGAGCTACACCAATCCGGTGGTCGTCGGCCAGGTAATGTCGGACAACGATCCGGACTGGAGCGTGTTCTGGGCGTCGAACGGCACGACCGGCAATCCGCCGACGGGTGCCTCGCTGTCCGTTGGCAAGCACGTTGCCGAGGACACGGACGTGACGCGCAACCCTGAGACAATCGGCTATCTCGTCTTTGAGAGCGGCACCGGCACCGCGGGCAACCTCGCGTACGAAGCCGGCGTCGGCAGCGACATCGTCAGGGGCCCGACGGATTCACCGCCGTACAGCTACACACTCGGCGCAGCCTACGAGGTTGCCGTCGTTTCGAGCGCCGGAATGGATGGCATCAACGGCGGTTGGCCGATCCTCTATGGCCTTCCCGGTGTCGGGTCACAGCTCGACCTCGTTGTCGACGAAGATCAGATCGCCGACAGCGAGCGCAATCGCACGACGGATCAAGTCGCTTTCGTCGCAATGAGCCGGTCAGCGACAGGTCTGACCATCACCAACATTACGACGACCCCCGAAGTCAGTGGCGCGGAAGTGACGTTTACGGCTAACGCATCGGGCCCCGGTCAGTTGCAGTACAGCTGGAACTTCGGCGCGGGCGACACGCCTTTCAGCACCGACAACACCGCGGCACACACGTTCACGACTCCCGGACGACACACGATTACGTTGACAGTGCGCGATGGCGACGGGAACGAGGAGCAGACGAGTTTCGTCCAGCTGGTGTATCTGACGCTAACCGCGGGCTCTCCCAACATATCGACCGGTATTCTCGAGTATGTGTCGCGGGGTGAAGTCTGGAACGTCAATCCCGACAACGACTCGGTCACTATCACCGACCCGGTTGCTCAGTCAGTACTTGCGGAGATCGCAGTTCCCGATGAACCCCGAAGCCTCGCGATTGCGCCTGACGGCAATGTTTGGGTCGTCAGCAAAGGTGCAGCCACCATCAGCGTCATCGATCCCGTGGCCCGAAGCACCGTGCAGATGTATCTGCTGGATGTCGGTTCACAACCGCATGGCCTTGCGATGGGACCGAGCAGCGGTTTCGTCGCGCTCGAGGCTACCGGCGAAGTCCTCAGCGTGGACACGATCACCGGCAGCATCTTGCAGCGAGCTTCCGTCGGCAACCGGCCGCGACATGTCGCACTGGATGCGAGTGCGAGCAACCTGTTCGTTTCGCTGTTCGTCACGCCGCCGCTACCTGGAGAAGCAACCGCGGACCCGGTCGTCGATGACGGCACCAACATCTATGGCGGCAAGGTCCTCGTCCTCGACCCGGCCACACTCGGTGTCTCGACGACAATCGATCTGCAGCACAGCAACAGACTGGTTTCCGAGCACAGCGGGCCGGGCGTTCCCAACTACCTCGGACCGGCGGTGATCTCGCCGGATGGCAGCTCCGCCTGGGTACCGTCGAAGCAGGACAACATCCTTGCCGGCGCGCTGCGCGGCGGACAGGGCCTTACGTTCGACCAGACCGTGCGCGCGATCGTCTCCAAGATCGAGCTGCCGGCGATGACGGAGAACTTCACGATGCGCGGCGACCTCGACAACGCGAGCGTCGCAAGTCATGCCGCATTCGATCCGTACGGCCTGCACTTGTTCACGGCTCTCGAGGGCAATCGCGAGATCGCTGTAACGGACGTGCACTCGGGCGTCGAGATCCTGCGCTTCGACGTAGGGCGTGCGCCGCACTCCGTACAGGTTTCTGCCGATGGCACGCGTCTGTACGTGCACAACTTCATGGATCGCAGCGTCGGTATCTACGACGTGGACGACCTCGTGCACTCCGGCGCCGTCACGGTCACTCCGCTCGCCACTGTCCCGACGGTCGGCAGCGAGTCGCTTTCGCCGACCATTCTTCTCGGGAAGCAGCTGTTCTATGATGCGCGCGACGACCGGCTGGCAGAACTCGACTATATGAGCTGCGCGTCCTGCCACAACGCCGGCAACGACGACGGTCGCGTATGGGACTTCACCGGCGTCGGCGAGGGTTTGCGCAACACCATCAGCCTGCAGGGTCGTGCGGGTACCGGGCACGGTTTCCTGCATTGGTCGGCGAATTTCGATGAGGTTCAGGACTTCGAGGCGCAGATACGCAGCTTCTCGGGTGGTACCGGGCTGATGGCGGACGCGGACTTCAATACCGGCACGCGATCGCAGCCGCTCGGTGATCCGAAAGCAGGTATCAGTGCCGATCTCGACGCACTCGCCGCGTACGTCACCTCGCTGAATCAGATTCCCGCGAGCCCGTATCGTGATCTCGATGGAACACTGAGCGCGGCGGCGGAGGCCGGCGCCCTGCTGTTCGACGCCGAAGGCTGCGCAGGGTGTCACACCCTGAATACGCTGACGGACAGCAGTGACGGTTCCGGGCTGCACGACGTGGGCACCATTACGGCTGACAGCGGCGGACGTCTCGGCGGGCCGCTGAATGGTATCGACACACCGACGCTGCTTGGTGCGTGGAATACTGCGCCGTATCTGCACGACGGCTCGCAGGCGACGCTGCAGTCGGCCATCGCGGCCCATCAGGGGGTCGCACTGACAGCGACGCAACTCGACCAGCTCGCAGCGCTGATCAGTGAACTCGACGACGGCCGCGAGCTGCTTCCCGATACGGGTCTGCAGCTGGCCACCGGAATCGTGGCGTCTGTCGGCAGTGGCTGGCAGACGGTCGGACTGGTCGACAGTTACAACGACATGGTTGTGATCGCTTCGCTACAGTACGACGGTGCGTCACTGCCTGCGGTCGCCCGGATCAGGAACGCGAATGGATCGAGCTTCGAGGTGAGCGTGCAGAATCCGAGTGATACGCCGCTGAGCGGCTACACCGTGCATTACGTGGTCGTCGAGGCCGGCATCTACACGCAGGCAGAGCACGGCATCACGATGGAGGCCGTCAAGTACACGTCGAGCGCGACGGATTTCAGCAGCAACTGGTCCGGTGAGGCGCGGAGTTACCAGCAGACGTACGCGAACCCCGTGGTCGTCGGCCAGGTGATGACGGCGAACGATGTCCGCTGGAGTCAGTTCTGGGCCTCGAATGGCAGCAGCACGACACGGCCGTCACCGACGTCACTCGCTGTCGGCAAGCACGTCGCAGAAGATGCGACGACCGCGCGTGCGGACGAAACGATTGGGTATCTCGTCCTTGAAGCCGGCACCGGCACAGCGGACGGCCTCGACTTCGTGGCCGGCGTCACGTCGGACTCGGTCTTCGGTATCGTGCAAAGCGCGCATACAGCATCAGTCGGCGGACAATACAGCTCCGGTGTCGTGTCCTCGGCGGCGATGGACGGCAACGACGGCGGGTGGCCGATACTGTTCGGCGCAGCGCCCCTCGCGGATGCGCAGCTCGACGTCGCTTACGATGAGGACCAGATCAAAGACAGCGAGCGTGGTCACACGCACGAGGAAGTCGCGTACTTCCTGCTGCAGTGAACTGGCGCGCGGCTTACCGGGTCGCGCCCCGCTGGCATTGGCGAGCGGCGCTGGCGCTGTGCGCAGCGCTGCTCGTACCACTTGCCGCGGGAGCAGATGCTCGCTGGGAGGCCAGGTCCGAAAACGGCGTTACCGCGACGCTCGAACCGCGCGGAGGCAAGCTGGAGATCGGCGCGTTCCAGGAATGGGTGCTGAGTCTGCGCCCCGCCACCGATGTTCCCGTCGATCAGGCGCGCATCATGATCGGCGGCGGCATGCCGGAACACGGCCACGGCCTTCCGACCAGCCCGGCGGTCACCGACTTCCTCGGCGACGGCCGTTATCTGATCGAGGGTCTCAGATTCAGCATGGCTGGACGCTGGATT
>JANQNU010000084.1 GCA_028279405.1 Phycisphaerae bacterium
TCACGGCGACCAATTGTGCGTTCAACGACAGCGCTGCATTCAACACCGGTATCGGCACGATCACTTTCGACTATTGCCTGCTGCCGGGCGGAAGCGGAACGAACATCGACGGCGTGCCGACGTTCGTCGATGCGGCGAACGGCGATTACCGCCTCGCGTCGGACTCGCTCGGCATCGACGCAGCCGACTACGACGCCTATACGACAACCGGCGGCGGCGCCACTGACCTCGGCGGCAATCCCCGCACCGTAGACCACAGTTGCGTCACCAACAGCGGCAGCGGCGCGCTCACCTATCTCGACATCGGCGCGTACGAGTACCAAGCGGACAACGCCGACACCGACAACGACGGCATTCCTGACGACTGTGACACGTGCCCCAACTCGCCCAACGTATGGAACGTCACCCAAAACACTTTCCACCCGACAATCGCGGACGGTATTGACGCCGCGATCACCGGCGATGTGATCGAACTGGGCGCCTGCGTGCTCTTTGAACGGAATCTGGACCTGTCCAGCAAGGACATCACCATCCGCGGCCAGGGCCCGGAACTCACCGCGATCGACGGCAACAACGTGGAGGGCTCGATTCTCCGGCTCCGGAGCGGCAATGAGAGCATCATCGAGCAATTGACAATCCGGAACGGCGTTGCTGGACAGGCCAACGGCGGCGGCGCCGCGTTCATCAGCGGCGGCGCGACGACCACCGCGTTCCGGCGCGTCGTCTTTGCCGACAACGATTCGGGCGGGTTCAGCCACGGTGCCATATCCTGTTCTCGCGCCAACGCCACGTTCGAACAATGCATCTTCACAGGAAATACAGGAACGTCCGAGGCATCGGTGCTCGGCTACCTCGGGAGTCAAGGCCGGCAGGTCGTCTTCACCGATTGCCTCTTCTACCAAAACGCCGGGGCAGCCGCAGCGATCCGCATACAGAACGGTGGGACCATGGTGGCGACCAACTGCACGTTCGTCGACACGCTGGACCGCTGGACATGGATCGTATCAAACGAAAGCGGAGGTGAAGTCACGGCGACCAATTGTGCATTCGACGACAGCGCTGCATTCAACACTGGTATCGGCACGATCACCTTCGACTATTGCCTGTTGCCAGGCGGAAGCGGAACGAACATCGACGGCATACCGACGTTTGTCGATGCCACCAACAACGACTATCGCCTCGCGCCGGACTCGCTCGGGATCGACGCAGCCGACTACGACGCCTATACGGCGGCCGGCGGCGCGGCCACGGACGTCGGTGACGACCCCCGTTCCGTCGACGATCTTTGCGTTATCGACAGCGGCAGTGGAGCGCTCACCTATCTCGACATCGGCGCGTACGAGCGCCAGCCGGACGACATCGACAGCGACAGTGACGGTGTTCCGGATCGCTGCGATATCTGCCCGGGCTTCGACGACAACGTCGACACCGACGGGAATGGGACGCCCGACGGCTGCGATACGGTGGCCATACCGGGTGACCTCGACCACGACGGCGACGTCGACATGGACGACTACAACCTGTTCCTGGCCACGTACGGCCTCGGCGCCGGCGACGAAAACTACAACGTCGAAGCCGACTACGACGGCGATGACTTCGTCGGCATGACCGACTTTGGAATCTGGTACGAGTACTACCTGGCTTTCGCCAACAGCTAAAAGAACGCCGACGACAACTGAGAGCGCGGACGTCCGGCCCATCCGGCAGTTTGCCAACGGGTCAAGCCCTTGGACGTTCCGCGCTCCTTTCATTCCTCCACGCGATTCCTCACGCCACTGTTCGCAAACTTGCTCCCCCATTCACCCCATACCGACCGCCCACGATGCCGTTCAGGCAATCCAAGATTTTGTTACGGGTTGTGCACCGTTCGGTTGTTTACAGTGTGAGAGGGCATACAGACAAACTGAAGCGTACTACCAAGGTAGTCAATCTCGGAGGAAAAACGCGATGCCTCGATTTCGAAGAATGGGCTTCTGGGTCTTGGCGGCCCCGATCATGACGACCTTGATAACGCCCGCGCGGGCGCAGGACTGCAACAACGACGGAATTCCCGACGCCGATCAAATGGTCGGCGATTATTCCACACACGTAACGAACGACTTCCTGCCCTGCACACTCGATGAGCGCCCCTATCAGACGCTGGTTAACGTACCTGCGGCGCAGAGCGCGGTTACGCTAAGCGTGTATGCCCATTGCCAGAACATCAACGATGCCGGCGAGTCCATAGACCTGTATGCGAACGGGATGTTTCTGGCCACGCTCTTTGAAGGAACCCATGGATTTGAGGCTACTGAGGTCGTCATGGTGCCGGCCGACGACTGGAACACGATTCGCCTGATACGTCCCGGCAACGAAGTCGTCTTCGAGGGCGTCCGGAACACCGCGTCCTGTGCCGGGCCGGATGACACGCCCATTCCGGGGTTCTGCTTCGAATTCACTTCGGTCGACGTAAGCTATACATTCGACGCCGACCTGAATGACAACGGCTGGCTGGACGAGTGTATTCCGGACTGCAATCCAAATGACACGGATAGCGACGGTGACGGCGTCCCTGACAACTGCGACCAGTGCCCCGGTACCATCGCCGACGACACGATCGTCGACGGGCTGGGATGCCCGATCCACCTCAGTCAGATCGATACGGACGGTGACGGAGATGTTGACGCGGACGACGTTGCAACCTTCGGCAGTGAACTGAATGGACCCGGCGCCCCGACAGCCGCTGGTTCGCAATTGGACACCGACGGGGACAATGACCTGGATATGGCGGACGTCACGGTGCTGCAACGCGGTGCGCGCGGACGCGATGTAGCCGCCGATCCCACCTTCAGACTCGAGCGCCTCCCGCTCTATCGTCTGATCCGTAACGATGCGATCATCAACTGGACGTTCGGCGATGCCTACTGCGCGGGCGTGTTCGGAACGCACATGGGTGCCGTTGACAAAACGTCGAACATCTCGCAGCAGGAACAGATCGACGAGATGACGGCTGCCGCGGCCGCCGACCCGGATCGGAGCACCTGGATCGGGCTGCGCTACATTCGACCGACGGCGTTGTGGACGTGGTCGAACGGTCAGCAACTGATCCCGCCCGATCAAGGCGGTACGGATGCCGACAACTGGGACGGCATCACGCCGGACCCTACGACTGAAGGAGGGATTGCCAACTTTGCGGCCGCCGGGCACTTCACGATTCCGCCGTATCGATGGATCAATGCGGCCGATCAGCCGTCGATCCTCTTCAACGTCCGCAACTTCCTCGCGCAATTGCCGCCAAGCCCGGTCGCGCCGTTGTCGGTCGCGACCACGGAGACCGTCACGATCTCGCTGACCTCATCGCTCGCCGGAGAGATGATCGCACCGGGTACGTCAATCGACTGGACGGTCTCGGTCGAGGCCTCCGGCGGCGACAACGCCGGGCTGGCCGCGGTGCTGACGGACCTGGTTCAAGACGCCGGCAACCCTGCCTTGTTCGACATTCCGCAAGCGGACAGCGTGCCGGCGGCGATGAGCAACTTCAGCGCGCCGGATGGCATCAGTAACCCTGCGGAGAACGGAGCCGCCACCGGCTACGTCGGTGTCCAACGCGGCACCGCCGGCGCCATGAATCTAGTGCAGGTCGGCGGCGCGCAGAACAACCTCGGCGAGGCGCTCCACGGCGGCACGCTCGGCCAGAGCGCAAACCTCGTCGGCGGAATCGGTCAGAATGGTGCGGTCGTGGTGGCCAGCGGTACGTTCGTTGCACCCGCGACGGAGGGTGAGTACACGTTTCGCCTCGAAAATACGGTCGCGAACGTCATCCACACGTTGAATTCAGCACCGGCCGCTTCCGTTGTGATCGAGCCGTCGATCGACGCATCAGCCGCCGGCTTCAGCCTTACGGTGGTCATTCTCGACACGGACGGTGACGGTGTCCCCGATGACCAGGACCAATGTCCTGGCTCCAACGACAACCTCGACACCGACGGCGACGGCGTACCGGACGGATGCGATGTCTGCCCCGGCTTCGACGACAACGTCGATACTGACGGCAACGGAACGCCCGACGGCTGCGATACGGTGGCCGTACCAGGTGACCTCGACCACGACGGCAACATCGACATGGACGACTACAACCTGTTCCTGTCCGCGTACGGCAGTGGCGCCGGCGACGCCAACTACAACGCCGATGCCGACTACGACAGCGACGACTTCATCGGCATGACCGACTTCGGCATCTGGTACAACCACTACCTGGCCTTCGCTAACAGCTGAGCGCCTACGGCCGGAACCGCACCAACGCGATAGGCTGACCGGGCGTCGGGATCCACGAGGGTCCCGCGCCCGCTCTCGATTCTGACCCCGCACCCCCTCTCTCGGTGGTCAGCTCCACCAGGCCCGCCATTCGAGCGCGCCGACCCTTCCGCGCGACCCTAGCGAGAGAACGCCGATCGGCGGTACACAATCCGATCCGACGCGGTTATCGTATCGTAGGTCGAGTGGGTGAACGCATGGGCCAGACGGAGATCCATCCTTGATGACCAACCCAAGACGCGGGGGCACGTTGATCGCAGGCGGCATCCTGTTGACCTTGACCGCGGGACTCAGCGGCTGCGAAGTCTTCAAGGCACTCGTCGTGCTGTGGGGCAAGGAGCCGACGCGCGAGGTCAAAGCCGAGTACCCCTACCTCGCAGGCAAGAAGGTTGCCGTCGTGGTCTGGGCCGAGATGGATACGCTCTTCGAATACCCGTTCGTGCAGTACGAGATTGCGAAGCACGCCGAGTACATTCTGGGTCAGCAGGTAGCGGACATCTCGTTCGTCCCGTCCAAGCGCGTCATCGCGCTGATGGAGCGCGAGCGCGACTGGGATCGCAAGCACCCGTCCTGGTTCGGCCGCACGTTCGACGCCGACCGCGTGCTGATGATCGAGTTGACGCAGTACACAACGCGCGAGCCTGACAGTCCGCACCTCTACCGCGGTCGCATCGCAGCGAACGTCAAAGTTTATGACTCGGCCTATCCGGACGCAGCGCCGGCCTACCGCACCGAGGTGGAAACGGCCTACCCTCCGGATTCGACGGGCGAGTTCGGCATGAGCGACGGCGCCATTCGCAAAGCGACCATGGAGGCCTTCGCCACGGATCTCGCGAAACCGTTTTACGATCGCCGCGAGAAGAGCTGATGAGCACCATCACCCGCCGCATTGTGCTGACAGGCGTGCTTGCGGTACCAACCGCCCTTCTCGGCTGCCGTTCGCTCGGCTCGGTGCTGTACTTCCTCCAACCACGCCAATGGGTCCAGCCCGTCGTGGTTTTCGAAGGCGAACGCGTAGCGCTGTTCGTCGACGCGCCGTCACAGTACAGCAACCCCGTGTTCGAGCATGCGTTGCATGAGACGATGGAAAAGGAGTTCCGTCGAGCGAAAGTGGATGCCGTACTCGTTCCCTACCAGGAGACGCGCCTCTTGCGTCAGAAGCGTCCGGATCTGAGCAAGCTGAGCATCCAGGCGATCGGTCGCGAATTGGCCGCAGACATCGTCATCTATGCGTACGTGCAGGATTTCGGTCTACGCGCCTCGCGCGAGTCGCCGATCGTACAGGCGCACACCGGACTGCGCATCAAGGTCGTCGACGTCAACCGGCCGGTGCAAGACGCGGTGCGGTACCCGGCGCCTCCCAACGACGAGGAAGGCGAGGTGTTCCATTACCACCGACAGGCAAAGGAAGCCGCCACACGCGAACTCGAAGATCGCGAATCGCGCAAGCTCGGCACCGACGTCGGCCGACGACTTGCCCGCTACTTCTACAAGTATGACGAAGAAGACAAGCTACGGCCCGAGCCGTAAGACGAATACAGAGGGCATGCTCGCGCCCCGACTGTTGGTCCTGCTCATCGGTTGCGGTCTGCTTGTCGCGGTCTCGGCACTGCTCGGCCCGGTTCCGCTGGCCTGGAGCGACGTGCTGGACATCACCGGGGGCAACCCGTTCTGGACCCTGCGGGCGCCACGTGCGCTGCTGGCAGCAGTCGCGGGCGCCGGACTGGCGCTCGGCGGCGTCGTCTTTCAGGTGCTGTTTCGCAACCCGCTGGCCACCCCCTACACGCTGGGCGTCGCCAGCGGCGCATCGCTCGCGGCGGCGCTCGGTCTGCTGATGGGGACGGTCTCGGCGCGCGGCGTTCCCCTCTCGCTCCTTGCGTTTCTGGGCGCGATGGTCGCGATGGCTCTCGTGTACCTGATGGGACGACTGCGCGGCGGGCGCGACATCCACGCCCTGCTGCTGGCCGGCGTATGTGTCGCGTACATCGGGTCGGCAGGGATCGTGCTCGTCACGTACATCGCCGATCAGGCCATCACCAACGAAATCGTCCAGTGGCTGATGGGCTCGCTCACGACCGTCGGCTGGCGGCCTTTGCTCGAGATCCTCGTGCTGCTCGTGCCAGTGCTGCTGATCTTTCTGCGCATGCACCGCGCGCTCGACAACCTTACACTCGGCGACGACGTCGCGTCAGCCCGCGGCGTCGACGTCGATCGCACCGTCTGGCTCAGCTTTACGTTGATCGGATTGCTCACCGCCGGCATCGTCGCGCACTGCGGCCCAATCGGGTTCGTCGGCCTGATCGTCCCCCATCTCACACGCCAGATCGTCGGCCCCCGCACGCTCCCGCTGATCTGCGGCGCCACACTCGTCGGCGGCGCATTCCTGGCACTCTGTGACGGATTCGCGCGGCTTCCAGCCTATGAAATCCCCGTCGGTGTGATCACGAACATCCTCGGCGCCGGCTTTTTCTTCTACCTGCTCGCGCGAAGCGGCGCCCAACGTTGACCATCATCATTCCGCGCGGAGCAGCTCGCGGGCAATGACGTGCCGCTGGATCTCGCTCGTACCCTCGTACAGCCGCGTGATCCGTGCGTCCCGGTAGAGCTGCTCGATGCGGAATTCGTGCACGTACCCGTAGCCACCGTGTACCTGCACACCGCGATCGACGATCCGCCCTGCCGCTTCACTCGCGTACAGCTTGGCCATCGCGGCCTCCCGGGTGAACGGACGATCGTGATCCTTCAGCCATGCGGCACGGTCGACGAGTTGCTGCGCCGCGTCCAACTCGGTTCGGCTATCCGCAAGCATCCACTGGATTGCCTGAAAACGCGCGATCGGGCGCCGAAACTGTTCCCGCTGCTGAGCATAGTCTGTCATCAGATCCAACGCGGCGCTCGCAATCCCCAGCGCCTGCGATGCAATCCCGATCCGGCCGCCATCCAGGGCCGAGAGCGCAATCCGCAGCCCCCAGCCAGGCTCGCCCAGCAAATGCGTATCGGGAATGAAAACGTCCTCCAGCGCCATCTCCGCGGTCTCGGAACCGCGAATCCCCATCTTGCCGTGGATCGGGTTCCGCTTGACCCCGGCCTGCTCCGCATCCATCAGGAACATACACAAATCGCTGTCCGCAAGCCCTTCGCCAAGCCGCGCCAGCACGATGAACCACCGGCCACGCAAGCCGTTGGTGACCCACATCTTCGTACCGGTCAGCCGATATCCGCCATCCACACGCGTCGCACGGGTCGTGATCGAACCGGGATCCGAGCCCGCATTGGGTTCACTGATCGCGAACGCCGCCAGGTT
The DNA here is from genome assembly GCA_028279405.1 of Phycisphaerae bacterium. Classification (GTDB taxonomy): domain Bacteria; phylum Planctomycetota; class Phycisphaerae; order UBA1845; family Fen-1342; genus JANQNU01. The sequence continues at coordinate 7,598 of JANQNU010000084.1, forward strand.
CCCGGCCTGGGCCAGACGACTCAATGTATCCGCGCGAATCGCGTCGGCGGCGTACGTCTTCAACGCCTCAGCAACCATGTTGTGAACACTCACCGTCACCGCCACGGACGGCGACGCCCACGCCAGCTCGCGCACAATGTGCCCGTAAGCAACCATCGGACAGTCAAGACCACCCTGGGACTCCGGAATCCGCAGTGACATCAATCCCTGCTCGTAGAGCCGGTCGAGGGCGCTGCAGCAGGACGCCTCGTTGCGATCCCATTCGCGATCCGGTTCGACCAGTTCCGCGCGCGCGTAATCGCGAACCGCGTCGACCAGCAGGCGGTGGTCTTCCGTATACTCCCTGTCCATCCGTATCAGCTCCGTACCAAGCCAGCGATCAAACGAACCCCGCCCCTACAGCCCTCATTCTACCGCATTCGTACAGACCGTGCGACCGCCGCCAAGGCAGCGGACTCGGAGGTCCGGAAGCCTCCCCTCACTCGCGAAGAAGGCGCGCGAAGGGCGCAATGAATGGGCACCATGGGCTGGTTGTTGTAGATGGTTTGGTGCCCCAGGGTTCTACCCTGGGGGACACATCAACTCGCTCCCCGAAACACGTCCCCCACCCTAGAAGGGTGGGGCACCACGCGTAGACACGGGCTTCATATCGGCAGCTTGCTCCGCTCCGCCTCCGGATCGACGGCGCGCACGTCCGTCGCGCGCTTCGACGGTTCTAGTCCGACGGCCGTCTCGACTGCGGTCGCGATGGTTGCAAGTCGGCGAATGGCCCGGTCGTACAACGCGTAGAGATTGTCTTCGAAAGTCCCGAGCGCGTTGAGAAACAGCCCCAGATCATTCTCGCTGGGCGGCAGTTCGAGCAGATACTGGCCGATCGTCATGTTCGCGCGTGCATGGGGAAACGGATAGGGTTCGCTCCGCATGCTTTCGCGAACCTGTTTGAGGAAGGCGCGCAGGTGATCCATGCGAGCATTGCAGATGCTCTGCATCGTCCCATTCTCGGCGTTCTTCGACAGGACCTGAAGCGCCGCCATCAGCTCCAGTACGTTCGTTCGAAAGTCGACGATCTCAGCAAAAACTTCGCGCAGGGCCACCAGGGCCGTCAGCAATCGCTTGGCCTCCGCCAGCAGATGCTCCGCCCCCTGCACGCGCTGTTGTACCTCGGGAACGTTCAACAGTTGCAGCGCGGAAGCGAGCCGCTTGCGCGCGACTTTCTCGTAGGCAACGATCACTTTTTCCGCCAGCGATCGCTCATAGCTCGCTTTACGCTGCGCGTCGACGACGGCAGCCGAGGTCCATGCCGAAAGATCGAAGTCCTTCGGATCGAGAACGACCTTCGCTTTGATGCACGTCTCGGCAACCGCCGCGTGCACTCGTCGACGAACCGCCTGGTCGTACCGCGCATACGCTTTCTCCACCTTTTGTCGCGCCCCGGAGACGCGCCGGTGGGCCTCGCGGAGCACGGCGAGCGTCTTCTTCGGCGCCGCGGGCGCCGGAACGCCATCCGTCTCCGGCAACAACGGCCGTGTCGGGCAGGGCGCATGTCCCAAGTAGACCTCCACCGCGGCGCTCTCTGCTTGTGCTGCGTCGGCCTCCGCCCGCAATTCCCGCGTCGGCTTGAGGTTCCGCCGATCGACTTCATCCCCAAGCATGGCCTTGAAGTACAGGAATGTGACCCGCCGACAAAGCTGACCGAAGTGAGTAAACAGGACCGACGCCGATGCCTTCAACTCAATGATTCCCGGCTCGGCCTGGCGCTCGGCGGCATGAATCCGCTGTCGGTCAGGTGGATGCGTATCGAACCAGCCGCCCCGCTGCCCGCCGAGCAGTTCCTGGATCTCGTCACGGGCCTTGGCACTGAATTGGTCGTACTCGGACCGGATCAGCGCCGGGTAGTCGTCCGGGAGGATTCGGTTGCGCCAGAATTCGTCGAGACGGTATTCGACCATCCGCGCTGCGAACCCGAGTTGTCCGAGCTTGTTCGTCGTCGAGACGAACGTCTGCGAGCCACCCACGCGAATCTCGTAGCGGTCGGCGTCAAACTCCATGCGCCGCGACAGGAATCCGACGAACAAGGCTCCCACCAACGAAAGGAGCCGCAGAATCAAACGGGAAACCCATACGCAGAATCGTGTCGCGAATGAGAACAGCGCCACGTACCAGAAGTCGTATCGTTCGTGGACTTCGAGCAGCCATTGGTCCCATTCATCGCGTTCGTGAATCACGCGGTCGAACCAGTTCTGGACACCGCCGATGATCGCGGTGAAACGCATGCCGACGCCCTGCGAAAAGTGACCGAACTCGTGCGCCAGGACGCCGGTCAGTTCGCTCAGCGTCAAGCCGCTCACCAGGGGCAGCCCCACCGTCAACCGCAGGTCCCGCCGAAACAGGTTCCGAAGTCCGCTTCCCAGGCTCGCCGAAGCGTTGACGCTGCAATCGACATGAATCGAACGCGGCTGCGGGGCACGCACGATCTCGCAAAGCCGATCGACGTAGTCAAACAGCAGCGGTTGCTCGTCGCGCTTCAGCGCCAGGCTCCCCGGCGATGGCAACGAACGCGCGAACAGCGGCTTGATCATGAACAGGACCAGCACGCCGCCCACCAGCAGCGGGCCGATGTAAGCAACGAGCGCTACGTAGATCCGCCCCCGACCGCCTCCGACCGCGTCGAGCAGCCAAACGTTGTGTGTTGCGTGGTAGTAGACGCCGTAGGCCGCCCCGGCCACGAGCGCCAAGTACAGCAACGGCAGCAGCAGCATGATCACCGCGGCCAGCGCTATCCCCAACAAGTACGCCGGGGATCGCTGCACAGGAGCGATCTCACCGCGTAGGGCGTTCAGTACTGTCTCTCGGCTGGCCATGACGCTCCCCTCCGCAACCCCTCCATTCAATCGTCTCCGCGCCGGAATTGCAACGCATTCGGTGCGTTCCGATTGCGTTCCGCAGAACCTGTCCCTACCCTTAGCGGCATGAAGGACCTCTCGCGCGAGAACGCCCAGCTGCACCGCATCCTCGACGTTTCGCGCTACATGGCGACGACGATCGACCTGGACCGGCTGCTGACCATGATCGTCGAGGCGACGTGCGAAGTGTTGACCTGCGAACGAGCGACGATCTTCCTCTACGACGAGAAGAAGGACGAACTCTTCAGCCGCGTCGCCAAGGGCGTCGACGGCATCCGGTTCCCGGCCGATCGCGGCATTGCCGGCACGGCCGCCCGTGAGCGCGTCTGCGTCAACGTCTCCGATGCCTACGCGGACGACCGCTTCAACCCCGAGGTCGACAAACGAACCGGCTTTCGGACCCGCAATATCCTGGCGTTCCCCCTCGAGAACCTCAACGGCGACCTCATCGGCGTCCTGCAAGCACTCAACAAGCATGAGCATGCCTTCGACGAGGCGGACGAACAGCTCGCACACGTGCTCAGCGCGCAAGCTGGCGTCGCACTCGACCGTGGTCGACTGCTGGAGGAGTACGCCGAGAAGCAGCGGATGGCGCGCGATCTGGACATCGCACGTGAGATTCAGGAGAGCCTCTTCCCAGGTCAGACGCCGGCGATCGGGGGCTACGAACTCGCGGGTTGGAACCAGCCCGCGGACGAGTGCGGCGGGGACTCCTACGACTTCATTCCGCTCCCAGACGGCCGCTGGGCGATCGTACTCGCCGACGCGACCGGTCACGGAATCGGTGCCGCGCTGGTCATTGCCCAGTGCCACGCCTTGATTCGCGGCCTGCTGGCTGTCACGACCGATCTAAAGGCGCTCTGCGCCGGCGTCAACAAAGTGCTCTATGCCGACCTCGCCGCGGATCGCTTCGTCACCGCGTTCATTGGGATTCTCGACCCCGCCGAGCACCGGATCGACTACGTTTCGTGCGGGCAGGCGCCGCTCGTCATGGTGAGCGAAACAGTGGAAACCCGCACCGCCGGCAACGTCCCCCTTTCCGTGATCGACGACCTGGATGCCTCGGTGGAAGCCTTCGCGTTCGCGCCCGGGGCCGTGCTCGTACTCATGACCGACGGGTTCTACGAAACAACCAACCAGGAGCGCGAGCAATACGGGGACGAACGCGTCGCCGACTTCATCCAACGCAAATCGGACCTTCCGCTGCCCGCGATCATCCGCGAACTCAATCGCGAGATCGAACTGTTCAGCGCCAACCGGCCCCCGGCCGATGACCGCACCGCCGTCCTCATCCGTCGTCGACCCGATTGAGCTTTTCGCAGGCCCCGCGCCGCCAACTCATTGAATATCAACCGCCCCTGACTCGTCCACGAACCGGTGCCTCGAGGCCAGCCAACCGATACCCACCGTCCTATGTTTATCGGACGGTCGGTCGCCGGTGGGCCCCGAGGTCGGTCGGCGTTGTGCGTTCGTCGGTCGGCCGTTGCCTTTATGCTGAGCTGACGGAATCCGTGGCTGGCGCCAACCAACGCGGGCTGCGGGTGTCCTTCTGGGAGGTGTTGCTCGTGGGACTCGACAATATCGCGAACCACGCGTCGACGGACGCGGAGCTGGTGCGTCAAACACGCGCCGGCCAGCGGAGTTCCTTTGACGCCTTGATCGAGCGATACCAGCGAAGAGCGGTCTCGGTAGCCTATCGGCTGCTGGGCGATTTGCAGGACGCTCTCGAAGCGAGCCAGGATGCGTTTTTGCGGGCATACCAGGGTTTGGACTCGTTGGAGGACCCGGGCAGGTTCGGCGGCTGGTTCCTGCGAATCGTGACGAATACCTCGCTCAATCATCGCCGGGCGCGTGGCAATCGGCCGCGTCCGACGTCGTTGAGCGAGATTGTGGACGAGGAAATGGGCGTCGGGAGCGCTGCTGGCATACCGAGCGCCGCCGAGCGACCGGACGCCCGCGGACGGGCGGTAGAGTTGTCAGACCGAATACAGCGCGCAATCGCCGATCTGCCCGAGCACCAGCGGGTGGCACTGGTACTCTTCAGTATCGAGCAGATGCCGCAGAAAGAAGTCGCCCAGATCATGGGATGCAGCGTCGAGGCGGTAAAGTGGCATGTCTTTCAGGCGCGCAAGACGCTCCGCGAGCAACTCGACGACTTCATCACACGCTGATGGTGTGAACCGGGAGACCGATGGAAGACGCAACCCGACAGTTGATCAGCCGCTGGCTGGACGAGCCGCAGAACGAGGCGCTGCGCGCCGCGGTCGAAGCGCAGGTCGCCGCCGATCCGGCGGTCGCTGCCGAGCGCGACGCCTGGCGTACGCTCCACCGGCTGCTCGCCCAGCCGCCTGCCGTGCTGGACCGGGTCGATTGGCCGCGCTACCGTGCGATGCTGGAGGCTCGACTGGACGCGGACACGACCGCGGAAACGGAGGCCGACGCGCAACTAACGACGCTGTTGGCCGCGCTGCCGTCGCTCGATTCCGCAGTCGATTGGGAGGCGTATCGCAATCAGGTCAGTGCCGCAGTCGGCGCGCATGCCGACCAGGCGCCTCCAGTGCGACGGCGCCGCGTTCTCCAGTTCACGTCCGGGCTCGCCGCCGCGGCAGCAATACTACTGGCACTACTCGTCTGGCCGGAACCGGTCGTCGAGAAACGCGTGCAGTCAGCGACAACCGTCGGTTCGAATGACTCCGAGGCCCGTGTGATTGCGGAAGCGGCGCTTCCCGCCGAGGAGCCGATCAGTACGATAGCGATTGCTCCGCCCGAAGTGGAAACGTTCGTTGCTGTGCACGAGCCGGCAGACTCGGTCGAACGCGAACCGACGGCATTGCTCGTCGTCTATGGTGCCGAAGGACCGCGGGACGAACCGCCGACGCTGTACTAGAGGAGACCCATGATCGCGCTCCAGCGGTTGCCCTTGTTCGCTTACATCCGGGTGGGCCTGTCGCTGCTGATGTTGGCGACGCTCCCGACCGCCCTCGGCCAGTTCCCGGCGATGCAGCCCGTGCGCAACCTGGAGCAACTTCTCGACCAACCGATCGCCAAACGGCTCGATATCTCGCAGCGACCGGTGCGCGAAGCGTTCGCCGAGCTCTCCCGCGCGCTGGGAATTGAGATCAAGCTGAGCGAGGAGGCGGTCTCCTACCTGCCGTACGGCGAACGCACCCAAATCTCGATCGTGCTGGACAAGGTCAAATTGCGGGATGGGTTGCGCCGGGTCTTCTCAGGCCTTGGTTTCGATATGCAAACGCACCAACGAACCATCACCACCGAACCACTGCCGGTTCTACGCCGAATGCTGGGGCCGTTGACGCTGAGCCAGATCAAGATCCTCCACAAGCTTGCGTCAAACCAGTGGCGCGAGCTGGAAGGCGACGTCCCGATCTCGATTCAGATCGAACCGAATGACGGCGCGCGGGCGAAACTGGAAGCCGCGATCCGGCAAGCCGGCAGCGAGCCGAGCGCCGTTTTCGAGCTCGAAGCAGCAACCCGCACGCTCGGCTGGCACTGGCTACCGACCGACCAAGGGATCGTCGTGTGCAGACCCGCACTTCGCTTCGAGCAACAACTCGATTCGAGGATCTCCGTAGACTACGAACATAAATCGCTCGAGGAAATCCTGACCGACATCGGCGGACGCACCGGAATACCCCTGCTCTACGCACCCGGCGTTCGCGAGCAAACCGGCAGAACCGCGGGCCCCGCACGATTTCAGCAAAGCGCTGCGCCGGTTCGACAGGTGCTGGCTGAACTGTCACGCAAGGCAGGCTTCAAATGGCACGCAACCCGCGACGGCGTTCTCATCGACATGGCGTCAGGGCCGCAGCCCGTTGCCGTACCACCGGGTGCCAATACGCCGCGGATCGTGGCGATCCTGCGCCTGCCGCTCGGCCCGGACGGTACGACGATCGACTTCCTGATCCGCGAAGATGAACTACCCGAGGAATTCGACCAGTTGCGCGAACGGATGATGCCGGTCGTGATCGATCGCGTGCGTGAGATCCTTCGCGATCAACCCACCCGCGGACCGACACCCTAGCGTGAGCCGCTACATGGGCTGCGGCGAGGCCAGCGCCGCGCGCGGCGTGCCGTCCGAATCGACGAACCATACCTGATTGCGACCGTGTTCCTTCGCCTTGTACAACATCTGGTCCGCCTCGGAGACCATGGCTTCGATCGTGCCATGCTGGGCCGTGCACTGCACGACGCCGAGGCTGACGGTGACGACCAGGCTGGTTCCGCCAGCCGAAATCGGCTCATGCTCGATGGCGTATCGCAACCGTTCGGCGAGTCGAACGGCACCGACGATGTCCGTCTCGAGACAAGCGACGCAAAACTCCTCGCCTCCCAGACGACCGCAAAGGTCGTGCCGCCGAATTGTCTGCTGCAACCGCTCCGCGATCGCTTGCAGCACCGTATCCCCGAAACCGTGACCGTAGGTGTCGTTTACGCTCTTGAAACGGTCGACGTCAAACATGATGAACGACAGCGCGTTGCCGTGTCGTTTCGCAAGCGAGAAGTAGTCCCCCATCCGCTCGAAGACAGCCCGCCGATTCGGCAATCGCGTCAGCTCGTCCGTATTCGCCGTCACCGACAGACGCCGTGATAGCGCTTCGAGTTCAACGTTGGCGAGCGCCAGCTCCCGTTGCCGTGCCAGCAACTCCGCCTGTAGCGACTGGATGCGCTGGCCGGCTCGGATCCGCGCCAGTAACTCCTGGCGATGATAGGGCTTGACCAGATAGTCGTCGGCACCTGCCTCGAGACCCTCGACCACGCGCTCCTTTTCCGTGAGGGCCGTCAAAAGGATGTAGTAAATGCCGCCCAGCGCCCCCAGCGATTGCATCTCGCGAACGTACTGGAGCAACTGGAGGCCGTCCATCTCCGGCATCATCCAATCCGCAACCACCAGCCCACAGTTGGCGTCATGGATCGCGTCCCGCGCCTCCCGCCCGTTGGCGCACGGAACAACCTCGTAGCCAGCCTTCTCCAGGTACCGCTGCAATAGCGCAAGGGAGGCAGGCTCATCCTCGGCGATTAAGATACGGTTCGTGTTATCGGGCAATCTCGCTCTCCCCACAGTTGCGAAGCGATGTCAGTCAAATCGTCCAAAACCGCCAACCGCTTTCCTCCAGAGCGCGAAATCGTGTCGCCGACGCGCCGCAGTGCGTCGCGGGCAAAGGTCGCATGCGCACGAGGAGGTCGGCGTTCATGAAGTCCGACGGCGGCTCCACGCGTCAACTCTGGCTGGTTCCCGGCTCGGGGCATGACCAGTCGACGCTCGTCGCCGAGGTCGCCGTCCGTTTTCGGACGTTTCGAACCTACACCTTCTCCGTCCCGGAATCGTTGCAGGACACCCTCAGGCCCGGGTCATTCGTACGGGTCCCATATGGACGGGGCGCGCGCCCGGTCGACGGATTCTGCTTGCGCGTTTCGCGACAGCCGTGGCACCACACCCTGAAGGACGTGCTGACCGCCGACCCGCCCACCTTCGAACTGCCGGCCGGCCTGACGCGCCTCGGCCTGTGGATCAGCGAGTACTACTTCTGTCCGCCAGGACGAACGTTCGGCATGCTCCTACCCGAAGCCCTGCGCGCCGCCGGCCCACGGCGCACGCGAATGGTGATCCGGCTGACATCCGAAGAACGAACGCCGTCCGATCCCGGCGACTCGAGCACAGATCGGTCGACTTCCGCCCCGACGGCAAAGCAGCGCGCCGTGCTGGAGCAACTCACGGACGGACCACTGCCGCTCAAGGAGCTGCTTTCGCGCGCGTCGGTCACGCGCTCGGTCGTGGATCGACTGGAACAACGCCGCGAGGTACGACTATACGACGCCGAAATCGCTCCCCAAAGCGCACCGTCGCGCTTCGTCGAATCCCCCGAAGATCACCATTCCCTGACGGACGAGCAGCAGCGCGCGCTGGACGCGATCATCGACGCCACGCAAACCGACGGTTTCCGCCCGACGCTGCTCTTCGGCCTCCCTGGCAGTGGCAAGACGGAAGTCTACGTTCGCGCGGTCCGCGCGGTCATTCGCCAATCGCGACAAGCAATCATCCTCGTGCCGGAAATCGCGCTCGCGACACAGATGATGGACCGACTGGCGCGACGGTTCGACCGCGTCGCGGTCCTGCATAGCGGATTGACGGCGCGCGCCCGCGCCGACGCGCTGCGGACGATCGCGGGTGGCGGTGCCGACGTCGTGATCGGAACCCGCAGCGCAATCTTTGCCCCCTGCCCGCGCCTCGGCCTGATCGTTGTCGACGAAGAGCAGGAGTCGAGCTTCAAGAATCTCGGCGCCCCGTTCTTTCATGCCCGCGACGTGGCCGTCAAACGCGCGCAAATCGAGGACATTCCGCTCGTACTCGGTACTGCGACCCCGTCGCTGGAAACCTGGCACAACGTCGAACGCGGACGATATGACAAGCTCACCCTGACCAAGCGCGTGCCCGGGGCACGTTTACCACGAGTCGCACTCGTCCAACGCGGCCTCGACAGCCCGAGTGGGGAACCGTCGCTGCTTTCGATGGAGCTCCGCGACTGCGTCGTGGACGCGCTCCGCGACAACGCGCAGGTCATTCTGCTGCACAATCGCCGTGGGCAGGCCGCGTTCGTCCGTTGTCACCGCTGCAATCTCCCGCTTTGCTGTCCGCGGTGCGGTTTGCATCTGGTCCTGCATCGCGCCGGCGCGTTGCTCAAATGTCACCGATGCGATCACCGCGAGCCGATGCCGGAGCATTGCCCCGACCCGCAATGCCGCGGACCACTCCGACAGCGCGGCCTCGCAATTCAACACTTGGAAGAAGAGCTGCACGCGCTCGTCCCTCGAACGCGACTGCTGCGCCTGGACAGCGACACGATGAAGCGCCAGACCGACTATGAACACGCGTTGCGCGATTTCGCGCAGGGCAACGCGGACGTTCTGCTGGGTACGCAGATGATCGCAAAGGGACTCGACTTTCCTCGGGTCCAGCTCGTCGGCGTCATCGACGCGGACGCCGCTCTTGCCCTTCCGGACTTCCGGGCCGGGGAATGGGCCTTTCAACTCCTGGTGCAGGTGCTGGGCCGTGCCGGTCGACAGCAAGGCGACTCGTTGGCGCTCGTCCAAACCGCTGACGAGCCTTCGTCCGTGATCGAAGACGCGGTCCGAATGGATTATGTTGCGTTCGCGTCGCGCGAAATGACCTATCGTCGGCGATATGCCTACCCTCCCATCACCCGCCTCGCTCGGATCGTCGTCGCGGACGAGCGACCGCAAGTGGCCGAGCGTGAATCGGAGCGAATTTGTCGCAAACTCAGCGAACGCGCGACGACCCTGAGTGCCGATATTCGCATCGATCCCCCATCTGCGTGCCCGCACTATCGACTACGAGGCCGAATCCGCTGGCAGTTCACCATCCGCGCCCCGCTCGACGGCAGCCTCCAGCGTCTGCTCCACGCCGCCGCGGAAAGCGATGCATTGCGAACGACCGCGGAGCGAACCACGATCGACGTGGACGCACTCGACTTCACGTGACACCAAGCGCAAAAAAAAAGAGGGCACCGGGGCAAAAAAGCGCCCGGTGCTCTCCGGAGGGGAAAGAAGCTTATCGATAATAGTCATCTTTGGCTGAGAATCAAGGTTTATCGGGCGTCCAGATGAACATTTTGTGAAAAAAATGACATCGGAGATCGGAAACACGATCGAAGGACAATCGCTTCGTTGTCAAAGCGCCTGCCCTAGCTGGCCGATGCAGCCAAGGTACGTCAGAGTGCGATTGTCCTCCAACGGGACAACGGCCCTGGCATGTGGCTATCGTGAAGCATTGGGGGCATCGAGAATGCAGCGGGCGCGCTCCCGACGCCTGATCGTTTCCGTCTTCCTAGCGGTTGCGCTAGGTGGACTGGTACTCTTTTTGCAGTGGTCCGGAACGCTGACGGCGGCGTCCGCTGCGAAGCGCCCACACCGCGGGCCGCTTGCCGAGACCGCCGACCTTCGCAACGAGCCGATCCAGCCGATTCCGCTATCCGTTCCGGTGAACGAAGGGCTGGCGGACCTCGGCCGACGGTTGTTTCACGACCGTCGACTCTCGCTCGACGAGACGATTTCCTGCGCCGACTGCCACGAAATGGCCAAGGCGGGGCAGGACGGTCGGCGCGTTTCCGTCGGAATCGAGGGCAAGACCGGACGTCGGAACGCGCCGACGGTGTTCAACAGCCGATACAACTTCCGGCAGTTCTGGGACGGTCGTGCGGCCACACTGGAGGAGCAGGTTGACGGTCCACTTCAGGATCCGTCCGAAATGGGGGCCACCTGGGACCTCGTCCTGCACCGACTGCGCGCCGACGCCACCTACGTCGCGGACTTCAACGCACGCTTTCCGGACGGCATTACGGCCCCCAACGTGCGAACTGCGATCGCGACCTTCGAGCGCTCGCTCATCACGCCGAACAGTCGTTTTGACCGCTGGCTTCGGGGAGACGATCAGGCACTGACGCCGATCGAGCTCAAGGGGTACCAGTTGTTCAAGCGGCTCGGCTGCGTCGCGTGCCACCAGGGTCGCAACGTGGGCGGCAACCTCTACCAGCATTTCGGCGTGCTCCGCGCGCCACCCGAAAGCCCGACCAACGAACCCGTCGACCTGGGGCGATTCCATGTCACCCAGAAGGAGGTCGACCGGTTCAAATTCAAGGTGCCGAGCCTCCGCAACGTCGAACGAACGGCGCCGTACTTCCACGACGGTTCCGTGCCGACGCTGGACGAGGCCGTTCGTGTCATGCTGGAGTATCAGGTCGGTCGTAGTGGCAACGAAGCCGAAGTGGCGGCGATCGTAGCGTTCCTGAAGACGCTCACCGGCGATACACCAGACGGGGGAGAGTCGCGATGAGGCGCATTGACCCCTGGCGCTCGGCGGGGCTGCTCACCGTGATCGTCGCGACCGTTGTCGTGTTGTACAACCGGTCACTCATCGACGATCCCCGTCGACACCTCGAAGTGCTCGAGCGCTTCCGCCGATTGGAGCAGACGGACGCGCTGCTCAAGCAAGAACTGCTGCTCGCGCGATTCCAGCTGCTCGAGCACTACGACTCGATCGTCGCCGGCCTTGGCCGTCTCGACGCCGACAGCGCTGACCTGCTGCGTTTCGGGCGTACATCCCACTGGATCGACGCGCCCATGCTCGAGGCGCAGCTCTCGTCGTGCCGTAACGCGATCGAGGATCAGCATGGCATCGTTCAGCAACTCGTCTCCGCGAATGCAGTGCTGCAAAACTCGGTGCGGTTCCTACCGGAAGTGATCACGGAAGCGGAAATGTTGACGGCCCACGAACCGCAGGTCGTCACCGCGCTCGCCGAGCTGTTGAGGGCAATGCTGCGGTACGAACACGGTCGAACCATCGCACTCGAAGTCCATATGGCCGAAGCGCTTCAGGCGCTGCGCATCGTCGACACGGCGCATCTGTCGCCGCCGGCGACCGAGGCGATTGACTCGTGCATCCGGCACGCCGAGATCGTGTTGCGGTACGGTACCCAGGTCAATCAGTTGATGAACTCCGTTCTCGATTCCAACACGGACGAGACGATCGCGCTCGCGGTAAGGGCATATGAGGAGCATTATGCCACGTTGGCATTGATCGCGCGCCGCTACCGGACGGGCCTGGCGGGCGCCGCGCTGGTGCTGATCGTCTACTGTGGCACGATGCTCTTCCAGCTCGTCGGGACGACGCGCGCGCTGCGCAATCTCACACGGACGCAGGAGGAGCGGATTTCAGAGCGCACCGCTCGGCTCGCGGATCATACCCGCCTGCTCGAGACGTCGCTCAGCGAACTCGAGTCGCAAACGCGTCGCGTCGAGGAGAAGCGCTCCGAACTGGAGTTGGCCAACCTGCAACTCCAGGAGGCGCACAAGGCCGCACAAAGCGCCACTCGAGCCAAGAGCGAGTTCCTGGCCAACATGAGCCACGAGCTTCGCACGCCCATGACAGCCATCCTCGGTTTCACCGACGTACTGCTCGAGGGCGCCAGCAGCGAGAACTGCAAGCCGGAAGAACTGAATGCGATGCAGACGATTCGCCGAAACGGCGAGTACCTGCTCGGCCTGCTCAACGACCTGCTCGACCTTTCGAAGATCGAAGCCGACAAACTCGATCTCGAGCAGATCCAATGCCCGACCCTCGACGTTGTCGGGTCCGTCGTCGACCTGATGCGCGTGCGTGCAGATGCCAAGGGCCTGAACTTGGTCGTCGAATGCCGGACGACGATCCCGGAAACGATCACGACCGACCCCACCCGGCTCAAGCAGATCCTCGTCAATCTGACCGGCAATGCGATCAAATTCACCGAAACGGGAACCGTACGGCTGGCACTGGCGATGGAATCGACGACGGCCGGCGGACGGCTTCTGATCGACGTCGTCGACAGTGGGATCGGGATGACGCCCGAGCAGGTCGAGCGGTTGTTCGTCCCCTTCTCGCAAGCGGATTCGTCGATGACGCGCCGCTTCGGCGGCACCGGGCTGGGCCTGACGATCAGCCGTCGCATGGCCCAGATGCTCGGCGGCGACATCGCGGTCCACGAGACGGCTCCCAATCAGGGGTCCACCTTCCGGCTCAGCATCGATCCCGGCGACATTGCCAATACACGCATGATCCAAGTGGCACCGAGCGGCGCCGGCGCGCAGGGTTCGAAGCCGACCAAGAAGGCGAAGATCACCTTCGACCCGTTGAACGCCCGCATCCTGCTCGCCGAAGACGGTCCGGACAACCAGGTGCTGATCCGTCACGTACTAAAAAAGTTCGGCGCCGAGGTCACCGTGGTCGAGAATGGTCAGCAGGCGGTGGAGGCGGCAAACGCCGCCGTCGCCGACGGTCAGCCGTTCGACCTGATCCTGATGGACATGCAGATGCCGGTCATGGACGGATACGAGGCGACGCGCAACCTGCGCGCCTCGGGCTATCCGCATCCGATCGTCGCGCTGACCGCACACGCCATGGCCAGTGACCGCGAGCGCTGTCTGCAGGCCGGTTGCGACGAGTTCGCCACCAAGCCCGTCGATCGGCAAGTGCTATACAGTGTCATCGCCGACCAGCTCCGACGCCCCGCCGACGTCAGCGGATAGCGCTCGACCGCCCGCCGCGCCGTCGAGCAAACCGCGTTCAGTCCTTCGGTCCGGAATCGCCGACCGAGCGCTGCGAACGACCCGGGCCTGCGACCTGGTCAATAAAGAACGCGTACGAGCGCGCGATCTCGCGCAGGCGGGCGTACCTGCCGGAAGCGCCGCCATGCCCGGCGCCCATATGCGTATGGAACATCAGCGGGTTGTCGTCCGTCTTCAGGCGCCGCAGGCGTGCCGTCCACTTCGCGGGCTCCCAGTACTGGACCCGCGGATCATTGATTCCAGTGGTCACCAGCATCGCGGGGTAGTCCTGGGCGCGCACGTTGTCGTACGGCGAATAGGACAGCATGTAGTCGAAGTACTGCTTATCGTTCGGGTTGCCCCACTCTTCATACTCGATGACGGTCAACGGCAGCGTCGGATCGAGCATGGTGTTGACCACATCCACGAACGGGACTTCCGCATTCACGGCGGCAAACAGATCGGGGCGCATGTTGGTCACCGCCCCCATCAGCAATCCACCCGCACTGCCGCCCTGAATCGCGAGGCACTCCGAGGTCGTGTACCGCTCGCGGATCAGGTGCTCCGCGCAGGCGACGAAATCGGTGAATGTATTCTTCTTGTGCAGCAACTTGCCGTGCTCATACCAGGTGCGGCCTAACGCTCCGCCGCCTCGGACGTGCGCGATCGCGAACACGAATCCGCGATCGACCAGGCTGAACCGCGTCGAAGAAAAACCGGGATCGATGGAAATGCCGTACGAGCCGTAGCCGTAGAGCAGGGTCGGGTTGGATCCGTCGCGCTTGATGTCCTTGCGATGCAATACCGAAATCGGAACCTGCGTTCCGTCGGCGGCGGTCGCGAGAATTCGCGCCTGCGCGTAGTTGGCCGGGTCGAAACCGCCCAGCACTTCCTGGCGCTTCAGCACCTGCTGCGTACGCGCGTTCATGTCGTATTCGAGCACCGAGTCCGGCGTCACCAACGACTCGTAGTTCAGCCGCAGCCGGGTGGTGGTAAACTCGCGGTTCGCGCTGCGCCGGACCGTGTAGACGGGCTCGTCAAAGCCAATCCGATGCGCCGTTCCATCGACCAGGTTCATAACCCGCACATGCGTCAGCCCCTCTTCGCGTTCATAGACCACGAGGTGGTCGGCGAACGCATCGATGCCGTCGATTGTCACCGCAGCGCGATGCGGAAGAAGCACCTCCGCGTCCGCTCCCGCCCGCGGGTCGGTCGCGATCCGCTCGAGCCGGAAGTTGGCCGCGTCCTGATTGGTCATCACATAGAAATGATCGTCGCGGTGCGCGATGCGATACTCAACCCCGCGCGCCCGCGGTCGCACGACGCGCCACTCACCAAGCGGCTGGAAGGCGTCCAGGACACGGACCTCATTCGTCGTGTTGCTCCGTAGGAAAATCGTCAGGAACGCGTCGCTCCGCGTCCGGCTGATATTGACGAAGAACGCATCATCCGCTTCGTGATATACCAGCACGTCATCGGCCGGCGCTTCCCCGAGCCGGTGCCGGAAGACCTTGAACGGCCGCTTCGCTGCATCGAGCGTGACGTAGAAGAGCGTCCGGTTGTCCATCGCCCAGGCCAGCGCCGGTCCCAGGTTGGTCGCAGTGTCGCCACGGACCTCGCCAGTGCGCAGGTCTTTGATGAAGAGCGTGTAGGCCTCCGCGCCGCTCGTGTCGACCAGATAGGCCAGCAATGCATGATCCGGACTCGGGCTGACAGCGGTCACACGAAAATAGTCGTGCCCGGTGGCCAGCGCATTCGGATCGAGAATGATCTCCTCGGGCGCGTCGAGCCGACCGCGCTTGCGGCAGTGAAGCGGGTATTGCTTGCCTTTTTCGGTCCGCGTGTAGTAGTACCAACTCTTGTCCCGCACCGGTACCGTCTGGTCGTCTTCTTTCAGCCGCGCGACCATCTCCTGATAGAGTTGCTCCTGAAGTTTCGCCGTGTGTTTCAGCAGCGCATCGCAATAGGCATTCTCCGCCTCCAGATAGTGGATGACCGCGGCATCGCCGCGCGTTCGCAACCAGTGGTAGTCGTCGATGCGCTCCTGCCCATGCACGATGGACCGCTGCGAACGGACCTCCGCCACCGGCGGTTCCGGCGGCTCAGCCCTGACCGCGACGGCCGCGAGCGCCACAAGACCGAAATGCAGGTGTCCCATCAGCGTCTCCTTGAAACGAGTATCGACGATACGATTCATCGCGTGTGATCTTGCGCCACCGACACCGACCGTCAACCCCCCGGCAAGCACTGAAAGTCCTGCCAGCCTTAATGGAACACTAACATTCGAGAGATATCGTCCTGACGAGCGGGCGTCTCGACGACCGGCGTGCGTACCCGAGCCCGCTGATTAACCGGAAGGAGTCCTTTGTTGCCCATCAGAGTGTTCCGATCGCTGATCGTATGTCTATTCTTTGCAACTCTTTACGGCTGTGGTCCGACGACCCCGAAGAAGCAGACCGTACGGATCGACGGATCGAGCACGGTGCAGCCGATCATGACGGCGGCGGCCGAGTTGTACGGTGACAAGGCGGACATCCGGGTCGGCGTATCGGGAACCGGCGGCGGATTCAAGAAGTTCCTCGACGAGCGCCCGAACCTGCGTACCGACATTTCCAACGCTTCGCGGCCGATCAAGCCGGTGGAGGTCGAGTTGGCCAGCAAGGTCGGCGTCGACTTCATCGAACTCGCGATCGGTTTCGACGGGATCGCGGTGGTCATCAACCCGCAGAACGATTGGGCCAAGTCGCTGACGATGCCCGAGTTGCGACGAATCTGGTCGCGCGATGGCAATGTAAAGACGTGGAAGGACGTGCGCGATACCTTCCCGGACGTGCCGATCACGCTCTACGGCCCGGGCACGGACAGCGGAACATTCGACTTTTTCATCGAGACCGTCGTTGGTGAGCGCGAGAACGCCCGTAGCGACTACACGATGAGCGAGGATGACAACGTCATCGTTCAAGGTGTTTCGCGCGACAAGGGCGGGATCGGCTACTTCGGGCTGGCGTACTTCAAAGCCAACGAGAACAAGCTGGCTGTGCTGGGGATCGACCCTGGCGATGGTGTGCCGGTCAAGCCGTCGCTGGAGACGGTGCGCAGCGGTTCCTACCATCCGCTTTCGCGACCGTTGCTCGTCTACGTCAGCACGGGCGCTGCGGCGCGGCCGGGGGTACAGACGTTTCTTCAGTTTCTGCTCGAGAACGCGGAGCGTATCGTTGAACATCCGAAGGTGGGATACGTAGCGTTGCCGCCCGAGATGTACCAGTTGGCTCGCCGACGGCTCGACCGAAAGGTGACGGGGACCGTGTTTGCGGGCGCACGACAGGACAAATCGCTCGAAGAGCTGTTCCGAGTCGACGAGGGCTGACGTTCGATGGGATCGGCACTGGGGCAAAAGCCGTGGGAACCGCTGATCCGCTTGTTCCTGCTGGCCTGTGCGGTCGTCTCGATTGCGACGACGGCCGGGATCATCCTGGTGCTCGTAACCGAGGCCGCGACGTTCTTTCGTGAAGTGTCGCCGCTCGAGTTCTTCTTCACGACCAGTTGGGACCCCCTGCTTCGAAACGAGTTCGGCGTTCTGCCGCTGATCTGCGGCACGTTGCTGGTCGCGGGCGGCGCATTGCTGATTGCAGTGCCGATGGGGCTGGGGACCGCCATTCTGATGAGCGAGTATCTGCCGAACTGGATGCGGCAGATTGCCAAACCGATCCTCGAGATCCTCGCCGGCATCCCGACCGTCGTATACGGGTATTTCGCGCTGGTGTTTATCACGCCGCAGATTATCCAGCGGCTGTTTCCGTCGGCGGCGCCGTTCAACGGTGCCAGCGCCGCGATCGTCGTGGGGATCATGATCATCCCGACGATCGCCTCCTTGTGCGACGATTCGTTCCGCGCCGTGCCCAACCGACTGCGCGAAGCGGGCTACGCGCTGGCAGCAACGCGACTCGAAGTCTCCACGCGGATCGTCCTGCCCGCTTCGACGTCCGGTGTCATTGCCGCCTGTCTCCTCGGGCTGGGCCGCGCGATCGGCGAGACGATGGCGGTCTCGATGGCGGCGGGGATCACGCCGAAGTTGACGCTGAATCCGCTGGTACCGATCCAGACGATGACCAGCTTCATCGTCCAGGTCCGCGGCGGCGATGCCGCGCAGGGCACCACGGCCTATCGCGCACTGTTTGCCGTCGGGCTGACGCTATTCGCGATCACGCTGATCACCAACCTGGTGTCACACCGGGTATTGCGTCGTTTCCGCGAGGTGTATGAATGAGCAGCCTTCCGCTGAGCACCGCGCAGTCACAGTTTCAACCCCGTCTGGCGCAACGCAGATTCTGGGGCGCGGTCTTCATGGTGATCTGCTGGCTATTGAGCCTGGTCTCGCTCGCGGTGCTGGTCTCGCTGCTG
Organism: Phycisphaerae bacterium; assembly: GCA_028279405.1. Classification (GTDB taxonomy): domain Bacteria; phylum Planctomycetota; class Phycisphaerae; order UBA1845; family Fen-1342; genus JANQNU01. The sequence goes on from JANQNU010000084.1 coordinate 26,017, forward strand.
GTGCACGTCTGGAACGAGGGCGGCAGCTGGCTTTCGTTGAAGCTGCTGACGAATTATGCGTCTGTACTGAACCCGCGCGAGGCTGGGCTGAAGAGCGCATTGTGGGGTACGATCTGGCTGGCAGTGCTGACCGCGATCTTCTCGATCACGATCGGAATCGGTGCCGCGGTCTATCTCGAAGAGTTCGCTGCGCGCAACCGGTTCACCCGCTTCATTCATTTGAACATCGCCAATCTGGCGGGCGTCCCCTCCATCGTGTACGGCATCCTCGGCCTGGCGTTGTTCGTTCGCTGGTGTCGGTATGACGAAAGCGTGCTTTCGGGCGCGTTGACGCTGACCTTGCTGATCCTTCCGGTCATCATCATCGCGGCGCGCGAGGCGCTGGCGGCGGTCCCGAGTTCGTTGCGACAGGCAGCGCTGGCCCTGGGGGCAACCCGTTGGCAGACGGTCTGGCATCACGTATTGCCGGCCGCGTTGCCGGGCATCATGACGGGGATCATCCTCGCCATTTCGCGCGCGATCGGCGAGACGGCGCCACTGATCATGGTCGGGGCGGTGGGATACATCCGGTCGGTCCCGGAGTCCTTGCGAAGCCCGTTCACGGCGTTGCCGATCCAGATCTTCGACTGGACGGGTCGTCCGCAGTCCGAGTTCCATCATCTGGCGGCGGCGGGTATCCTCGTGCTGCTGGGTGTTTTGCTGACGATGAACGCGCTCGCCGCGGGGATCCGTGCCTGGCAACAACGCTCGAAGGTGCAGTGATGAACCCTCCTGAACTGTTGCCGCGGCCGACGCTGCGGGTCGACACGAACGACTCTTCTCCGCGACCGGAGTCGGCCCCGGAGGACGCGCCGATCCGTGTTTGCGACTTCTCGCTCGCATACGGCACGTTTCAGGCAATCAAGCAGGTCTCCCTGACAATCCCCGCGCGCGAGGTAACGGCAATCATCGGCCCGTCCGGCTGCGGCAAAAGTACGCTCTTGCGCTCGATGAATCGCATGAACGACTTCGTGTCGACCGTTCGCACCGAAGGCGAGATTCTCTACCGCAACGTGAACATTTACGCCAACGACTGTGACCCGGTCGAGCTGCGTCGGCGGGTCGGCATGGTCTTTCAACGACCGAACCCGTTCCCGAAGTCGATCTTCAAGAATGTCGCGTGGGGGGCGCGCATCAACGGATATCGAGGCAACCTCAACGAGTTGGTCGAGGAGTCGTTACAGAAGGCGGCGCTGTGGGACGAGGTCAAGGACAAGCTCCACCAGAATGCGCTGACCCTCTCCGGCGGCCAGCAACAGCGTCTTTGCATTGCCCGCTCGATCGCGCTTCAGCCCGAAGTGCTCCTGATGGACGAACCCTGCTCCGCATTGGACCCGATCGCGACATCGCGGATCGAGGACCTGATCGATCAGCTCAAGTCCCAGTACACGGTCGTGCTGGTGACCCACAACATGCAGCAAGCGGCGCGCGTTTCGGACCGAACGGTGTTCATGCTGATGGGGGAACTGGTAGAGGTCGACCGCACGTCGGTAATCTTCACCAAACCCAAGGAGCAGCGTACGCAGGATTACATCTCAGGACGCTTCGGTTAAGCCAAAACCGCCAGAATCCGATAAAATCAGGGGCTTGGGCGCGCATTTAAGGGCAGTCGGGCTAGAATGATTTGTTTGCGTTTGGTTAAGGTCGCCGTGTCGAACGGTAGGGCCGGAATGAACGAGAGACGAAAGCTGACCTAGTGACTGCTCATTTCGTCAACCTGCTGGACGAGCTTCGTCGGCGATCGCTGCGCATTGCGAGCCAGGTGGAGGATATGCTCCAGGAGGCTTGCGAGTGTGTCTTTCAGCCGGTGGAGACGCTTGCGGAGCGGGTGATTCAGCGCGACGCCGAGATCGACCGTGAGGAGGTCGCTGTCGAGGGGGAGGTCATTCGGCTGATGGCCTTGTACCAGCCGGTGGGTGCCGACCTGCGGCTGCTGTTCACGATCCTGAAGGTCACCAACGACTTGGAGCGAATCGCGGATTGCACGGTCAACCTCGCTGAGCGCGCGCGCCACAAGGAGGTTCAGGAGCTGGCACGCCGAAGTGAGTTCATGCACGAGCTGTGTCCGCTGGTTCGCCGATCGCTGCGGAACGTCGTGCACGCGTACGCGAACGAGGCGGAGGACGTGGCGCGCCGTGTGATCGAGGACGACCAGAACGTGGACGATCTGTTCGGACGGGTCGTGAAGGAGGTCGTCGCGATGGCGCCGAATGAGCCGGACCGGATCGCGGGCCATCTGGACCTGCTGTCGATCGCCAAGAACCTGGAACGAATCGCCGATCATGCCACGAACATCGCCGAGGACGTGATCTTCCTGCTGACGGGCGCCATCGTTCGGCATCAGTAGATGTTCGGTACCGTCACCGTGCGGTCCGTCGCAGTCGGGCTCCGGGCAGGCGTTGGATCAGCCCTTTGAGTTCGAGCCCGGTGAGCGCCGCGAGCGCTTCGCCGGCCGGCCGATCGATGCGAGCGAGCACGATCTCCTGCAATATCTCTTCGGTGCCCACCAGTTGCAGCAGTTGCGCTTCGCACGCATCAAGCGCGATCGCAGGCGCGCTCGATTCCGCGAGCGTTTGGACGGGTTCATCCGGGCGGATGCGCGCGCCGGGCGCTGCGATCTGCTTTCCGAGGTCGCCGAGCTCGACGAGGATGTCCTCGAGGCTGGTGACGAGCTTGGCGGCGCTGTCGCGAATCAGCGCGTTGGTCCCCTGGGCCATCGGCTCGAGCAGCCGACCGGGAACGGCAAACACCTCGCGGTTGTACTCATTTGCCAATCTCGCGGTGATCAGCGCACCGCTACGATCGGCGGCTTCGACGACCAGCGTCCCCAGTGTCATGCCGGCGATGATCCGGTTTCGTGCGGGAAAGTTCTGTGCGCGAACGGCCGTCTTCAGCGGCAGCTCGGACACCCAGGCGCCGTTCTCCAGAAGACGTTCCGCGAGGCCCTGGTTTTCCGGCGGGTAGATCTCCGTCAAGCCGCGCCCCATGACCGCGACCGACCGGCCGCCGACGTCTACCGCGCCGTGATGGGCGAATGCGTCGATCCCCCGCGCCATCCCACTGACGACCGTAAACCCGATCCCGCCGAGCAACTCGCCGAAACGACGTGCCTGCTCGCCGCCGTATACCGAGCACTTCCGACTACCGACGATTGCGAGCGCGACCTGGTCGGTATCACGAAGCGTCCCGCGGACATAGAGCACGATCGGCGCGTCGGGAATCTCGCGCAGGCCGCGCGGATACTCGTCGTCCGCACGACATAGAATCCGCACGTCGTGCTCGGCACAGGCGTTGACCTCGAGCGCGATTCCGGCATCGTCCCGCGCCCGCGCGATCGAATCGGCACGCTTTCGGCCGATACCCGGCACACACTCCAACTCGGCGACCGGTGCCGCCAACGCCCGCTCGGCATCGTGAAAATGTTCGAGAATCCGCGAAAAGAGAATCGGTCCGACACCGTCCACCAGCGCCCAGCGCAGGTAGGATTCTGCGACCGTCGAAAGTACGCTGCCCATCGAGTTCCCCGCATGATAATGCTCACCCGGTCCGCGACCGGTCAACACGTCTAAATGTTAATCGAATTGATAATGAGTGCGAACGCGTTGATCTTCGCGAATGGGCATGGCTCGTACCGCGTGCCGGTGCCCCACCCCATCTCGGGTTGGGGACGGACCGTCACTTGCGTAGGAGGCGCATGAAAGGCGTGATGGATTGCCGCCACAGGCTGAAACTGCGGGCGATTTGGTGCCCCAGGGTTCTACCCTGGGGGGACACATTGGCTTGCTGCGAACAAGTCCCCCACCCTAAAAGGGCGGGGGCACCACGCAACTGGGACATCGCCTTCGTGCTTCTTGTTCACGCACAAGCGCGTTGGCTACTCGCTGGCGAGCGGCAAGTAGATCTCGGTGTACAGGTCTTCGGGTTTCGTATCCATCGGCGAGTTGCGGTAGAACTCCATCGGCGGCGCGGCGCGCAACTCGCGGCCGCTCGCGGGTAACCACTCGCCGATGAGGGCTCGGTAGACATCGGGCAGCTTCTCATAGGGTCCGCGATGGACCGCGACGGCACACGCACCGCCCGCGAGCGTCTGAAAACCGATCTCGCCTTCCGGCTCGAAGTCAGGCCGCACCGAAATGCACGCGTCAGCCCTGAGCTTGTCCGGCGGCGTCACCTCGGGATCGTCGTGATACACGCCGATACTGGACACACCGGGACCGATCAGGCCGCGCGGCCCGGCCCAGCCCATTAGCTTTTGGAAAGCGGCTCCAACTTCGTGATACGGACCGACGTGGCGCATGAACGCCACCGGAACGGGATCGATCGTTTCGATGCGAACATCCACGGGCGCACCTCCTTTGTAAGGCTCGAATGTCAGTGTTTCCGGATTCGTTTCGTAGTGGACGCGATTGGCCACGGGCGGCATCGCCGCCTGGTGGCCGCTGCGGTAGTCGGACGGCGACGCACCAAACATCGTGCCAAAGGCACGTGTGAACGCCTCATGCGTTTCGTAGCCGGCCTGGAACGCGATGCTCGTCACCTTCGCGTCGGTGTGCTTCAAATGCACGGCTGCCCGCTCGAGCCGCAGCCGACGGATGTGTTCCTTGACGCTCTCGCCGACGATACTGCGGAAGATGCGGTGAAAGTGATATGGAGAAAAGTGGGCAACGTGCGCCAGCGACTCGAGATCGAGGGCCTCATCGAGATTCCGCTGAATATGGACCAGGACCCGCAGGATCCGCTCGTGATAGGTAGACTGTGTTTCCGATCTCATGGTGGTCAGCGTAGCCGCTCCTCATATCGCGTGCTTGACCGTTTTTGCGAACTTCCCGCGCGTCGAGCCGGCGTCGGTCGCTGCTTGCCTCCGAAAGCCGTTCGGCTATGATTACCGGAATGCGGAAAGTGCCCCCCGAGAGCCTCGTTCGACTGCTGGCGACCAGCGCGCTTTTGCTGGTTGGCGCCGGACACGCGGGTGCGTTCCCGTGGCTGAGCGAGGTACCGGCCACCGTCGAGCCGGCCGAAGAGCCTTCGCCGGCAAACGATGAGGGCAAACCCGAATCGGGTCCGACGCCGGTAAGCTTCCTGGGGGCCATGCCGGATGTCGCCAAGCCCGAGGGAACCCAGTCTGAGCGGACGCCGGGGCGCGTCCGTACCGTAGAGCCCGAGATTCCGTCGACGGGCAACGGTGATTCGGTCAGCGATACTGCCTTTCTGCCAACCATAGGGCAGCCCGCGTTCAATACGCTTCGCGTGGGGCTGTTGCCGGGCGTCGCCGAGCGCGAGCACCGGCCACCGACAGTTCGCTACTGCCAGCTGCCCAATCCACCGCCTGCCGGTTGAAGTATGCGCGCCCGGGCGTTGACGCGCGGGTGCTGCAATCGCGATCGACCGCACGCACTCTCTCTTTGCAATTGACGCAACACGTATCTGTTCTCTGCTTTGCTCGAGGATCGTATCCATGTTTGAACGCAATCTGGCCCAGAAAGTCGCCATCATCCTGGTAGTCGCCGTCGTGGCATTGCTATTTCTCGTTCGGGTCGACGGCGATTCCGGCCTGTCCCTGAATCTCAAGCCGGGTCTCGATATCGCCGGCGGCGTGTCGATGATCTACGAGATCAACGACGAGGGTCTCGGAAACGACAACGTCGCGGAAGAGATGATCAAGCTGTTGAAACAGCGCGTCGACAAGGACGGCGTGCTCGATCTGGTGTGGCGTGGCGTGGGCCGCAACCGGATCGAGGTCCAAATGCCGCTGCCACCAAAACGCACGCTGCAGTTGAAAGAGGGCTATTCGTCCGCCCTGGAAGAACTCTTCGAGGACGTTGTAAAGCCGTCGGACGTGGAGCGCATCGCCCGGCTGCCGGAGGACCAGCGTCGGTCCGAGGCTGAGCGGGTGGCGAAGGGCGTCGTGAAGGACCTGCCCAAGCAGGTCGACGCGATTCTCACGGCTGCGCAGCGATACGACGACTATCGGGCCGCGATCGAGAAGTTGAACGCGGCGCCGCCCGCCGACGACGATGCAGAGAACGGCGCGGTGTCGCAGGCTGAACTCGACGTCCGCGACGCGCAGGAGCTCTGGCAGGACGCGAAGGACGCGGTACTCGCGATGAACCTTGACCGCACGCGCTTTCAGGACACGCTGCAGATGGCCGGAGGCTCGGACATTCGCAACGCGAGCCTGCAAGAACTGACAGGCATCGACGTCAAGTCGAAGCGGAGCATCGATGAGGCGATCGAAGCCGTCAACGTCGACGAGTATCCGCTCGGCCGCAACATTCTGGAGGTCGTCCAGCGATTCGATACCTGGCGCAAGAGCAAGGGTAAGCTCGACAGCGCGGCGGACCTGCAGCGGCTGCTGATGGGTGCCGGCGTGCTCGAGTTCCGGATCCTGGCGGAGCCCAGCCCCGAGAATCAGGCCAAGTATGCCTCGCTGCGCCGGCAGCTCGCCGAATTCGGGCCGACGAAGCGCGACGGCGAGTACGGCTGGTTCAAGATCGACAACCCGATCGGCTTCTTCAGCCTCAACTCGCCTGCCGAGCTGGCGGAATACAACTACCTGCAGGATCCGTCGATCGTCGTCGACAAGCGCGGCAACGATTACTACGTTCTGGCACACATGAGCGCCGAGAAGGGCTTGCTGCATACCAAGGGCAAGTCGTGGCAGCTGCGTCGGGCGATGATCGGCAACGACAACATCGGCCGCCTGGCGGTAAACTTCGAACTCGACGCGCTCGGCGGTCAACGGTTCGGCGAACTGACCGGCCGCAACATCGGTCGCCGACTGTGCATCATGGTGGACGACATCGCATACTCGGCGCCCAATATCGAGGGCCGGATCACTACGCAGGGAATCATCCGTGGTGACTTCAGCGTCGAGAAGGTGCAGTATCTGGTGGGGACGATGCAGGCCGGCTCGCTGCCCGCACGGCTGAAGGAGACGCCGATCTCGGAACGGACGATCGGTTCCAGCCTGGGTGAACAGAACCTGCGGCAATCCACGTACGCCGCGCTGTGGGGGGTCATCCTGGTCGCGGTGCTGATGCTGGTGTACTACCTGTTCGCGGGCGTGGTCGCCAACGTCGCGCTGCTGCTGAACATCATCCTCGTACTCGCCTCGATGGCCGCCCTCGAGGCGCGGTTCACGCTCGCAGGAATCGCCGGTGTGATCTTGACGATCGGTATGGTCGTCGACGCCAACGTGCTGATCTTCGAGCGGATGCGCGAAGAGAAGGAACGCGGATCGACACTGCGGATGATCATCAAGAATGGGTACGACAAGGCCCTGTCCACGATTATGGACTCGAACATCACGACGCTGCTGACATGCATCATTATCTACAACGTCGGCAGCGAAGAAATCAAGGGCTTCGGCCTGACGCTCGGCTGCGGGATCGTGCTGAGTCTGTTCACGTCACTTTATGTCAGCCGCACACTGTTCTCCCTGCTGATCAAGTACCGCCTGCTCAAGGAAGTGCCGATGCTCAAGCTCGTCGGCGTGCCCACGATCAACTGGTACGGGATGCGCAAAGTGTTCATTCCGGTCTCGGTGACCGTGATCGTGGTCGGCATGGGGGCTTTGCTGACACGTCCGTCCCGTGATCTGCTCGACGTCGAGTTCATCGGCGGCGTCAGCGCTGAATTCGCACTTGTCGAGCCGACGCAGACCGAATCTGAGATTTCGGGACCGTTGACGGAGTTCAGCGAGCAGCTGAAGGCTGATGTCGACAAGGTCGCGGCCGCGACGGTCGAGGCGACCGAAACGCCGGCGACCTATCGCGTGACGATGGGCGATCTGCCCGCCGGGCTGGTCGCCGCGATCGTGCATGAGCCGCTCGAAGACAAGAACTGGCTGGCGCGTGGCGGGATCAGTCCGCAGACCGGAGCGCGGGCCGTCGAGGTCACGCTCCAGCAGGACATTCCGGCAAAGGATCTCGAGGACTTCGTGCGATCGGTCGCGCGCACGCGCACCGAGGGTACAGTCGAACAGGCCGCCGACAATCTCGCCCAGGCCAACCTCGGTACCGTGCTCGAAGCCGGCATGACCGAGAAGGGCCGCTACTGGAACATCACGACGACCGAACGGAACAAGCGACTCGTACAGTACGCGCTCGAACAGTCGCTCGGCGATCGGCTGGAGCGCCAGCCGCGGATCAACTTCAACTTCCGCGGTCAGGACGGCCACGCGTATGTCATTACCGACTCGCGATTGGAAACCGTGATACCGACCCTGCCGGGCGGCGCGGGCGATGACATTACCGACTTCCAGGGCGGCGCCGCGATGTGGCTCGACGAGCTCTCCCCGCCGGCATCGTTGCCTGAGTTGACCAGCCGCATCAAGAACATGCGGCTGCAGCCCGGCTATCAGGACTTTCCGTATCGCGACTTCCGCGTGGTTGGCGTTACCGAATCCGATCGCAAGGACCGTGACGGAAACCCGCTCTATTCGAGCGTGGTTGTGACGGTCGTCGACCAGTCGTACCGCTACTCCGAGAACCCGGAAAGCTGGATCAGCCAGTTCGCGCAGAAAGAACGTGAACTGGTCACGGCGGCGCTCGGAACGGAGCAATCGCTGCGGCGTGTTTCACAGTTCAAGCCGCAGATCGCTGCGCAAGCGACGCAGCGCGCGATCATTGCGCTGGTCCTTTCCTGGGCGATGATCATCGGCTACCTGTGGGTTCGGTTCGGGCGTCCGGTATACGGCATCGCCGGCGTCGTCGCGTTGATCCACGACGTCCTGATCGCACTCTCATTCCTGGGCATTGCCGGCATCATCGGCGGCCAGGGGCGCTTCGGAGAGTTCCTGCTGATCGACGATTTCAAGATCAACATGACGATCGTGGCGGCGTTCCTGACGATCATCGGTTACTCGATTAACGACTCGATCGTCATCTTTGACCGCATCCGCGAGATGCGCGGCCGCCTGGGCATTGTTACGCCGAAGATCATCAACGACGCGATCAACCAGTGTCTCTCGCGTACGATCATGACCAGCGCCACGACCTTCCTGGTGCTGCTCATCATGTACGTCTTCGGCGGAAGCAGCATCCGCGGGTTCAACTACTGCATGCTGATCGGCGTCATTACCGGTACGTACTCTTCGATCGCGATTGCATCGCCGCTGCTGATCTGGGGCTCGAAGGTCATCGAGTCAAAGCCGGTGCCGACGGCGCCTGCCACCGCCTAGGCTGCAGGATCGGCACTCCGACAGCCGTGAGGACGACGATCTCGGGCGCGTTCCGTGATGGGCGCGCCCGTCGACCTTGTCCGCGAAGGATGCGACAAAGCACAGTCGGGCCGCTACGCTAGCGCACGGACCACATGCCCCTGTCGAACTGACCAGGAGGACGATCATGCCGCCGGCGTCATATGGACCGTTGGACGCGTTGAACGACCCCAGCGCACGGCACGCGATCCTTACCCATTTCCCGGTCGTGCTGTCGATCGGCGTTCTGCTGCTCACGATCGCTTCAGCGGCGATGAAGGGTGCCAATCGCACGCTTCGAACGACCGCGCTGGTAGCAAGCGTGTTGTTGCTGATATCGGCGCTGGTCGCGGTTCGCAGCGGCGACGCTGCCGAGGCGGCCGTCGGCAACATCCCGCAGGTCGCGCGCGATCTCGTTCACGAGCACGAGGAGCAAGCGGAGCGGGTTTGGCTCTTTGCACTGGCGATCGTGCTCGCGGTGGCAACGGGGTGGGCCAAGCCGCGCCGCGCACCGCTGCTCTCTTCGATCGCCGCTGCCGTTGTCGCGTTAGTCTCGGTCGGGTGGATCGGACAGACGGCGCACCACGGCGGAACGCTCGTCTATGTGTATGGCGTTGGGACGCCGAAACCGTTGGCGGATGCAGACCTGCGTTCGGACGAGGAGAAGGCTGCTGGATTCGCTGATGTACGGATCGCGCACTTCGTCACGAAGGTTCAACCCCTACTGGACGAGCACTGCCAGGGTTGTCATGGCGGGGAAGACCCGCCTGCGAACCTGGATCTGACGTCGATCACTTCGATTCTCGAGGGTGGCGACACCGGCCCCGCGGTGATTCCTGGAAAGCCGAACGAAGGTGTGCTGATGCGAGCGCTTTCCTACGAGGACGAAGAGATCGCCATGCCGCCGGACGAGAAGCTCAGCGACGATGCGATCACCGCGATCGCCGCCTGGATTCGCGACGGCGCCGTCTGGACAGAGTAACCCGTCGCGGCGCTATGCGTCTTCGAAGCGCGCCGAACGTAGCAACTCGAAGAACCCGTCACGATTGGCATTCATCGTGTCTGCCGGACCGACGGCCTTGAAGAACCAGGGCCCTTCGGGCGTTTCCACGACCGCTGCGAACATGCGATAGCTATCCTGCGGCTCGACCTTCGGCATCATCGGCATCGGTGACGGCGCATAGCGGCCGGCGACGTCGAGCACGGTGACCTTCAGGCTGTTGGCCTCGAACGATTCGACGACGGAGTTTTCTTGCCCGAGCGGATTGCCGTCGGAATCGGTGAACATGCCGCGCCAGCGATCCAGGTTGGCCGTCACTGATCCACCTTGCCCGGCGCCGAAATAGAAGACGATCAACTCACCGTCGCTCGAGCCGTCCTCCACCTTGGGAATGGCGAACTCCGCTTTGCGCATCATCGTGTTCTTCGGTCGGCGGTAGCGCCAGTTGTCGGGAGCCTCGTACCGCAGCTTGGGCTGCGCCTCGGAGACTGCCGGATGGCCCGCCGGCACGTTTGCGGCCGGATTCGGCGTCGCGCTGGCAGTGATCGGCGGGTGACCGCTGGGGAGCGCCGCCTCGGCATTGTCAGGCGCCGGCCGGTTTCCTTTAACAAGCGACTCGATCGCCGCGCGTTCGCTGTCGCTGACCTGAACGGCGGTGTCCGACTCCGCGCCGACCGTACTCGTTTGGGCCCCTTCATCGGATGCCCCGCGCCCTCCGCGGTCGCAGCCGACCGGTCCAAACGCCACCACCGCGAGTCCTGCCATTCCGGCCGTTACCATCATCCATCGACGCCGACTCAAACCATCACCTCCGCCCGTCGATCAGGCGTAACTGTGCAGTCCGACGATATAGAAGTTCACGAAGCACCAATTGAACACCATCATCAGGCAGCCGGCAACCGACAACCACGCCGTCCACAATCCCCGGCGCTTCACGATGAAACGTGTGTGGATCAGGATCGCGTAGATGATCCAGGTATTCATCGCGAACACTTCCTTCGGATCCCAGCCCCAGGGGCGACCCCACGAATAGTCGGCCCACACCGCTCCGAGGATGATGCCGACAAAGAGCATCACGAAAACCAGGTTCAGAATGATCAGATGGCTCCAGTCGGTTGTGTGCAGCCAACCGGGCAACGGTTCGTCCTTGCGGCCTTCGTCGCCGGGTGCCCCACCGGCCATGATCGGCCGCTGGAGCGGAAGCGCCCCTTCCGCACCCGCCGGAACGACCGCAAATCCCCGCTGCAACTGGCCGGGTCCCAATCGCCCCACGGCCGTTGCGCCCGCCCACGCCAGACCGCCGATCAACATGGACGAGGCCAGCCCGAACAGGAAGCCCTGATGTCCGAGTCCAACAGCGAACGCGGCCACGAGCAATGCCGCGGCCCAGGTGATCGATTCGCCTGACGCACGCGTCCAGACCAGGCTGGCGATCGCCAGGATCAGCGTGCCGCATAGCAGCCAACCGAACAGCTGCACCTGCCACAGTGGCTGCGGCCCGCCGACGGCGACTCCCTTGAACGCACCGAACGAGACGCCGATCAGCACCGTCCCCAGCAGTGCAACCACTACGCCGGAGAGCGTCGATTGTCGCGGGTACCGGTGCCGGTAGTAACCGAACAGGTAGACCAATGCGATCACCGCCGCCACGAAGATGAACGCGTACGAGAAAATGATCAGCGTCGTGTGGATCCGCAACATGACGTCGTCGAGGATAGCCCGGATCGACGTCAGCGTACCGCCGCCGGGAATGATGTACTGGGCGACGATCAGCGCCGAGAACCCGGTGACGTTACCCGCGAGCGCGAAGACGCGCGTCTTGTAGATCAGCTCGAGCAGCAGCGCGATACAGACGCCCGCCCAGGCAGCGCCGGTCACCGCTTCGAACATGTTCGCGACCGGAATCCGGCCGAGGATGTACCAGCGCAGCGAAACGCCGTACGCGTGCAGCAAGAGACCAACGATCAGGAACAGCATCGCGACCACGCGCGGCGTCTTCCAGCCGGTGGCGAGCAGCCAGATGCTGGCAATGGCACCGACGAAGTAGACCAGCCAGCCCCAGGTCAGCTTGCCCATCGCGTAGTAATGCGCCTCGGCGGCCCGTTGCGACTCGCCGGGATAGTGTCCCGCGGGCGCCAGCCCCGGCAAGAGCCCGGCCAGCTTGTCGAGATTTTCCTGGACCGCCTCCGCGTCTCCCTTCTGCCAGCCCTGGCGGAGCGAAGCCCACGTGACCGTGAGGTCCACCGCCTCCCGCGCGGTGTAACCCGGTATGGGACCGCCGCGCTGCGCTTCAACACCGGCCTCGCGCAACAGGTCCTCCGGCAGATTCGCGATCAGCTCCTTCGGCGAATGCCACGGAGCGTCCAGCGCCTCCTCCTTCGCCGGAACGACCAGCATCAGTTGCTCCATCATCCCGGCAATGAACTCGGCCTGCCGGACGCGGTTGGCCGAACGGATGGTAATCGCGCTCGAACCCAACTCCTCGATGTGCGCCCGCACCCCCTGGTTCATGATCTGCCGCGGCGTCAGGTAGCCCTTTTCCCGAATGTACTCGCGCTCCGCAGCCGGGAAGTGCTTGGCAAACGCATGCCGCACCGCAGCTTCCTTGACCCGGATGACCGGCTCGTGGACATACTTGTCCTTGTTGAACACCCACTCGAACACTGACGCCAACGGGCTCAATCCGGGCAGGTGTTCCTTGCCGTACATCTCACTGAAGGCTTCGCGCGCGAACGAATCCAGCGTCTTGTAGCGTTCGCCGTCCTGCACCGCGATCAGCCGCGCCCGTGACCAGTCGAGCTGCCCATCGAGCGCAATCGCCGTCTCGGACGGTGGTAGCGGCAACTCCTGACGACAACCGGTCAGCAACACACCAGTGATGATCACCATCATCCCGGTTCGCATGATGCACCTTTTCATCGAATCCAATCCTCGTCCTCTCCGACCAAGCACGTCGCATCCCGCCGCGTGCCGGGACCTGCGCTATACTTCGAGTGGCGCACTCGACGTTCGTGCCGCTACCACCTCAGCTTCGGCCTCACGCCGTCGCTTGGCCTCGGCCGCCTTCTCCTGTGCGGCTGCGAGCTGGGCCTGCTGGATGAACGGCTTGACATAAAACGCATACAGACAGCCGAGCGTGATCAGAACACAGCCCAGCACCATCGGCCAGATGCCCCGTCGGTTCCCCACACCAAGCGTGGTAAAGCTCCAGTCGTCCTTCGCCGCCCCGCTCTGGAAATAGGTCCAACGACCCAGCGAGTAGGTACCGTTCGTCTCGACCACCGCCGACTCCGGCCGCTCGCCACCCTCCGCCAACGCTACGAAGTCACTGCGCCACGCGGAGACGGTGCGCCGCCCGGGGAAATACGTCACGCCGAGCTTACGGCCCCAAAGCTCGGCGCCCAGATCGTGCGGCAGCCGGGAGTAGACCACCTCCCACCGCTCGAGAGCGCCGCCGGGCCCGGTGGGCGTCTCCACCTGAACCGGCATCGCGTCAATGTGCGGATAGACGCTAAAGAACGCCCATTGATTGTCTTCCCAGCCCGCAAGCTCACCCTTGCCCGTAAACTTGAGTCGAACCGCCGACCGCTGATGCGGACTCGTATTCTCGCGTTGATCCACCGGCTCGAGGAGCGGCACCTGCGTTCGGCGTGCATGCGTCAACGTCTCGAGTAGCGCGAACTCCAGATCGACACCCGGAATCGGCAGTCCCACCGGCTGATCCAGCGCCGCCAGTTCCTGCGAGACCGTCCCGTCCGCGCGAAGCTGCGCGAGCGTGATCCGACCCGCCTCGAGGTCGTCCGCAGTCGCCAGCAGATACACCCAACCATTGCCCAGCGAACGGTAATGCAACGTCAGATTCGGGTCGTACGGTCCCTCGCGGTGGCGCACGCCCTGCTCGTCGATGTCCTGTGACAACGACGGAAAACGCTGGATCACCGTCCGGGAGTACTTCTTGTCCGGCGCCACGACGTCGATCATCGCAGCCGGCGAATCCGCATTCTCGAACCCCGGCGACATCATCGGCCACGACGGCAACAATTGACTCACGGTCAGCGTATAGCCCGTGTCGCCGAGCGGGATCTCCTGCCCGGCCGTGATCGCGAGCGTCTGCTCGAACGGCGGATCGACCAGCTTGATGTGCAACTCGTGAGCCCCGACCCCGGGCCGGAGCAACGTGGACCGCTGCGCATCGTCCTCGATCAACCTGAATTCGAAGGGCGTCTTGAACGGCGCCAGCGCCCGACGCGGGTCCGCGAGCAACGTGCGCTCCGTCTGCTCTTCGCCGCCGGGGACGCGGAGCCGAAACCGCACCGCCGGATTCAGCGTTCCGCCACCTTCCGAATAGTGCTCGATCGCCCGCGTACTCGTGTACGGCACGTAACCGGTCACGACGACGTCGAACGGAGCCTCGTCGAGCGTCCGCGGCAGCGGCATCCGCCACGGTTCGAACCATCCGGTCGGCACCGAAACGCCGGCGACCCGAATCGTCGGGCTCGTCCGCTTGGTGGGAATCGCGACGCCCGCGGTATCGCGCAGCTGATACCCCTCGTCGAGGTATCGCTCACGAAAGTACGGCAAGCCGATCAAGTCCACATACTGCCAGTCGCGACCGGCCGGCCGATAGAACAGCGCCGCGTGCTCGCGGTCGAAGAACCGCGTCTCGGCCGGGTACGTTCGCAGACGTAACGCGATCCGGCCGTCCGCGATCGGGATGTCCGCTCCGTCCGCAATCAGGATCCGCTCCTTCGCCGGCGCGTCGCCGATCCGGGTAACGACCTTGGCCTGCGTGAGACGCTGGTTGTTGTCGTCGTAGGTCAGGTCATTGATCCGAACGGCAATCGCGCCCCCGAGCATCGGCGCATTGGTCGTCCAGGACTGTCCGGGCTCTGCCAGCAATTCCGCCACCGGCCGACCGGCGTTCGCCGTGCTCAGCACCTGAATTCGGGGCGACCGCAACGTCACGTCCCCTTCGATCTTCGTGCCGAAGTAGACGACCGAGCCGATGCAGAGAACCAGGATTCCTGTATGCACCGTGAGCACACCGAGGTTCTTGACCGTGAAGCGGATCCGGGTCAGCGTCGCCAGCGTCACGGACACACACAGGAGCAAGATGGCCGACACGAAGAGCCAGTGACCGAAGGCCTGCATCTCCGTCATCTCGAGATAGGCCCGGACCCACGGCAACGCCGACAGGACCGAAGCGTAGACCAACGCCACGAACATCAGAAAGACGCCGAGGCGAATGCTCGCAAGGAACCGAATGATCGGGTTGCTGTACCAGTCCGCGAGGGGTGGACGACTGCTGGAAAACACTAGGCCGCTCCGTGCTGCGTTCGAGGGAGGCTACGCCGTGAACAATATGGAGCCGGCGGCGGACTACCTGACGGTGCCAAGGCCGAATGGAAGGTTCGGCCGGGTTCCGCCGGCTCCACGTGATACCAGCTCCTACAAGCGGGATGCCAGGCGCTATCAATCATAGCCACACTCCATTGTACGTGGCCGCTCGCTACCGCCAAGCACCGCAAAACAACCCGCGCCATGCGCTGAAATGCACACGTTCGAGGCGACAGGCTCCAGGCCTCCTCACCCCGACCAGCAACCAAGTCGCCAAATTTCGGGCCAACCACCGCGAAAATCGGTCCAAATCGCTCACGGAGTGCGTGATTTCACACACCTGGGGCCTCCTGGTCATCCGAGCGGACGCTTGAACGCGGTGGCACACGTCTTGCTCACAATGCCAATAGCGAGTGGCAACGCACTTGCATCGAGTATAGGCCGCAGGAGACAGCGTGATGGCTTACCACCTGCCTTTTCGAGACGATCTCGGATTCTGCAATGTCTTTCTTTCCGCTCTTGGCGGCGACGGGGCGAACACTGCCGCAAAGTTGCTGTTCAAGATCGGGTGCTCCCACTTCGGTCTCGACGGCGGCTACGATGCCCGCTACGGCTCGGAAAAGAAGGGGACCGCGACAGACGTCTCCGTCCGATTCTGCGAGGTCGGGACGCCGGTGCGACAGTCCGGCCCGACCGACCGTCCACACTACCTGGTCGTCTTCCACCCGGACCTGATCGGGCCGCTCGAACTCTATCGCGGACTGCAGGACGGCGCGGTGTGCATCGTGAACACCGTCCAGACGCCCGCAGCCATGCGGGAGCTGTTGCGCCTCACCCACGGACGGGTGATCTGCGTCGACGCCGCCCGAATCGCACGCGAGACGCGCAGTCGGCTGAACGTGCCGCTGCTGGCCGTGCTTTGCCATCTGCTCCAATTCCCCGACGATCAGGTGCGCGAAGACGTGAGCGCCCAATGGCCGCGAGCCGCGACGCAGAACCTCGCGGCGTTCGATGCGGCGATTGGCGCATCGGTCGCGGGAGAATTCGAGCCCGACGATCGGTTCGCGTACATGGCGCCCAAAACGACCCGCGGGCCGCTGGGCTGGCGCAACATGCTCAACGGCGGCACGATCGACGCCCTGACGCATAGCACCCGCGATCGCGACAATCGTGTCGCAGCGCGCGGCCGCGTGCCACACTTCGACCCCGCGGCATGTAACTCCTGCGGCATCTGCCTCACCGTCTGTTCCGATCCCGGCGGGCTGCTCTGGGAGGACGGCAAGATGGTCGGAATCGACGAAGCGTTCTGTAAAGGCTGCATGCGGTGCGTGGAAGTCTGCCCAACGACCAAGCGCGGACACGCCCTCGAGACGCCGACGGCCTCCACCAGCGAAGGAAACTGACAATGAACGTAGCGGCGCTCGATCAACCCCGCGGAACGCTGGAGCAGCGCGTCTTCCTGGGCAACGGCAACGAGGCCGTGGCCCGCGCGATCCTCGACATCGGCTACGACGCCGAGGGCTACTATCCGATCACACCGTCCTCCGACGCCGGCGAGGCCGTTTCGAAAGCGTACGCAAAAGGCGAGACCGACATTGCGTTCCTGGTCGGCACCAGCGAGTTGGCCGCGATCTCGATTTGCGCCGGCGCCGCGGTGGCCGGCGGACGAGTCGTCGACGTCACCAGCGCCAACGGACTGCTGCTGAAGGCCGAGCAGATGCCCGCGATCGCCGGCCTCGGATTGCCGATGGTCCTCAACCTCTCCACACGCGACGTCTCGGCCCCGCTGAACATCAAAAACGGACACACCGATCTATACGCGGCCCTCGGCTGGGGCTGGTTGATCTTCCTGGCGCCCAACGTCCAGGCCTGCTACGACATGAACATCATCGCGATTCGTGTCGCCGAGGCGGTGAACCTGCCGGCAATCGTCGCCTACGACGGATTCCACACCTCGCACGCCAATCGCCGAATCGAGGTCTTTGCGAACCGCGACGATCTGCGCAATTTTGTCGGGCCATCGCCGTTCAAGGAAACGCTAAAGGGCAGCAACGGCCGCTTCAGTCTGCTCGACGTCAAGCATCCTCGCACCTTCGGCCCGTACATGAACGATGACCTGATCAACACCAAGGTCCAGCTCGACCTGAAATTCAAAGAAGCCCACGCGCTGATCCCCAAGGTGTTCGACGAGTTCGCACAACTGTCCGGCCGACAGTACTCCGTCATCCAGAGTCACGGCAGCCGCGGCGCCGACCGCTGTCTCGTCGCGCTCAACAGCGCCGGCGAAGCTGCGAAAGACGCAGTGGATGAACTCGCGGAACGACATGAGGCGGTCCGCGTGATCCTGCCCACCGTTCTGCGCCCCTGGCCCGAACAGGAGTGGATCGATGCGCTCTCGGGCACGGGTTGGGTCGCCGTTGCCGAACGGGCAAGCCAGTATGGCGCCAGCAACTACCTGGCGAACGAAATCGGTGCCACCCTTCAACGCCATGGCAACAACGCCGAAATCATTCAGCGCACGTACGGCGTCGGCGGACTCAACTTCACCCGCGAGGACGCGCTCGCGCTCTTCGAACTGATCGACGCCCACCACCAGGCGTCACCGCCAGCCCGAACCGATGACGAGATTCCTTCATTGCCGTTTGCCCCCGAAAAGAGCTACCACGGCGCCTGGGCGGGCGATCCCGACTATCAGCCCGCGCCCAACCTCGTCCCGTTGACGGTCGAGGAGTGCACGATCAACGAACAGATGAACGGCAAGGTCAACCTGCGCAAACTCTCGGAGATGCCGGTTCGCTTTGAAAAACACACCGCGTGCCCCGGCTGCGGCATCTTCACCACACTGAATCTCTTCCTGCGCGGAATCGATGGGCACGTCGTGCTGCTCTTTCATACCGGCTGCGGAATGGTGGTCACGACCGGCTACCCACTGACCAGCTTTCGGGTCCCCTACTTCCACAACCTGTTCCACAACGGCACGTCGACCGCCACCGGCGTCGTCGAGATGATCAAACGCTTCAAAGCCCGTGGCGACCTGCCCGAAGACATCACCACCATCCTCGTTACCGGCGACGGCGGCGACGACATCGGTATGGATCAACTCATCGGCGCAGCGCTGCGAAACGACCCGTTCATCGTGCTCGAGTACGACAACAAGGGCTACATGAACACCGGCGCCCAACTCTGCTACTCGGGCTACAAGGGCCAGCAGGCGGCCAACGCGTTCTACGGCCCGCAACAATCGGGCAAACGCACCCACCACAAGGACGTCATCGAGATCCTTCGCGGTACATTCGCGCCCTACATCGCAACCGTCGCCGAATCACACGCGCCCGATATGATCCGCAAGGCCCGCAAAGCGCAGGCAACGGTCCGCGCCGGCGGCTTCGCGTTCTGCAAGGCACTCTCAGTGTGCCCGCTCAACTGGGGCATGAACGAGCATGTCGGACCGTCGGCGATCGAAGCCTGCGTCAACGCCTGCATGCACCCGCTCTACGAGATCAACCACGGAATCACGACGATCACGATCGATCCCGAGAAGAGCAAAAAGAAAGTCCCGGTCACCGACGCATTCACCAAGATGGGCGGCGCGTTCCGCCATCTGTGCGATCCGGCGCACGCCGACCTCGCGCAAGAAGTACAGCAAGAAGTCGATCGACGATGGCAACGTCTGAAGGAATTGAACGACAATGAACGACTGTAGCGCTCGTCGGCCCGAACTATAGTGGGCGAAAACCCCGCCCCACCCCTTCGCTTGCTGAGAATCGCAGTTCTGCACCCTTCAGGGTGGGGGACGCGTTTCGCTCAGGATCAAGGTGTCCCCCAGGGTAGAACCCTGGGGCACCAAACCACCAACAATACGAGCCCTCGACGCAGACGATTGTACCGGTGCCCCACCCGTTCTAGGGGTGGGGACGGAAGCATCGTGCTCAGCAAGCCGGGACCGCAACCGATCCCGATCGCCCTCGATTTCAGGGCATTTTGAAAACGGACGTTGCAGGAAACGCGCGACCGTTTGATTTGAAAGCGGGTATCTGCCGGCTGTTTTTTTCTTGTCGCGCTCGGTATTCATCGAGTAAAATTCCCGTCGGCAGATCTGACGCTCGAACAGCCCACATCTAACCCCTGCGACGGCTGGTAAAGCGTCTCCGAAGTGGTGCCGACTTTACGTTACGTCGGCGAAGTGCCATGGAAAACTAGGTCTGAGCAGGCAGACCGCAGCGACAACCGCGCACCACCGCACATCTCGCGTCGGTTTGTCGGAGGAATTGCCATGACGTCCGGGAACGTCAAGTGGTTTGATCGCAAGAAGGGCTACGGTTTCATTGTCGGTCCTGATGGTCAGGACGTTTTCGTTCACTTCAGCAACATCGACGGCGATGGATTTCGTTGTCTGCGACATGGCGAGAACGTCGAGTACGAGTTGATCCAGACCGACAAAGGCTACCAGGCCAACCACGTCAAAACGCTAGAGCCAGCACATACAGGTTGAAAGGGTCGGGATTGCCAGCCGGGGGTCGTGACGTCTCCGCGCGCCCCCCGGCCGGGGCAGCCTGCCCATTCGATCGCTCCGCACCGAAACCGCTACCGACGAAGTCGGAACAATAGCGCCGATCGCCGGAAGCGGTCAGTTCGCGAGGGCCGCAATCGGTCGGCGGATGATCTCATACAACACCCGCCAGGACTTGGCCCCGCCAAAAAAGATCAGCAGCGAGAAGACGAACGCGTGCATCGTCAGCAGCCAGGCGCACAACTGCGGCAAAGGCCACAATCGTAGCCACGCACGCCGCACGCTGGCCAGACCACCGCTCGGCTGCGCGTCCAACTCACGCACCCAACCGACCCACTGTTGATTCACCCACAGCATGACCCCCATCACCATCCCCCACAGCACCATCTGCACCATGACCTCGTGCCAGATGCCACAGATCGCGAACGTCGATACCAGCGCGACCAGCGGCCGCTTGTTGCCGCCGATCGGGATGTAGACGTAGTCCCGCAGAATGGATGACAGGCTGATATGCCAGCGCCGCCAAAAGTCGCGCAAGCTGGTCGCGAACCAGCACCATTGGAAGTTCTCGATCTGCCGGTAGCCGAGGATCCAAGCGATCCCGGCCGAGATGTCGCAGTATCCGCTGAACTCCAGATAGAGCCAGAAGATGTTGATGAAGACGCCGAAATAGAGCAGCGCGTAGGACTCGATCAGTTCCGGCTGCGCGTAATACGTCTGGGTGGCCATGTATCGCAGAATGACCGGGTAGAAGTAGAACGTCGCAACCAACCCCTTGAACACGCCCCAGCCGATGCGCAGTACGCCGAGGACCGTCCAGCGCAGACTGCGCTGCGAGAAACACGCATCGACCTGCTGCTGAAACTCCGGGAAACGCTCAATCGGCCCCTGCATCAGCGCCGGCCCATAACAGACGTACGCCAGGAACCGGGGCAACGAGCGCGCCGCATCCGGAATGCCGCCGCGACGGATCTCCGCAAAATAGTGGGTCAACCGCACCGCGAGGTACGCTGTGCCGACAATGTGGGCAAACCGGAAGACATCGAACAATCGCGGTAGATGGTCAGGCGACTGACCCGGAACGATCCCCCACCGCTCCCAGGCCAGGCCACGGTACCCCAGCGGATAGAGCCAGGGCAACCGCGCTCGAAGCCAAACCTCGACGTCCGTTGGCAACTGCACGATCGAGTCCAGATGCGATGCAACGAGATACCAGACACCGATCAGCAGGATCGCCGCGATCGGCGGCCCGATCGGAAGCACGTCGGTCCGTTTACACTCGACCGCGAACCGCTCGGCAAGATGATAGAAGCCGATCGCAAGCAACAACCAGCCGACCGCGTAGAAGGCGCCATACAAGTACGCGACGAACACCAGCCCGGCAGCGATGAGCCCCATGCGAAAGTGCTTGCGCGGCACGAGCAACAGCAGCGGCACGAGCGGCAGGAAGTACACGACCTGAAACCGGTCGTCGAAGACCTGCTCAAGCCAGAATCCGCGCACGGCTGGCCAGTCCGCGGTCTGCCACGGCGCGATCAGAAACCGCCAGAGCTGCTCTATCTGTGACATCGGAGGAGTGATACACGCTCGCGCCGCTCCTGTCAGCAGGTCGGGCCGTCAGATCACAGCGACCGAGCACCAGATCTCCCTCACCAACCCTTCGAAGCAAGGGGCCTGCTCAACTACAATATTGCCGATGGACACAGCACCCAGACTGATCGTCGGCACCGCCGGCCACATTGATCACGGCAAAAGCCGATTGGTCCATGCCCTGACCGGCGTCCATCCGGACCGCCTTCCCGAAGAGCAAGCCCGCGGCCTGACGATCGATCTGGGGTTCGCGCACACCCGGCTCGACGACGCGGACATCTGGTTCGTCGACGTGCCCGGACACGAGCGGTTCCTCCGCAACATGGTCGCAGGCGCCGCCGGCGTCGATCTCGCGCTACTGATCGTCGCCGCCGACGATTCGGTCATGCCGCAGACGCGCGAGCACGCCGAAATCCTGCAACTACTGGGCGTCGATCGTACAATCCTCGTCATCACCAAGTGCGACCTGGTGGATCAGGAATGGGTGGACGCCGTCGCTTCCGAAGCACAGGAACTGCTGGAGTCCCTACAACTCCCGCACTCGGCAACCGTTCATACCTCGGTGGAAACAGGGACGGGCCTCGACACGCTCCGAACGGCACTGGTGACCGCCGCCCGGCAGCCTTCGGGTCGGCGTGACACGCGCAGCTGGTTCCGTCTGCCGATCGATCGCTCGTTTACCGTTCCCGGGCGCGGAACGGTGGTGACCGGTTCCCTTATGCACGGCAGTGTCGAACCGAACGCCGAGCTGGAGCTCTGGCCCGGACCGCGGCGGGTTCGCGTCCGCGACTTGCAGACCCATCGCGCGCACGCCGACCGCGCCGCCGGCCGAATGCGTCTCGCGGTCAACCTGGCAAACGTAGCGGTCAAAGACGCGTGGCGCGGCTGCGAGTTGGCGACGCCGGGCTACCTCTGCGAAGCGCGATGCATGGACGTTTTTGTTCGCTCGTTCCGAATGCCCGGCAAGCGAATCCGCCAGAAGCCGCGCGTCCGCGTCCATCTCGCGACGCGTGAACTGCGCGCCGAGTTGCGCTGGGCGCAGCCGGCGGATCAGGAGCGCTTGCACGACACTTTCGCTCAACTGCGCCTGACGGAGCCCATCGTCGCCAGTTGGCGCCAGCCGTTCATTCTGCGAGACGACGCTGGAGAGCGAACGCTCGGCGGCGGATTCGTGCTGCGACCCAGTAGCACGCCGTGGTCTTCTGGACGCGGCGCACAAGCCCCCGTCCTGACCACGTTACGGGACGGCAAACCCAAGGAACGGGTCGAGGCGGCCGTTCGGCTGGCCGGTTGGGCGTCGATGCCCGACGAGCGGCTCGCGACCGCCGCCGGCCTCGCAGACGCGTCGGAGTCGCGTCGGGTGCTCGCGAGCCTTCGAGACCGCGGCATCGTGCACGAATTGCGCGAAGGGACCCGCGTAATACACGTTCATGCCGTCGTTCTGGCCGAAATCGCCGACCAACTGCGGACTCGCGTCGATACCTATCTGGAGAGCCATCGTCGCATTGCGGGCGTTCCGCGCGGCGAGTGGCCGGGCTGGATGCCGCGGTCGTGCCCCGGAGCGTTTCACGGGGCGCTGGCCGTCTGGATGGTCGAGAAGGGACCGTTCCGGGTCGACAATAACCATGTGGTTCCGGCCGGAAAGCGACTGGAGCTGCCCCCGGAGGACCAGCGAATGCTCGACGCGATCCTGTCCGAGTTGGCGGCGGGCCGATTTCAGCCGCCGACAATCGAGGCGCTGCCGAGCTGGTCGGCAAAGAAGGCCCGACGGATCGCCGAACTGGTGGACCTGGCTGCGGCGCGGGGCCTGGTCAAACGCCTCGGCAAGGACCTCTGGCTGCATGGGGACCTGTGGCAGGAAGGCTGCCGCAAGGTCAGCACCGAGATTCATCGACGCGGTCCGATGACCGTCAGCGCGATCCGGGAGCTGCTCGGGTCTTCGCGCAAATACATCGTTCCGTTGGTGGAACAATTGGACGCCGCCGGCATCACGCGTCGCGTCGGGGACGTCCGTGAACTGGGCCCGAGCAACATGACATGAGTCAATCGATCGCCGTGCAGAAACCTGCCGTCAACCAGCCGCAGCCGGCCCGACCGACGGGCCGCGAATCCGTCGTCACCGCGATACCGAGCCTGAGTGTCGTCATCCCGGCGTACAATGCCGCCCCGACCCTCGCTGACACGTTGCACGACGTCTTCGCGTGGCTCCGCGGACAGAACATCCCATCCGAAGTCATCGTCGTCGACGACGGCAGCACCGACCAGACCGCCGAGATTGCCAGCTCGTTCGGCGCCGGCGTCAAGCTGATTCCGCTGGGAACCAATCGTGGCAAGGGCTTCGCAGTGCGCACCGGCATGCTCGCAGCAGAACACGAATGGGTGCTGTTCATGGACGTCGACAACTCGACGCGTATCACGCACCTGGAGCGATTCGCGCCCGCCGCCGCTACGAGCGATGTCCTGATCGCATCGCGCCGGCTGCCGGACTCACGCATCGTTCGCAAGCAGCACCTGATTCGCCAACTCCTGGGCAAGACGTTCCCATTCTTCGCCCAGACACTCGCGCTTCCGGGGATCCGCGATACCCAATGCGGCTTCAAGCTGTTTCGTCGAACCGCGGCGCTGGACGTCTTCGGCCGAGCGCGGGTCGAACGCTTCGCATTTGACGTCGAAGTCCTCCTGCTCGCACGACTGCTCAACTATCGCATCGTCGAGTTGCCGGTGGACTGGGACAACCCCGTCGACAGTCGCGTCAGCATTCGCCGCGATCCCTTCGTCATGCTGCTGGACCTCGTTCGTATGGTCTGGCGCCTGCGCATCCGACGACAGATCCCCGACGGTAACACCAAACAGCATTAGCCAGCCGACGGTAGCACCGAACAGCATTAGCCGGCCAACGTACGGTGCGTTCGTTGTAGGGAGCGCACTGCCGACAAGCCGCCAAAGGAGGATTTTGCATGAACACCGGGTGGCACTGGTAGCTTGCTACCAGTGTTCAACGGGTGCTTGTGCAGCATTCGCTTAATCCACCAAGCGACTTGACTATTCGCACGTTCCCAACACTGGCGGACAAGCCGCCAGTGCCACCCCATCATCAATGCGAGCCCCGAGCGCGAGCGAGGGGCACCGGCAACGCTCGATATTGTTGCCGGACGATGCAACCGCGCCCCCGCCTAAGCGACCGCGCGGTGCCCCACCCCATCTTGGGGTGGGGGACGGAAGGATGGGTTTGTCAGTCCCCCATCCCTGGAAGGGATGGGGCACCGTGCACAGACACAGCCTCGCAATGGGAGCCTTCCCTGGCTTGCGCAAAAAAAAACGCCGAACGGAAACCGTTCGGCGTGAGTCAGAGGAGGGTGAAACGATGCGAACATCGAACAGGAGCGGCAGATTCCTCGTTAGCACAAGGCCATGTAACAGGCGACGAAATAGACGGCGATACGGATTCGCTGCGGGGTCCATTGGAACATTCTCTCGCCTCCTTGGCATCAGCCCTCTGTTGGGCTTTCTTGACGCCCGCGTGCTCCCGACGCGCACGGGCTGCATGTCTGCCAGTTGATACGAAGGAGGGACGAGAGGGGTCAATCCGAGGAGGGTACTTCCGCGCCAAGAGCAGCCACGATCGTCGATGACGACTTTTTATCGTCCGACAACAGGGGTTTCCGATAATCGGTATCGGTCATGTGCCCCATCCGCAGCCCCATATGGCTGCGCGTCCGGGCCCCGCAATCAGGTGCAATCGGGTGTGGTTATTCCCCGGCGTCGCGCGTGCCGGCGCCAGCGGAGGCCGGAATCAGGGAGACGTTGGGAGGTGCGGGTCGACCGAACTCCTGGACCCAGTAGATCCCGAACTCGCCCCCGCGCCGAATCCCGACGCCAAGCTCTTCGTAGTCCGGGTTCAGGATGTTGGCCCGATGCCCCGGGCTGCCCATCCAGTCCGACATAACCCGCTGCGGGTCGGGTTGACCGGCGGCGAGATTCTCACCGATCAGCAGGAATTCGTAGCCGAACTCTTCGGCGCGATCGCGCAGCCGGGTCCCGGTCACGGGGTTGTCGTGCGCGAAGAAGTTGTGCTGGATCATCTCGCATGCGTACTGGGTCGCCTGCGCTTCCAGCGTGGCGTTCCGCGCCACAGCGTTCAGGCCGGCCCGGGCCCGTTCCTCGTTGACCAAACGTAACACTTCGTCCTGCCAGGCCGCGACGCTCGTGAAGGTCCGGCAGTTCGGAAACTGATTGGAGAGCTGGTCGGTAAACGTCGAGCCGGTGGTCGATCCGCTGGTGTTGTCCGAGACGGCGGTATTGCCACCCGTTCCCGATCCGCCGGCGCCCGTTCCGCCGTCCGGAGCCCCGGTAAAGGTCGGGCCTTGCACGCCCGCCTGCGGACAGCCACCAACGTTCAGCAACAATCCTGCAAGGAGCCCTGCCAGCATCAACGTTCGGTTCAGCATCGATCGATCACCTCACTCGGACTATCGGATGGCAGCCGTCCCGCAGCTGCCTCTATCTTACGAAACACCCCGCGATTCGGAAGCCAAAAGTGGGCCTTTTCGCGCCCTGGTCGACCGATAATCTTCCTCGCGATCCACGGGGGCAAAAACCGTGCAAAATCGGAAATAATATGCTTGAAACGATTCGGCCCCGTGATATACTTTTCTATGATGAGAAGGAAGTGGAATTTCCAGCTCCTTCTCCGGGCGTTCCATAAGTCCATGCTACGAAAATACTTGCTTCCACTCGCTGCGGCACCCTCAGACCGCGCCAATACCCACGGGGTGCCGCACGCCTTTTTTTCTGCACTTTAGATGTTATCCTGATGTTTGGATCTTGTTACGGTTGCGGTGCGCTCATTTCAACCACACACTGTTCGCTCGATGTTCGTATATTGGCGCGCCGCGGCGCAGAATTGTCACGTAAACCAGATGTTAGCTGATTGTTCGGATGGCAGGCTCGTCGTCATCCGGGGTGGTGGCGGTCGGGATCAGGTCAGCGACGGTCTGACGTCGAAGGCGCTCCCGCGCCTGCTGCATGGCGTCGTTGAATACGCCGTGAATCTGTGCGAGGGCTTCCAGGTGTTCGCTTTGCAGGTCTTTCTGCGCCGGTCGATCCGACATCAGATCATCGACGGCTTCGATAATCTCGAGCAGGTCGATTTCCGAGGGATGCCGTGCGAGACGGAACCCGCCGCGCGGGCCACGACCGGACTGCAGGACGTTGGCGCGGGCCAACGACGTCATCACCTTGGCCGCGTATGCGGATGGCAGGTGCAACTCCTTGGCCAACTCTCCGGCCTGAATTCCCGGCGAGTCGGTTTCCGGAGCCCGTTTCGCGATCTCCGCGACTGCGAGGATCGCGTAGGTAGCCGCTTTGCTGCCCAGCATCAGTACAAACAACCCTGAGAAAAAAACCCTGACCAAATAGCTTTCGGAACGAGAAAGGTTACAAATTATAGGTCGGCCAAAATCCGGAAGTAAACCCGCTCGACCCGACGCGTGTCGCGGTCGAAACCGTATGCGCCGCGTTGGACGGAAGATATGAACGAAAGCAGTCCCGCAAAAAAACCACGAAAACTCCCAAGGCCCTGGCTATACGCACTCCCCCAGGGTCAGCTTCCGAAATCGGTAAAATGCGCCGGCGTCCGATATGCGCACGCCCACACCTTCAAGCACGACTTCTTCGCGGCCACCGGAAGGTACGAATCCGATAGCCAGTCCGCGGTCCTCAAAGTCGGTCGCATCACCGACTTCTTCGGCCTCCCACTCGACTGGATAGGCCGCTTTCTCCGCGATCGGGAGTCCAGGCTCTACGAGATGGTCGAGGACCTCCCGGGTGTGCCCTCATTTATCGGACGAGTTGGAGCCACCGGGTTTCTGCATGATTTCGTGCCGGGGCATCCACTCGGCCGCGACGAGGCGGTTTCGGACACGTTCTTTGACGAGTTGAGCGGACTGTTGAGCACGCTCCACGGGCGTGATATCGCGTATGTCGACCTGAACAAGCGACAGAACATACTGATGGGCGATGACGGCAAACCATATCTGATCGACTTCCAGATCTCGCTTCATCTGCCTGGAAACGGGTGGGGTCGCGTTCCGGGAGCGCGGTGGCTGCTGACTCGCTTTCAGCGGGCGGACGAATATCATCTCCTGAAGCACAAGCGGCGATTGCGGCCGGACCTGATGACGGCAGCCGAAACGGCCCGTGTGACGCACGTGAGTTTCTGGATTCGGCTGCATCGGCTGGTAGCACGTCCGTTTACCTATCTTCGTCGAAGGACGCTGGAACGGATTCGAAAGAGTGAGACCGTGCACGTGGCCGGTTCAGACGCGAAGTAGTTGACGATCTGCTGTCTGCAGACCGCAACGAGGAGAAACGATGGCTCTGACGAGCGCACAGCAGGAGACCGTGGAGCAGTTTCGGGCGACTTTTCGCGCGCGATATGCCAGTGACCCGCGTTTTTCGAACATTGCGGACGCGGACCGCGACGACGGTGCCTGGCTGATGACCCGGTTTGCCGTCGCGGATCGGCTTTGGCTGGAGTTGTGTGTGCGCCCCTCGATTCCGCAGGTCCGGGTCGGGATCATGACGGATGACCGCTGGATCAGCGAGGAACTCGAGGACGCGATCGAGGAAACCGGCGATTCGATGTCCGAGTTCGTGGAGTCTGGCTTCGACGAAGTGGGGCTCGACTGCCCTGAGCCGACAGTCGAACACTACCGAGACCAAGGCAAGTACTATTACTTTGCAACGGCGCTGGAACTCGGCGCTCTTGATGAACTGGGCACGTCCGTGACGCTGGACCGCGTTGCGCGAATGATTGACGGCTACTACGAGGCGTTCCGGAAGGCGATCGCGAAGACCGGGCAGGAAGCGTAGCAAGGACTTCCGCGATCGGAGCGCGACGGGGCGCATGCGACGCCGACTGGAGAGGGCCTGATGATGCGATTTCTGACGACTGTGCTGATGGCTGCCGTACCGGTTTCGATGATGGTGGCTGCTGGGTGCGGCGCACCCCGGACGAGCGGGCAGGGTTCGCCGCGGGAAACGGCGGCGTCAAGGAACGATGGGACGATGAAGATTTCCAAGACCGGATACGACGTGACGCCATTGCCGCCGGAGACGGTAGCGGAACTCGCTGGCAAGCTCGATACGGAAACGTACCAGATCACACAGAAAGCGGGCACGGAACGCCCGTTCTGCGGAACGCTGCTGGATAACAAGAAGGACGGCGTCTACACCTGTGTGGTCTGCGGGTTGCCGTTGTTTTCGAGCGAACACAAGTTCAACTCCGGAACCGGGTGGCCGAGTTTCTGGCGCGAGTTCGATCCGGAGCATGTCGCGCGGCTCTCAGACAACAGCCATGGCATGGTGCGTACCGAGATCGAGTGTGCCCGATGCGGCGCTCATCTGGGCCATGTGTTCGAGGACGGCCCGAAGCCGACCGGAGAGCGGCACTGTCTCAATTCGGCATCGCTCGAGTTTTTCGATAAGGGTGCAGCACTGCCGGCGCGAAGCCAGCCGACAACTGCGAAGTCGGCCGATGGCAAAGGTGACGGGAAAGCGGTTGCGTACTTCGCGGGCGGTTGTTTCTGGGGCCTGGAGCACTATTTCCAGAAGGGTCCAGGCGTGTTGGACGCGGTCAGCGGTTATATGCAAGGCGACGTCGAGAACCCTGACTACAAGGTGGTCTGTGACGACACTACCGGTCATGCCGAAACGGTGATGGTGACGTACGACCCGTCCCGGATTCGCTATGGTCAGCTGCTCGAAGCGTTCTTCAAGATGCACGACGCCACGCAGGTCAATCGACAAGGCCCGGACATCGGCGCGCAGTATCGCTCCGGGATCTGGTACGTGAACGATTCGCAGAAGCGAGAAGCCGAGGCCTTTATTCGCGAGCTTATGTCGAACGGCGCCTACAAGGGACGAAAGATCGCGACCGAGGTTGCGGCCGCAAAGCGTTTCTGGCCCGCGGAAGATTATCACCAGGACTACATCGTTCGCACCGGCCGCACATGCCATGTGACCAATCCCTGGTAGCACCGAGCGGCCGTTGGCCAGCATCACGACGACGTCCGGGTCGCGATACGCCCCTCATTGAGGCCCGGTCCGCGGCCCCGGTGAAGAAGCCGCGAGCGTTGCGCTAATCCTGCCATAAACATCGGCGATCGCGCTTATCACGCCTTGTTCACGACTTGTGAAACGGTACGCTGCCTCCATCGGCGATCGGCGTCTTGGCGAGGACCGTCGTCTGCGAAACAGTGTGCGTCCTCTCCCGCGCCGTCCGGCTTGGGGCAAGACGGACAATCGCCGCGGATCGACGGCGTCCACAATCGACTGACAACGAGGAGTTTCGCGTGAAAACGAACGTGATGGCGGCTGTCTGTATCGGCCTCGGGATCGGGTTCGCAGCGTCGGCGCTGGGTGATCCGCCGACGAAGTCCAACGATAACATCGGCCACACGCGGCACATGCACCGCCATAACAAGCCGCATCCGCGCGTCACCGCGACAGACCGCTTCGTGACCTCTCGCACGTCCGATGTGAAGCTCCCTCTGCCCGAGGAGAAGGACGCATTCTTCTTCGTGGTCTTCGGCGATCGAACCGGCGGCCCCGCCGGCGGTGTCTCGGTCCTGGCTGACGCTGTACGGGACGTCAACCTGCTCGAGCCGGACCTGGTCATGACCGTCGGCGACCTGATCCAAGGGTACAACGAAACACCGCAGTGGATGGCACAGATGCGCGAGTTCAAGGGCATCATGGACCAACTGCTCTGCCCCTGGTTCCCGGTCGCCGGCAACCACGATACATACTGGCGCGGCCCCAAGGGCAAGAAGAAACCCGAAGGCGAGCACGACCGCGACTACGAGATGCACTTCGGACCGCTGTGGTACGCGTTCGAGCACAAGAACTGCTGGTTCATCGCGCTCTACTCCGACG
Organism: Phycisphaerae bacterium; assembly: GCA_028279405.1. Taxonomy (GTDB): domain Bacteria; phylum Planctomycetota; class Phycisphaerae; order UBA1845; family Fen-1342; genus JANQNU01. The sequence continues at coordinate 56,629 of JANQNU010000084.1, forward strand.
AAGGCAACCTCGAAACCGGCAAGAAGGACATTCGCGACCCCGAGTGCCAGCGGATGAGCCCGGAGCAGTACGACTGGCTCGCGCAAACGCTCGATCGAGCGCATGACGCGGATCACGTGTTCATCTTTCTACACCACCCGCGCTGGCTTGGCGGGAACTACGGCGACGACTGGAACCGCGTTCACGAGTTGCTGGTCAAGGCCGGTAACGTGTCGGCTGTCTTCGCCGGCCATATCCACCGGGCGCGCTTCGATCCGAAGGACGGGATCCGCTACGTCACGCTCGCGACCGTGGGCGGCGGGCAATCGGGCCTCGTCCCGGCCGCCGGCTACCTGCACCACTTCGATATCGTCACCGTCCGCAAGACCCAAATTGCACTGGCGGCGCTGCCGGTTGGCGAAGTGATCGACGTTCAAGAAGTGACCGGCCAGATGCAGGCCGAATGCGTCGCGCTCGTACAGAAGGGAACGACGCTCGCCGGTGCCGTGCGGCTCGAGGCGGACGGCAGCGCGCGTGGGCGTGTGACGGCGACGGTCCGCAATACGACGTCACGACCGATTGAGGTGACATTGACGCCGACAAGTGCAGACAGCCGGTGGCGCGCCATACCCGATCATGCACATCGTACGGTCCAACCTGGCAAGACCTTTGATTTGCCGTTCGACGTGGTACGCGCCGCCAACTCACTCGACGCGGCCTTTCACGTCCCGACTCTCGAAGTCAATATGGACTACCTCGCGCCGGGACAGCGCTATCCGATGCCGGCGAAGCAGCTCGAGCTTCCGCTGGTCACTGAACTCCTGCCGCCCTCCGTTCCCGCACGAGAGCACGCGCTGGTGCTCGACGGTCGCGACGACCACGTCAAGATCGCCGCGAAAAAGGTGGCCCTCCCGGATGGTCCGCTGACGCTCGAGTGCTGGTTTCGGGCCGACGCGTTCGGGAACCGTACCGGCCTGGTCACGAAGACCGAGGGCTCTGATTACGGGATCTTCGTGAACCGTGGGCTCCCGCACTTCTCCGTTTTCCTCGGCAAGCGCTACGTCACGGCGAAGTCGGAAGAACGAGCCCTGAAGCCCGGCCGTTGGTATCACATTGCGGGCGAATACGACGGCACGCACGTCAACCTCTACCTCGACGGCCAGCTCGTGGCGACGACGCCGGGCAGTGGAAAGCGCAAGACAAACCGGTTGCCGCTGATCGTCGGCGCCGACGTGCGCGGCAACGGCGGCGCTATGTCGCACTTCAAGGGCGCGATCGACGAAGTGCGGCTATCGTCGACCGCGCGCTACACGGGTCGCGCATCCACGCCGACCCGTCGGCTGGAGCCCGACTCTCGAACGGCGCTGCTGCTGCACATGGACGGAATGGCCGGACCGTGGCTGTTCGACGCGTCGCCGCGTGGGCTGCATTCGCGGCCGGAGAACGGCGCCGCGCTCGCCGAGGTCACGACCCACGCCACCACCGAAGAGTGATTTGACGGACCTTGCCGACCCGCCACACCGACCGGCGATAAGCCGGGCGCGGTGCGGCTCAAGCTGGATTCCGATGAACTGCTATGTCGTGGTTGACTGACGACGCGGCTACGTCTGGGCGAACTACGCATCGTCCATTGACCACGTCAATACCAGGCGCGCTGCAGTCGAGTCTCCTTACGTGCCGGGTCAAAATCCATCTGGAGCACGTCCATGATCCCCGCGCGCCCCAGTAAGTTGGGCACGTCGTCGCCATCCGCCAATGCGATGGGCACCGGGATCTGGATGTTGGGGCCCATTCGTACAATGAGTCGATGGAGCGTGAGCAAGACGGGATTGCCGCCCACGCTGAACAGCTCGACGCGTTGCCCGGACTCGGGATCGACCCCAAGGAGGTCACCGGCCGACCGCTTCATCAGGGAGATCACAGCGCCCGTGTCAATCGCAACCGAGAATTGGCGCCAGCGATCGTCGCCCCCACGCAATTCGACTTCGGCAAAAGGAACCCACTGCTCGCCAAAGTACCTCGTAGGCCGTCTACGCCAAGCAAAGGCAGGCATACAGCGTATCCGTTTCTCGCTCGACGGCCTCGAGTAGATAACCGCCCTGTGGGCATTGCTCGTCCGCGAGACGAGCCACTTCCGTGGCCGTATCAGCAAACGCTATGACTCTTCCATCGTAGACCGCGATCCACTTTCCCGCATATTGACGGTGGATCTCGACACTATGTTCGGTAAGCCACGCAAAATCGGCTTCACTCATGGAACCACCCTCGTCACGACTCTCTTACTTGGATCATTGTACGCATTCCGGCGTCAAATGAAAGAGAACGTTAGGATTATTTTAGGGGCCTTTGCTAATGATCTAGTCCGCTGTGCATCGTGGGGCCTGGCGGCTGAGACTGGATAACCTGCGCTTCCAGGTCGAGCCATTCCTGCCAGCGCTCGTGGGTTTGCCCGACTTCCGGCAACGACTCGGCCAGGCCGAGGAACACGCGGAAGTGCCCATGCTCGCTGGCCCACAGACCGCGGTAGACTTTGGCAAGCTCGTCGTCTTCGGACGCACGCGCCAGCAGCGCGAACCGCTCGCAGGAGCGGGCCTCGATCAGCGCACTGACGAACAGTCGGTCGGCGATCTCGCGTGGACCGTGACCGCTACGAACGTGTTGGCGGAGATCGCTGGCATACGTATTGGCGTGTGTGCGGGCAAGCGCGCCGCCTCGACGGGCGATCAGTCGCGTGACCAGGGCCAGGTGCTCCACCTCGTCGCGCGCGACCGCGGTCATCACCTGCACCCAGTTCTCCGGCGGTGATGGTTCAGGCCAGCGGTTCAGCAGCGTCAAGGCATTGGCCGCGGCCTTTTTCTCCAAGTGGGCATGATCGCTCAGCAGCGCCAGCGGCTCCCGAAGCACCTGACGGGCCCACACAGCCGGAGTCCGGTAGCGAAGCGGCAACGACTCGATCGACACATCCACCGAGACAATCCCTCACAACACAAGCAACCGGCGGCCGGCATCGCACCGGGCCCCACGGCCACACGTATTGTAAGGACGGATGGGATCAGAGAAAGAGCCGACCGTCTTCAGACAGACGGCTGCGACGTCGCAGCCTCCACGACCAGCGTGCTGCTCATGGTTGTGTCGTTGGTCGACCACGTCGGCAACGGCGAAAGCTGGAGCTGTCGCGCTCGGAGTTGGTCCGTGAACACCAGCAGGCTTCCCGTACAGCACGCCACCGCGACGGCGATCACCGTTTCGATGATTGCACGGTCGCTGAAGCAGAGCAGGAAGTAGCCGCCGACGAACGGTGCCAGCAACGCCACCGGCACCAGCACTGATGACAACCGCCGAACGGGGATATTCAGCCGCAACGGCATGACGACCGACAGCGCCGCAATCAGCGCCGCCCATAGCGCCACGCGCCCCGCGAGGGTGTACCGTCCCAGCGGAATCGGCAACGCGCCGCTGAGCAGGCGGTCGAGCGCGGCCGCCTGGATCTCGACCCCGAACAGATCCGCATCCGGGTAGTAGTCGCTCGGCGGGATTGTCATGCCGATGACGACTGCCCGCTCTTCAAACCAGTCGCGCAACTGGGCGTCACTGGCCTCGAGAACGTCCCGGTAGGAAACGCACGCCGCCCGAACAACCTCCGCGACCGCCCGCGGAACGGTCGTCAGCGGGTGCGCCGTGTCCGGGTTCAACAACGGATCCTTCTCGACCGGCAGGTAGCAAACAACCGGGATCGTATCCGTATCGAGATGCCAGCGCAACGCATCCACCGGCGGATTGCGCCGACGGTAGCGGACCTCGATTCCACGCAACTGGGGTCGAAGTACGGCCTCGCTGTCGGGTCTGCGAACCGCCGTAAATGCTGCGGTCGCAAGCGTCGGCACCATCGGCTCGAAACCGGGCTGCTTGAGCGCCAGCGCATAGCCCACTTCTACGGAGTCCTCCACCGGCGCCACCCCGACCAGCGATCCGTACCCATCGATCACGCCGCGGATCTTTTCGCATATCTGCGGCTCGCTGTTCACGTCGAAGCGACTGCTGCCGACGACCACCGGGACCGGGCACGCTTCGAGCGCCGCCGCAAACGTCGGATCGTACTGCGCGGCGCACTTCGAGAAGTAGAAGTCCCACGCGATCATTCGCGGCCTGGCATCCGACAGGCGTCGCATCAGCGCAGCATGCAGCAGCCGCCACGAATAGCGATCCGTCGGCTGGATTGCCGGCGAGATCTCGTTGAACGCACCAGCCTGCAACGCGCGTAACGTGGCCGCGTCGAACGTAATCAGGCGCACGTTGGCGCCATGTTCGTCGCCGACGGGGACGAACCGAGCGCTGCCTACCTGGAACGCCAGAAGGCATGCAACGGCAGTCGTGGCCGTGATCGTCACCCGCGTCAACAGCGGGCGATTCTGCACGAGGTATGCCCCGATCCGTCCCGTGCGATAGAGCATGGATCGCGATCGCCGAGCCTGCACGACGCCTCCGGCCAGGTAGGCATCCAGATCGCGCAGCAGCGCCTCGCAGTCGGGATAGCGCTCGTCCGGGTCCGGCTCGATGCAATGCTGAATGATCGCCGCCAGGTCTTGCGCCCGATCGATCCGGCGTGTGCGCAGGATGCGCAGGACCCGGTCGTTGCGGATCGCGAACTTGGCAGGCTCTCCGGTAATCCAATGGAACAACATTGCGCCGAGCGCGAAGATGTCCGCACGGGCATCGACCTGATCGCCGGCAAGTTGCTCCGGCGAGATGTAGCCGATCGTGCCAAGCGGACCTTCGCGGCGTGTGCCGGAATCGCTCTCCTCCTGGCGGAGCTTCAGCCGTTTCGCAATTCCGAAGTCGACGATCCGCGGCTCGCTTTCGTGATCGATCAGTATGTTCAACGGCTTGATGTCCCGATGAACCACGCCTTGACGGTGCGCGTAGCCGATGGCGGCGACGATCTTACGGAAGAGCGTCAGCTGCCGGCGCAGGTTCGGACGCTCGGCCCGCACGAACTCGTCGAGCGGCCGACCGTCGACGAATTCCATCGTGTAATACGACGGCGCCGTGCTCAGTTGGGCCTCGTACAGCGTTGCGATGTTCGGGTGCCGGAGGGCCGCGATCAGGTGTACCTCGTTGGCGAAGAACGCTTCGCGCCGCGGCTTCTCGCTCGAGCACACCTTGATCGCCTCGAAGCGCTGTTTTCCATGATGGATCGCGCGATACACGTTGCCGAACCCGCCGCGGCCGACCTGTTCCAGGATCGTATAGTTCCGAATGACCGGGTAACGTGTCGCCGTGAGCTTTCGAAACCGCGCTCGACAACGATCGCACGTCAGCAAGTGATCGTGCAGCTTTCGAATTGCGGCGCGGTCGGTGAGTTCCTGGTCCGCCAGCTTATCGAGCTGCTTATCCGAAATGCAATGTGGACGTGATCCCGACATGCCTGACCCATCCGTGAGAGTGACATTCGGCGTTCGCGGATCATAGCACGCCAACAACACGCCCCGCAACGAAAATCCGAACTGGTTTGGTGCCCCAGGGTTCTACCCTGGGGGGACATATCAACTTGCTGCCCAAGACACGTCCGCCACCCTGAAAGGGTGGGGCACCACACCGGTTGCCCATACAAGAGCGATCCCCAACAAATCAGGGTGGGGCGGGCGTCTCGCCCGCCTGTGCACCTCGCGAGCCAAGGGTGCAAGCTCCCTCCATGCCACCGATCTGGTAGAATCGTGGCCGAGCGCGAGCCAGCGTCTTCAACACCGACCGGTCACCGGAGAATCGTCATGTATCTGCGACGCATGCTAGTGGTTTGTCTGTTCGTGAGTGCCGGCGCGACACATCTCAGCGCCAACGACAACTGGCCACAGTGGCGCGGCCCGACGCTCGACAGTCGAACGGATTGCGCCCAGCTTCCGCTGACCTGGACGCGGAACGAGAACATCGTCTGGAAGACTCCCCTACCGGCCTGGTCGGCGGCGACGCCGATCGTGTTTGGCGACCGTGTGTTCGTGGTCTCGCCGACGGCGGGTGACGGTGAGGCTGGCGAGGACGAGGTCGCCCGCACCCTGCGGCAAATGGACCGTCGCGATCCCGGCGGCAACCAGATCATGTTGCACTGCCTGGCGCGCGACACGGGCAAGGAGCTTTGGAAACGCCCGATCGGCACGGGAAACACGCTCTTCGGCAAGCACAACATGGCGTCGCCGTCGCCGGTAACCAATGGCCGGCAGATCGTCACACTCACCGGCACCGGCATCCTGACCGGCTTTGATTACGAGGGGAAACAGCTCTGGCAACACGACCTCCAGAAGAAGTACGGCGCGTTCGGGCTCGGCTGGGGATATGCATCGTCGCCGCTGCTTCATGATGACAAGGTCATTGTCGAAGTGTTGCACCAGACGCGCGGCAAGTCGCCGTCGTATCTGGCGGCCTTCGATCCCGCGTCCGGCAAAGTCCTCTGGCGAGCACTGCGCGAGAGCGACGCGCAATGGGAATGTCCCGACGCCTACACGACACCGACCGTGCTGAAGTATGACGATCGCGCCGAGATCATCGTCAGTGGCGCAGACTGCGTAACAGCTCACGATCCCAAGACGGGTTACGAAGTCTGGCGCGCCGCCGGCCTGAATCCGGAGAAGCGAAAAAACTACCGTATCTGCGGCAGCCCGACCGTCGCCGGCGACGTGGTCTTCTGCACCTCACGGCGCAGGCCCGTCATCGCGGTCCGGGGCGGCGGTAAGGGAGACGTGACATCATCGCACACCCTCTGGACATTCTCCGAGCGCCGCGGCGGACCGGACGTGCCATCAGCGATCTCCGACGGCAAATACCTCTACATGGTTGACGACCGCGGAATCGCCAGTTGCCTCGACGCAACCAACGGCAAACGCGTATGGGGCCCCGAACGAACCGTTTCGGGAACGGTCAGCGCGTCGCCGCTACTAACGGACGGCCGCTGGTATATCACCAACGAATCCGGCGTGACAACAGTGCTCAAGACCGGGCCGCAGTTCGAAATCCTGGCGACGAACGACCTCGAGGATGTCTACACGATTGCCTCCCTCGCGGCCGCGCGCGACCAACTGTTCATTCGCACCTCGGACGCCGTCTACTGTATTGCAGACAAAGCCAAGCAGCGCCCTCAATGAACAGCCCGCCGGCAAACGCGAAAACTCGACCGCGCATTCAAGTCGCCGCAGGCTGCGAACGTTTTTTGGCGGCAATTGCGAGATATCAGACGTTCCCTGGCGCGATCGCATTGAACACTTCTTCGCGGGGACACTGCGCAGCCTCGTCATCGGAGCTATAATTCCCCGCGTTCGACGAAGGCGGTCGTCCCGTTGCGACCGGGTCGTCATCGGTGGACCGCGAAACGGAGAGCGAAATCATGCGAAGGATCGGCTCGGTATTCCTCCTGACGTCCCTGGTCGCATTGACCGGGTGCCCCAACCTGGTCGCCCCGACCGACCCCAACCAATCCGTGGTCGACGTCCAGATAACGGCGTCGGTCTCGCGCGGCCCTGCACCATTATCGGTCCAATTCACGGTCGCGGCCGCTTCCCCGAACGGCGGTCCGTATTCGTACAGCTGGAACTTCGCTGACGGCTCGACCAGCACGATGCGCAACCTCACCCACGCGTTCATGGAGCCCGGTCTCTATACCGTTCGCTTGTCCGTGACGGACGCGCGCGGCGAGACCGGCCGCGAATCGATCGACATCCAGGTCCAGGGGACGGGCGCCACCGCCGAGATCCGCACCGACACCACCGCGGGCCCGGCGCCACTGCTGGTACGCTTCGACGGGACCGGCAGCTCAGCTCCCGACGACGACATCCGCGACTATTTCTGGGACTTCGGCGACGGAACGACGTCGCGCGACAGCGACCCGATCCATCAATACACGAACGCCGGCGAGTTTACCGCGACCTTGCGCGTCGTGACTGCCGGCGGGGTCGAGAACTCGACCGCCGTCACGATTACGGTGGGCGCCGGGACGGCGTCGCTCGATTTCGGCACGGGGAGTGTCGCCGGCCTGACCATCCCCACCACGGCAACGATCACAACCGGGACGATCGAAGCCTGGATCAAACCCAACGCGACCGGCGGTACCTTCTTCAACGCCGGCAACGGCTCCTTGGTCATCGGTGTGAACCCCGAAGCGGGCCTGTTGCGGGTTACGCAGAGTGGGACCGAGAACGATCTCACCATCACGGATATTCGCGAAGTCTGGCACCATATCGCGGTCACGTACGACAGCGAGGTCGGGGGCACGGTTTACCTGGACGGCATCTCGATCGGTAGCTTTGCCGCCGTGGAGGACAGCGAAGGAATGGGCCTCCCGATCAGCGTCGGCACGATCCAACTCGGGCCCGGCTATTCGGGCAAGCTCGCCGAAGTGCGCGTCTGGTCCTCCCTCCGCACGTCCCAGCAGATCATTGCGAATCTCAGCGGTCGCGCGAATGGCCTGGAAGCGGACCTGATCGGCTACTGGCCCATCAACGAAGGCCGAGGGCAGGCCCTGAACACACCGGGACGCGGCACGTTCGGCACGCTGGGCAACACCGTCGACACGGAAAGTACCGACCCCGACTGGAGCACCGACGCGCCCGACATCGACTAAACCGGCCAGCGCCCGTCCCGGCCCAACCGATGGTTCCCGTCCTCCGGGACGGGAACTCAAGACAAGTCCTTTCGTCCCCCACCCCAAGATGGGGTGGGGCACCGAAACGAGCCCGGAGCGCAAGCGACGGGACCCGTTCAACTCGCGTACCCTAAACCCCTCGCCCGCCCCACCCTTGACCTGGAGGTCGGCGCTACAGTCGGGGCAAACGTTGCGTTTGGGTGTCTGGTTCGTACTGGGGCCTGTGGCGTAGACACAGGCCTCGCAAAAGGAGCTTGCTCCCCCCTCCCCCTCCCCTCGCTCGCGCTCGGGGCTCGTTGTGTCACGATCCTGGCGAGCCGTTACGGAACCAAGCGACGTCAATGCGAGCCGCGAGCACGAGCGAGCGGTCAATGGCGGACGAAGCACGTCCCTCACGCGAGAAGATGGGTACCTCATCGCGGCAAAAAAAAGAACCGACGTGCGGCGGGCCAGCTACACGTCGATTCAGTGTGTGCCGGATCAACACAATCCGGCCCACGGGTTTGGACAATCGTGAGGAGCCGAGCATCGCGGCCCTCGGTCCAGCTGTCGCATGCCGCTGCCCAGACTCCCTGTCACAGATAGCATGGCGACTGCGACAGCCGGACCGTTTGCTTGGCTAGCCGCCGGTGACCAGCGCCACGAAGCAGTTGATGTCGCCGACGGAGACGGTGTCATCGCCGGAGCAGTCCGCGTTATCGATGTTGCAGTCCGGGAACATGGCTGCGTATGCCGCCGCATCGGTGATCGCGAGGACGAAGCCGTTGATGTCGCCGACCGAGACCGCCCCGTCGCAGTTCATGTCGCCCGGGAGCGACTCGCAGCTATCCGGAATTCCATTCTCGTTAACGTCCTTCTCCGAACCGTCAGCGATCTCGAAGAAGTCGTCGACCCCGTTCTCGTTGCAGTCGGGCATCGCCGCCAAAGCCGAGTAGTTCTTCGGACCATGCAAGGTCGCTCCGGTGGTGTCGTTGAGCCGGATGTAACCGGTGTCGGCCGCGGTCGAGATCCAGTTATCGAATCCGTTCCAGACCCCCCCGCCGACAGCCTCATCGTTCCGCTCGTCGGCGATGCCGTCACCGGCGCCGCCGATCGACCACTGGAGGTGGTCCGCGATCGTGTTGCCGTCGAAGAAGACGACCGGCGCGAAGTAGATCTGCAAGCCGAACGGTCCGGCGTCGATCGGGCGCATGCTTCCGACGGCGCTGGCGTTGATCCGGCTCGGGTCACCGCCGGGGGCATCGTTGTTCTGATGAATGAACAGCGACGCGCCGGCCATCAGCGTGATTCCGTTCAAGCCTGCCGGCGAGGTGTAGAACCGGCTCAACGACTCGTCGTGTGAGCAGAAGCGCCAGCCGTCGAGCGCCTCGTCCGACGCCCCATAGTTGTGCAATTCGATGATGCGGTTCGTGACGTCGATCGAGCGAATTTGAACGTCTCGCTCCGCGGCCATCGCCGTGCCGCAGGCCGTCACCAAGACTCCGATCCCCATGATTCGATTCATCCTGACCTCTCCTCTAGACATCCCGTCGAAGCTGCAACCATCCCGGAAGGCCCACTAGCGCACCGGGTTCCGATAACACGAGATTTCCCGAAGCCGCAAATCATGGCGGACTCTCGAGATCGAAAGACGAGAATGCACCTGCCGTGCCGCGCGCAGGCGAGGGCACGAACAATTCGATAAGCCATTGCAAAAAATAAGGTTACGCGAATCCGACCTCGCCACGTGTTCCGGTGACCCGGCGTGCTGGACCACCATTGGTTGCGGGCCGTGCTCACAAGCTGCGGGGGCGTATCCGCGGACGCAGCGTGTGCTCGCCGCGTGTTGGTCTGCAAAGGTGTCAAGCGGCACGGGTTGCGCGGAGCTTGGTGAAACCGGGAAGTCTCCCCGGCGTGAATCTGGAAAAAATCTTGGCCGCTGCGCGCCAAACCAAGGCAGGAATGGAGTCTTTATCGCACCTGCCCGACAAGACGCGATTTCGATTGCCACGGTTGTGTTAGCCGGCCTCTCAAGTGAGTGCCAAAGGCTACCGAATTAAGCGCAGCGGGCTCTCCAGACCGGAGGGTCTGGTATGGGTGAAGTTCCGATTCAATTTGAAGGAGTGACGCATGCTCAGGTCTCGAACGAATCCACGACCGGAGGACATCCGGTCCATTTTTGGTACGTGGCGCGCACCGCTCGCGGCGCTGGTCGGCACGGTGACGATCGTCGGTTGCTCGATGAACGCCTCCACGCCCAGTACGACGACGACGTCGAGCCGCGGTCCGAGCCGCTCTTCGAATCTGGAGCAGTCCAATCGCCAGACGCGTCAGACCCTCAGTTACGTCAAGCGCGAGGCGTTCGAACATGACGTCCCGCACAACTATCTGAGCGAAGCCCGCGTCGGCCTGGCCGAGGTCGAGAAGACCCGCGACTCCGCCAACGCAACCGAGATGCACCGCGACGCGTTCGTGAACCAGGAGCGGGCCCGGATCGATTCGTTGCGCACCAGCGCCGCCTCGCAGGAGCGGATCTCGTACGCCAACGCCGCCCAGCTCAAGAGCGACTTCCAGTCGAAGCACCAGAGCCTGATCGCCGAGCTCGCCTCGCGTGAGCGCACCGCCAAGGCCAACAACGACGCCGCGATGTCGTCGCGGACGGCGTGGTCCAAGGAACGTCAGGCCAAGCAGAACGACGTCGTGAGCCAGGCCGAGCACCAGTACAAGCAGGATCAGGCCAGCATCGACCAGCTGATCACCGTCCGCGACACCACCAAGTCCGAGGGACAGGCCCAGGTCGACGAGATGCGTGAGAGCCTGCGGGCGACGCGCGCTCGGGCGGCGGCGACGGTCGAGCGTCTGCGGACCGAAGCCCAGACCAGCTACGACCAGGCCCAGGCTCGGGTCCGATCGCTCCAGCAGCAGATCACGACCACGCAGCAGCGCGGCGAGTCCGACTCGACCCGCCTGCTCGCCCAAGCGGACTCGGTCGAGCGCGAAAGCCAGGCGCAGGCCGACGAGATGCTGTCGCGCGCTCAAACCCTCGAATCGCAGGGTTCGGAGAAGGACTACGACCTGTTCGTGACCAACGCCAAGAGCGCGCGCCAGGAATCCCAGGCGACGTACGAGCGCCAGATCAGCGAAGCCGAGACGTTCTACAAGAAGTCGCTCGCGGAAATCGAGCGCCTCCGTGGCGATGCCGCCTCGTCGGCCAGCGGCGCCGAAACCGATTTCGGTCAGCAGCTCGGCGAAGTCGACGCGTGGTACAAGGACGAGTCGGCGATCGTGCAGCAGATTCGCGCTCAGGCCGACCGCGACGAGCAGATCGCTCGTGGCGAGTTCGTGAAGGCCGAAGCGGAAGCGCGGGCGAACGCCCAGCGTGAGACGTCGGCCCATCAGGAAGCCCTGGCCGAAGCACAGATGAACCAGATCATCGCCGACGCCGAGGCGGAAGCCGCCCGCATCCGCGAACGGATCGAGACCGAGTATGCCCAGAAGGCCCAGAACGGCAACGTCGCGTTCAGCGGCAAGACCGGTTCCCCGCAGGAAATCGACCCGGGCATCCACGATGTTCCGCCGACGCCGGAGGTCGCCGAGGTCATGCCCCGGATCGAACCGGAGCACGTCGCGGCGTACCGCATCTCGCTGGCCAAGGTGATGCGCGAGCGCACCCGCGCCGACGCCCGTGAGCGGGCCGTCAAGGCGACCTACGCCGAGCGGATGCAGAAGCTCGACGCCGTCAAGGTTCAGCAGCTCGCGATCGCGACCGAGCAGGGTGTCTCGGCCGATTCGCTCGAGAAGTCGGCGGAAGCCGAGTACACCGATCGTCTGGCGAAGGCGGAGGCCAACCTGGCCGTCGCCAAGGCCGACTACAACAAGTCGATCGTCGATGCCAGCGCCTACCGCAACGAAGCGCTCGCCGAAGCCGCGCAGCTGCGTGCTGACGCCCGTGCGGTCCTCGATACGGGCAAGGCCCAGGCCGTCGCGTTCCGCAAGGAAGCGGAAGTTTCGCTCGACAACAGTCAGACCGAAGTTGCAGCACTCTCCGCCGAGCTTCGCTCGGTCGAAGAGCAGGGCACCGCGACGCGTTCGCGCCTGCTGACCGAAGCCGACAGCATCGAGAAGGGTGAGGCGGCGCTCGCGATGCAGTTCGAAGCGCAGATCCAGACCGCGGAGCAGTCGTTCCAGGCGGAAATCGCCAAGCTCGGTCGTCAGATCGACTCGCACAAGCAAGTCGCGCAAGCGAACTACGACCAGACGCTGGTCCAGGCGGAGATCATGGGTCGCGAGACGCAGGTCGAGCTGGCCCGGATGCAGGCCAAGGACGAGTTGAACTACGCCCTCGCGATGGCGGAGGTCGAGCGCTCGCGTGAGAGCCTCCACGCCCAGAAGGTCCGGTCGGAAGCGGAAGTCGATCGTATGATCGCTCGCGCCCGCGCCCAGTACGAGCAGATGGTCGCCAAGGCCCAGGCCGAAGACGCGACGATCCGCGCGATGGCCAACGCGGCCAGCGCCAAGGCGTCGGCCCAGCGTCAGATCGCGCTCGCGACTGAGGATTCCGTGAAGGCCCGCTTCGACGCGCGCGTTGCTCAGGTCAACTCGGAGCGGATCCGCGAGTACGCCGACGCGTACCTCGATGACTCGTTCCGTTCGGCCAGTGTCGATCAGTCGCTCGCCAAGGCGACCGCGGCCCGCGAGCAGACCCGGACGCGTTTGGCGCGCCTCTCGCAGGAGCAGCAGAAGCTCAGCCGAGCCGCAGCCCAGGATTGGGACGAGCGTCTCGCGAAGACCCGTGAGCCGAGCATCCAGACTCCGGCCTCGAAGGTCAACAGCAACCGTCGGAGCAGCAGCTTCAATCGCTCGAGCAGCAGCCGGAACAACAGCCGTTGGAACGGTAACAACCGCTCGAACCGCAGCAGCAACGGCCGCTGGAACAACAGCAACCGTAGCGGCAGCAACGGGCGATTCAACAACGGCAACAACAGCCGTCGCAGCACCGGTCGCATGAGCAGCAGCTCGAGCGGCCGCTCCAGCCGACCGGGTGCCCCGCGCCCGATGACGCCGGTGAACCCGAACGGCAGCAGCCGGAACTAAACCCAGCCCGCGATCAGCCTGTGTGGCCTCATCTTCGATGCGGCCGCACAGCCGTCATTCCGAGGTCGCTCGCACAACCGTGCGAGTGGCCTTTTTTTTGTTTGTCGAGAGAACGTCAGCCAGCGTCGCTATCGTGCGACCTGCGCCGATCGCGCGGCCACTGGACGACGACATAGAACACCGGCACGAACAATACGGAGAATACAGTCGCCGCAATCGCCCCGCCGAAGACCGCCGTACCCACGGCTTGTCGGCTGGCAGCGCCCGCGCCGCTGGCAACGACCAGCGGAAACACGCCCAGCACAAAAGCGATCGACGTCATCAGAATCGGGCGAAACCGCAGACGCGCCGCCTCGAGCGCCGCCTCGGACCGGCCCCGGCCCTGCTCGCGCAGCGACTTTGCGAACTCGACGATCAGGATCGCGTTCTTGCTCGCTAGTGCAATCAACAGCACGATCCCGATTTGCGTGTAGATGTTGTTGTCCATCCCCCGCATCCACACCGCAGCGATCGTACCCAGCAGTGCCAACGGAATCGCCAGGATCACCGCCACCGGAACCATCCAGCTCTCGTACTGGGCACAGAGCACCAGGTAGACGAAGATCAGTGCGAGCGCGAAGATTCGCGACGCCTGACCGCCGGCTTCCTTTTCCTGGAACGCCATTCCGGCCCATTCGAAACCCATCGAGTTCGGAAGCTGTCGTACCAGGGACTCCATCGCCCCGAGCGCCTCACCCGAGCTGTGCCCGGGTGCCGCGGCCCCACTGATCGAAGCGGCCGGGTACGCATTGAAGCGCGTGATGAACTGCGGCCCCAGCGTCTCGCTCACATCCACCAACGTGCCGAGCGGAATCATCCGCCCGCCGGCATTGCGAACCTCGAGCCGCCTGATATCGTCAGCCCGAACCCGGAAGCGCGGCTCGGCCTGCACCTTCACCTGATACGTACGTCCGAACTTGTTGAAGTCATTGACGTAGGCCGACCCCAGACAGGCCTGCAACGTCTCAAAAACCGACGAAAGCGGGACATCCAGCGTCTTGGCCTTGGTGCGATCCACATCCGCATAGAGTTGCGGAACGTTCGCACGGAAAGTCGTGTAGACGTTCGCGAGTCCAGGCTGGGCATTCGCCTGAAACATCATCTGCCCCGCCATCTGCTGCAACATCTCCGGACCGACCCCGCCGCGGTCCTGGAGCTGCATCTGGAACCCGCCCGAGTTACCCAGCCCCATGATCGCCGGCGGCAGGAACGCGAAGATGTTCGCGTCCTGGATGGCGGCGAACTTCTGCCAAAGCTGGCCGACCAATGCCGGCGCGCTGCGCCGCGGATCGCTCCGCTGCTCCCAGGGCTCCAGCACCACCCAGAACGTGGCCGCGTTGGAAGAAGTCGCACCGTCCAGCAGTGCAAATCCAGGAACCGCCACGCACTGCGCCACACCCGGCGTCGCCGCGACAATCGCGTTCACTTCCTCGACCACTTCCAGCGTGCGCTGCCGCGAGGCAGCGTCTGGCAACTGCGCACTCACCACGGCATAGCCCTGGTCCTCAACCGGCAGGAAGCTCGTCGGCAATGATACGAATCCTACGTACGCGAGGCCCGATAGCGCCACGAAACCCACCATCGTCAACGCCGTTCGGCGAACGAGGCCGGCCACCACACTGTTGTAGATCCCGGCACTCATACCGAAAGCCCAGTTGAACGCCCGGTAGAACCAGTTGCGCCGTGTCGGCGTACGCCGGAGCACGATCGCACAGAGCGCCGGGCTGAGGGTCAGCGCGTTGATCGAGCTGAAGACCGTCGCCGTCGCAATCGTCAGCGCAAACTGCCGATAGAGCTGTCCCGTGACACCTTCCAGGAACGCGGTCGGCACGAACACCGCCAGCAACACCAGCGTCGTGGCAATGATCGGGCCGGTAACCTCGTCCATCGTCTGAATCGCCGCCTCGCGCGCCGACATGCTCGACGTATCCAGATGGCGCACGGCGTTTTCGACGACGACGATCGCATCGTCCACGACGATCCCGATCGCCAACACCAGACCGAACAGCGTCAGCATGTTGATCGAAAAGCCCAACATGCTCATCACCAGAAAAGTGCCGATCAGCGACACCGGAATCGTCACCGCCGGTATCAGCGTCGCACGCCAATCCTGCAGGAAGACGAGCAGCGTCACAAACACCAGCACGAACGCAATGAAGAGCGTATTCACAACGTCTGCGATGGACGCCCGCACAAAGAGGGTCGTGTCGAACGGAATGATGTAATCCAGGCCCTCCGGAAAGACCTCGCTAAGCTCGGCCATCTTCTCCCGGATCCGGTCCGACACATCCAGCGCGTTGGCCCCCGGCAACTGGTAGATCGCCAGCGCCGCGCACGGCCGACCGTCGAGCTGGCTCGACGTATCGTAGGCTCGTGAACCGAGCTCGACCCGCGCGATGTCACGCACTCGCGTGATCTGGCCGCCGGGAGCGGTCTTGACGATGATCTGCTCGAACTGTTCGACATCCACGAGCCGGCCGAGCGTACTGACGGTGTACTGAAAGTCCTGGCCCGCCGGCGCCGGCGGCTGACCGACCTGCCCCGCCGCAACCTGCACGTTCTGCTCACGCAGCGCCGCAACGACGTCGCCTGCCGTGAGTCGACGCGCCTTGAGCCGATCGGGATCGAGCCAGATGCGCATGCTGTAGTCGCCCGCGCCGAAAACGGACACGTCACCAACGCCGTCGATACGCGCCAGTTCGTCCTTCACGCGCAACGTGGCGTAATTGCTCAGAAACAGGTCGTCGTAGCGCCCGTCCGGCGCCGTCAGGCAGATGAAGAGCACGATATTGGTCGATTGCTTGCGGGTCGTGACACCCAGCCGCTGCACTTCCTCGGGCAACATCGGCTCGGCAATCGCGACGCGGTTCTGCACGAGGACCGCCGCCATATCGAGATCGGTCCCCACCTTGAACGTCACCGTCAATGTGTACGAACCGTCATTGGAACAGGTACTCGACAGATAGAGCATGTCATCGACACCGTTGACCTGCTCCTCGATCGGCTGCGCGACGGTGTCCGAGACAACTTGCGCGTTGGCGCCCGGGTAACTCGCCGTGACCTGCACCGTCGGCGGTGCGATCTCGGGATACTGCGAGATCGGCAGCGAAAACACCGCAACGCCGCCGGCAATCACCGTCAAAATCGCGACGACTGCGGCAAACACCGGACGATCAATGAAGAAGCGACTCAACATGCCTGCGCTCCCTCAATCCGTCGCTGTCGACGATGCCTGCTCGTCGTCAGTTGACGCATCCTTATCCGCTGCGGCACTGCGCATGGTGGTCACCGGCTGTCCCGGACGCGCCCGCTGGACACCCTTGACGACTACCCACGCATCTGCCGGGATCCCCTCCTCAATCACACGCATTCCGTCCTCCAGCACCCCGATCCGCACGTAGCGCTTCGCCACGACATCATCGTCCGCGACGGTCAAAACGAACCGGCCACCCTGGTCCGCACTCAACGCGCGGTCCGGAACCAGCAGCGCGTCCGCGCGCACATCGACCGGTGCCCGCAGTCGAACGAACAGTCCGGGCCGCAAGATATAGTCCGAATTCGGAAACACCCCCCGAATCTGAATCGTGCCGGTATCCGCGTCGACACGGTTCTCGGCCCAATCGACGCGCCCCTCGTGCGGGAATCCCGTCTCGTTCGACAGTCCCAAAGAGAGCGGCCCCGGTTCTTGCGGCTCGGTCGGTCGTCGCTTCTCCGGGTGCTTCTCGAGATACGCCAGCAAATCCCGCTCGCTGGCGCTGAAGTACGCGTAAATCGGATCATCCCGAACAATCGTCGTCAGCAGCGTATACTCGCCCGCGCCTACCAGGTTGCCCGCATCGACCAACGTTCGGCTAATGCGCCCGGTAATCGGCGCGTGAATCTGCGTATAGCCGAGATTCAGACGCGCCTCGTCGACCGCCGCCTCCGCTCCCTGAACTGCGGACTTCGCCGCGTCCCATTCAGATTTGGCCTTCACCCACTCGAATTCGGACGCGGTCTTGCTCTGATAGAGGCGCTCGATTCGCTCGTGATCGTGCGCGGCGAGCGCCAACTCCGCCCGACGGCCGCCGAGTTCCGCCTCGGCGCGGTCTAGCTGCGCCTGGAACGGCTTCGGATCAATGACGAATAGGAGGTCGCCTTTCTCGACCATCGATGCCGGCTCGAAGTGCACCGCCTCGAGAAATCCCTCCACCCGCGCGCGAACTTCAACCGTTTCAATCGCTTCCGTCGTGCCCGTAAAATCGACATACTCGGTAATCGTTCGCCGCGTCGGCTGCGCCACCGTTACCGTCGGCGGCGGCGGAGCAGCGGTAGGCGCCGGGCGACGGCAACCAAGCGGTAACCCGATCACTACCGAGCAACCGATCAAGAGCCCGATCTGCAACGGTCGCGACATGTCCATTTCGCTCCTCGCCGTTCGGCGTTCACGCCATGAAGCTGTTAAATCGCCCGGATTCTGACACGCCGTAGCGACAGCCGCAATGCGCGGCGAAGCTCCTCAATACCACGCTACACCGTAATGGAGCGTTGCACCAATCGCTAGTCCGGTCGTGCGAGCATGGCGCAGGCGGCGCTGACAACCGCGAACATGGTGCCCCATCCCTTCTAGGGATGGGGGACTGACGACAGGCCCTTCCATCCCCCACCCCGAGATGGGGCGGGGCACCGTGGTCGACGCAGGCGCCACGGAGGGGACCGCTCGCTCGCGCTCGCGGCTCGCACTGGCGCCGCCCGGCCGCACAACGAGCCCCGAGCGCAAGCGAGGGGGGAGCAAGCTCCCTCTACAAGGCCCGTGTCTACGCCCCGGGCCCCAGCACGAACCAGACGCCAAACACAACGAGCCCCGAGCGCAAGCGAGGGGGGAGCAAGCTCCCTTTGCGAGGCCCGTGTCTACGCCACGGGCCCCGGCACGAACCCGACACCAACACAACGAGGTCCGAGCGCAAGCGAGGGGATCTAGGTGCGTGAAGTCGATCAAGCAAGCGCAAAAAAGAATCCTCACGGCATTGGCCGCGAGGATCTCGCTTTCAGTTATTCAAACAAGTTGTCTTAGCGACGGCGACGCAGCACTGCCAGACCGACGAGCGTCAGCAGGCTCAGCGTCCCCGGCTCGGGAACCTGGATCGAGAAGAATCCCTGTCCGATACGTGTACCGGTTCCGTCCCGTATGGTCGCGACGATGTAGAGAATCAGATCGTCGCTCAGAAACGCGTCATCATTGCCGAACGTGTCGAAGAACGCGTTATCGTCCAGCAAGCCGTTGCCGTCGAGGTCGACCGGATCGCCTTGCCGCGCGACGATCTCCGTGCCATTCAACACCAGGACACCGTCGCTGGCCGGATCGGCATCGGTAACACCGCCGATGATGTAGTCCCCGAGCCCGTTGCCGACCTGCAGGAAGAACGTGCCGGCGAACTCGGCATCACTCCACAGTTCGCTACCACCGGTAACGGAGTCGCCGGTCTTGGCGATCACGTCGCCATTTCGCACAACCCAATCCTGCCCGTCCTCGTTGCTGCCGCGGGCGTACCAGTTGCCGGCAGCGTCCATGAACGTCCCCGTAGCGCCCGCGATCGTCACGGGCGAAGGCAGTCCGCCGACAGTCGACCCGGCCTGGATCACGACGTTGTTGTTGACCGTGACGACGTCGTCCACAGCGCTATCGCCGTTGAGGTCGCCTTGCACCATCCAATTCTGGCCATCGGCGCTGACCCAATAGTCATTGATATCGAATGCCTGGAACGTCTCCGTCGCCCCGCCGGCCTGACCGGTCGGGATGGTCACGCCCTTCTGGGCCAGGATCGTGCCGCCGAGAACGACCAGCTCATCGTTGCTGGTCGTTATGTTCGCGCCGGTGACGTTGTCGGCGACGTAGCCGATCCGGCCATCGGCCGTAATGACCGGCGTATCGATCGCGTTGCCGAAGTTGATGCTCGCATCGAACGCCGCACCTTCCTGCGCCACGGTTCCCAGGGGCGCGGGTCCTTTGACGATGTATTCATCACCGGCCGTCGGCCCGTTTGTGTTGTTGGCGAAGGCGAACGCGCCGGCGTTGTTGATCGCCACGCGCGTATCGATCAGGCCGGCGTTCTCCCCGGGCGCCCACTCCGTAGCCTGACCCTCCTGCTGGACCAGCACGCCGTTGACGATTAACACCTCGTCTTCGCCGCTGCCGAGATCGGCAAACCCGGTCAGCGCCCAGTTTCCGTTGCCGCTTCCGAACACGCGATCGAAGTCCGAAGTACCCGTTCCCGGATCCCACGACACGCCGCCGAGCCCCGGTACGAGGCTGTTAGGCTGGCCCGGCACATTGTTGTAAATGGAAGTCCAAAGATTGCCGCCGAACGCCCCGGCCGTAAACGCTCCCGCGACAACGATCCCGACAACACGCTTCACGACGCGCCTCCTTACACTCAGGAATGGCCTACCCATGGGGCCTAATAGCGATACCGCCGACACCCGCCCGCTCCCCTACCAGAATTTCAGTTTGGGGAATCAGGAAGGCTGGATCAAGGAAAAAAGCGAGATTCTGGGAAAGAATCCCGCTCTCAAAGCGATAGGAACCGGTATCTCAGGGCCCCGTCAGCGACGCGACGAATCCATTGATGTCGCCGACCGTGACCGCACCGTCGCCGTTGAAATCGCCGTTGATGATCGGACAGCCGGGATAGGTCGCCGGGTAGCTGTCGCTGTCCGTCAGCGCCATGATGAACGGGTTGATGTCGCTGACGCTGACGGTTGCGTCGCAATTCATGTCGCCGGGATGCTGCAGGATCTGCTGCAGGTTGTCGATCACGATCCGCATCGTGAGGTTGGTCGCGTCGACCGCCTGCTCAAGTGACATCGCGTAGCCGACGTGAATATGACCGGCGGAAACGCAATACGCCGAGTCGCTTGGGTCGGCGTGCAGATCGCGCCACCAGTTGCCGTGATAGCCGATATAGTTGGAAAGGAACCGGCCGTTGTCGAAGGTGGCAATGAAGCCGTTCAGCGCCGGCATCTCCGTGTTGACGGCGTCGATGATCGTCTGCATCGGTTGCGATGAGAACCGATCGTTCGGCGGCGGCTCCTGATCGCTGGGCAATTCCGGCGTCGGTTTGCGCGGATCCAGGTAGTCATTGCTCCAGAGGTTGGCAGTGTAGTTGCCGTTACCACCCTCCATCTCCCAATCGCGGTCGTTGCCCGCCCGACTGAAGGTCACGATCGCGACCGGTTTGAGCGCTTCGACCAGCGGCCACCAGTCACTGGACGTGTCTTGATAGTCGACTTCGAAGTCCCCTTCGCCGCGACCGTAGTTCGGCCCGCCGTTGGGAAACTCGGGAAAATACGAATAGACGTTGAAGCCGCTGTTCTCCCAGTTCTCGCCGACCCACTCCGGGTTCTGCAGCGGATTCGCGCTGAAGTGCCGCACCATCTCATTGGAGGGCGGCCAGTATCCGGTCACCAGGATCGTGTTGGTATAGCTGCCGCCGGCGGCGGTCGGCCGAACGGTCACCGACACCGGCAAAGTTCGATCGACCGGCGCCTCATTGATGGCCCGAAGCACCCGCGGACCGGTCTCGATCGGCGCCGCGTCGCGCGTATCCTGCGCTACCGCCGATTGACTCAGGACGTGCACCAAACCTGCGAACGTCACCCACAGGGCAGATCCTCGAAGCGGTCTCATGGGGGCTCCTCACTCACCTCGCTCGCCGTCGTGCCAGTCGACGGACCGTGATGCACGCAGTATAACGGTTCGCACGGCCCCGATTCCAACCCGTGCCGAGAATCGTGGTTCCGGCCGTCATGCGACCGAATATCGATAATCCGCCCATGCCCGCCACTGCTCGACATCCCATCGTCCTCTGCGAATGGACCGCCGTCGCATCACAAGAGATCCACGACACCAGCAAGGTCGGGTGGGCCTGGTCCGACCCGTGCTTCATGCTGAGCGCGTCGGCCCCGACGCCGGAGACATCGGCCACCGCCGCACCAGCGCCGCCCGCGACCCTGATCTCCGTTACAACAAGCGAATGGCCGGTGCCCGAAGCGCGGGGCCGTCGGCGCGCCCAGCCCCCGGCCGATGTGCTCCAGTGGTTCGCGTTTGCCGTTGCTCACGGCGCGCGGTTCGTCGAGCTGCGCGCCACTGACGACCAGGAACCATCGGCCGCCCTCGACGACCGCCTGCTCGATCTGCTATGGGTCGTTCGTCACGCCGCCGAGCAACATGGACTGGTGCTGGTGTTGGACGTGCCCGGCGCCCGCGATCCCGGCACGATCGCCGACTTCCTCGACGTCGTGAACTCACCATGCGTCGGCTGGACCGTGCGTCTGGACGACGCGCACGAATCCTTCACCGAGGACTTGCTGGACACTTTGGACTATCGCGCGCGTGTGATTCGCATCGATCAGCCCGCAACGGAAAAAAAAGGGTTGCCGGAATTTGGTCGACGTGTTTTGATGCCGCATCGGCACGGCGTCATTGTGCTGGGATCGCCTGCGCTGCTGAACGACACCGACTGGATCCGCGCGAGCCCGTAAAACGGAGAGGTATGCGCTTCGATCCCGAATCCTATCGGCGCAACCCGGCGATCGCTGACGGCGGATGGAGCACCATTCTGGCCGAGCACGGACTGCCGCCCGATTCACCCCTCGCAGAGATGATGAATCTGCATCACGAGGTCGCTGTGCGCGGACTGGCGCGAGCGTACGTCGAGGCCGGCGCCGAGATCATTACGACCAATACGTTCTGCGGCAACGCGATCGCGCTCAGTCGGCGCGGCGTGGAAGCCGACATCCAGGAGTTGAACCGTGCCGGCGCCGCAATCTGCCGCTCGGTCGCGGGGGATACCCTCCCGGTATTGGGATCGCTCGGACCAACCGGCGCGATTGTCGCGGTGAACGAGGTGCCCGAGGATCAGATCATGGCGGCCTTTCGCGTTCAGGCGCAGGGTCTGGTCGAAGGCGGCGTCGACGGCTTCGTGCTCGAAACATTCTCCGAGATCGGCGAGGCCGTGCTCGCAATCCGCGCGATCCGCGAGGAGACAGACCTTCCCGTCGTAGCCAGCTTTTCTTTCGACTCCGGACCGCAGCGCACGCGCACCATGACCGGTGCCGAAGCCGCTGCCTGCGCCGCGGCGGTCGAGGATGCCGGCGCCGCCCTGATCGGATGCAATTGCGGCGCAGGGGTTGCAACCTACCTGCCGATCGTCGTCGCGCTGCGTGCGGCGAGCACCCTGCCCATCTGGGTTCGCCCGAGCGGCGGACTCCCGGACCTGGTCGACGATCGCGCTACCTACACGACCACCCCCGAGGACTACGTCCGGCACGCCGCCCCGCTGCTCGAAGCAGGTGCGAATATCATCGGCGGTTGCTGCGGCGTCGGCCCGGCGCACATTCAGCGCCTCGCCGCGCTCGTTCAGCGCCGACGGACCTAGTGTGCTGAGGCGAGAGTTTCGACTCGCCCACAATGAGGGGATGCAGATTCGGTTCATCGGGACTTACCTTCCCCCGTCCGAATCTTATGCGCAGCGTCCTCCATCCGCGTCCGCGTCCAAAGGACGAACGGCTCCTTCAAGGCCATGCGGTCCAGCAGCGCTGCGACCTCTTCATCGCCAACGGTGCAAACCTGTTTGAGCGCGACCGCGATCCCCATTCGAATCTCCCGCTCTTGCTCGTGCGACAGGCGTTCCATGAGCAGCGCCCGTGCTCCCGGGCAGCCCTCCCGATCCATCAAGGCGGAGATAATCACATTGCGCACGAGCAGGTCAACATGGCCGGATCCCAGATGGCGCTCATTCAGGCGACGCAGGTCCTCGATGCCCATCGCGTCGTACCATCGGAACAGCACGTCGTGCACAACCCATTTCGGCGCCTCCGGCTGCGCATAGTAAGCCGCTCGTGCCTTGGACAGTTCGGTCGGTTCGTTGTCCTGCGGATTCTCACCGGCAGCCCGGGCCCGGTCGAAGCGCATCCGTCCACGGATCCAGGCGTTGGGCTCGTCATCGACAGCGAGATCGACGATCCGCACGAACTCCGCCGGATCGCTCTCGCCGAGCACCGCGTGGAGCTGTCGCCACGCTTTCATTCGCTGTTCTTTCGGATAGTCAGCCATCGCGATGTCCAACAGTGCGCCGCGATCCGCTAGCTGCCCTACTTCTTCGACCGTGATCGATACCGGCGGTAACAACTCGGCAAGCGTGGCGGCCTCGACAATCGTGCCCGCAACCGCCCCGGTATCGAACCGGCGCACGCTCGGCGTACCGCCTCCGGCGTGCTCGGCAAAGCTGTCGCTCGACGCGCCGACCGGAAACGCCGCGCGCGTTCGGCTGACGAATGCCCGCGTCCGTTCGATGTCGTCGTCCGTCACCGCAAGCACCCGAAAGGTGCGCGACCGCGCGATTCGGTTCAGCCTGCGAACGATGCCCCGGCTCTCCGGCTGATCCGTATCGAGACAGGCAAGCAACACCGGCCGTTGATCGTGAAGCGGAAGTGCCTTCAGGCCGACCCACTGCTCCGCGCGCACTTCGGCGACTCCGACCGCCACGAGAATCGTCAGAAAGTGCATATCAGCTCCCCATCTGACACCGGTACAGCAAACGTGCGACCATAGCCCGCGCGGTTACGCGCCGCGTCCGGTTATACACATCCAACGCAGACCGGATGCGACGGGTATGAGAATGGCGCCGATCTGGTCAACCAACGATTCGCGACTCGTCAGACGCACTACCATGAATGCGCCAAGATCGGTGCAGGAATTGGTAAGACGTTGAGTGACCGCGAGTCGGGGCGCAGACGCTAGGCGGTCTCAGGGATGCGCTTCGGTGCATTCGCGCCGAAGCCGGGGAGGCGCTGATCGCGGAAAAGATCCCAGAAGTGCCGGAACGCCATCCGTGCAAAGTACCACGGGCCGAAACGGCCGAAGTGCAGCCGAGCGCTGCGCAGCGATTCCAGAAACCGGGTCGGCGAATCGACTGACGCGAGCATTTGGTAGCACGGTGCAAGCCGCCCGCGCAAGTGTGCGTCGGCCCCTACATAGACCGGCAGGCGATGCTGCTGCGCAAACGTTGCCGCCCGCCGATCCTCCCACGGCGCCGGCGACTGCGCGTTGCAGATCTCGACCGCATCGAGCCACGGCAGCAATCCGTACATCGCCTCGCCGAGACAATCATCCGCCAGCGTGCAGAACGCGTGTGGCGCCAGCACCAGACCACCTTGTGCCCGGATCGCTTGCGCCGTCTCGATCGCCGACATCCCCGGCGGAATCCACTCGTTCAGAAACAGCCCGATCAGATGGCCGTCGGCGGTGCTCACCTCCTCGCCGACGATGACCGTCAGGTCGTCCGCCGACTCTCGCACCTCGATCGCCCCGGCAATCTCATCATGGTCCGTCACCGCGACGCATGAAACACCCTCTCGTCGCGCCGCATCAATCAGATCCTGCGGGCTGACGTTCGAGTCGAACGAGTAGTTCGTATGAGCGTGGATCACGCATTTGTGCATGGTTCGCGCCTGTTTCCCGTCCTGGTGCCGCGGCCCCGATACCCCACGGTGCCGCGTCGCGGTTTCCTCCATTGTAGACCCCCACCCGACAAGGTTTGATACATCCGGTAATAAATTACTGGTTTGACCGCCGTGGCCGCGACGTCAGGCGTTTTCCGTCGACGGCCCCATAACGCCCGGCTTGAAGATCCGCGTCTCCAGCGCCCGCACGTAACTGGTCCAGTCGCTGGCAGCGTCCGGATCGGCATCCACCGCCTCGAACACCATATTGAGCTTAGCGTCCAGGTTGTCCAGATAATGAACCACGAACGCCTCGGCCGTGGCCGGCAGCCGCGGGCTGCCGAACTCATACTTGCCGTGGTGGGCCAGAATGATGTGCTGGAGTCCGAGCGCCAGGTTCTCCGGGAATGGCTGGCCGGTCTCGCGCTCGATCTCCCGAATCTTCTCCTTGACCCAGACGACCGCCATCGCAATGTGGCCCACGAGCTGCCCGGCGCTGCTGTAGGAGAAGTTGGTCCGGTATTCGAGTTCCTCCACCTTGCCGCAATCGTGCAGGAACAAGCCGACCAGCACCAGATCCCGATTCACGCGCGGATAGAGCGGCAAGACACGATCCGCCAGTTCCAGCAGATTCAGCGTGTGCTCCAGCAAACCGCCGAGGTACGCATGATGATTGGTGATCGCGGCCGGTGCCGATTGAAAACCACGCACGAACGCCTGATCGTGCATGAATCGGCCGACGAGTTGCAACAGATCGCGGTCCTCGATCGTCCGCAGGATCTCTTGCAGCCGGTTCCACATCTGCTCGGCGTCACGCCGCGAGGCAGGCAGGAAGTCGCGTGGGTCCACGTCGCGCTCGTCGACCGCTTGCACACCGTCAACGATGAACTGTCGATTCCCCTTGTAGTTCTCGACACGCCCTCGGAATCGAGCAAACCCGCCTTCCGGCAACGAATCGAAAAACTGCTGCGACGACTTCCAATGCCGCGCCAGCATCTGCCCGGTCGCATCGGCGACCACCGCGTGTACGTATAGCTCGCCGTTGCTGGTCGTTCGCAGATCCTTCTGGGTAATCCGAAACACCTGCGATTCGACGCGAAATCCGGCCGCCATTTCGGCGATCGGACACGCAGTGGCCGACGGCTTCGCTGCCGGCCCGTTGCCGCTGGTCATGGAGTTGCCTTTCACGACGGGCTGGATGATGCCGCCCGTTCTCGAACATATGTATCCGCGGCGGGCGAGATGAAAACCACCCCGTCGCCGAATAGGTCCGCCCGCATGGAAATCCCGAGCGGCGTCGTATAGTAGGAGTGGACCCGGCCCGCCATCTCACGCAACGCCAGCCGCCATTCACGGCCCTCACGCTCCATCGCGCGCAACGCTTGGTAGACACCGTCAAACTCGCCGTGATGACGCAACGCGATCTCCGCAATCAGAATCTGCAGCGCGGACTCCCGAACGCGACTCCAATCCGCTTCGCGGTTCGCGTGAAACACGAGGTAATGCAACTGCTCGATCTCACGCTGCAACCGGTGCAGGAAATCGTGCACGCGGATCGCTTCCGCCAGCTCGTCATACTGCTGTCGCGTAATCGTCGCCATCGAATCGCCACCAACCTCAACCGCGCTGCCCGAGCAATACCCCGACCGCTGCCTGGAACTGCTGTAACTCGAACTCGCCCGCCTCCAACTTGGCAATCGCGTCGTCCAGGAACGCCTGGAGCTGCTGATGATGTGCGAGCACAGCCACGATCCGCACCTGGTCGATCGGGGTACCAAGCTGGATCCGCCAGCCATCACCGTCTTTCCGCAGACTCATCGATTGATCGCTGTCCGGACCGAACAACAACTGTAGCGGGCTCGGCGCGTAGGTGGCGTTGTTCAGATCCAATACGTCGATCGTCGGATTGTAGGTAAACTTGTTGTAAAAGACGTCTACTGCCTGCGAGGCCAACGGACCGAACTGTTCGCTCATCCGCTGTTTGAAAAGATTCATCTTCTCGTTGGTCGGATAGAACGTCTCGTACGTGTCGGCCGTGATCCCCTCGACCTGGCTCGGCTCGATCATCGCGACGACCTGCTCGTACTTACCCTCCCGAAGCAGACCGACGATCGTCTCACCGACACCACGAACCGTTTCCTGGATCGCAACGATCGCGGGATCGCTCGGCGTCTCGCCGCCGCCGCCGTCGGCACTCCGGGCGCTACCGCCACCGCCTGCTCGTGGCAGGTCCTTGACCGGCTCATACGCGACCGGCTGGTAGGTCGTCTGGTCCTGCAGAATCCGAGCGTCGGCCATCGGCGTCCCCAGCGCCAACGATCCGCCAACGCTTGCCGGTATTGCCGACTCCGGCGGTGTTGCATCGCCACACCCCCACACCACCGAAACGACAACCAAAAGCGCCCCAACAGTGACCCGCTGCATCGTTACTCATCCGTTCCGCTGATACGAGAATCCGTCGCGCCCGCCAGGCGCCGACGCCGACCTAATCCGCCTCTACAACAGGTTACCGTCGATCCCCCGCCAACGCCACGGGAACTCACCGCCCCCGTGCTCTTAGGGCTTGTGCGGGCCAGGCCCGCCTGATACCTGCAACTCGACCCCCGCCAGCGATTCGCTCAGTTCCTGCCATCGCGTCTGCTCGTCGGCCGCATCCGCGAACGGCGACTCCCACCGAAGCAGAAGCGGAGCGAGCACTTGTGGTCCATCGACCCGGACGCGCAACGCGCGCCGCGCTGCCCGCCACGCCCCGCGAAAAGCGTCGCGCCCTCGTGTACTGTCACGGAGACGGTCGAGCGCGGCAATCAACGCTGACACCGTCCGCTTGATGCGCTCGTCAGGGTCGTCGCGCCGCGTCCCTCGGACTTCTCCAACCAAGCCCGGTACCAACCGGCACCGAATCCGCTGATCGTCGAGCGGCGCAGCGTGCCAGGTGGACCTGGGAACATCGTCGTAACTCGCGGCGATAGCCGCCGGGTCCGGCAACCCGAGCACGTACGCGATCGTCCAAGCCTGTGTCGGCGTCAACGATTGCGGAACCTGCACCACCACCCAGCCGTTGCCGTCGTCTCGCGCGTGATGCGACACCGGCCGCGTCGTCGTCGTCCGGTCGGTCGTCAACTGCGTGTCGCGAACGCCCGGTCTCCGGGATTCTCCCGGCGCCGCAGCCAACCATTCAGCACAATACTGTCGACACGCCGACTCGACCGAAGCGGGGGTCACATTGCCACAAACCGCCATCGCAACACCGGCAGCACCATTCACCGGCCCTGCCGCGGGGCCGTCGGCAGCTGCGGTTTCTTCCGCGCCACCCAGCCATTCCACCAACGCGGCACGGTCGGGGTGCCGCGCAAGGCGCGTCGCGACCTCCATCAACTCGGGCAACTGCGCCGACGCTCCCGACACCAGCAACACCGTCGGCGAGTGCAGCGCACACACCAGTCCGTTGTAGCGCGCCACATCGCGCAGCGCAGCGATCGTGACGTCGGTTTCCCCGATCGGAGCGGCACCCGCCCGGCGATCAGCGAATTGCGGCAGAACAACCGCGACACTCGTCCAATCCGAAGCGAGTTTCGCCACGCGGATTCGCGCCGCCTCAACCGTGATCGTCTCGATCGTCGGCGACCGCGGCTCGTTCCAGTTGACGACGCTCCCCTCCGAAGCCGCGCCGCTCCCGGCCGAATCCGCTTCGCGCAGGTTGTTCCGCGTCATCGCCGCACCATTCGTCGGCGCTTTCCTCGGCACCGATCGACGGTGGACACGGACGGCAATGTTCTCGGCCAAGTCGTTGGCAGCCGCTTGCAAATCGTGCACGGTCACGCGCGCATAGCGCTCCAACTCAAACGTCGAGAGCATCAGGTCACGCCCGACCATCTCGTGAAGCGCAAGGCGCTTGGCGTGCTCCCCGAAGGCGCTCGTCCGAGCGCGCAATCGGGCAATGACCGCAGTCCGTGCGCCGTTCAAGGCGATCGGCGACACTCCAGTCCGCGCTACGTCGCGCAACGACGCCACCAGCAGCGACTCAAGCGGCTCGAGCGTCGCCTCAGCCCGCCGAGGCCGATCCGCCGAAAGGATCGTCAATCCCGCATGCTTCCAGGACTCGCGACACCAGTTCGGAGCCGAGTAGCCCGAACGCCGCAGCACGTCACGCAATCGACCGTCCACAGGATTGCAAAGGACCTCCAGCAACGTATCGAGCACCGCGTTGTCGAAGTCCCCCCAACGTGGCGTCACCCACACCAGATCGACGCCCGCACGTAACGCGTCAACGACGACGAGCGTTCCCTTCGGCTCCGGTAGCTCCGAAACGGCACGGCGCGGCGGCTCCGCCCATGCCACATCGCGAAACCGCTCCTTCGCCTTCAGCAACGCGTCCGCGACCGGTAGGTTTCCGACGACAACCAGGCGCGCATTGCCAGGCACGGACCATGTAGCCAGAAACGCCGAGAGCGCTAAAGGCAACACGTTGGCTGCCTTCACAACCGACGGCTTCAACATTCTGGCGTAAGGATGTCCACGAAAAGCGGATTCGAGCACCGCGGCACGCCAGCGATCGTCGCGAGACGGTCCCGATCGAAGGCTCCCCGAGACGGCCTCATACCACTGAAGGCCCACGGTCTCTACCCGCCACGCAAGCACCGACGGACCCGCTTTCGGATCCGTAGTTCGTGGCGCGGCCGTAGCCAGGAAGGCCCGCGCAGCGTCAAGCGCAACATCGAGCGCGTCAGCCGTGGTCGTAATCGTCAGGAAGCACGCGTCGGGCAGCACGCCTGCCTCTATCCGGGCTCCGGCCGCGCTCAATTCCCGCAGCGCCGGACCCGCCGCCGACATCCGCACCGCATGCGCCACGCGGCTCGTCACCGCACCGTCAGCCAGCCCGGCGTTGAACCAGAGCTGGACGCTTACCAGCGGGAACGTCGCGTCCTCGACCGCCACGATCTCGAGACCGTTGTCGAGCCGATCGAAGCGGATCGGTTCCGTCCGTTCGACCTGCGCCGATAACGCAACCGAAAGCCACAGCCCAAGCGTGAGATGCGTCATGACGACGAGTATAGGGCAAGTGACGATGCGGCGTTCGACGGTCGCAGAAGATTCCCCTTGGACCGTTGCCGCGCTGCCGAACCGTCGCGTCTTACCCGCCGCCCGAAGGCGTCCTCACCTGCGCCGCAAGCGACGTCTTGCAATACGGGCACTCGTACGCACCGCTTCGGATCTCAGGTGTCCGTGGAATGTAGCGCTTGCACGAAAAACAGCGCAAACTCGTTCCCCAGGCGGCTGGCTGCTGACACTGTGGACAGATGAACGCACCGGTCTCTTCGTCGCCCGCGAGCACATTTGCTTCTTGCGATGTCATCCGGGTCTCTTGATCGCAAGCGGTACAGACGATGACGACGCGGTTGTTGTCAGTGGTGGTCGGACCGAAGCCGCTTCTGATGCGCCAGCCGAGCCAGCCAACCGCAATAACCACCACAACGATCGCGCCGCCGGTCTTGATCGCTTGCTTCCAACCGCCGCCAGCGGATTCCGGTTCGGGAGTCAGCATGCCGCCTCGCTCTCATCAGCAGGTAGGCCCGAACATGGCCGGGCGCAGATTCGAGTGCCGCCCGGCGGGTGACCTCGACGAGACGATCGTCACCCTAGCGCCGCAAGTGCGGCGTGAAATCTCGCGACCACATTCGCATCCAGATTCCGCGTGTCTCCGCGGAAAGGCCCGGGGCATCCGCGAGCATCAGGCCGTCCGGCTCGAAGAACGGAGACGCCTGGCTCCGGTCGAGCCCTTCGGGATCAACCCAGTGCTTCCACGTCGCGAACCACGCCACGTGTCCGTCGAAGAACATCGTGTTCATACCGAGGGTGTTGTGCGCTGGATGTATTCCGCCCGGGCTCTCGAAGGGGAAATCCCATTGCGTATTGACGATGGAGTTGTCAATCTCCTGGTCGTACACGCCGTCGCGATTGCTCTCACCGAACGCGATGAACTGCGACGGGTCGCGTACCTGCACCTCCGTCAGACCGCTGTACTCTTCCTGATCGCCAAACGGCGACCAGTTCAGGGTCGGGTCGAGTTGAATCAGGCCGGTCCAGGCATCGTTCGCTCCAAACGGCTCGCCCGCTCCCCACGCATTCGCGCCGTAGCTGAGGTAAGCAAACCGCCGATCGATCGACGCCTGCTGCGCGACCAGGGTCGCCGACCAGTCGACATGCTCCTTGCGGTTGTTCGGACAGTCGAGCACCCCGGCGTCGGAGTTTCCTCCCAGGACGTCGGCCCCGTTGATGTAGAGCCGCACGGGCCGGCCGCCGCCGTCACGCGCTACCGCCCAGAACGCGCGCTGCTTACCCATCTGAATGGGCCAATAGTGACCGTTGACATAGCGCCCGGAATCCGCCATGTAGATCAACGCCCCCTGCCCGATCGACCGCAGATTGGTTGAACACTTGACGCGTCGCGCCTGTTCGCGCGCAGCGGCCAACGACGGAAGCAGGATCGCGATCAGCAACGCAATGATGGCAACGACCACGAGCAGTTCGATCAGCGTGAACGCCGAGCGGGGACGGGACGACAGACGGCTACGCATTGGCCACCTCCTGAACTGTACCAGATCCGCGCGCCCGGCCGGCCGGAGAGGTGAAAACTACGCCGTTGAACGCGCTTTTGATGCCCTCGACTTCCCCATTTTACCAATACACCTAACGCACGCTAGCCTTTTTTCGGAAAATCGTCACGGAGAGGTCGACGTCAATGCGAGCCGCGAGCGCAAGCGAGCGGTCAACAGCGAGCCGAGACGACCGCCCCACCCCCATTGTTTCTCGGGGATCGGGGACGTGGTGCCCCACACTCTAGGGTGAGGGACGTGCTCGCGCACCAAGCCAGGAGTGTCCCCCAGGGTAGAAGCCTGGGACGCTACCGCGCTAGCGCGCTAGCGACGGGCCCAGGCCATCTCACGCTCCTTGATCCCCTCGCTCGCGCTCGGGCCTCGTTGTGTTCGATCCTTGCGGGCTGTTACGGAGCCAAGCGACGTCGATGCGAGCCGCGAGCGCAAGCGAGCGGTCAACGGCGGGCGAGACGCCCGCCCCACCCAGTTGTTTCTTGATCCCCTCGCTCGCGCTCGGGGCTCGTTTGGTGCCCGCCACCAATCCCACAGGGGCTCACGGATTGACACCGGCCGCGCTCCGCCGATAGTAACAGGCGGTTACAGCATGAACCCAAGGCCCCGATGGCGCGACGTCGGGACGCTCAGGCGACGATGTCAAAGGATCCGTTCGACAGCCAACTGACCACTGTCCGGCAGGTCGAGATTCCGAAGGAACTCGATTCCGCCGCCCGGGAGCGGTTCATTCAGACGATTCGTGATGCCGTCGCGATGCAAGCGCGGCTCGCGTCCGGGTGTAGCGCGATCCTGCCGATGGCCGAGGACGTCGAGCTGGCCGGAAAATCGCTGCTGATCGAGCATTCGCCGGCGACGCCGATCCGGTTCGAGCAGGTGTTGAACGCCGAGACACGTCTGACGATCGAGGATCTCTGGTCGATCACGCACGTGGGCCTGCGGGCGCTTGAGGCGGCCGCGACGATCCCGACCGTTCATACGGGGCTGCACACCGGCTCGTTGTTTCGTGACCGCACCGGACGCGTCTGCATCTCCGACTTCGGTATCGCGTCCGCATTCGAGGCGCATTGTGGCGTCGAGACGCGGCGGTTCGTGCATTGTGAGACGGTGGCCCGCGAGATCAAAGGCGGACGATTTCGTTCCGGGGTCTGGCGACTGCTCACCGACGAGTCGCGGCAGGAGAATGGCTGGGTCGCGACCAACTTCCCGCCGGAGCTGCTCGACGATGCGACGCGTTTCAACGTCAAGGCCGACCAGTTCGCACTCGGCGCCATGCTCTATGTACTTGCAGCCGGCGTACACCCTTTCGGCGTCGAATTCGATGACCCGACGGTGACCTTCTTTCTGACGTTCGAACCCTACGCGCTGAACGAGGAACGGCGCGACTGGGAAGAAACGTTCGAGCGACACGACAGCGGCACGGCAACGTCGCACGATCGCTCGATCGTTGCCTGGGGCGAGCTGGTCTTTCGACTCCTGAGCACCGAACCCGGCGAACGGTTCACCAAGATCAGCGAGGCGCTCGAGGAGGCCCGGCTCTTCGTTCCCGAGACCTGGCAGGAGGCTGATGCGGCCCTGGCCGAGGCCGCCGATCAGCTTGACCAAGGGGACATCGGCGCCTTCCTCGAGACCACCAAGCCCTGGATCGAGAATGCGGGCCTCCCTGCGTTGTGGCGCCGCGGGCTCAAATCGACAGTCAGCGATCTGTCCGAGCGACGGGAAGCAATCGAGACCCGCGCTCGTCGGGAACGGATGTTGGCCGATGCACAGGCGGCGCTGGCCGCAGGCGAAACAGCCCAAGCACGCACCTTTGCAGAGCAGCTCCTAGCCGAAGAACAGGCGGACGACGATCAGGTCTCGGCGGCACGCGCCCTGATACAGGAGTGCGATGCTCACAAGTCGCTGCTGGAGGCCGGCGCCGCGGCCCTGGCCGAGTCCTACCTGAGCAACGCACGCACCGCGCTCGACGCCGGCAACGAGACCGAGGCCGAGGAAAGCCTGGCGGCGTTGCTTGCTGAGCCCGACCTATCCCCCGCTATGCGCACCCAAGCGGAGACGCTTGCGTCCGAAATCGAACAGCGCAAGGAAGCGCGGCAGCGTGCGCTGGCTCGGTTGTCCAGTGCGCGGGCGGCGTTACAGACCGGCGACCTCGACCAGGCCGCGGAGTTACTCTCGTCGCTGGAGCACGAAGAGCTCACGTCGGAAATGCAGGAGCAGGTCGCCACTGTCGCGCAGTCCCTCACATCCACGCGCGAGGCGCACGATCGATACGACGCGGCCCTGGCTCGTGCTCGAGATGCGTGGGCCGAAGCGGATGAGCAGACGCTCGAGCGGGCGCTCAAGGAAGTGCCCGAGGAAGGAGTCCCGTCGAAGCTGCGTGTCGAGCGCGCCGCGATCGCCGAGAAGGCCGGCGCGCTGAAAGAGGCGTTGATGGCTGTTCGTCGTGCGGAGCGTGCGCTGGGCAGCGGCAACGCGAGTGAAGCGGCCGATCACCTCGGCGGTCTATCGACCGACGCGTTACCGCCCGCCGTCGTCGAGCAGCGCACCCTGCTGAGCGAGCAGATCGAGGCTGCGCTCGCCGAAGTTCGCAAGCAGGCGGTCGAGAACGCGATCCGCACAATCGAGCAGGCAACGACGGCGCTCGTCGAGGGTGATCTCGGACGTTGCCGAACCCTCTGCGAGAGTGTGCTCGCGGTAGCGGACGAGATCACGGGGGAGCCGCAGACCGAGGCGCGTGCCATTCTCGATCGGTGTGAGGCCGCCCGTGGTGAGCGCGAGCGGCTGTTGCGTGCAACGGCTGCCCTCGACGACGATCGCTTGGACAGCGCGGCAGAGGAACTCGACAAGATCGTCCCCGACGCGATGGTCGCGAACGATCGCGAGAAACATGCAGCGCTGCTTGCGCGAATCGACGCTGCCCGCGCCGAGCGCAGCGCGCGTGAAGCCGCCGAAATCACAGCCCGGCTGGAAGCCGCTGAACAAGCGATCGAGTCCGGAGAGTTCGACGAAGCGGAACGGAACGCGACGACGGTTGCGTCAGCTGCCTCCGCACCGGAGGAGCAACGACAACGCGCCGCGGCGTTGCAAAAACGAATTGATGACGAGCGTCCGATTGCCGAGACGTTAGCGGCCGCCGAGGCAGCGCTCGGCGAGGATGTCAGCCTGGCTGCACGTTTGCTGGAGAAAGGCGGGACCTGGCAGGATCGGAAGGTTCGCGCCTTGCCGGAATCGCTCCCGGTTTGGGCGCGCAGCACTGCGGAGGCCGTGCGCGACGCGATCCAATCGCGGGAAACTGAGCTGCGCAATCAGAACGTCGCGAAGGCGCGCAGCGCATTGGAAGCGGCCCGACAGGCGTTGGATTCCGAGCAGGTCGCCGACACGAAGGAGCACCTTGCTGTCGCCGACGACGGCGTGCGCTACGATGACGCGCTGCAGACCGAGCACGCTTCCATCAGTGAAGCGGTCGCGCGACTGGAGAAATGGCTTCCCAAGCTGGAGCAATGGGAGCGCCGCGTCGAGCGCGAGCCGTTGGCTGTGGTACAGGAGATCGAGGCCGATCCGACCGACGAGGCTCCTCCGGAATCGGTACGAAAGCGCCGGGAGGCGCTCGCGAAGCGGTGTCGGGCGCAGATTGACGCCGGTCGACAGGAGCTCAGCGCGGCACTGCGGACGCTTGAAGAAGAACTGGAGCAGTCCGGGCGTCGAACAAAGCGGTTCGCCGCTCGGGTCGGCGCCATCGAGCAGAACGCGCTCGCTGCCGACGAGCATCGCACGTCCGCGCAGGCATTGCGCGACCGGTTCGACAGCTTGCCGCCACTACCGACATCGAAGTTGCCGCTGGCGGTTGCAGCCGTCGTTGGCGTTGTCGCGATCGGCGGCGGTGTCTGGTTTCTGATCCCCGGCGGTGGAAACGACCCGACACCGCCGGAGCCGAATGGCAACGAATCGGTCTTCGTGGACGCGAATGCGAACGAAAACGAAACAGAATTCGTCGTCGGGAACGACAACTCGGACACCTCGGTCGCGCGTGGAAACGAAAGCGTCGAAAACACGAACGCCGACCTGGCAACCAATGATGGGAACGCCAACGAAGCGGTCGTTGTGGACGGATCGAACGAAAATACGGACGAACCGATTGTCGTCTTTGACTTCGAGCAGGTGCTGCGTGAAACGCCGCCGCCGATCGCTGTGAATGCGTTGCCCGACCTTGCGGGACTGCTGACGGACGAGTCTCCGGGATTGGGATCGGTTGTCTCGGAGCTGTTGTCGCGGGTGAGCGACGAGCGCGTGACCTCGTTCACTGACGACTGGAAGTCGATGGATGACGACACGGCGCGGGCCGTTCGAACGGCGACGTATCGCGTCGCGGATTTGGCGCTCGAGGGCCGCGTATTGGCGGAATATGATGAAGGCGCGTCGGCGTGGCGCGAGGATGTGCAGTTCGAACTGACCTCGGACGCATGGTCGGCCCTAGCGACGTGGATCGCGACGCGCGGGCGTGAATCGGCCGAGGAACAGAGCAACATTGGCGAACTGGCGGCAGCGCGGCGTCTTTGGAGCACCGCTGTCGACGAGATCGAGGGGTTGGCCCAGCGCGGGCGCGCGTCAACGGACACGCTGACGGAGCCGGATCTTCCCCGGGCATGGGAGCCACCGGCCGGCGTAGCGGTTGTCGCTCAGGACGAACGAACGGGTTATCCCGCGCGGCTTCGGCTGCCGAGCGGTCGTACCCTGACGCTGGTCGCAGTGCCCCCTACGGACGCTGCGTGGGCCGTATTGCCCGAGACGGCACGCGGATGGTCGGTGTTCTATATCGATGATGCTGAGTGGCCGGAACCGGTCGAGACGATGGACCAGGCGCGCACGGTCCTCAGCGGGATCGGACTGGTCGTGCCGGCGCTTCGAGAGTGGCAGCTCGGCGTGCTCGTTCAGGGTGATGCGCTTCAGGGCGCGGTCGGCGGCGCGTTCGAGTGGTGCATCCGCGACGGCCAGGCCGGTTGGGTCACCGGCGGATGTAGCAAGATTCCGAACGCCGAAGGGGTACTGCTGCCGCCCGCACCGGCGCCGTCGGCCGACGCTGCCGACTGGGTCCAGTGGCTTGCGAGCCCGCTGGTCACCCAGGAACGCGACTTCGGCGACGGACTGGCAACCGTGCGCGGCGTGCTGCGCGTGCATCCCTCGTAAAAACCCGGAGATGCCAGCACCCATGAGTTCCCAGCGTGAGAGACACCCCATCGACGCCGACGGTCGTTTGATAGGTCCATGGTTCTTCGCCGAGTCGCTGAAGCCCGGTTCTCTGGTGCTCTCGGAACAGGAATCGCAGCACGCCGTCGGCAGTCGTCGACTCCACCCCAATGACCCGCTGACACTCTTTGACGGTCGGGGCGGACTCGCACAAGCCTGCATCGTCGGCGCTGACAAGCGTGCACGCAAGATCGAAGTCCGCGTGGAAACGATCGTACGCCACGATCCGCCGGCGCCGACGCTCACGTTGGTGACGGCCGCGCCCAAGGGCCCGCGGCAATCCACGTTGGTTGAAAAATGTACCGAACTGGGCGCAGATCGGATCGTCTTTGCGACGTTCGAGCGATCGATCGCACAGATTAGCGAGACAGCGCGGTCCAAGCTCGCACGGACGGCGATCGAAGCTTGCAAACAGTCCCGTAGACCGTTCGTGCCGACAGTCGAAACGACCAATTCGATCGACGAAGCCCTCGCCGCGCGTTCGGCAAGCGGCAGGGATCGGCGGTACATCGCAGACCCGCAATCGGATGCCCCTTCACTTGCTGCAGCGCTGTGCGAGCCGTCGGACGCGGACGTTTGCGTGCTGGTGGGCCCGGAAGGTGGATTCAGTGAGGATGAGCGTGCGCGGATCACGGCTCTCGGCGTCCGTTGCGTGCAACTCGGCCCGCACATCCTGCGGATCGAGACGGCGGCAATCGCGGTGACGGCGATCTGGGCGGCGCAGCGGCCGCGAGCAGACGGGATCGCGACATGAGCCGGGGCGACTCGACCAATCCACAGCGCCGCACGCCAGCGCCCGCGCAGCTCCGCGATCGCCTGGGCTGGAGCGACGAGAAGCTGCTCGAAGAGTGTGACATTCATACATACCGCGCGTCCGGGCCCGGTGGGCAAAAGCGCAACAAGACATCATCCGCTGTTCGCCTGCGGCATCGCGCAACCGGGCTGACCACGATCGGCGAAGAGAGCCGCTCGCAGCACGTGAACAAGTCGAGGGCGTTGCGCCGCCTGCGCGAGGCGATCGCGATTCACGTGCGATTGCCGACAACGACACCGGTTTCCTGGCCGCCGGGGGTGCAGATGCACCAGGGACGATTGACGGTCAGCGAACGCAATCCGGAGTATTGCACGGTGCTCGCGATGGTGCTCGACATGCTCGAAGCGGAGGATGGACGCGTCGCGCAAGCGGCCGCCAAATTGCAGGTTTCGACATCGAGTCTGACCCGCTTTCTGCGAACGAACAAGCTCGTTTGGGCCGAGGCCAACCGCATACGGGAAACGATGGGTTTGCCGCCGCTCCGTGCCGACTGAGCGAACAGAACGGCTTTGTTCAGATTCTGGAAAGGCGGTTGGCCGGGTCGGTGGAGCGTCTTACAATACGCGGGTCAGGGACGAACGCCGTGCAGAAGGAGCCCGATGAATGTCGATGCGGAGAGGACGACCGACCCTTTACGAGGTCGTGAATCGAAACAAGCGTGAGAGCGGTTGGCGACGTCGCCGAACGACACCCGCAAACCCTACGCCCTCCCCGAATCCGGGCTACGCAACGACGCGGTCCAAGCCGACCCCGGCGCCGGCGCCCACTCCGTCCCCGGCGCCCGCACCACCCGCGCCGGCCACGCGCCCCAGCGCGACCGAAACGCCGCTGAAGAACGGCCCGGCCGGTGACCAGCGCATGCGGTTCACGAATGGTGAACTGCAGCTGCGTCTCGGCATCGTCGGCATCACCGCCGTCGCGATCGTCCTCGTGTCGCTTCTGGCGGTCATGTTCCAGGTCGGGTCGCGCGCAGCGAACCAACCCGAGGCACGTCCGGCGGACGACGGACTCCCCTTCGGCAACGACGATACCGCCACCGGACCGTCGGAGGTCGCGGTCCCAAGCAACGGCGCCCGCACACCTATCGAGCTGCCACAAACGGCCGCCAAGAGCGAGCCGCATCCGCGCCAAGCGCCGGCCGAACTGCCGCGGTGGGAGTTCGAGAAAGGCCATACCTATGTCGTCATCCAGCACTTCCCGAAGTCGAAGCGCCGGGCGGCGGAAGCTGTGCAGGCGTTCCTGAAACAGAACAATGTGGACTGTATCATCAAGCGCGGATCGGACGTGCGGGTCATCTCGCGCGAAGGGTACGACCTCAAGACCGCCAGCCGGCCGGTCATCGCCGAGCATCGCCGCGCACTGGATCGGCTCAAGCAGAAGGTCAAGGAGGTCGGGCACAAGTACGTCCAGGAGTTCAAGGGCGGCTATGCGCTCGATCAATGCTACTTGAGTATCGTTCGACCGTAGCCGCAATCGCCTGTCCTGCGAACCGGAAGGAATGATGTATTGAGTCGCGTGGAGCAACTCCGCAAACTCGCCGCGGCGTCACCGGCGGACCCGCTGGCGCACTACGGCTTAGGGTTGGAGTATATCCAACTCGAACACTGGGATGATGCGGTCGCGGCATTCGACGCGGCGATCGCGATCGACGCCGACTATTCGGCAGCTTACTACCACCTCGCCCGCGCTTTCATCGCACAGGGCAACCCGCAGGAAGCGGGCACGGCCCTGACGCGCGGCGTCGCAGTTGCGACCGCGCAAGGCGACATGAAAACGGTCGGAGAGATGCAGGAGTTGAAAGCGAGCCTGGCATGAGCACGCGCGTCAGCATTGCCGGTTGTTGCGGCCGAATGGGACGCGCGCTGGTTCGACTGGTCCTGGGCGACGATGCATTGCAATTGACCGGCGCTTTTACCATCCCCGACGACCCGCTGCTTGGAAATGATGCGGGACTGGTCGCCGGCGTCGGTGAATCCGGGATCGCGGTTTCGACGCTTGACCACGTTGGCGATTGCGATGTCGTGATTGACTTTACCCTGCCGGAAAGCAGCCAGACAATCGCAGCGTGGTGTGCAACACGCGGCGCGGCACATGTCTGTGGCACCACGGGGCTAACCGACGACGACTTTTCGGCGCTCGACCGCGCAGCGACCGCTGTGCCGGTGCTGTGGGCGCCGAACATGAGTGTCGGCGTCAATCTGCTGCTGCTGCTCGTCGAGCAGACGGCCCGGCGTCTCGGACCGGACTGGGACGTCGAGATTACGGAGTCGCACCATCGTCACAAGATCGACGCTCCGAGCGGAACAGCCAAAGCGCTGCTGTCTGCGGTCTGTTCCGGCCGAGAAGTAGCGCCACTCGACGTTGCGATCTACGGCCGCGAAGGAAACACCGGTTCGCGAAAACGCGGATCGATCGGGGTTCACGCCCTGCGGCTCGGCGAAATCGTCGGCGAACACGACGTGCACTTCGGCTCGGCAGAGGAGACGCTGATCCTCTCGCACAAGGCGCGCAATCGCGACACGTTCGCTGCCGGCGCGTTGCGTGTCGCCAAGTGGATCCACGGCAAGCCCGCTGGCCGTTACGCGATGCACGACGTGCTCGGCACCATCGTGCAGCAGGCATAACGGACGCACGGAGGCGTTCGCGTGACATCGAATGAAGGCGAACCGTCGCACCGCTCAACGAATCACCCGCACGTTCTCAAGGACCGGAATGTCACCGTCATGGGTCTCGGCCGCTTTGGCGGGGGCATCGGTGCGGCGCGTTGGCTCGCCGAGCAGGGTGCGCACGTCACGGTGACCGACACAGCGTCGGCGGACCAGCTGAGCGAATCCGTCGCGCAACTGGCGGACTTGCCGATCAGACACGTCCTCGGGGGCCATGACGAGCGTGACTTTCGGGACGCGGACCTGGTGGTCGTCAGCCCCGCCGTGCCCGATCGCGCCCCATTGCTCGCGACCGCACGCGCCAACGACGTCCCTGTCACCACCGAGATCAACCTGTTCCTCGAACGCTGCCCGTGCCGCGTCGTCGGGATCACCGGCTCCGTGGGCAAGAGCACGATCACCGCGATGACCGGACAGATCCTGAAGACGGCACTCGGCGAAGATGGGGTCTGGGTCGGCGGTAACATTGGGGCGTCGCTACTCGGCGACCTTCCCCGGATGGCGTCAGACCACGTCGTCGTTCTCGAACTGTCCAGTTTTCAGCTCGCGCGCACGCCCGCGATCCGCTGGAGCCCGACGATCGCGGTCATCACGAACGTTACACCCAACCACCTTGACTGGCACGGTGGCTTCGCCGACTACCTGGCTTCCAAGCTGAACATCGTTCGTTACCAGGACCCGCAGCGGGACACGATCATCATGGAGGACGTTCCGACGCTGCGCACCAACTTCGACCTGCTTTTCGGCGATCTCGCGGGCATCTGGCGTTACGACCTCGATTCGCGCGACGAGCCGCAGGCGGTCATGCAAACGACGTCCGCGGTCGATTGCGACAACCGACAACTATCGTGGCCCGAACTGAGATTGTCCGTGCCGGGTGCACACAACCGTCGCAATGCGGCAGCGGCCCTGACGGTAGCGCATGCACTCGGCATTGACGGCCCCCGCGCGACCGAGCCGCTTGCGACGTTCCGGGCGCTTCCGGATCGACTGGAGTTCGTCGCCGAGCACGCGAACGTTGCGTATTACAACGATTCAAAGTCCAGCACGCCGGAGTCGGCAATCACGGCCATGCGCGCCATCGAGCGGCCACTGCTGATCATTCTCGGCGGCTACGACAAGCAGGTGGATCTGAGCGCCGCCGTCCAATTTGCAGCGACGCGCGCCAAGCACGTCGCCTGCATCGGCGAGACCGGACCGCGGATTCAAGCGGCGGTCGAAGCAGCCGGCGGGACTGCGACCCTGGACAAGGATATGGGTAGCGCCGTGAACAGTTGCGCCCGGCGCGCCGTGGCCGGCGACGCCGTCCTGCTCTCGCCGGCGTGCGCATCCTGGGACCAGTTCGCGGACTATCGTGCCCGAGGCCGCTGCTTTCGGGACCTCGTCCATCAGCTCGCGGGCAAAGCACAATGAGAGCGCCGACCAGCAGTCGAGCGCGTCCGACGGCCGAGTCAGATACAGCTCTCCCGCCGAGGACCGTCAGACGGATTCGAGAGCGCCTCCTGGGCTGGTATCGCACCAGCCGGCGCGATCTGCCGTGGCGACGAACGCGCGACCCATACCGCATCTGGCTTTCCGAAATCATGCTGCAGCAAACGCGTGTAGAGACCGTGATTCCTTACTACCAGCGGTTTCTGGCGGCTTTTCCGACGATGGAAGACCTGGCGCGCGCCGACGAGCAGCAGGTATACAAGGCTTGGGAGGGACTCGGCTATTACAGCCGGGCGCGGAATCTGCATCGCTGTGCGCGTCAGGTCGTCGCCGCGCACGCGGGCGCGATGCCGCGCGATGTCGCTGAACTCGAAGCGCTGCCGGGAATCGGACGCTACACCGCGGGCGCGGTTGCGA
Organism: Phycisphaerae bacterium; assembly: GCA_028279405.1. GTDB lineage: Bacteria > Planctomycetota > Phycisphaerae > UBA1845 > Fen-1342 > JANQNU01. The sequence continues at coordinate 99,004 of JANQNU010000084.1, forward strand.
GCATCGCGTTCGATGTGCCGGCTCCGATCGTCGACGGAAACGTGAAGCGCGTGCTGGCGCGACTGGTAGGCATTGATGCGCCCGTCAACGACCCACGACACGCCGAACGGTTCTGGTCTCTCGCAAAGGCGCTGCTCGACCGTGCTCAACCCGGTGACTTCAACCAGGGCTTGATGGAACTGGGCGCGACGGTTTGTACGCCGCGGACGCCGGGATGCGCCCAGTGCCCGTTACAGACCGACTGTTTCGCGGCACGAAACGACCGACAACAGGACCTGCCGCGCAAGAACGCGAAGAAGGCGTCGCCGACGATCCATGCCGCCGCCGCGGTCATCGTGCGAAACAGCAAAGTGCTGGTCGTGCGTCGACCGGCTCACGGATTGCTCGCGGGGCTCTGGGAACTGCCGACTGTCGCGTCGACGAGCGCGCACGACGCGCAGTCGACGCTCCGTGACCGATTCCCGGCCGATTACGGCCTGACCATCGAACCGACCGACTCGATCGGGACGATCAAACACGTCTTCACGCATCGAACGTTGTACCTGCACGTTCACGCTTGCGAGAAAATCGCCGGGCGGGTCAAAGCGGAGCAACACGCCGACCATCGCTGGGCGGGGCCGCGCGTGCTGCAGGCGTTGGCATTTTCGCGACTGGGCCGCAAATCGCTGGACTTGCTCGCACGCGCGCCGGAGTGACGACCGCGACGGCACTCGCTCACGACGTCGCAGCGCCAGCCGGCTACGCGCCCGTCATCCTCTGCGTCGGCTGGCGGCAAGCAGTGCCCCCAGCGCCAACAGCCCCAGGCTGCCGGGTTCGGGTACGGCGATGAACCGCATGATCGGTTGATCCGTGGTTCCGAGGCCGTCCGGGCTGAGTTGCAGGTCGAACGAATCGCCGACGCTTTGCGAGGAGTAGCTCGAGCCGGCACCGAGGTTCTCGGCCGGGTCACCGAGCGGGTCCGCAACCCAATTCACGCCGGCGCCGCTGTTGCCGGTAAAGGCCTGGGCCCAACCGACCATCCCGACGAAGTACTCGGTACCGCCGGTAAGCTGGATCGGCGCGTCGAACGAGCCGCCGAGCCATGGTCCTTCGACGAAATCGGTTCCGTTCCACGTGAACGAATCGATCAACGTGCCGCCGGCCGCGGGCCGGTCGGTGTAGATGCCGGTCGTGAACGTGAAGTCGTTGTTGATGTTCACCGCCGTTGCGAGCTGGGTCTGGATCCCCGTCAGCTCGACATCCGCACCAGGCGTCCAGTACCAGCCGATCGAATCCAGCGCCCAGAAGAAGTTGCCCGGGCTCTGGTCCTCGTTGAGCGATTGGATGACCTGGCCGGCGGGACTGCCGACAGTGCAAAACAGCATCAGAACCGCTGCCACCACAAAGCTACGCGTGCGCATTAACTATCCCCTTCCATCAAAACTACGGCTCGAAACCGGGAACGGGCCCTCCGGTGGCGTGCCCCAGGAACTGCTTTATAAAGATAAACGAAGCGCGCCCCGGATTTCAAGGCCAAACGACCGGTTTCGGGGAGCAAGCTTCCACCCGAAGGTCCGGCGTTACCGCCTGGAGAGCCGGGCGCGAAAGCGCCCCACCCTTTCAGGATGTGGGACGCACCTTGATCCCCTCGCTCGCGCTCGGGGCTCGTGGCGTTACGTGCCTGGCGGGCCGGTACGGAGCCAAACGACGTCAATGCGAGCCGCGAGCGCCAGCGAGCGGTCAATGACGGGAGACGCCCGCCCCGCCCCGACGGAGTGGGTTTGCGGCGCACGCTCATAGTGGGATACAGTAGTCGGACCGGTTGACGGACGCCGGTGAACGCGTGACGGGCCCTTTGGGGCGGTCGGCGCGCGACCGAGGGATGTCCGATGCTGTCAGGGGAGGCTCCGATGAGGGTCGTCACACTACGTTGCGCCAATTGCGGCGCTCCACTCTCGGTCAGGCACAAGGTGCGCTTCGTCAGGTGCAACTTCTGCGATTCGCAGCTCGAGATCCATCGTGAGGATAGCGCCACATACAGCACCGCCACTCAGGAAGTCCGTGAGGCTCGAGTTGCAAAGCTGCAGAAATCCGTCGAACGACTTCAACTCGGCAACCAACTGGAGCAGCTCGATCGCGAATGGCTGATGCGGCAGGAAGAATTCCTGACTAGCGGAAAACGTGGCGAAAAGTGCCGCGCGTCCATGACAGGCGGGGTGATCAGCATTGTCCTCGGTGTCTCCGGCGCCGGGGTCGGCCTTATCGCGCTGCTCGGCGGTGTTGGTATGTGCTTGTGTATTTCACTGCCGGTCAGCATCGTGTTGATCGCAAACGGCATTCATATGTTGGCCACGGCCGATCGGTACCAGCAAGCATTGGCGGAGTACAAAGGTCGGCGATCCGACCTGCTGGCGCTGGTACGCGTGCTCGACCAAGCGCGTCCAGAATGAGGAGCTGTTGGGGATGAAAGTCGTCACGCTACGTTGCGCCAATTGTGGGGCTCCGCTCTCGGTCAAGCACAGGGTGCGCTTCGTCACGTGCAACTTCTGCGATTCGCAGCTCGAGATCCATCGCGAGAATAGCGCCACGTACAGCGCCGCCACTGAAAAGGTGCCTGAAGCTCGAACGGTGAAGCTCGAGAAGTCCGTCGAACGGCTGCAACTCACGAACGAGCTCGAACGGCTCGATCAGGCGTGGATGATTAGTCAGGAGCTGTACATGGTCTCCGGGAAGGACGGGTCGCGATCGGTCCCAAGCTACTTCGACGGCTTGCTCATGATGTTCGTCGCGTGTGGCGTTATCGTTGCTGCCGTTGCCATCGGACGTAACGCCCCCTTCTTTAGACCGATCATGTATGGCTGGGGATTCGGGGCAGTAATCTTCATCATCAAGGCAATTCACACACTCGTGCTGGCAAACCGATACAGTGCCGCGCACGCTGATTATGAGCAGCAACGGTACGACATTCTCGCTCGCCTTGGATCCACCCGACAATCCAACTCCCGTGACTCAGGAGCGAGGGGATGAAAGTCGTCAGTCTATGTTGCGCCAACTGCGGAGCGCCACTGTCGATCAAGCACAAGGTGCGCTACGTAACGTGCAATTTCTGTGACTCGCGGCTCGAAGTACACCGCGAGAAAGACACCACCTACAGCACCATCGTCGAAGCGATCAACGAGCGCACCAAACGGCTCGAGCAATCCGTCGAACGACTCCAACTCAGCAATCAACTGGACCGCCTCGACCGCGAGTGGATGATGCGACAGGACGAATTCATGGTCACCGACAAGCACGGCCACAAGCACCGCGCTTCTACGACTGGTGGAGCGATATCCCTCGCCTTGGGTATTGCTGGGTGCGGCTTTGGCTTCATCGCACTTCTCGGTGGTATGGCGCCCTGCCTTTGTTTCGCGCTGCCGTTCAGCATCGCCCTGATCGCGAACGGTATCCAGTTGTCAACGAAAGCTGATCGCTATCAACAAGCGTTGGCGGCGTACAAGCGTCGGCGATCCGACCTGCTGGCGCGGATACGCGTACTCGAGCAATCACGTCCACAATGAGGAGTTCGTGGGGATGAAAGTCGTCACGCTACGTTGCGCCAATTGTGGTGCTCCACTCTCGGTAAAGCACAGGGCCCGCTTCGTCGCGTGCAACTTCTGCGATTCGCAGCTCGAGATCCACCGCGAGAAGAGCGCAACCTACAGCACAACGACGGACAACACGCATAAGGCACGAACACGGAAGCTGGAAAAGTCGATCGAACGGCTACAATTCACCAACGAACTCGAGCGGCTCGATCAGGCGTGGTTGATGGAACAAGATCAGTACATGAAAACCGGTGACGACGGGGAACGGTCAGTGGCGAGCCACGGTAGCGCTCTCGGGACGCTGGTCACCGGAGTCGGTCTGGTCGTTTTCACACTCCATTCTCTCGCGTACCGATTCCCCGCACCTGTCACGATAATCGCAGGACTCGTTAGCCTTGCCGTCTTCGCCAGCGCCCTGCATGAGATGCACAAGGCCGACCGCTACAAGCAAGCGAGACATGACTACGAGCGGCGTCGGTACGATTTGCTCGCCCGGATGAACCGGCCCAAAGGGGGCTGACCAGCAGCTGCCCCGGGTCGCAGCACCAGGCGGCGCGGATAGCCGCTCCGCAACACTCCCGGCCGCTTCTCGCAAAATTCCCAACCGTCTGCGAATCCGCGGGTCTATGATTGCAAGCATGGACTGAGAGACTCGGACAGTTGAGGTAATTCTCATGAGCGTACGTAATTGGTTGTTAGTCGGGGCACTGGGAGCGGCCGGCTTTGTAAGTCTGCCGGCCGCAGAAGCAGGTGGGTTCTACTTCCGGGCAGGTTACGGCGGCGGCGGCGCCTGCGGGCCGCGCGGCTTCTACGGTGGCCCGGTCTGCCGCGACTTCGGCTTCCGGTCCTACAACGGCTTCGCGCCGCGGTACTATCGCGACTGCGGCCCGCGCTACTACGCTCCACGCCGTGTTTATCGCGGTTATCGGTACTACGGAGGTCCGCGCGGCTATTACGGTCGCGGTTACTACGGACGCGGATCCTTCCGTTACGGCTACCGCTACTAGACCGAGTCGGATTCGGTGCGCCTTGTTCGAAGGCGCACCCACGCCGCGCCGGCCAGTTTGATTGTGTTTCGCATTCCCCCCCAACAGCACACTTTCGACCGCGCGCACGATCTAGATCGCTTCTTGCCGCTCCACACCGCCCTCGGACGCGCGCTTGGCTGCGCGAACCTTCTCGAAATGGAGTTGTGCCTGGCCCCCGACGGACGCGAGCACGCCAGCGGCGATCCCGAGGAAGAGCACGCCGGACCCGCCGGCGGACACGAACGGCAGCGAGATGCCCTTGGTCGGCACGCTGTTGGTCACGACGGCGATGTTGAACGCCGCCTGCAGGCAGATCATCGCTGTCAAACCGCACGCCAACACGCGGCCAAAACGATCGGGCGCGTTTATCGCGATCCACCAGCCGCGCAACAGGAGCAGGAGGAACACACCTGCGACCGTCAGCCCGCCGACAATCCCCAATTCCTCGCAAATGATCGCGAGAATGAAGTCGTTGTTGTCCTGTGGAAGGTAGCCGTACTTCTGCACACCGGCCCCAAGTCCACGACCCCACCAGCCCCCGGACCCGATCGCGACCAGCGATTGGTAGATCTGATAGGTGCTGTCGGAATCGGGGCTGGGCTGCTCGTACAGAAAGGCATACACCCGCCCCAATCGATGGCTCTTGAGGACCAGCAGCAGCGCCGCCGCACCCGCCCCCAGGATCAGGATGCCGGTCAGATGCAGCAGCCGTGCGCCGCCGAGCAGCAGGATCACCAGCGTACAGACTCCCATCAGCGCAGCTGTGCCGTAATCCTCGATGCCGGTCAAGCCGATCAGTGTCCCGGACGCGACCAGCGCCCAAAGCAGTCCGTCCCGCAACGAACGAAGATCGTAGGCAGCGGAAGTGACGTATGCCGCGAGCCAGATCACCAGCACCACCTTGGCCAATTCGCCCGGCTGGAGCCCGATGGCAGCATTGCCGCTGGAGAACACGATCCAGCGCGTGGCGCCGAGCCGATTGCTCCCGATCCCGGGCACAAGCACGAGCAGCAAGAGCGCCGCTGCCAGCACCCATAGCCACGCGATCGCTCTACGACCAAACGACGTGTCCGCGCTAAGCAATCGGTAGTCGAACCGCGCCGCGACGATCATTCCGACGAAGCCGATCGCGGCGAATGCGCCCTGGCGCAACGGCGTCTGCCACCAGGTGCGAAGATCGAACGGCGCGCCCTGCACGGTGACCGACGCGCTATACACCATGACAACGCCAACCGTCAGCAGCAGGCCGACCAGGAAGAGCACGACCCCGTCCACTGCCGCCGGCGGAACATGCGGACCCGTTTCGTCAAACGCACGAATACCGGAGTTGCTCAAGGTCGTCATCTGGGCTCATCTCATTTTGATCGTCGCGAGCGCGAAGGCCGCGAACAGCGCGGCCACCAACCAAAAGCGCATTACCACCTGCGTCTCGGAGAGTCCGCCGAGGTGGAAATGGTGGTGAATCGGTGCGCAGCGGAAGAAGCGCTTACCGCCGGTCGTCTTGAAGTAGAAGATCTGGAGCAGCACGGAGCAGGCCTCGACGACGAAAATTCCGCCAACCAGGAACAACATCAGTTCCAGTCGCGTGACGATCGCCACGTAACCGATGATGCCGCCGAGCGGGAGTGAACCCGTGTCCCCCATGAAGACCTGCGCGGGATACGCGTTGTACCACAGGAATCCGAGACAGGCGCCGACGATGGCGCCGCAGACCACAGCCAGCTCCTCCGAACCCTTGATGTAATAGAGCAGCAGGCGCGCAGACCACTCCGCATTGCCAACGACCGTCGTAAGCACCATGAACGCGAGCGCCGTCAGCACGATGCACCCGCTCGCGAGCCCATCCATGCCATCCGTCAGGTTCACGGCATTCGAGGTAAAAGCGATCACCAGCACCGTGATCAGCACGAACACCGGCGTCGCCAGTTTGACACCATAGAACGGCCCGTACTCGCGCTCACCGATCTCCACCGTCGGTCCGATTGGGGCCCCCTTGTAAAACGGAATACTCAACGCGTTGTGGTACGGGCTGTGTCGCTCCTCTGCGTTCTGGAACCGGCTCTGGTATGACGTTGCATCACCTGCCCGCAGGATGAACACGGCCAGCAACGCGCCGAGCGCAACCTGAAAGATCAGTTTCTCCCAGAGCCGCAGGCCATCGCGCGTGCCGCTCCGCCGCCCGGCCGTCAGCTTCAGCCAGTCGTCGACACCACCCAGAATCGTCAGCCATACCAGGCAAAACAGCCCCATCCGCACATAGAAACTGGATAAATCGCCGAGCAGGATCACGCAAAGAAAAACCGCAAAGGCGATCAGAATCCCACCCATCGTCGGCGTGTTGGCCTTCCCCTGGGTCAACCGGTTGAGCGACTCATGGTCGAACTCCGGCCGATCGCCGATCTTCATCCGAATCAACGTCCGAATCGTCCGCGGGCCGAGCAGCCACACCACGAGAAAGCCCAAGAGAATCGCAAGCGTAGCGCGGAAGAGCGGGCTGGAGTAAGCGTACGGTTGTCCGGCGGTGAGCCACTTGAAAAACAGATAGAGCATTCGTGTCAGCCGGTAGAAGGAGAAGCCGTGCGCTCGCGCAGCGGCTCGATCAGCCGCTCCAATCCAATCGTGCGCGAGGCCTTCAAGAGCACCACATCCCCGTCACGCACCTCATCGAGCAACTGCGCCCGACAATCATCGATCGTCGGGCAAACCGTCAGATGCGCCGTGAACAACTCGCTGCCGGTCAAGGTTTCGTGCATGTGGTCGGCGGCCCGGCCGACGAGAAAGACCCGATCGTAACCCGCGTCCGCCAGCCGCAGCGCGACCTTGCGATGCAAAGCCGGACTCTGCGCACCGAGTTCGCGCATCTCGCCGAAGACGACGAACCGCCGACCCGCACACGGCAAGGTCAGCAGCGCGTCCAACGCCGCAATCGCACTATGCGGGTTCGCGTTGTATGCGTCATTCAGAACCGTCACCCCCCCCACCTGAACGACCTCGTTGCGCATCGGCGGCGTCGTAAACTTCTCCAGCCGCACGACGATCTCCTCGTGACGCAGGCCAAGCCGTAAGGCAACGGCAATCGCACCGGCCGCATTCACCGCGTTATGCGCCCCAGGCATCGGCAACCGATAGTCGAAACGACTGTTGAGCGTGAAGTGCAACCACGGCTCATCGTAGCGCGCGTACGTGATTCGCAGCGCCGCGTCGCGACTGCGCCCGAATGTCGTCACCGACAGTCCGGAACGCGGAAGATGATGGTCGATAATCGTCTGATCGATGTTGACCGCCGCGAAGCCACCAGGCGGCAGGGCATGCAAAATGGCACACTCCTCCCGCGCGACACCGTCGAGCGAGCCGAGCCCCTCCAGATGCTCTTCCGCGATACACGTCACGACCGCCAGCTCAGGTTCGACGATGGCCCCAAGCTCCGCCACCTCGCCAGGCTGATTGGTGCCGATCTCCACAACCAGATACTCGTCGGAGAGGTCCGCGGACAACAGCGTAATGGGCACGCCGATCGCGTTGTTGTAGCTGCCCGGAGACGCACACCCCTGCATCCGACCCGACAGAATGTGGTCGATCATCGCCTTGGTCGTCGTCTTGCCGTTGCTCCCCACGACGGCAATCACCTGCGCCGCCAGTTGCCTTCGATGAAACCGTGCCAATCGCGCTAGTGCCACCAGCGGCTCGTCGACGACAATCAGCGGTCGGTCGAGATTTGTCGTCGGTCCACGAGTGGCGGACGTGATGCCGTCCGCCGAAACGACCGCGGCGACGGCGCCCCGCTGCAGGGCTTCATCGACGAACTGGTGACCGTCGAAATGTTCGCCGCGCAGCGCGAAGAACAGTTCACCGGTCCGGACCGTTCGGGAATCAGTCGATATCCCGACCACGCTGACCGGACGAATCGCCGCCGGCAGATATCCGTCGATCGCCTCGACAATCTCCGTCAATACGAGCTTGATCACCGCGTTCCGTCTCTCGGCTTACCGGGCCGTTACCAAATCCCGCGCGGCCTGCCGCGCAACCTCCACGTCGTCAAAGTGTACCCGACGTTCGCCCACGATTTGATAGTCCTCGTGCCCTTTTCCGGCGATCAGCAGGACGTCGCCCGGCCGCATGCCGCCGACACCGACCCGGATCGCCTGCGCCCGGTCGGGTTCGACCAGGAAGTGCCGGCCGGCCTCACGGTCAAAACCCTTCAGGATGTCGTCAATGATCGCTTCCGGCGGCTCGCCACGCGGATTGTCGCTGGTCACGATCACCGCGTCCGCCCATTTCCCCGCCACCGCCGCCATCCGCGCCCGCTTGGTCCGATCGCGATCACCTCCGCAACCGAAAACGACAATCAACCGCTTCGATGCGAGCGGGCGCAGTACGCTCAACACGTTCGTAAGCGCATCATCCGTGTGCGCGTAGTCGACGAACACCGGTCCCGGCGTCTCCGCGTCCACCCGTTGCAGCCGCCCGGGAACGCTGTGCACCGATTGTAGCCCGCGCTCGATGAGATCCAACGAAACGCCCATTCCGTGCGCCAATGCGGCCGCTGTCAGCGCGTTGTATACATTGTGTCGTCCCAACAACGGCGTCTCGATCCGCCGCTCGACCCCGTCGATCCGCAGCCGATACTGCGTACCGCGGATCGTATCGCGTACGACGCGCCCGCAGACCTCGGTCTTGTGCTGCAAGCTGACGCGAATGATCCGCGCCCGGCAATCGCGAATCATCCGCACGTGCCGCTCGTCATCGGCATTGACCACTGCAACCGCCTGCTCATCCAAGCCGGCGAACAGTCGCGCCTTCGCATCGGCATACGAGTCAATCGTCGCGTGATAGTCCAGGTGATCACCGCTGAGATTCGTGAACGCGGCCGCCGAAAAACGCAGTCCATCCGTTCGGGCCTGATCGAGCGCGTGGCTCGAAACTTCGAGAACGGCGGCGTCAGCTCCCGAACGGCGCGCCTGCCCCAGCAACGCTGCCAATGTCGCCGCCCCCGGCGTCGTCATTTCCGAGTCGACCCGGCGCGACAACAGGTCGTATTGCAACGTCCCCAGCAACGCCGTCCGACGATTCGCCGCCGTCAGAATCGCGCGCGCCAGAAACGCGGTCGTACTCTTGCCATTCGTCCCCGTGATCCCCACGAGGCCGAAGCCGCGGGCGCCGACGGGATCCACCTCATGAAACCGCGCAGCGGCAATCGCCAGCGCGCGGCGTGAGTCGTCCACCACGACCTGTGGTACCGGGCAGCGCTCAACCGGCTGCTCGCAAAGCACTGCCGCTGCGCCGCGCTCCGTCGCACCCGAAATGAACGCATGACCGTCGACCGTCGCCCCGCGAACTGCGACGAACAGAAACCCGTCCCCCGCCAACCGAGAGTCGTCCGTAACTCCCTGAACCGTCACTCCGGCGATCGGCTTCAGCGCCTCCGCGGCAACCACGTCCTTCAGCAACTCACCCAGCGTCTTTGCCATTGGGGTATCCATTCCTCAGCGCCGTGTCTTCAGCCTCGAATCCGGGGTCGACCGGGCAACGCCGGGGGCTCGGCCGGCTCCGCCGGCACCTGTAGATAATCCAGAACATCCGCGATGATCGCCCCCACGGCAGGTCCCGAAACCGTGCCGCCGTAATGGCTGGGCCCCTTGGGGCGGAACAACGAGACCAGCACGACCACGCGCGGCTCGCGCAAAGGGGCGCCACCCAGGAACGATCCCATGTAGGCCTTCGCAGAGTATCCCTTCTTGCCATCGACTCCGGCAACCTGTGCCGTGCCCGTCTTGCCGAACACCTGATAGTCCGGAATTGCAGCCTCGTCGCCAGTCCCGGTGCGGACAGTCTCCGCCAGCGCTCGTAACCGTACGGCACGTGCCGCGTCCGGCGACATGACCCGTCGCACGACCACGGGGTTCGAACGGTCCTCGACGACGTCCCCGTCCGGCGAAAGCACCCCGCGCACAATCCGCGGTCGATAGAGCACGCCACCGTTGCAGAATGCACTGAACGCCGACACCAGTTGAATCGGCGTTACCAGCAGTTCCTGTCCGATGGGAACCGACTGCGTCGAATAGGAGGTCCACTTGCGAAAGGCATGCACAAGGCCATCGTGCTCAACCGGCAACTCGATCCCGGTTCGATGCCCGAACCCGAAGCGCGTCACGTACTCATAGAGCCGCTCGTTGCCACACATCGCGCCGATTAGCCCCATCCCAATGTTGCTCGATTCGCTGATGATACCGTACACCGGCAGGCTGACGTGCGTATGCGTATCCTTGATCGGCCGCCGACCGAACATCCGAACCGGTCCGTTGATGCGAAGCACCTCGTTGAGCCGAACCAACTGCTCGTCGAACGCCGGCCCGACGATAAAAGGCTTGAAGATACTGCCCGGCTCATACGCGTTCGCAACCGCCTGATTGCGCCGGCGCTCCAACGCCGCCGACACCTGCGCCCGCGTCCCGGGAGGAATCGGCGCCGACGGATCGAACGTCGGATACGAGGCCATCGCCAACACCTCGCCGGAATGCGGATCCATCACAACCGCCGTTCCCCAGTCCGCCTTGTGCGTCGTCACCGCCGACTCGAGGTGCTGTTCGGTCTTGGCCTGAATGAACGTATCGAGGGTCAGAACGACCGAATTCCCGTTGCGCGCCGGCTCGTACGCCGACTCGTCACTGTGCACGCGCCGTCGAAAGACATCGACCGTCACCGTCCGCTTGCCGGGATGACCGCGCAACACCTTGTCAAACGTCAGCTCGATCCCGTCCTTGCCGGCATCACGTGCGCCAACATAGCCGACAACGTTTGCCGCCCGCGCGCCCAGCGGGTACTCCCGGCGCGTCTCTTTCTGGATGTTGAAGCAGTGCAGGCCGCGCGCCTTGCGAACGGCGGCAAAATCGCGCTCCTCCGCTTCCGTAATCTCACGCTTGACCCATACGAATCGGCGTTTGGCATTCTCGGAGATCAGCCGCTCCAGCGCCCCCGGCGCCAGGCCGAGCACGGGCGCTATGCTGGTCGACGCGTACCGCGGGTCCGGACAGATCGCCGGATCGACAAACACCGACGAAATCCGCTTCGAACCCGCCAACAACCGACCACGCGCGTCATAAATGCTGCCGCGCTGCGCGGGGATCGCGATCGTCGCTGTCTGCTGTCGCGCAGCCCGTTCCCGCAACCCCTCACCATCCCGATACTCAACCAGCACCAGCCGCGTGGCACCAGCCAGCAGCGCCGCCCCCGTCAGCAGGAAAACGAGCGGCAAACCGACGCGCAACCGCCAGTCCCCCGCAGCACGCGGGTCCGATGAACCGGAACGCACTCGTTGAACTCGGTCGCGCTTCATCGTCTGCTCTCGGAATTGCCGGCAGCCTCGCCGGTCGCCTCACTCCCAATGACCTTTTGGAGCCGATAGGCGCCGACTTCCTGACGAATGCGCTCCGGAATGCGCCAGCGCGCCCGCTGAATTTGCGCCTCGTCAATCGCCTCGCGCAGCTCGCCTGCCTCGCGGTCGAACTGCGAAACGGCGTAGTAATGTCGCGCCGCCTCCGTTCGCAGAATCACGGCGCACAGGCCCACCACCAGCGCCCCGACGAGAACCAGAATCGTTCGGGTCAGCGTCATGCGCTCCACTCCATTGGATCGCTACCGTCCGCCGCTCGGAACCAAATAGCGCCCGACAAATCGAGGCACGATCGCGGCAGGCAACCGGAGTCCGGTGCTTCCGAACCCGCACCCCGCCACGACCGCATCGTCGCCCGCGATTGCCACGGCGCCACGGGTGGCCGGAGGGAAACGACTGTTTCCTCCAGGATGATCGCCCCGCACGTGGGATCTGTCGAGCCCTATCGCAACGACAGCGTAGCTGGCAAACGCAGCTTCATACCGGGCTGAATGACGTCCGGGTTCGGAATGTTGTTCTCCGCGACGATCGCATAGATCGCCCGCGGGTCACCGTAGTTCAGGGTCGCAATCCGCGACAACGTATCACCCTGTCGAACAATGTACTCGGAAGTCTGCCCCATATCCGCGTCGTTATCCATCGTCAGCCCGACGTCGTTCGATTCCGGCGCTGCCGACGCCAGGACATCATCGTTGCCAGCCTCGACCGCGTTGGCCGAAGCGGCGCCGGATACCGTCGCCATCTGATACTCATCACGAATGGCACCGGTCACCTGCGGCGCGGACACGTCGGACGCAAGTGCCGCGACCTCCTGCGGAGCCGCTGACACGACATAGTCGGCGGGGCTCTCCGGAACGCGCTCCAGCGGCCCGGCTGTGGCGAACTGCGGCTGACGCTCCGGACTCGCCGGCGCAAACCGGACCGGACCGCGACTCGGCTTTGGACGATACGCCGACAGCAGTTTGCCAGCCTCATCCGAGTCCGCGACCCAAACCGATGACGCGTCCTGGCTGGGAACAGACACGAGGCTCACGACGTACACGGTCCCCGCGATGTAACCGGTACAGATCAACATGGAAAGCTTGACCGTCAGCGCCATCCTCAATCCTCCCTGATTGACGATTCATCCAACCGTATCGCGACACGCAGCTTCGCACTGCGGCTGCGTGGATTCCGACCCCGCTCGCGCCCCTCTGCAATCAAGGGCCGCTTCGTAACCTCCTGCAGGACGCGCTCCTTCTTCGCCTGACGCAAGAAGCGCTTCACAATCCCATCCTCGAGACTGTGAAAGCTGATCACCGCCAGCCGTCCACCCGGCGAAAGATGATCAGCGGCCCGCTCCAGAAACCGCACGAGGTTGTCCAACTCACGGTTCACCGCAATGCGCAGCGCCTGGAACACGCGCGTCGCCGGGTGCAACTTGCCGCTCGCCGCCGCTGCCGGGCCCAGGGCGGACACCACCGCACGAGCCAACGCACCCGTCGTCGTGATCCGCGCGTTGTGCCGAACCTGACAAATGCGCTTGGCGATCTTCCGACTCGCCGGCTCCTGAGCATACTCATAGAAAAGGTCGGCCAGCTCACGCTCGTTGAGCCGGTTGACCAGCTCCATCGCCGCCTGCCCCTCGTCCGGATTGAACCGCATGTCCAATGGGCCTTCCCGATCGAACGAGAAGCCGCGCACCGGATCCGCCAACTGCGCCGAGTTCACGCCAAGGTCGAGCAACATCGCTTCCACTCGCTGCCGCCCAGACCGCACCAGTACCTCGGTGAACTCGGCGTAATTGGCCTGCTCCAGCACGACCGCATCACCAAACGTCGCCAACCGGACCCGCGCTTCCGCCAGGATGGAACCGTCCCAGTCGAGTCCGATGTACCGCCCACCCGGCAAGATCCGCGGAACGAGTGCTGCCGCGTGACCGCCGAGACCAACCGTCGCGTCCAACACCCAATCGCCGGCTTCAAGTGCCAATTGCTCGAGCACTGTCTCGAGTAGCACCGGCTCGTGTTCGTACTCAGATGGGACCACATCGACAAACCGCGAAATTGTGACGACAAAAAAGACTGGACATGCCGACCGCTAGCCGGTACAAGATCGACCCACCATCAAGGTGGAAAGGCGAGGCCGCCCACAAACCCTCCTTGGCTTGTGGACGGCCGGTTTTGGACGGAGTTCCGAAACCTCCTGTTTCGGCGCCCGGCCCCTCGGCGTTAAGGACGCGGGCGATTCCTCCGTGTAACTGTGGGGGTGCAAATGCGGCCCTCATTAATCCGCAGTTGCATTCCCACATCCTCGCTGCGAACCAACCCAAATATCGTTTCAACCACGGCTATCATTCTGCCTTCCCCCCGTTGCGCTGTGCCGCGGCCTTCTCCTTCAACTGATTGATCTCGTCGCTCGCCGCCGACCGCATCTGCGGATACTGCGGCCACTTCGAATCCATGAACGCTTCGTAGTCCGACCGGTTCCAGATCTCCAGCCGATCGCCGACGCCAATGACCGACACTTCGCGGCCGATCGCCGCCCGCGTCAACAACTTGTCGGGCATCGTCAAGCGACCCTGCGAGTCCGGATCGAGCAACGCGCTGTTCGACAACTCGAACTGCCGCCACTCGTAGGCTTCCTCGCTCAATACATCCCCGTCCGGATCGTCCTCGTGCGACTTCTCGAACCACAGCCGGGGAACCAGCGACAGCGTCCCAGGACGCCGACCCGGCGCCACATACATCGAATGCCCACCGTCCCGATCGCTCAACCCACGCCTCACCGCGAACGGCACCGCCAAGCGGTTCTTGCCGTCGATGTTCAGCTCGTAGGTTCCGACCAGCGGCATTCACTAGATCCTTCTCCCTATCTGACCTGCGGCCCCACTGGGCCTCACTTGGTAGGGAACTATAGGGAATGATCGCCACCAACGCAACACGAAAATAAGCCTTTTGCCTGTGAAAGCGGAAAATTTATAGGGAGTTCGTAATTGCGCGACAGCGCGCCAAACCTACCCATCTCAACAGCTGGGGGTCGCGACGACGCGCCACTACTATTGAATGTATTTGAGTGTACTAGTCGGATCGACGGGCAGCGTTCGCCGCGACGATCCGCGCGTTCCGCTGCCACATCGCGCGCGTCGCTCGGCGAGCGGCCGAATCGCGGGTCAGTCGCCGATAGTCGCCGCTGCGCAGGTTCACGAGCTGGTCCAACGGCACTCGGCCCGGGGTAACGTCCGCCGACAGGTCGGGATCCGATCCCAACGGTGCCCGTCGATTATGCGGACAGACCTCCTGGCAGATGTCGCAACCAAAGACCCAGTCGCCCATGGCTTCATGAAGTGCTTCCGGGATGTCATCTCGGCGTTCGATCGTCAGGTAGGAGATGCAGCGCGAGGCGTCCAACTCGTACGGCGCCGGGAAAGCGTCCGTGGGACACGCGTCGAGACACCGCGTACACGTCCCGCAATGGTCGCTGAACGGCGGGTCCGGCTCCAGCTCCAAGGTCGTAAACAGCTCTCCCAAAAAGAGATACGAGCCGAGCTGCGGATGCATCAGCAAAGTGTTCTTGCCGATCCAGCCCAGCCCGGCGCGTGCCGCCAACTCACGCTCCAAAATCGGTCCGGTATCGACAAACGCCCGGCTTTCGAACGGTTCCTTCAGGGTGTCGCGTAACCGATCGGCGAGCTGTTCCAGACGTTTGCGGAGCACCACATGGTAGTCTCGGCCGCGCGCGTACCGTGCAACCCTCCCGTGGGATCCGGCATCAGAGGTCGTGGGCTCCTGACGCTGGTAGCTCATGGCGACGCAGATGATCGATCGCAGTCCGGGGAACAGCTTGGTCGGCGATTCGCGCATTGGGACGTTTCGCTTCAGATAGCCCATTGTCCCCGCGTGGCCGCGATCGAGCCAAGCCCTATAATATGCGGATCGGGTGAGCGGGCCGGGGTGCGTAATCCCTACGCGGTCGAAACCGAGCGCGAAAGCGATCGTGCGAAGTCGATTGGCTCTTTCGGCTGGGGTCATTCCGGTCGATGATACCCGGGTCCCCCCGGACGTCTCTACCGGCGCCGGCAACGCGAGGAGCGTAAATGCTGTTCAATCATGATTGGTTCCACGGCGACGGCCTCCGACGACAGGCCGAGGAAGCCAAGCGTCGCTGCGCCTCGCGCAAGTTCCCGGACAATAAGGCCGGCAAGAACGGGAAGGCCTCCGCGGAGTTCAAGGAGTACTTGAACGAGCTTGAAACGCGGACCATCCTCTACCTCAAGGACGGCCTCAGCTACGAGATGCGCGAACTCGCGGACATCGGCACCAACAGTGCCCTGTCCTTCGAGTGCGTCCCGGTCGACGAAAACTATCAGGTCGGCGCCTACGTGATCATCGTCCCCTTTGAGGACATCGCACGCGTCGAGGTGTACGCCGTACACCCGGACGAAAAGCCGACCGAAACGCTGCGCATTCCGGGATTCCGGAGCAGCGGCGAAACGTAATGGTGATGCCGCCCTGCGGCTGTCGCTTAAGAATTGAGAGAGAGAGAGCGAGGAGCTTCCAGAAAAAGGGGCACGCATGCTTCGTATGGGATATCTGACTGCGCTGATCGTGCTGTCGGCGTTTGCTAACGTCGGTTGCACGACACCCTTTACGGAGAAGGCCGCGAACGGCATCGTCTTTTATTGCCCCGGCGCCGGCAACTTCGACATGGGCGATCGCGGTCTGCGGAAGGGCCTCGGACGGGCTGGTTTCGACGGCCAGGTAGCCACCGTGATCTGGACCGTCAGCTTCAACCCGGCGATCGACCAGGCGGTCAAAATCAACGCCCGGCTCGGCGGCAATCGGCTCTCCAAGCGCATCAAAGAGTACATCGACACCTACCCCAACAAGCCGGTCAGCGTGGTCGGGCTCTCCGCCGGTTCAGGCGTCGCGGTCTGGGCGCTCGAGGACCTGCCGGCAGGATATCGTGTCGACAACGTCGTGCTGCTCGCGTCGAGCCTCTACCACCGCTACGACCTGCGCAAAGCGTCTACGCATGTCGCTGGAAAGATCTACAACTACCATTCGTCCTATGATGCGATTCTCGCGGGCCCGATGAAGGTGTTCGGCACGATCGATGGCATTCCGGCCGTCGACGCCGGCGGCGCTGTCGGCTTCCATCCGCCGCGGGGCGTGGACAACCTGGTCAACATCCCGTACCGCAAGTCGTACAGCACCTACGGCAACTACGGCGGGCACACCGACGGCACCAACCCGAACTTCATCGAGAAGGTCGTGTCGCGGAACCTGCTGCCGATCGAGCAAGATCGCTCAATTGCTGCCATTGCGCGACCGAGATTACGCCGGCCCGATCAGCCGCGCTGACGCCGACACGCTCGAAATCCTCGACACGTAACGGCGTCGGCCATTTCGCCGCCTGCTTGGCCACCTTCTTCCGTGGATGAAGGAACCCGTTGCGAACGAAGGTACGAAAGAACGCCGGATCGCGCACCGGCAACGTGGTCCGCGGCCGACAACAAGCATGCACCAGGACCGAGTGCACCTGCGGCTGCGGCCAGAACGCCTCCGGCGGGAGGTCCCCGACAAGCTCGATCTCCGCTAGCGTCTGCGCTACAACCGAAAGGGCTCCGTATTCAGCATCGCCGGGGCCCGCGACGAGTCGGCGGCCAACCTCCTTTTGAATCGTGCACGTCAACGTCGCGAAAGCCGGCTCTAACAGCAACAGCTCCGAGATCAACGGCGTCGCAATGCTGTAGGGCAGATTCGCCACCAGCCGATACACGCCGCCAGACTCCGGCACCGTCGATTGCAGCTTTTCGATGAGCTCGTCGTTCAGCGCGTTCTTTCGCCGAAGCGCGTCGCCGCGCAGCAGCGAGAACCGCGGATTTCCCGCGAGCCGCTGAGCCAGCAACTCCTGTAATCCACGGTCAATCTCACTCGCCAGCACCCGTGCACCGGTCTCGAGCAGCAACTCCGTCAGCGATCCGGTCCCCGGCCCAACCTCGAGCAGCACGTCGGTCGAGGCCGCTCCCGAGACGGACACGACCTTCCGCATCAGATTCAGATCGATCAGGAAGTTCTGCCCGAAACGGTGTTGCGGCGCCAGCCCGCGATCTGCCAACAACGCGCGGATTTCGGATTTTGTCTGTCCGGCCATTACTCCATCGTCCAGGAATCGGGCCACGCTGACAAGCGAGCGACAAGCGCGCATTGGCGCCTGGTCTCCTGGAACGAGCCCCGAGCGCAAGCGAGCGGTTGTCATTTCTTGCGTTCGCGCGTCACGAGTTGGTGCGCCAAGCGGGTCGGCTCGGGCAATCGGTAGCAGATCGCTGCCTGCAACGTCAGACGAACGGCGCTGTCCGTGTCGCTAAGGTGTCCTTGGCTGACGAACAGCGGTTTGACGCCGGCGCGGGTTCGGACCACCTTCCCGACCGTCTCGCCGGCGTTGATGAGCCGTGTCGCGCAACCGCGCGACGGCGCCGGCTCGCGATAGGTCCCACACAGACGCGACTTGGCGCACCCGATTGTCGGCACCTGCAACCAGAGTCCGAGATGACAGGCGAGTCCGAACCGCCGAGGATGCGCCAGACCCTGCGCATCGCACAGCACCGCATCGATCGGCGTCTGGATCGCGCGAAACGCGGCCAATACCCCCGGCAGCTCGCGAAAGCTGAGCAACCCGGGAACGTAGGGAAACGTACATGGGGTCCGAGCGACGTGCCGCTCAATCACGGCGCGCGTCCGCAGATCCCATACGACAACCCCCGCGATCACCCGCGATCCGTCGGGTGAGAACGCCGCGTCCACGCCCGCGAGCACGCGCACGCCGCGTCGGATCGAAACGGTCTCGACCCGCCCCGCCAACTCGCGCTGCAGCGCCATCGCCGGCCGCGCCGTGCGGGGCCATTGATGGAGCGATACGATCTTCACCCGCTGACGGTCCGCGACGCGCATTGGTCGCGAACGATCTCGACGGCACGTTCGACCGCCGCCCGGTTCACATCGAGATGGGTGACGGCCCGCAGCGTGGTCGGGCCGGTCGCCAGCGTACGAACGCCTGCCGCTTCGAGTCTCTGGCCGAACTCGGCCGCGGACCCGTGGCGCTCGTCAACTTCGAAGATGACGATGTTCGTCGGCACGTTCTTCGGATCGAGCTTGATTCCGGGGATCTCCGCGATGCCCTCCGCGAACGTTCGCGCATTGCGGTGGTCTTCAATCAGCCGTTCGTAGTGGTGCTCGACGGCATGGATCGCCGCGGCTGCGAGAATGCCAGCCTGTCGCATGGCGCCGCCGAACATCTTGCGGAAGCGGTGCGCCCGTGTAACGAACTCCCGCGTGCCGGCGACGATCGACCCGACCGGTGCGCCCAGGCCCTTGGAAAAGCACATCGAGACGGAATCCGCGTAGCGCGCATAATCCGCCGGCTTCTTGCCGGTCGCAATGCATGCGTTCCACAGCCGGGCGCCGTCGATGTGAACGTGCAAACCGTTCTGGTCGGCGACGGTCCGGATGTCCGCAATCGTCTCCAGCGGCCAAACGGTTCCGCCGCCGCGGTTGTTCGTATTCTCCACGACAACCATCCGCGAAAACGGGAAGTGCGACGCCCGGGGCCGCAGCGCCGCCTCCACATCGCGGGCGGTGAACACACCGTGCCGCCCGTCGACGAAGCGCATGCTACAACCGGCGACCGCAAACGGCGCGGCGGTTTCGTAGTGATAGCAGTGCGTGGTGGCGTCGGCAATAATCTCGTCGCCGGGTTCGGTCGCGCTGCGAATCGCGCACAGATTGGCCATCGAGCCCGACGGGACGAAGAGCGCCGCCTCCTTCCCGGTCAAGGCCGCCATCCGCTCCTGCAATCGATGGACCGTCGGATCGTCACCCAGCACATCGTCGCCCACCTCGGCATCCGAGAGGATCGCGCGCATCTCCGGCGTCGGCCGGGTAATCGTGTCACTACGCAAGTCAACGATACTGTCCAACAGTCGACCTCCATTTCTGCGCAACCATGCGGACACCTTCCGTCACGCGATCAATCTCCTTCGTGACATTCTGCTCGCGGGTCTTCTCCCACCAGCCCTTCGCCTTCGGCTTGCCAAGCCGGCAAATCTTGACCGTTGCGTCGTACGCGAGATAGGAACGCGGACCCTCGCGCTTCGAAATGACCGGGAGAAACACCTGCTCGGCGATCTCCGGGGACAAGCCCTTCAGCGCCATCTTCGCCAGCTTGTCCTCCTGCTCGGCACGATCCAACAGGAACTCAGCCGACTTCGGCGTCGAAACCTGGGCCAGCGCCGCATAGAGCAGCTTGGTCATTCGCTTGTTGTCTTCATACCGCTCCGCCAGCGTAATCAGGTCGGCGTCCGCATCGGTGATCGTGAAGCGCTCCACGAGCTGAACGGCATTGCCGATTTCGTTGTCCTTGGCCTCTTCGTTCTCGAACAGCGGCTTGACGTGGCCCTTGAACAGCTTCGTCCGGTGCTTCCGGAACGCCGACGTCAACTTCAGCAACAACGAATCCGGATTGGCCAGCAAGGCCTGATCGACGATTTCGAGTGGCCGATTCAACTGCGGCCTCTCGAACCCACCCGGCGGGACGATCACCATGTACATCCCGTAGTTCGTTGGAACACCCCAGGCCCGCAGGAGTCCGACGGTCTGCGTGGTCCGCGCGAGTCGTAGCGGAATGAATCGCTGTCGAACCATCCCGATCACCGCCGGGTTGCGGAGCGTACGTTGCTGCGCACGATCGATGTTTGAATCACGGCTCTCCGCGTCACCCGGAACGTAGACCGCCACCGGCAACAACGATCGCTGAGCGTTCGCCGCCGCACGTTTGGGCTGGTTCATCCACTGAATCTGCGCCGACGCCGACGCCGTCGCGGCCAACACGATCAGCGCTGCAAAGGACTTCGAATACATCACGGTAAAACCTCCTTCAACAGGGGTCACTCCATACCGACGCGCCCCCGGGCACGAACAAATGATCGTACCCCAAGTCCCACCACGGGGCCACGATAATCAGCCTTCGCCCTCTCGCGTCCGAACGACTCGACTGGAGTCGCCCCCTCCTATCTGGTGGTCCGACCTACACACACTGACCAGATATTGGGTGCGTTCCTCGCCTCCCGGCCCCCAATTCAGCGCTCACGCGAACGCGCCTCCGATGCAAGACACCCAGTCGGGGTCACTCGCGCGCGTTCTCGGCCGCCGTCGGCGACCAGGCCAGGTGCGTGACCTGCCACCCGTGGCCGCCGCCGACCAAGATCGCGAGGAACTTGTCTGCGACCGGCAGCGGCGTGCCTCCGACCCGCGGTCGCAACTCGCCGCGGACCAGGCCACGCACATAGGCGAGTCCGCCGTCACGCCTCGACTCCGCGATCTCGACCGTGAACTGCGGCTGATAGTCCCTGAACAACGCCCGGTAGCGCACGGCAATCGCATCGCGGCCGGTCACCGGCGCGCCCATCGGCGGCAGCCAGACCACGTCCTTCGCATACAAGCTCAGCACCCGTTCCAAATCGCAGGCGTTGTCCGCCGCGATCAGATCGCGCACCGCACTCTCAGGCGCCCGACACGCGAGCCCCCCCGAGAGGAGGAGCAACGCCGACAGCACTACGCGAACAACCCGGCTAACGCGGCCCGACGCGGCACCGCAAATCGTCCAAAGTTGTGACATCTTCACAATATTAGCGGCATTCGCGATTGAGTGAACCCTTTCGGTTTGCGACAATGGCCGCGGGTGTACTCGAATAGGAGCGAGCATGGTCAGTCGAATCCGCCTCACAGCAGTCGTCGTCGTTCACCTGGTCGCGGTGGTTGCGGCCCGGGCCTCCTGGCCTGACAACCCAGGAGTCAACCTCGCGATTGGTGATCGGTCCGGCGAGCAAACGCAACCGAAGATTGCCGTCCGGCCGGACGGCGGGGCCTATGTGAGTTGGTTCGACAATTCGGGGGGTGGCTATGATGTCTACCTGCAACGACTGGACAGCGACGGAAACGAGCTATGGCCACACAACGGCGTGCTCGTAGCCGACCGCGGATTCAGCTCCACGCAGGATTACGGATTGGACCTCGACGCCGACGGCAGCGCGCTGCTCGCGTTCCGCGACGATCGATCGGGCAGTACGCAGATCACGGTCGCCAAGATCGCCCCCGACGGTTCCGCGGCCTGGGGTCCAAGCGGAATACAGATCACGCGCGGCACCGATTTCGTTGCGGCCCCCAAGGTCGCCGGTACGACTGACGGGCACGTCGTTGTCGCCTGGACGAACAACAGCGACGTTGCGCTGCTGAAACTCGACCCCACCGGTCAACCTGTCTGGGCCCGCGTGACAATTGCCGCCATCGGCGGTGACGGCACGTCCGCCAGCGATCTCGTCGCGGCGGATGCGGGCGGCGTCATTGTTTCGATGGTACGCGGCTTCCTTTCGCCGAAGCACTTGCACGCCCAGAAACTCGATACCGACGGCAACACACTATGGGGCGTCGTTCCGCCAGCAGTCTTCGACGGCGGCGCACTCCAAACCGGCAACTTCCCACAGTTCGTCCCCGACGGTAGCGGCGGCGGCGCCTTTGCCTGGTACAGCGTGGGCCCGCTGCAATGCCACGGTCAACGCGTACGAAGCGACGGCAGCGAAGCCTTTCCGCACAATGGGACGGCGGTTGCAACCGGTCCCGAGCCCCGGACCGCACCCGACGTTTCCTTCAATCCGGCCACCAGCGAGACGTACGTCTTCTGGCGCGAAGAGCGCGGCGGCCCTTCTCCCGAATTCGGCGTATACGGCCAGAAGTTCGACGCGAACGGCGTCCGCCAATGGGGTGACACGGGCGTCGAAATCGCGCCGCTAACAACCACCGAGCTTACGCAGACCCGACAGGTGGCATGGTCCGACGGCGCCCTCGTCGCCTGGGTGTCGACACTCGCGTTCGGCAACCAAACCATCCACGCTGCCCGGGTCGACGCAAGCGGCGCTCTCGTTTGGAAGAACGCCACCGATATCTCCAACGTCACGTCGAGCAAGTCGCGCCTCGCGCTCGCCCACACCTCGAACGACAATGCGATTATGGTCTGGGCCGACGGGCGCAACGATGCGAACGACATCTACGGGCAGAACGTCAACAACGACGGAACGCTCGGCCCGGCGCAACTCATCGGCGACATGAACTGCGACGGCCAGGTCAGCGTCGGCGATATCAACCCGTTCGTGCTCGCACTTACCGACCCGGTCGCATACGCGAACCAGTTCCCGGATTGTGAGCTGCTCAACGGCGATTGCTCCGACGACGAGCAAGTAACCGTTGGCGACATCAACTGCTTCGTCGCGCTCGTCACGGGCGGTTAGCTCGCAGGACCACGCGCCGAAATGGGCGTCCGTGCCCTCGCTCGCGGGTGGCCGCGCCGGACCGAGACGTCCGGCGATACTGGGTGGGGCGGGCGTCTTGTTCGCCGTTGACCGCTCGCTCGCGCTCGGGGCTCGCATTTGACGCCACCCGGCCCCGCGCACAACGAGCCCGGAGCGCAAGCCACGGGTACCTGCAGCGCTCCGGTTGTCGATACCCCCATCCGGCAAATCCTCGCGCGATCATGGACGCTCCCTGATCCCCTCGCTCGCGCTCGGGGCTCGTTGTGTTTCGTATCTGGTTCGCGCTGGGGACTGTGACTATCGCACAGACACGTCGACCGGCTGCGATGTACCGCACTCCGGGCAGCGGTTACCCGGAAGCGATCGAAGGTCGTACCCACAGCCGACGCACAGGCCGCGCTCCAACACCAATCGCTTCAACAGTGATCGCTGCAGCCACATGTCCAGCAGCCAGCCGAGCCCAATATGAGGCACGACGACGACCACCAATACGACGCGTACGAGTACGCGTAACGGTCCGCTGAAGAGACCGAGCGCCAAGAATGTGATGCCGAAGTAGGAAAGCAGGACGAGCCCAACGGCCAGCAACGCCTTCGATGGTTGCCGGTCCTGCTCGTACGCCTTCAATAATGCGGGCACTGCGCTATCCCGATCGAGGTTGGGCCAGCGTCGGATCAGGAGCCACTTGCGCGTCAATGCGCTGCCCTCACCTCGTTGTCGAGATCATCCGGCGCAGGGGCTTCGCCGCGTTCCCGGCTACTTCAGCCACTGGACCCACATCTTGGCCCGCGGATAATCGATGGTGAAAGTTTGCATGTCACGGAAGAAAGGCATGCCGATCAGGATATCGTTCTGGATGCCGAGCATCGGGCTGAGCATCTTGTCGAGCACGTCCAGCCCGAGGCCGCTGATCTTGCGGTAGGTTTTGTCGGCAAAACGAACATCGGTTCCGGGTGCCAGCGCAAGCCCGGCGTTTTCGCCAGTACCCACGCCCATCGCCATCACGTTGTACACCTGAATCGAGTACTCCGGAAACAGCGCGCGCAATCGCGAAGGCGTTAACGCCACCGCGTCGGCGCCCGAATCCAGTAGACCCGCCGCTGGCTTGCCCTCGATCTCTACCAGCGTGATCAGCTTTGCATCGCCCACCAACCACACGGGGGCCGCAACTCCGACCGCCTGCGACTCGCCGCTCTCGGTGACGATCAGTTTCGCGTTCGCGAAATCCATGGTCATCCGGGCACCCATGAACACGCCCGTGCCCAGAATCCCGTCCGCCTGGTGCAACAGCGCCGCGCTGGCATCGAACACGCGCGTCATCACGCGCCGACACCTGATCCCGCCGATCGTCAATTCATCGACGAGCGATTGCTCCGAGTCATCGACACCGCCGACGCCACGGATCTTCGCCGAGGCGTGCACCGGGAGCCCGACCTCCCGCGCTACTTTCCGGTCCACCGACAACATCACGCTCCCACCCGTGTCGGCGATCATGCGATAAGGCCCCTTGCCGTTGATGAACACATCAACGTACGGCAAGTTGAGCATTCGGTGCGGCGGCATCGCCGCCTCGCCGTAGCGCGTCACCTGATTGATCGGCTCCGGACCGATCGCGTCCAGGAACTCGGCCACACCACCGAGGTTTTCCTCGAAGTACACTTCCGGAAACCCGTTGCGTGGATCAGACCGATCGAGGGTTTGACGAATCAGATCCGCCACCCCCTTCAGCTCGTTTCGCGCCAGCTTGGCGCCGACCACCAAGGCCAGATCTTCGGCCTGCACAGTGTCCAGCGCCTCCAGCCGCTCGACCAACGGCGCCAGTGTATCGCCGCGCCCCTCCGCGAGCGCCATGCCGATCAGCATCGACAATCCCACGCGATCGCGCGTATCTGCTGGAATCCGCTCTACGACGCGCTGCGCGTCCCGAATGCGACCCGCTCTCCAATAGGCGCGCGCGACCAGTCCACGTAGCTTCGCGTTCCCCGCATGGCGTTTCTCAGCCTGTTCCGCGAGATCGACCGCAGCCCGCCAATCGTCCGCTTTCCAGGCCGCCTCGAACGCGTCGGCGTATTGCCGGACCGTCTGCCCGCCTTTGGCCTCACGCACGGCGCTATCCGCTTTTCGCTTCCATTGCGCAAGGTGTGCGTCCGGACTCTGCGTCAAGAGCACCAGCGCCAATGCGACCATCTGCGACATCATCGTCCTTTCGTTCCGATACTCGCTCGGTACGAGATATAGTTGCCCAATCGGAGCGAATCAATCCGAGACACCCCCACCGACAATTATCGACGACCAGAACCGCCTTGGTCTGCATCGCGCGGCCCGCGACTGCGCGCCTTGCGCATTCCCCGCAACTCCGCTTCCTCGGATGACGAGAAATGCCGCAGATTCTCGACACTGATGCGCGGAATCCAGGCCGACCCGGGAAGATGATAAATCGTCTTGCGAACGCTCGCGAAAACCACTCGGTCCGTGTCCGTCGCAGGTCCCACATGCTGCCGGAGGAACGACACCGTCGCCGGGATCGCCGCACTCACTTGCCCGAACATTCGCGTCCCGTGGTAACGCCCCGGCTCGATCCGCGCCTCCGCACCAGAACCGATTGCCGCCAGACGCTCCGGTGCCTCACGCTCGTGAGCGGTCGCGACGAGCAACAGCCGACGTCCGGTAACTTGCCGCATATCCTGCTCCGAGTTGAGTCCGAGGTAATTCAGGCCCGGGCTCAGGCAAACGACGGCGTCAACGCTGCGGTCGTAGCCCGCGTACTGGATCGCGATGCTACAGCCGACGCTGGCTCCGACCAGTCCGAACCGCGCCCGGTCGACGTTCGGCTGCCGCGCGAGCCAGTCGTACGCGGCACGGACGTCCTCCTGCATCTCGCGGAAGATGGCCGGATCGCGCTCCTGCACCCGCTTGGTGCTGGCAGTAGTCGCGCTCTCACCATGCCCGCGAAGGTCGATCGCCAGTGTCGCAAAGCCCGCTTCGTGAAGCGGGCCGATCAGTGGCTCCCACGCGGTTCGATCGCTGCGGTACATGTGAAGCAGGATGACCATCGGTGCGGGCGGTGCGGGCGTTTGCGATTTCGGAGCGTAGTAGTCTGCAAATATGCGGTGCCCGTCGCGCGCCTGAAAAGAGACGGCCTGCTTGCTCGGCATCCGGTCGGAAGCGGCCGCGGTCTGGGCCTGTAAGGTGATTGCCAGGGCGAGGCATAGGCCCCATTTTGCGTATTTCACAATGAAACCCTCCGGCTGACATGTGGTGAAGTCGGGATGAAAACTTTATCGGCGTCTGTTATTGTAAGGGGCGGTCTGACATCCGCCAGATTTCACGTCAGGATCAGACCGGGATTCTGCGAGACGGGAATGGAATTGGCATTTCGGCGGTTAATCCAGGTACAGAGCGGCTTTACCGCTCGATCGCCGAGAAAATCGGTGATGTCGCGTGGATGATCGGTCCTTTGAAGAAGTGGCCTTGCCGCACCTCGACGCGGTTTACCGTTTCGCGCGACGACTGTGTCGGGACGAGCACGAGGCGGAAGACATTGTTCAGGAGACGTTCCTCAAGGCACATAAAGCCTTTGGCAGTTTCGAGTTACGGGACTACGGCATCAAGCCGTGGTTGCTCAAGATTCTGCACAACACGTTCCTGAACCATCGCAGCAGGGAGAAGCGGCAACCGACTCCAACCGACCAGCAGGCCTTCGAGCAAATGCGCGAGGCTTCTGAGGAGTCAATTATCGGGACGTTCGAGCTCGATTTCGAGCGACTCGACGAAGAGGTGAAGCAGGCAGTTGATCATCTATCCGAGGATTTCCGCAGCGTTGTATTGCTGTGGGCGACGATGGAGTTCAGCTACCAGGAAATAGCGGAGATTCTGGGTGTTCCGGTGGGCACGGTCATGAGCCGACTACACCGCGCCCGGCAGCAGTTGATGCGAATATTGACCGATTACGCGCAGGAGAACCGTCTCTTGCGGCATCGAGCGGAGTTGGAATGAGCCCCGAGTGGCTTGAAAAATTGGCGCAGTTCGCGGACGGCGAGCTTTGCGAAACAGAGCATCGCGACCTGGAGGTCGCGCTTGCCGATCGCCCGAACGATCGAGCGGTCGTTCAAGGCTGGCAGAATTTGCGCGCGTCCGCGGAACGCGGATTCGGCGCGGTCGAAACGCCGACGGCGCTTCGCGAGGTGCTCGTGCACCAGATGCGGGCGCGCGAGCAGGTGGCACGTCCGCGAATCATCCGGACCGCAGCGATCTCTGCGTTTGCCGCCGCGGCGGTGTTTATGTTCGCAGTGAACGCGTTCGATCGCGATTTCTGGGCCGCACAACGCGGCATTATTCGCCCGGCGTATTATCCGCGCATCTCGACGGGCACCTTCGCCAAGCTGCACGGCGAGTCCGGCTCGTCGGATATCGATGCTTACCGAATCGCAGGCAAGACGTCGGCCGTGGCCACAAGAAATCTTGCCAGGATTCGAGACGCCTTGCCGTTGGCCGGGATGAAGCTGCCGAACTTTGGCAGTCTTCGCGCCGGTCGATCCTGCCAGGTGGCACCCAACGTAGCCGGACTTCAAGTTGTGTATGCGACCGATGACGGCGCGCTGGTGACGCTCATCGTGACGCAAAAGATGATCAAGCTGATGGACGCGGAGCAGCCCGTGGTCAGCGCTTCGGAGCGTGATTACGAAACGGTCTCGACAGACGCGTTGACGCTCGTCAAATGGGATGATGATCGCGGCTGCAGCCTTACCTTGTGCGCCCAGATGCCGACCAGTGACCTGCTTACTCTCGCGGAAACAATCAAGTTGGCTTCTCTTCCCGATAGGCCCGGGGTATGGAGCACGACGCTCGCGTCGATTGCTCCGTGAGTTCGTGTCTGCTTTTTTTCTCCTTTCTTTCAGACGGGCCTGGGATGCGGACCGACATGCCGTACGCGGCATGTCGGCTTTTTTCTGCTGACATACCGCAAAATGATGGCTAGCCGCCAGAGATGAAACAGGCGTTGCGCCCCGCACAAGCCCCGACATCCCCCCTGTCTGTGCTTCGGACCCATTAACTGACCTTGCCATTCTCGTACATGGCTTGGTGCCCCAGGTTCGTTGTGTGCGATGCCTCGATGGCTTCGGCGTCGGGCCAAGGAGCGCCAACACGAGCCGCGAGCGCAAGCGAGCGGTCAATGGCGGGTTTGGTGCCCCAGGGTTCTACCCTGGGCGACACACTGACTTGCTGCGCGAAACACGTCCCCAACCCTGGAAGGGTGGTGCACCACGCTCGTCTCGCGGCCTCTTGATCCCCTCGCTCGCGCTCGGGGCTCGTTGTGTTGAGTGTCTGATTCGCGCCGGGGCCCGTGGCGTAGACACGGGCCTCACCAAGGGAGCTTGCTCCCCCCTCCCCCTCCCCTCGCTCGCGCTCGGGGCTCGTTGTGTGCGATGCTTCGATGGCTTCGGCGTCGGGCCAAAGAGCGCCAAAGCGAGCCGCGAGCGCAAGCGAGCGGTCAATGGCGGGTTTGGTGTCCCAGGGTTCTACCCTGGGCGACACACTGACTTGCTGCGCGAAACACGTCCCCAACCCTAGAAGGGTGGTGCACCACGCTCGTGCGGAACAAAAAGAAACGCCCGCCGACCATTTGGTCGACGGGCGCTGAATCAGCAATCTGATTGATTCGATCAGGTCTTACGAGCGGCGGAAGAGCCGACCGACCAGGACCAGACCGATCAGGCCGAGGCCGCCGGCCGCCGGCGACGGAATGCCGACCGTCAGGACGCGGGCCGCACCGGCGGCACCACCGTCGAGCAGCGAGATCGACGAGATGGTCCAGAAGGTCGCGTCCGTCTCGAACCAGACCAGCGCCGAGGACTCGCCCGGATTGATGGTCGTGCCGTTGACGCCGAGGCGGAACTGCCACTGCGGGTTGCCACCGACCGCGTCGCGCTCCATGAAGTACGGATCGCCATCGGTCCAGCTGGTGGTGCCCTTCGCGGTGCTGCTACCGCTGTTGTCCGAGCCGTTGTCGGTGACGGCAACCGTGCCCCAACCCGCGGCGGCGAGCGACGCGCGAACGAGGTTCGGCGCACTGCTCGAGTCGAGGTTGATCTGATAGGCGAAGCCGAGGCCACCCGAAGCGTCAACGCCGTTGACGAAGTAGACGTAGCTGTCCACGCCACCGGAAAAGTCCGAGAAGCCCGGAATGCCGGCGATGCTGCCGGTCATCGATGCGGCCAAACCGCCCGGCACGAGCCAGGCCGGAAGACCACTGGTGTAGAACGGACCGGTCGAGCCGACCTCACCCGAGCCGGCGAGATCCGGGTTGTACTCGATACCACCGGGTGCCAGGGCGGCAAACGAAGGAACGGCCAACGCCAACGCGGTCACGAAACCAAGAATCTTACGCATTTGAGAAACTCCTAAGCTTTCAAGTCTAAATCGATTCTAAACAGACAATCCTCTTCGAAGCAGTAGCAAAAAAAGCTACGCCGCAGGAGGACCGCGTGGAATCAGCGGCTTGAAAACCGGAGCTCGTGGAATGTCATGCTGACGATCATCCAAAGCCCGACCAACCGGAATCACGACGGATTCCAGCATGACGGGTTCGAAATTCATGGACGCCAAACCCGAAGGGTCCAGCCGAGTGATGTGACCGATCGACGCGGGTGCGGTGTCCGCATACCACGACGGAGCCCCGCCGATCGAATACTTACGTCCCAGCTGCCAGACGCCGACACTTCCGCAAGCCAACGCAAGCAACGAAGCGCTCTCGGGCAACGACGGCAATCCGAGCCCGCTTTCCAGCGTCAGCTTCGGTGCTCGCTCGAACGCGCCTCGGGGGAGGATGGTGCCGCCGTCAAACCGAGCGGTAAACGCACGGGCTGCGTCCTGGCTGTGCACCTGATCACGTGCCGGATCAAATCCGACGGACTCGGCGCGCACCGTCGCTGCACAACTGCAGACGATGGAAATAAACGCTATGTAGCGCGCACGATGCATACTTTCCCCATGCTCGTTCCTAGCATGATAGCCCCTCATCCAGCGCCTTTGCAAGCCTCACAAAGACGAATCTCAGAGAACCTCAAATGTCCTATAACGATTCGTTCGCGGTCCTGTCGGCCGGGGTGTCTCGCTCGACCAGTTTCGCGAGGAACATGAGCTCCAATAACATCAGGACCACAGCGACCGGCATCATCGTCAGGCCGGCGAAGTCATGGAAAAACCGCTCCGCGAACGCGCTTTCGGTATATGTGAACAGGAAGGATGTCACGACCAAGCGGACCAGATTGCTGGCGAGTGCGATCGGCACGCTCGAGGCGACCAGAATGGCCTTCTGCCACAACGGACGGTCCGCCAAAAGCGCGAATGCGGCCCCGACCACCATGAATGCCGTCAGCATCCGGAGCCCGCTACACGCCTCCTCAATCCCGACCGTGTGCTCGCCATCGATGATCAGGACATTGCCCTGTCGTTCGATGTATTGTCCCATAACTTCGAGCGTGAAGACGGTGGCGCTGGTTGCCCATTCTCGAAGTGGGTTCGCGATCGCGTTGTGGACCTTGCCGGGAAGCGGCACCATGAGCGCCAGAAACGTCAGGACCCAAATTAGTTTGCGGGCCATCTGATCGCCAACCAGCAGCCAGATCAGGGCCCCGATCATGAGAACGAACGAGTATCGTTCGGCCGACTCGAAGACGAACAGCATTCCCAGGAATCGCATGACGACCGCAAAAAGCAACGCAATGATGGCCCAGGGTGAGATGGAGACGCGAACCCGGCGCAATGCCGCACGGCGCTGCCAAGCGACGAACAGCGCGATCGGCAGGACCAACGCACCCGCCGAGTAGTTTTCGTCGCGCCACCACTCGCGCAGCAGGCCCAGCACCACCGGCCAGTAGCACCAGATCAGCACGCCGACCACCAAGGCCGACCACAGCCCGTCACGCAGTGACCACGCCGGCCCCCCACTCCCCGTGGGGACGTATCCCGAACCCTCGCGACCGATCGCTGATTCTCTAGCCATCGACATCGCTCTCGTTATTATTGGACGTTTCTCGAGATTGCGC
Organism: Phycisphaerae bacterium; assembly: GCA_028279405.1. Classification (GTDB taxonomy): domain Bacteria; phylum Planctomycetota; class Phycisphaerae; order UBA1845; family Fen-1342; genus JANQNU01. The sequence goes on from JANQNU010000084.1 coordinate 130,377, forward strand.
GAGGGCCGACGCGACCGTTTCGCGCAGCGGCCCGATGGTCAGCGCAGCGAACGTGAGCGGCAGCTCAACCGGCCTCTCGGGGGCCAGCACTGGGTCATATGGGAACACGATCTGCACCTGAACCATGTATTCGATGGCACTTTGACCGGTTGCGGCACGGTACCGGAGTGCGGAGACATCGGGCCAGGCCTGGTCGTCCACGATGTAGAAATTGAGGACCAGCAGGTTATTGGTCGTGAGTTTGTTGGGCGCGAAATCGATCAGTCGCGCGTCGAGTTGCGATTCATCCGGGAGGGTCACGGAAACGGTTTCGGTACTACGAAGCGTCCAGCCGGCGCTCGGATAGCAGACTTCCGGACGGTGCGGGAGCAGATCGCGGGCACGGGCACCCGCGGCGACATAGAACGAGACCCGTTCACGGGTCGTTTGGTGCGTATACACCCGTTGCACGTAGTCGTCGACGTCCGCCGCCTTGAAGACAGCTTCGGTGAGGGGCTCGTCCACTCCGACCCAGGGGCCGAGTTGGTCCGGGAATGCGTTCAGGGATCCGCGGACAAACGCGACCTGACCGGAAGGTCGTTCTAAATAGTTGAAGACCATCCTGAAACTGATGCCGAAGAGTATTAGGAACAAGACGGCGCCGATTGCCGCCGGCGCCGAGATGCCGGCTGGACGTTTGAGGGGTATTCGGACACTGGGTTGGTTGTCGCGGCGTTTTTTCACAGCTTGTCCCAAGTTACCTTTCGCAGCTTATCGTCCGCAGAAAAGTGGCTCTTGGAAGCGCCCGGACAAATTTTGCGCTTGGTCGGCCATTTATGGAAGAGTGCAGGCAACGGCTTTGCGAAGCCGCGTAGGATGGGAAGAAGAAGCTGGGTATGGGGAAGACCGATGAACATTGATTTCCTTGCGAAGTCACGGCTGGGGCTCGTCGCGAGCGTGGCCGGTGTTCTGTTGATTATCGGCGGCTGTCCGACGCCGGAACAGGTTGCGCCGCCTGGCGCGGGTGGTCCGGGAACGTCGGCCGGTGCCGGTGGCAGCGGTGGAGACGATGGCGTCGTGCAGGCCGCGGGTCCGCGCGACGAAACGGCGGTCGCATCGGATCTCGAGTTTGCGATCCCGAAAGGTGAATCCGCGCAAATCGTGCTCCGTCCTGGAAACGATGCCAATGTGCCGGCACAGTTGGGCTACCGTGTGGTCTCGCAGCCGGCCGACGGGTCGTTGTCGGAGATCGAACCGGTCAGCCAGACGTCTTATCGTATCCGGTACTCGCCACGGGCCGGGTTCGTCGGCGTAGATTCGTTCCAGTATTCCGCGACGTCGAACGGCCAGCCGATCGGTAACGTGGCGACGATCGCGATCGTCGTTTATCCGGTCGTCCGCATGGATGCGGAGGTGGATGGTAGCAACGAAGATTTGACCATCCATGCCTGGGCTTATACGGTCACTGGGGAGTCGCTTCCGGACGCCGAGTACCATTGGCGGATCGGTGACCAGAAGGCGGACGGGGACCGGGCGACGCATAGCGCAGTGAGCCAGATCATGCCGCAAGGCGGAACGTACGCTGTCAGTCTCTTCCTGACGTTTGCCGGCGTGAGCCTGTCGGTTCCGATTCCGGGGCCGGATGGCCAGCGCGGCCAGCTCAGCGTAGATCTCCATCCTGCGTTGAGCGGTCACGTCCGTTTCACGGACGGTAGCCCGTTCGCGCAGGCCGTGGTCTTCGTGAACGGTGCCGCGGAGCAGTCGGTGAGCACCGACCGCGACGGCGCATTCCTGGTCTTCGTCGAACCCGGCTGGTCCGGGGACGTGCGCGTGGACACCGAAGGCGGGGCAAGCGCACCGGGTCGCTACGTTCTCGATCAGGTCAACGGGAACCGTCTCGACCTGGACTTCGTCGTCAGCCGAGCCGGCGAACCGGAGCCCGACCCGAATCAGCCGCTCCCGGGCACGCCGACGGTCGCTCCGGTCTCGACCAGTACGGACGAAGACCGCAGCGTTGCAGTCGTCCTGCGCGGATCGAGCAATACGGACAACCTTCAGATCATGGCGCTTCCGGAAAACGGCACGCTGCAGGTCGGCGGCAGCGCCATCAGCCCTTCGCTGATTCCATACCCGATCGACAACGGCGCCACCGTGACCTACGTGCCGAACCAGGACTTCTTCGGTACGGATGTGTTCCGCTATCGCGGTCAAAACGCGATCGGCGGAGGCGCGGCGGCGGATGTCACCATCACGGTGCGCTCGATCAATGACCCGCCGCAGATTGCCGAAGGCGATGCGCACCAGTTCACGGTCAGCGTCGGTCAGGTCGAGCGGTTTGCGTTCACGGCGACCGATGTCGACGCGAGTGGCGCGGAGCTTCGGTGGGAGCTGTCACAGTCGCCGGCGCACGGCCAGGTCGTCTTCTCCACGAGCCCGATCGAGTCCGGCCGCCCGGTTGACTTCGCGTACACGCCGTTTGCGGCCTACGAGGGCCCTGATACGTTCAAGCTGCTGTGCCGTGACGCGTTGGGTGCTGCCGCGTTCGTGACGGTGAACGTGACGGTGACGCCAGCCACCGTGATCGCCAACGCAGGCGTCGACCGCGAAGTATCCGGGTTCCAGTACGTGACTCTCTCGGGCGGCGAGAGCCTGCTGCCGCCGAGCGGCACGTACACCTGGCGACAAACGGGTGGGACGACCGTCGCACTGGTCAACTCGAATCGGTCCGACATGTCGTTCCGCGCGCCGGCAACGCTCGACCGCGAGGATCTCGAGTTCGAGCTGAAGGTGCAGTTCGGCGCCGACGCTTCCACGGACCGCGTAAAGGTCAAGGTGGTCTTCGAGCGGCAGTCGCTGGTGTATTCGATGCACGCCGCGCTCGAACGCCTTTGGCAGGCACGCGTCGAGTTCAATGTCAGCGGCACGGTCCGCCCGGGCTTTGCCAGCTTCACCAAGGCCGACACCGGCGAGAACTTCTACGGGAACGAATCCGGCTCGCCGTCCGACGAAGCGCTCTGGGACTTCCAGTCGCGTGATGGCATGGCTGGCGCGATCACCGCATACCTGAACGGATACGCGGTGGCGCAGAACAAGGCATACCTGCGGCGCGCCAAGCAACTCGGCGACAGCCTGCTGATCGTGCAGGATGCATTGGGCGGCGGCTGGTTCCAGGATTCGGCCTACATCAACGGGCAATGGAAGAACGTGAACATCTGGGGCGCCTGGGGCGCACGGCGTCACCCTGAGGTGGGCATCCAGGACCTCTACACGCTCGACGACAGTACCAGCCAGTCCTGCGCGTTGGCGCTGCTGCGGCTGTACGAGGCCTCCGGCGAGACTCAGTATCTCAATGGTGCCAAGCAGTTCGCCGATGCGGTCATCGCGCTAAAGGACGTCCAGCACTCGGGGCAGTACCCGTATCGCAACGGCGGCATCCCGCAGGTCATGCCGTTCGCACAAGCGCTGTCGGCGACCTACAACCAGAACCAGGACTCGCGCAGTCCCGACGGCCCGTACATGCCGCACAAGACCAACAACGACAACACCACCGCCGACACGATCATCGTGCTGGCGGAGATCTACCGGGTAACCAACGACAGCCGCTATCTCGATGCCACGCGGCTACAGGTGGACTACCTGCTCGATCGTCATGATGACGCCGGGCAGCGCGGCTGGGCCCAGCAGTATCACTTCATGACTGACGCGTTCGCCTGGGGTCGGCATCTCGAGCCGCCGTCATTCGTGACCACCGAGAGCCGGATCGTCGAGATGCTGCTCTTCTGGCGCTCGCGCGAAACGGATGCCGTCCGCAAGCTGCGGATCGAGCAGGCGGTGCAGAAGTACCTCGAGTGGCTGCGTGACGACATCCCGCGTCCCAGCACCCACGCCGACCGCGTCTGGCGCTACTACAACCACGATGCGGGCGCCGGCCCGATGAACGAGGTGGTCTTCGCCGACGATTTCCAACGGTTCTTCGGCGAGGACGGGCTGGCGAGCGCCGGCAGCCAGCCGTGGAACGGGCGGTGGGACGCCGCTTGGATCGATCGGCTCATCCGTGACAACACGGGACAGATTGATTGGGCGTTCGCGGCCCAATACATCACCAAGACCGCCGACGCTCCGATCAATATCCTGCCGCCGCAATGGTCGGCGCAATACACCACCCAGGACGCCAACGGCGCCTGGCCCAACAACGTCAACGTCAACGGCGTCAGTCGACCCGCAATCAACACGGCGGGTACGGCCGGTCGGACGGCGGGCTTGATTCGACGGATCGGACAGCTGACCGACCCGCTGCGCGATTCGGACGGAGACGGCTTCTCCGACGTCGCGGAGGCCGCCGCCAGTACCGATCCACGTGATTCCGGTTCACACCCGTAGTGTCCTGAAGGGTGCGTTCCACTCGGAACGCACCTTGTCGTGGACGATGGCGGGCGAGACGCCCCGCCCCACCCTGCTGGGCAAGATGCGTTCCCTGCAACAACGCACCGCCCCATGGCGTTGCCAGCGCCACCCTGCCATGTCGCCGTTTGATCCCCTCACTTGCGCTCGGGGCTCGTTGTGTCTGAGGCGGGACGGCCAGATGCATGGCGCCCCACCCTTCTAGGTGCGGGACGTGCGTGGCGGCCCGATGCGGAACCAAGGGCGCCAACGCGAGCCCGGAGCGCAAGCGACGGGTCCTTGGCGGGCGAGACGCCCGCCCCACCCTGGTTGGTTTGGTGCCCCAGGGTTCTACCCTGGGGGACACATTGGTGTGCTGAGCGAAACGCGTCCCCCACCCTGAAAGGGTGGGGCACCTCGCTCGTCGGAAA
>JANQNU010000021.1 GCA_028279405.1 Phycisphaerae bacterium
ACCCTGGGGGACACATTGGTGTGCTGAGCGAAACGCGTCCCCCACCCTGAAAGGGTGGGGCACCTCGCTCGTCGGAAACAAACTTCGTGCGCCTTCTTCTTGCGCTCGGGGCTCGTTCTTGTCGTCAGGATGGAGTAGGGGCACCCGTCAGTTCGCCGTCACGAACGAGTTGCTCGTACACGGCGACCGTCCGCGACGCGACCGAATCGGGATGGAAGCGTTCGAACGCGGATTGGCGCGCCGCCGAGCTCATGCGCTGGTTGAGCGGGTCGTCGGTCAGCAGCCCGCGCAGCCGATCGGTCATGGTCGGCAAGTCGTCAGGATCGACCAGGTAGCCGGTGGCACCCTCGTCGATCATGTAGACCATGCCGCACCGATTGGACGAAATGACCGGAACGCCCGCAGCCATTGCTTCCGAGATCGCCATCGGCGCGTTCTCCTGCAACGACGGCAGCACGAACACCTCAGCCTCCGAGAGCTGCTTGCGGATCTCCGCCGGCGGTACGCGACCCAGCAACTGCACCTGGGATTCGACCCCGAGCGTACGAATCGTGTCGCGCAATTCCTGCGCGTACGGCGGGTCTTTCTCTTCGCCGGCCAGGTGGAGGGAAACGGAGAGTCCCTCCTTCACGAGCGGCGCGAACGCCTTGACCAGCCCGATCGGGTTCTTGCGCGGCGTGATCCACCCGGCAAAAAAAACGCGGCCCGCGACCGGACGGCGCTCGATCTGGAAGAACGCCGGCTGCAACGGGTTCTCGATGTCGTGGATGGTGGCGTTCGTCCGACCTTCGATGTGCTCGCGCACGTAAGGCGTAATCGAAATCACCTGCCGCAACCGCTTGAGACCGCTGCTTTCGATCCACTTCCATAGCGGAACTCGCAGCCATGCAAAGCGCCGGCCCTCCGCCGGGATGTTCGCATGATCGAAGCCGTGGATCGTGAATACCATCGGGATCGGCAAGGTTGTCAGGCCGTAGCCGTACGTCTCATGGCAATGCAGTACATCGGGGCCGAGCGACAGCAGGTACCTTCGCAACGTCGCGCGGCCCGGACCGCAAAGAATATCGAACATCTGCGGCCACCGGGATCCCGGCAGGCGGTGGATCGTTGCCCCGTCGAAGGGCTCGACCTGCAACGTGCTGCGACCGCGTTCGAGCGTGACGACATGCACGTCCAGATCGTCGCGGGCAGCGAGAGCCCGGGTCAGGCCCAGGGTCACGGTCTCGACACCTCCGCGCGGCGCGTCGGGGTCGTTCGGGAATCGGCTGAACAACGCTACTTTCATCGCGTATCCCTATTCTTGTCGCTGGACTCGTCAAGCTCCCGAAAGATTGCCACGAAGCGCTGCATGCACGCGTCGAGCAAGTGATTATCGACATAGTAGCGGTGAGCGCGAGCCGACGCGTCCCCCCATTCGGCCGGGTTCTCCAGCACGCGCCGCAATACCTCGGCCAACCCGTCGACCGAGCGCACCAGCCAACCGGCGCCCTCACGCTCGAGAATGCCGTCGGGATCGTAGGTGCTCAACGTGGGTGTCCCCTGGCTCCAGCCTTCAAGGAACGTGTTCGGAAACCCCTCGTAGATCGACGTACAGCAAAGCAGCGCGGCGTCCCGATAGAGAGGCCGCAACTGTTCCGGCGTCACGCGCCCGTGCAGGACGACGTTCGCGGTACGCTCGGCACGCGCCGCAACGTCCGCCGCATAGCGTTGGTAGTCGGCGCCGCGGTTCATCCCGCCCACGACGTCAAACACGACCTGCGGAAACCGGTCGGCGAGGTCGAGCAGCCATTCGAGCCGTTTCTCGATCCGAAACCGACCGACCCACAATACGCGCGGGGACGCCGGCAACGTGCGTCCCGCTTGCCCCGGCGGATAATCACACGGCATCGGCAATGTGAGCGACGTGCGACCGAACCCGTCAACGAGCATCCGCTGCTGCTCGCGCGTCTGGCAGACGATCTGGTCGACCCGGCGCAAACCATAGCGATAGAGGATCTTCTCGCGCATCGGCGGTAATGCCGGGAGGCGCGGATCACAATCTGGCGTACTCGCGACCGAATAGACGCACCGCTTGCCGGCTCGCCGACACCATGCAACGACCTGACCCAGCCCGCCGTCACCTTTGTTGTAGTAGTAAACGTCGGCATCGGCGCGGCGCAGCGCCGCGTTGAGACTGAACCAGCGCGGGTAGACAAACCGTACGAGCGGCAGTCCGGCATCGCGCTTGCAAAGATTGAACACCTCAACGCCATTGACGGGTGCCCCGTCAGGATTGCCGTTGTCCCAGGTAATCATCGCTGTCGGGATGCCCTGAGACGCCGTCCAGCGGGCCATCATCGCCAACTGGCGCTCTACACCGCCTGCGTGACCATCATCGACCTCTGCGAGTGCCCCATACCCGTTGTGCGCGATGAAACAGACGCGCGGGACGCGCAAATCATGCGGGACAGGCCCGGCAACCGCAACAGGACTGGTAACGGTGTCTTGGCTCACGAGGCCACCTCCGGAGCGCCATCGCGCCGACGTCCAAGGCGTTTCAAGATCCGGTCACGCACTGTCGGCGGAAACACGAAAAACCAATAGGTGATCACCAGCACGGCACCGCTTCCCCCGAGCGTGACGCCGAGCTGCGTCCATAGACCTACCGTGCCCAGCAGCGGGGGTACGGACAACAGTACGGCGACGAACGGCAAGCATGCAACCAACGGCCCCCACAGGATCGTCAGCAGGTAGCGACCAAACGGAAGCTCGAGCGCCCGGCATGCATAGAGCGGAATCAACACGCCGCCGGTAGCCGTCACGCAAAGACCGATGACGACAGCAGCGGACAGCATGCCCCAGCCCAGCCAGCCGATGCCGATGCCGACAACCACGAGACCGATGATTGCGACGATGCACTCGAGAACGGCCGCAAAGCCGTGAATCCCCATGCCCATCAGAACGCTGTAGGCGCTGTTCTGCCCGATTGCCAGCACATGCCCGGCCGCGAGTACTGCGATCACCTCGGCCGCACGAAACGCCGGATCCTTCATCCACAGCTGCACGAGTGGCCCGCCTTGCAGGATGAGCACGATCATCAATGGAACCGCGAAGTACATTCCCCAGCGGTTTCCCTTGAGCATCAGTTCCTGGAGGGCCTTGGTGTTTTTTTCGGAGTGCAGCGCCGCTGCGCTGGGGACGAACACCTGGGAGTATTGTTTAAGGAAACGGTGCGCGTGCATGACGAGCGCCTGCTGTCGGGCGAAAACCGCCAGTGTCCCGGGCCCCAGCCATTTCGCCAGCATCAGCCGGACGCCGTACTGCAACCCGCCGCGGGCGAACTCCTGCATCACGGTCTTGCCGCCGAACTGCAGCATCTCGGCCATGACGGATCGCCGAACGTATTGCGGTCCGATGCGCAACGTGCGGCAGAGCCGAAAGGCCAGCGCCGCGCGTGCGAGCGTCGCCGCTACTTCGAGCGCCAGATTGAATGCCGCCAGACCCACGATGCTGCCGCCGAGGGTCAGAATCAGGATCATTCCGACCAGCGAGCTGGAGTCGCGCAGCCAGCGAATCCCGTTCAGCGCATCGAACCGTTCGTGTCCCGTGATGATGCCGTTGAAGGCGCCGCCCGGCAGCTGGATGGCGGCGGCGGAGATTAGCAGGATCGCCGTCCATTGCGCCGTCGCCCGCTGGTCGGACGTAACATCCCGGTCCAGGAACGCGGCGGTCACGTCGAACGCAGTTACGGCGAGAATGACCAGCAAACACATCGACGCCAGTATCGCAAGGCTGGAACTGAAGGCGCGATTCAGATCCTCCCACGCCTCGACGGCTCGATACCGCGCGGTGTAGCGGCTCACCGCCGACGTGATTCCGAGCGAGAGCAGGCCGACGTAGAGCACCAGCGACCAGCCCCAGTCCCAGATTCCGAGGAGCTCCTGCCCACGATAGTCATTGATCAGCCGCGGCACGACAAAGCCGTGAACGACGACGATCGCATACCAGATCCAATTGGTGACCACGTTGCGCATCAACGATGGTCGACGGGTCGGAGCGCGGGCCATCTCAACAGGGGCGGGTTTCGTCATCGGCGTCACGCGTATCCGTAGCCGCGGTTGACCTCGCCGGCGAGTCCGTCGAACTCGGCCAACTGGTCCGCAGAGAGCTCGTCATGCCACTTTTCGTCCAGCCGGATCTCCCGCAACGGCTTGAGCCGCATGCTATTGCCGAGGATGTGATGGGGCTCGGTCGCGGCACGCTGCGGGGTCTGCGGGTCGACGCCGACCAATCGAAACAGATCGGGCAGGATCTCGTCCGGACGTAGACACAAGTCTTCGTAGCGCACGGTGGCGTACGCCGCTTCCGGGAGTCGGCGGAGTACACGCTGCGATTCCTCGTGCATGCGTCGCCACTCCTGCGCCGCGCTCGCGACGCTGCACGCGTCATGCTTGATCGTCGAGTTTGCAACGGCCCGGCCATCGCGTACGAGGTGGATCACGCGAATATCGGGAAAGCCGGCCTCGATCAGGTACTTGAGCCGCTGCGGTTCCTTTGATCCATCGAGAAACACATCCGCGCCCTGTAATTCCGTTACGACCTCGGCCAGCGCACGGTTGCGCTCCAGAATCTCCTCGAACGTACGCGCCGCCCCCGGCAAGGTCTGTAATGCCAGTCGGCGTACCGACTCGAACCCTGCGCCGCGCACCCGCGCCCGCAACACGCGGTCGAGCATCGGTCGTGCCGGGCGACGAAACGCAGTCCCGAAGTCCGCCAGATCGAACTCGATCCCGCGCTGCGCCAGTCCGTCAGCCACCTGTTGCCAGAAATCACATTCGACGATTCGTGTCCCGCATGAGCAAACGTACTCCGCAATCTCGCCCATATGCGTCGCTTTGAGCTCGCCGATCGTCGCGATCTGCGGATGCCGCGCGAGCAGGATGGTCAGAAGCGTCGACCCGGAATAACTGGGCGACAGGATGTAAGCGAATCGTTTCACGAAGGCTGAACCTCGACATAGGCCTGACGCCCGGTCGGCGCGGCGGTCGCAATTCGCATACGGGCATCGGACATCCGCGCCTGGTGGATCGTCAACACGCGGTAGGTCATCGCGCCCGCCGCGATCAGCCACATGAGACTTTCCTTGGGATAGAAGAACTGCGAGGACAAACTCAGCGCCATGACGTTGATTACCGCGCAGAAGCCGACGGCGCCGGTCACCTGAATCAGTGGGTCGCCCCGCGTTCGCAACATGCCGAGCGCATTCCAGCCGATCGTCCCGAGCAGCCAAAGAACGATCGCCAGGCCGACGATCCCTGAATCGAGCACGAGTTCCAGATAGGAGTTGTGCGGATGCGTCGGCACGTATCCCTCACGTTGAAAGATCGTCTGCGTATGCGGGATGCGACCGATCCCCAATCGGCCGATTCCGATGATCGGCGAGGCACCGATGTCCATCAACACCGGCTCCCAGATGTTCTCCGTACGGCCGGCCGTGACGGCGTTCCAGTCGACCTCCTCCGTCACCGAGTCCTCGGTGCCAAGGTCCATCCCGAGTCGCGCGAGCACCTGCGGAAACACGAAGACGACCAGGAGGACACCCGCCGGAAACAAGAGCAACAACCGACGCCACCGAACCACCGCCAGCATGAAAGCGACGCCGACGTTCGCCAGATAGGCCGCGCGCGAATGACAGCCAATCAGGGTCGGCAGCACGATCGCCGCCCCGAGCAGCGCCCACAGACGCAGCTTACCGCGTTGCACCAGCGCTACGCTGATGAGCGCCCAGAACGTCGCGGTCAACAGGCCCGCGAGGTCGTTGGCATGCAGCCCGATGAGCTTTGTGGTCAGTCGACGCGCGTCGTTATAGTCGCCAAAGAACACCGCCCCCTTCATGGACTTGTACATCAGCAGCGAGTACGCAAGCCCGACAACACACGTCACCATGATCCCGTACCAGGCATGGCGACGCGTGCGGCAACTCATGAAGAGCAACGCCCCGACAAGCAGATACTTGCACGGGTTGATGATCGTGTCCTTGACGGCCTCGCTGACTGACATGAAATGTCCGCTGGCGGCCAGGATCTCGCGGCGCGACAGCAGTGTACCCAGGTCGATCAGTAGCCGAACGGCCCCGACCATCAGCAGTGCCCAGTAGGCGCTGAATGCGTAGACCATCCAACGCGGCGTCGGGGGCAGCAGCGATGTGTCGCGATGACTAAACCAGGCCACCAGAATTCCCAGCAGGGCCACGTTCCACGGGTTCAGGCCGGAAATCCCGAACATCTGTGTCGGCGCGTCCGGATGCTGGCTGATGACGCTCAGCAGAATCAGCCCGCATAGCGCGATGAAGCGGTCACGCCAGGCCATGCCGCAAATGGCCGCCACGAACAGCCACAGTGCCGTCAGCCGAATCACAGCGCCGCTGCCTCCCGGGGCTGTTCGTTCTTCTCGCTCGTCGCCAGAAACGCCTGCACGTCGATCTGGATCGGAGCCCCGTTGGTTGCAGCTTCAGCGGCGCCGAAGGAAGCAAGGGTCGTCGCGATCGCCGACTCGAGCGCAATCGGTGCTGCTTCAGCACGACGCACGGCGTGCGTGAATGCGTGCAGCTCTTCGAAATGTCCTTTGCCCGGACGGGCCGGCTTGACCACCTGCTTCTTGCCGTCCCGGCTGATGATGGCGCGGTGCCAGTTGTCGATGACGCCGACCGCCCCCTGCCCAAAGACCTCGATCCGTTCCTTGTCGAAATGAGCATCACCGTTGGCGACATACATGAGCGTCGCGATCGACCCGTCGGCCATTCGCAACGTCACGATCATGTTGTCATTCTGGCGTCCCGCGGCGGAACCGCCGACCATCTCCGCATAGACGCGCACCGCGTGACTGTCGCAGAGATACTGGATCAGGTCGAGCCAGTGACAGCCCTCGCTAACGATCCGCCAGCCGCCCTCTTCGCTGTCCTGATACCACGAGTCCGCCTTGATCACGCCGGCGTTGACGCGACATTGGATCTCGATCGGACCCTCGCGATTCTTGAACGCAGAATGGATCGCTTCGCTCAGCGGGCTGAACCGCCGATTGAATCCCGGCATGAGCAGTCGGCCTGATTCGCGCTGCGCGGTCACGACCGCCTTCAACTGTTCTCGATCGAGTGCCAGCGGCTTTTCGACAAACACGTGCTTGCCGGCGCGGAGCGCGTCGCACGTGAAGCGCGCGTGCGTATCGTGGTGCGTCGCGATCACGACCGCGTCGATCGACTCGTCGCGCAACAACTCCTGGTAGTCGCTTGCACAGTATGCGAAGCCATGACGCTCGCCGGCGCTTCGTGCCGACAGACCGCCGGCCGAGCACAGGGCCACGAGCCGGGCCGCGTCAATCCGCTTCAGTGCGGGAATCAGCGTCCCCGTCGCGAAATTCCCGGCGCCAATCATCCCGTAGCCAACTGTGGCACCCGACGGCGCCGGCTTCGTCGCGGCGGGAAGCATGACTTTCCGCGTGGGTTCGTTCCGTTCGGGGTATTCGAAAAGGAACGCGATCGGGGCATCGGGCCCGCCGGCGTTGAGTTTGTCGTAGGCCTGCGGCGCGTCGGCGAGCTTGTAGACCTCGGGGCCGAGCTCGGACGGTCGCACTGACCCCGCCTGAATCAGGCGCAGGAACTCCGCGAGGTTGCGACGCTGCGTCCAGGGGATGTAGCCGATCGGGTAGTCGATCCCCTTGTTCTCGTAGTTGCGATCGTAGCGGCCCGGCCCGTAGGAACGCGACATGACGACTGACAGCTCTTTGTGGTAGTAGAGCCGCCAATCCGCCTCGACCTTGACCATGCCCACGATGACGACCGAGCCGCGATCGCGAACGATCTCACCCGCGAGTGCCATCGGGTCGCTGGTGTTGGCACTGGCCGCGATGTACGCCGCATCGACACCGATGCCCTGCGTGAACTGCTCGATCGCTTCTTCCAGTCCCGGTGCGCTGCGTTCAAGCGCAAGATCCGCCCCGCACTTCCGCGCCAGGTCGACCTTGGCAGGATCGACATCGACGCCGATGACGCGGCAGCCGGTCGCTTTCAGCATCTGTACCGCCAGCAATCCGACCAATCCCAGTCCAATCACGACAACACTGTCGCCGAGCGTCACGTTTGCTTGCCGCACGCCCTGCATCGCGATCGCACCGACCGTCGCGAAGGCAGCGTCCTTCAATTCGACGCCTTCGGGGACGGGCACGCACAAATTGCGCGGCACGAACACATACTCGGCGTGGCACGCGATCCCTTCGCCGGCACAGGCAACGGCCTGACCGACGTGCAGTTCGTCGAGCCCGCCGCCGACCTCCTCGACGACGCCGGCCAGGCTGTAGCCGAGGGGCGTCAGGGCGTCGAGTCGCTCGCGCACCTTGCGATAGGTTTCGAGCAAGCCGGTCTGATGGATGCTCTGGATCACCTGCTTGACCTTGTCGGGCCGCGCCTTGGCCTTCGCAATCAGTCCCATGCGTGCCTGGGAGACCTTCATGCGCTCGGTCCCGCTGCTCACCAGCGAGTAGGCGGTGCGGACGAGCACACCGCCGCGCCGACAGACCGGAGCGGGAACATCCTCGAGCTTGAGCTCGCCGCTGTTGTAGTTCTGCACAATCTGTTTCACGTCGTAACGGCCTCGCTGGGTTGCTGGTCGTGCCTCATTTGTTGATCGACATATACGGTCTTGCCCAAACGGGTCAACGGGATTTCCGCGACGGACTCGATCGTGATCTGCATGCGCCCGTCGAATTTGCGGTCCAGGTTGCGCAAAATCCGCGCCTGGTCCGCGTCGCTGAAATCTGCGTCGGGCACGATCTTCAGCGTGCAACGCCCGGCCTGTTCCTGACGGAACTGGAATTGACGCACGTTGTCGAATGTATCGTCATGCATGTTCAGCGCCACCCACGAGACGGCCGTACCTCCGGCAATGTACAGCACCTCTTGCGTCCGGTGGCCCTGCACGTCACGAATCAGCATGCAGGCGCGCCCGCAGGACTGGCAGTGGTCGCCGACGTACTCGGCCCAATCGCCGGTACGGTAGCGGATGAACGGCATGACGTTGCTGATGAATCCGGTTCCGACGATCTCGCCGCGCTGTCCTGGTGTGGTGACCGGCGCCCCTGCCTCATCCACCAGCTCGGCGTACCCGTAGGTCGGCCAGACATGGTAGTCGCGCGTACCCGCGCATTCGGAGGCCAGCACGAGCTTCTCGGAGTGCCCGTACCAGGTGTAGTAACGGGCGCTGAAGGCCTGCTCGATCCGCTCGCGCTGCCCGGGATAGGTACTCTCCGAACCTGCGAGGACTGCGCGAACGTTCGTCAGTCGCGGATGCCCGCCACGTTCGATGAATCGCGCCAGCTGGAACGCGGACGAGGGATAGACCAGCAAAAAGCAGGGACCGAGGCCCGCCACATGCCGCAAATAGCCGGTCATCTCCGCGTCGGACATGTGAAAGTTGCTGTAGGCGTGACGGCGCAGGATGGGATCGTAGCTGTGGCGCATCCCCGATCCGCGCGGCTGCACGACGCCTCCGCGAAACACGGCGACCGGAGCTCGTAGCGAGTAGCCCACCTCGGCCCAGCCGGCGACCAGGTGCGCGTATTCGACACCGGACCGATCCGCTTGAATATAGAATCGCAATGGCTCGCCGCTGCTACCGCCAGTCGATACGAGATCGACATCGCGCCCTTCCGGGTCACGGACGCACATCTCGCGCAAATGTGCCCGCAGCGCCTGCTTGTCAATCAGCGGTAGTTGCCGAAGGTCCGTCGGCGCCTGGAGCGCATCCGGCCGAAACCCGCAGGCGTCGAACACTCGCCGATAGTACGGCGCGTGTGCATACGCAGACTCACAGACCCGTCGCAACTGCGCCAACTGATGCGCCCGTACCGCGTCCGCCGACCACCCGCAGGATTGCTCGATCAGCGCCTGCGTGCGCGCGAAGGTCCTGCCGAGCAACCATGTCGGTGGGACACAGCGCAAGACGGCACCCAGCGTGCCTTTCACCGGCGCCGGCAAGGCCTCCCACAGGTTCTTGCGCGAGAATGCTCGTTTCACGCCCACAACGCTCCATACGGGGCCACCGCGCGTCGTACACACCCGTTAATCATTATCGGCCCTCGTGCGCTGGCCGAGCAAGGAGTCCCACTGCGCTGCGACCGCTGACCGACTGCAGAGCCGAACGGCTCGATCGCGTGCCGCATGCTGTGCCTGTTCCCAGCCATCGCCGTCACCGAGGGCGTCGGCGATCGTCTTCGCGGCAGAATCCGGATCGGTCGGATCGATCCACCAGCCGGTCTCGCGGTCGACGAGCATCGTCCCCAGGTCACCGACTGGCGGTACAAAGGCCGGCAGCCCACATGCCATCGCTTCGATCAGGGCAATCGAGAGTCCCTCGTTCTCGGACGTGAGTATGAACGCCCGACTGGCACGCAGCAGATCCGCCACATCCTGGCGCTTGCCGAGAAACGCAACGTGCGCTTCCAAACCAAGCGCCGCCGACTGCTCTCGAAGCTCCGCTGCGCACGGCCCGTCGCCGACGAACGCCAACCGCAACGAGGGAACACGCCTGACCAGCAGCGCGGCGATCTCAAGCAATCGGGTGTAACGCTTCACCGGGACGAGCCGACCGACGGTAATCAGGTCCCACGTCTTCTCTTCGGCCGGCGCGAACTGCTCGACATCGATGCTGCCCGGCAGGATTACCGCACTTGCGGCGAGGCCGCGTTCCTGGAGAAACCGTTTCGCCGCGGGGCCCCGAACGATTACGTCGTCGAACCGCCGAACCGCATGAAACATTAGGCGCTCGAGCCATGCCGCGCGCGTCCCGAGTTTTCGCAGCAGGACGTTTTCGCTGCCGAAACCACCGCCGTCAACCTGCACGGGGCCGCCGGTCATCTGGTAAATCGATCGGCGACCGAGCATGGCTGCTGCCGCCACACAGAGCAACCCGTTGGGCATGATGTGATAGCCCATCAGGATGCCACATCGCTCGCGCTGCGCGACGCGGAAGACCCACAGCGCCCGAGCGGCGGCGCGACCGACCACCCGTGATAGCCAGCGCGGCGGGCAGGCATACACAACCTTGGGGGATTCGAACAGGGGCTGATCGCTGACCACCACGATCCGTTCGAGGGCCGTGCTCAAACTCAACGGCGTAATGTGCGATCGAAACCACCCCTCGTTGTAGAACGATCCGGCCAACAACATAGACCGCGGATCGCCGGTCCCGGCCGCGCCACGACCCGTCAGCCGACGCACGCATCGCCAGAATCCCAGCCAGACCGCCAACAGGAAGAGCAGCCCGCCAACCACCGTCTTGGCGAACGCGCGCGTAACCGGACCGGGCACGCGCTCCAACGCAGTGGGACCGGGTGCCGGTGCCGCGGTCGACACGATCGAGGCTGGCTCCTGCAAAACCGAACTGCTCATGCCAAAGGGCTCTTCAACCGACATGCCGCGCCGAGGCAGTCTTGTCGACCGCCGACCGCGGAAGGAACCGCGCCCGCAGACACATTCCAATGAAGACCGTGTTGGTAACCAGGTACCGCTTTCCCAGACGTAGCGGCTCCTGCAGCGCGCGATAAAGCCACTCCAGACCCAGCTTCTGCCAAAGACGCGGCGCCCGGCGCACCTTCCCCGCGAGTACATCGAACGAACCGCCGACGCCGTGACAGACCGACACCTGTAGCACGGACGACCAGCGCGCCAGGAACTTCTCCTTCTTCGGTGACGTCATCGCCACGAACAACAGGTCCGCCCGCGCATCGCCGATGGCCCGCGCGACCGCCTCCTCGCCCGCCTCGTCAAAGTACCCGTGATGGCTGCCGGCGATCACCGCACCGGGGTACAACGCCTGCAGTCGCCGGACAGACTCGTCCAGTACCTCCTGGGTCGCGCCCAGGCAGAAGACGCGGAACCCCTGCTCGTCCGCGCGGCGCATCAGCGCGTGCATCAGATCGATGCCCGCGACCCGTTCGGGCAACGGACGTCCCAGCCAGCGCGACGCCCACACGACGGACATGCCGTCGGCGTAAATGACGTCTGCGGACATTACGGAATCGTGCAGCGCCGGATTTTTGCGCATGTTGACGAGCTTGGCTGCGTTGACGACGCCGATCAGTTGCGGCTTGCGCTCCCGGATCGCCTCTTCGGCCAGCGCAACCGCCTGCGTCATGGTTGCGGCAGCGATCGGTACGCCGAAGAGTTCGCGGGTCTCAATCGCCGCCGTGCCGCTCATGTCCGATTGCGAACCGCTTGACGCCATCGCTCCATCCGTGCTGTCGAAAAGGCGTAGAGAATCCAACCGAGATGGTACGGCCGACATTCGTAGTCGATCGCTTTGGGCGGAAAGATCGTATTGGTCAACGGCACGCGCAGCCGCGCATGCAAGCGGCTCGCCACTGCCTGAAGCTTGCGGGTCAGCTTCCGCGGCTCACGCCGACAGACCTTCCGCCAAATCAGGTCAGCCTCGGTGTCGACGAGCGTCGCACCATTGAGTTCAGGCGATCGTGCTAGCCAATCGAGCCCGCGCGTCAGCGGCTCCGTGTAGTCGCCGCCGCCGGCCTCGTGCACGTCGAGCAGCGCCATCGGCGCCATCGAATCCTGATGAACGGAATAGACCGGATAGCCTTCCAGCACGCGTCCGGTACGCGCGTCGTAGTGCCACCACCACTGGCCCGCCGACCCCATCGCATCACAAATGGCCCGCGCCCCGCGGTCCGCTGCCGCCAACGCGTCGGCGTGCCCCGTCGCGACCGAGAAGTACGAAAGGGCCTGAATCGGATAGACCTGGTCCGCGAAGCAGCCGACATGGCCGCGCGCCCCACGTCGATCCACCGTGTGCGGGAAGATTCCGTGATCCGCTGCTAGCGCGAGGAGTTGCGCCGCCGACGAGTCGCGCAAGCCGAACAGTCGTTCGTCCGTACTGAGCGAAAGAGCAGATACGCACCACGCGAGCTCGACGACGTAATGGGCTGGATTCAACGGCTCCAACAGCGCGAGCTTGTCGGCAGCCGCCCGACGATCAGGGTGGTCGATCAGGTTGGCAACCCACAGGGTCAGTGCCACATCGCCGAGGTTCGTAACCGTTCCGACATCACTCAGCAAACCCGCGCAAACGTCATGCACGGTCGCGCCCTGCAGGGTTTCCTGGACGACCTTCGGATCCTCGCCGATCAACCCGAGCAGCGTGATGGCGGTGTACCGCCGCGAGTTGCCTTCCGGCGCGATCCGGCCGTCCTTTTTCCGCAGGCACCATATGAACCGCCGTTCGTCCGGCAGGTACATGCGGACCAGCGCTCGCAAAGCGATCGCGCGCAACTGCTCGACATACGCCAACGTGTCGGCGGACAAGCCGTTCGAAGCAGGTGCCGCCCCGGATGCCGCTTGAGCCGATACGGCTGCGGTACTCATGACGGCAACGCCTCCGTCTTGGAATCCATGATCGGAAGGGTAGCGACCGCGTCCGGCGTGGTGGCCGCAGGCCCGCCGCTGCTACCCGCTTCACGGCGCCGCGGCGCGACGATCCAGTCGAGGGGCACACTGAAGCGCCCGCCCAAGGTCAGCACGGTAGCCAGCAGGATCTTCAGGTCGAGCCAGAAAGACAGATGCCGAACGTACATCGTGTCATAGTAAATCCACTGGTGAAAGTCGCCACTCTCCCGATCGTGCCGACAGATCTGCCAGAGCCCGGAGATCCCCGGCCGCACCGAAAGTCTCGCCAGTCGCCAGGGAACACAAATCTGATTCTCGCGAAACGGCGACGGACGCGGTCCGATCAGACTCATCTGCCCACGCAGCACGTTAAAGAGCTGCGGCAACTCGTCGAGATTCGATGCCCGCAGGAAGCGCCCGACCAGCGTCACTCGTGGATCGTGTTTGAGCTTGAACTGCGGTCCGTCCACCTCGTTCTGCTGACGCGCCAGCGCCCGTTCCAGCGCCTGCGCATCCGCGATCATCGTCCGGAATTTCAAACACTTGAAGAGCTTGCCCTGCAGGCCCTCGCGATCGTGCCCGAAGAAGATCGGTCCACGGGACGTCAGCTTCACCGCCAACGCCGTCGCCAACATGATCGGCGACAGCAGCAGCAGCCCGACAGCTGCCACCACCGCTTCGACAACCGCCTTGCCCCGCATGTACCGTTTGCGTCGCGGGTCGAGCCGCGACTCGTTCACCGGCAGCGCCGACCGCACCGGCACGAAATCGTGATCCTCGGCGAGCAAGCGCCCCTGCACTGCTGAAACCAGCACCCGCCGATTCGCCACCGTATCGGCTGCTACCAGGGCCCGCTGCGCGATCCACGACTTCGCCAAAGTGGCCCGTGGGCCGACACAGGCGCCTGCCCCCACGACCGACGGGCCGATCAACACGACCTGCTCCTCGATCCGGGCCCCGGGTTGCACGATCAGCGGACCGTAGAGCCGCGTATTCTCCGCGACCTGTGCGTCCTGAGCGACCCACACCTGGGGCGCCACTTCACGGTAGCTCTGCGGCAACGCCGGCCCCAACTCGGGCATCAGCCGATGCTCCAGCAGATGCACCATGCCCGCTTCGGTACGCAGGTCGACCGAGGCGGATTCGAGCGGAAAATCGCGACTGAACGCGCCGGTCGCGGACAATGTCCGCCGCAGACGCGGCAGATCGGTCAACGGAGGTGCCTCGATGTCCCACAGCGAACTCACGGGAATCAATGACGCGGCCACGGACTGTGTCTGCAGCCAGGTGTGACCCTCATAGTAGCGCTGGATGCGCCGTACGCGACCCTCGGCGTCGAACTGCAGGAACTCTCGCGTCCCGCCGTGAGATCGATCGAGCGCGACCTTGTGCCGCGCCCCGCGCATGTTCTCGATGTCGTGCAGGAACGAACTGTAGCGGATGCCGTCGATCGGAAAACAACGCGGGTCGATGACCAGCAGCACATCCGACGGCTCGAGCTCATACGCCAGTTGAGCCGCATTGTCTTCCACGATCCGCGCAATCCGGTCACCATGCTCCGCGAAACGCGCCCGATACCGATCGTCGACCATGAATGCCGGTGCAATGATCGGCTTCTCGCGCGCGGCCCCTACCAGTGAATCCATCACGAGATCGAGTAGGATGCCCCCGCCGATGGGCAACGTCAGCAACGAGAGGCTCTCCTCCGGCTGACCGAGCGGTCGCGGCCGCGAGTCGATAATCACCGGGAAGATCGTCACGTCGAACCTCCAGCACGGATGTCGACCGCATCACTGGTGGCGTACTGCGGTCCCGCGTAGACGTAGTCCGCGTAGCTCGACGGATAGTAATACCGCTGCGAACGGCGCGAACCCAGGAAGACCGAGCCGAAGAAACGCCAGCTCGCCGCACTGAGCGTGTCCACCGCCTCGGTCACCTCGCGCCGGCGACAATGCGACTCGCGAACCACCAGCAACGTGCCATCCACGTGGCTTGCGAGAATCCGCGCGTCCGCGATCGGCAGCAAAGGCGGGCCGTCGAGAACCACGATGTCGTAGCCTTCGCGCCAACGCGCCAGCAAGCTCACGAACTGCTTGCCGGCCAACAGCTCGTATTGAAATGCCTCGGACACATGTCCCGCCGTCAACAGGTCAGGGCTACGGTCATCACCGGCGATCAACGCCGCGTCGCAATCCGCCTCCCCACACAGCACTTCGACCAACCCCGGCGACGTGCGCACGTTCAACCGCTTCGCGAGCGTGCCCTTGCGCAAGTCCGTATCGACCAGCAGCACCTTGCGCCCCGCATGAGCGAAGCTGCGCGCCAGCAACGCCGCGACGGTACTCTTGCCGGCACCAGGTCCGGCGCTCGTAATCAGGAGCGTATTGCCCGAGATCGATGAGAGCCGCTCGAACAACGCCGTTCGCAACATTCGACAGTATTCCGCCTGCAAACTCGGCGTGAGCGGATCGTTGGTCCCGTTCTCCGGAACCAGCGGCAGGAATCCGAGGATCGGACTCTGGGTCGAGTCGATCACGTCCTCCGTCTGACGTAGCTGCGAGCTGGCCAGCACGCGAACGAACGCCAGACCGAACGAGATGCCAGCAGCCAGAAAGACGGCCATCGCCGTGAAGAGCACCCGCTTCTTCTCGTTGTTCGGAACCGAAGACGGAATCGCCTGGGACACGATCCGAATCGGCTGCGGAGCGTCCTTCTCGAACGTCTTCTGGGCCTCCGCCAGCTTCGCGATCTTGGCCACCTCCCGCTCCGTATTGAGCTCGTTCGTCTGGTTCTCGTAGTTGTTCGTCGCCTCGAGCGTGTTCCGAATGTCCCGCTCCTGCTCATCGATCAGCGACTGCAGCAACTCGTCACGCTTGGCCAACAGTACCTTCTGCTCCGTCAACGCCGCCAGTCGCGAAGCCGGCGTGTTGTCGAACCCGACGGTATGGTCGCCACGGGCCAGCGCGTCGTCGAGCTGGTTCTGGCGAATCGTCAGCAGCCGTAACGCATGGGCGGCGTTGTCGCGCAACTCAATCAGCCGCGGATTCCTCTCACCCAGATGCTGGGCGGCCAGCTTGACTTCATGCCGCGCGTTCTGCCATTGGAACCACCGCAGCCGGAACTGATCGTCGTCCTGATACTCGCGCGGAATCTCACCTTCCGAGAGCGAATCGAGCGATACCACCGGCTGCGTCGTCGGCTCCGACTCATCCGAACCCTCGGCGTCCGCAATCGCGTTGTTCTCCGCGTCCTCCGGACGCCCGTCGCCCGTCGCACTGGACGCGTCTTCGGCGTCCTCGCCAGCTTCGGCCTCCGCGGCCTCCAACTGGTCCAGCTGATAAGCGACCAGTTGCGCGTCGCGCCGCAGTTTGCTCTGCTCCTGTCGCAAGGTCTCCAGGTAGTTCCCCTGCTGCGTCACCAGCTCTTTCGGATCGCTGGTCTTGAACTGATATCGAATGCGCTCGATATCCGATTGCAACTCGCTGATGCGGGCTTCAAAAGCACTCCGCTTCTCGCGCAGCTTGTCGAGAATGATGTCCTCGTCGGAGTCCGACTCCGTCGCGACTACCGATATGTACGCGTTCGCCACGGAATTGACGATCACCGCCGCATCGCGCGGATTGCTCGTCTCGATCGAAATCCGCAACAGCTGCGTCCCGCTCAACGGACGAACCGAGATCTCCTCCCGGAGCCGATCCACCGGCTCGATCGGCGTACCGAAAAGCGTCTTGGCACCCTTGCGAAACCACTCGGTCCGCATCACCGGCGACAACTCCGAAGATTCGGCGCTCCCCACCCGCACCGCAACCGGGTCGAAGACGCGCGCCAGAACCTTCGGATTGCGAATCTTCGCGACCTGCGTCCGCAGGTGCTGGTTGTAGAACGGCATGACGCCGTTGCTCTCGTTCTTGAACGCCAGCCGCGGCACGACCGGAGGGACCTCGATATCCGTGTACGACTGGTACACGGGCTGCTGCATCATCCACGCCAGCGTCGCGCCCGGAACCGCCAACACCACGAACACGATCGCCATCGACCACTTGTAGCGCAGGAAGCTCTGAAGCGAAAGCCGACCGGCAAACGGCGCACTCGGTCGCGCCGGTCGCGACGCAGCCGGCGGTTGAGCCGGCCCGGCTTCGAACAGTTCGTAGTCGGTCGCCGAAACGGGCTGCCCGGCCCCGCGCCGATCCGGATGTTGTCGTTCAAGATTATTCGCCATTACACACCTGCTGACTACCCGGCATCCCGCTTGCGGTCCGGCGAATAGTAAAACGTATGATCCACGCGGTGACGCGGTGCCACAACGGCACGATCTCCGAGAACCGCATGGTCAACGACACTGTGCTCCCCGAGGTAGCACTCATTCCATACCACCGACGCACACACAACCGCCTCTGATTGAATCAGACACTCGCGACCGACGACCGTCGGCCCCACAATCGTCACGTCGCGGGCCACGACCGTCTCCGGCCCCAACAACACCGGACCAATCAACCGATCCGAACTCGAAACCCGCGCGGTCTCGTGAATCAGGCTATCACCGACGCGCTTGTACCCCGGCGGGCAATAGGTGCCCGTCGTCAGCTGCCGGCACTGGACCGCATTCAGCGTGAGGTAGGATGACATATTCGTCACGCGCGGCAACACGTCGCCGAGCTCGTGGATCGCGACAGTATGCCCATCCTTGTGCAATCGCGGAATGAGCATCTCCTTAATGTCTTGAAAACCGTTGGGCTCGATGCAGTCGATCACGTCCCCTTCAACGACATACAAGCCGCCGGGAACGTAGCGTTCCGTCAAACCGCCGGTCGAACCAAACGGCGCCGGCGACGCCACCACGGTCAGCATCGCGTTGTGATCGATGTGCGTCTGCATGACCGCCGCCAGGTCACAGTTCGGCAGAATCGTTCCCTCGACCACCAGCGCCCGGCGCCCACCGAACTGCTCCAGCGCGTCACGGATGCATCCCGCAGCCCCGCGCGGCGCAGCATCCACGAAGTATGTCAGCATCGCATGCTGTTCCGCAGCCAGCGCATGCCGCGTCTGCTTCCAACTCGAATTGGCGCATATGGTCGTTTCGGTGATCCCGCCCGCAGCCAGCCACTCCAGCGTGTGCGCCAGGAGCGGTACGTGCGCGACCGGGCGAAGGAACAGCGGACCCGAGTTGGCAAACTCGTCCTCTTCCCAACCGGTCCCGCCCGCCAGAATGATACCGCGTGTCTCCATCGTGCCCGTCGGTCCCTTCACACCGCCACGGACGCACTTCGGCGGCCGCCCGTCGTCACCCCCGCCTTCGCCCGGAGCGTGATCGTCGTCTCCAACCGCACGGAACGCTCGAACGTTCCGGAGGCGACAATGCAGGTCGCCACCTGCTTCCGGTGATAGGCATCGCTGAACCACCCACCCGTGTCCGCGTCGCCGCCGCGAACCAGCTCGAGCGAGACTGCCCCTTCATAGTTTATGGTTGCAATTCCGCTCCCAAGGTCAAGCTGAATCGCGTTTTCCTCGATCTGCTCCACCGGAACGTCCGGCGCCACCAGCAACCGATGTGCAAACGTGTGCTTCCCGCTGCCCGCCAGCTGATCGATGATGCGGACCTCCGCGCCCTCCAACGAAACCTGCCGCGTGTGCGTTACCGGATCATCCAGTCGCCGATAACCGTCATGCGACGCCGTCACGCTCCCGCCGGCCGCGCCGGGCTTCCATTCGCGGACTTCGGTTGTCGCACGTCGACCCCAAAGAAACAAACCCTGCAACTCCGACTGGTCGCGCCCGTCGACTTCGATCGTGTTATGCGCCCGCGTGCTCCGGAAATGGTTACGCCACGGCTGGTAGGTGAAATAGTCATAGGTGCCCGCGTCCACCAGTACCGGCCGACCAAAGGCCCGGAGCGTGATGGCCAACGCGTCGGCATGCCCATGGGCGGCGAGCGACCCGTAACCAAGCGGCCCGCAATCGACCGACACGCTCACAGGAGGGTCCGCTCCGACGCCCCCGGATTGTAGCAGGTAGAGGCCGGCGTCGCGGAAGCCGTGCGATTGCAGCGGGGCCTCGGGAGCCATCGGCATCTCGGCAAACCGATCCAGCCCGGCGCTACCCAGGAGCCACCCAATCGCTTCGTCACTCCCCGCCGCCAAACGCTTGAGCCGCCCGTCGTCAAACAATACTGCACCGACCCCGAACCACGGCCGCAAGTCCAGCGGGTCGTCCGCGAGATCGAGCACGTATCCGTCGTCCGCGTCGTTAATCTGCGGAACCGGTCCGGCCTCGGCCAACGTGGCCAGGTAGCCGAACATCGCATGGACGCGCTTCCAATAGGCCGGAGAAAAATCGTCCTCAAAGCGCCGGGCGACCAGGCCCGCGAGCACGAAAAACTGCAACGTGAAGAAGTGGTAGCCCGTCGCGAGCTCGGCGTTCGCGCCGTCCGGCAACACCTGACGTTGAATCTCCTGCTCGAGAATCGCCTTCGCATGCCGCCGCACGCCCCGTCGGCTCCGTAACCCATCGAAATAGGCCGCCGCCACGTACGCGCCGGCCGCTTCCCCGATCAGATGATTGTTGGCCGACGAGCCCCGCGAGAACCGGATCCCGACGTCGTAGAGGTGCAGGTCGACCGCAGCCACCACGTCGCAAAGAAAATCGTCCGGCAGATAGCTCCGCAGAAGGTCGACGCACCAGGTCCAGTTGATCAGCCGAATCGCGAGCTCGAGCGGACTGCGCCAATTCATCCCGCGCGCATACGGGCATTGACTCAGCCACGAGCGCCAAAGTTGCTGCACGGCCCGCGCGTAACGGTCGTCCTGCGTCGCACGCCAGGCGCGCGCCAAGACGACCATCTGGTGATGCCGGTTCGGTTCCCAGACCCATTTGCAGTCGCCGACCTCGCGAAAATCCCGGTAGTCAATCTGCGGCGCATAGTCGGCTGGCGAAGCCTTGTGGTGCTTGGGATCGTTGTTCCACTTGGGCGGGAGGCCGAGATCGTACCACTCGCCGCCGAACAGCCGCAACTTACCCGTCGCGAGCTTGTCGGCCCTGGCCCGCAACGCGGCAGGATTCGAGGGGATGCCGATCGCGGGGCATAGCCGCGATTCCGCCGGAAGGTTCGGTACCGCTTCCGCGGCCGAACGCTCCGCTTCTCGCGTTCGCCGATCGAGTGCGAACCGTTCGGTCCGATCATGCAGCGCCATGCGAACCCGCCAGAGAATCTCTGACGGGGACATAGCGCGTAATCGCTTGAAGTACCAGCCCAGTTTCTGCATGGATGGTCGGGTCCCGTTGGTTTTCCGTCGCGCCGATCGCTTGCGAACAAGATCGGTCCGATCTACGCCCGCATTCGCTTGGCTGCCACGGATTCGAGGCGTGAGCGAATCGCTAGCCCGATAACCAGCAGCGCTAGCGCTCCAGCGAGCGCCAATCGCTGTTTCGGACCGATACCCTCGTTGCCGGATGGTCCAACCAAGTCCATAACGGCGGCGACCGCCGCCAACGTGGTCCCGGCCAAAGCCACCGCGTCAATTCGCAGCAGCGCGCCCAGCACAATCACGAAACAGCCAACCAGGACGCCGAACTGTTGGAGCAGCCCGAACCCCTGCGTCGGCGTAATCGCGACCAGGTCTCCGAAAGCCGCCAGCAGCCCAACCCCAAGACCGGCCATCAGAAAGACCGTGCTGATTCGCCGATTGAGCGGCAAGCTGGAGACAGACGGGGCCGGTTCAGGCAACAAATCGGAGCATGCCGCGCAGAGCCGAATGAACTGCGGCTGCTTGTCGACATACTCGACCAGCACGCAAACGTCGGCAGATTTGCCGCATTGCGCGCAAAGGTTAGGAAGACGAAGCAGATCGCGCGGTTTGTCAGGCGTCACGGCAGCCCGTGCGGCCTGCGCAGTGCGCGGAGATTCCGCCTGAATGCCAGTGTCCAGTCCCTTGTTCACGGTTCAACCGCCTCGCCCGGCAGCGCTGATGGGAGCAGCACCAATCTAAAAACCCGCGTGACCCCAGGAACCGGATCACGCGGGTGACGGTCAGAAGCAAGAATCCAAGAAACCCGCGTGGTCTCTACTACCCGATCCGACGACGGACAAAGCCGATGGCCGCCGTACCCAGCAGACCGAGCATCGCAGCACCCGGAGCTGGGATCGGAACACCGTTGACCTCGAAGAGCCAATCGGAGGCGTAGATGTGCTGCTGGAAGGTGCCGTGGTTCAACCAGCCCCAACCGCTGACGCCCGGATTGCCCCGGTGACCAGTGTTGAGGTGGAACGTACGCCCAGCGGCGTTTCCGTTGTAGTCCGTGAGGGCAATCTGCGGGTTACCGGCGAAGTTGCCTGCACCGGCGAAGAGCGGCTGAATGAAACCGCTGTTCTGGGCGCTCATCGGGCCGGCGACGATCTCGCCGCTCGGCAGGGCCGTCACGCCGACATTGTAGGTGAAGTCGATCCGCCAGAGGCCGACGCGACCATTGGCCGGGTTGTCAAAGCCCGGACCCACATCGAGGCCGCCGAAGGCGGTGCCGAAGATGCGAATCGTGCCGCCCGCAACGTCCAGGTCCATCCGCATGTCGGCGCCCGGGGCGTCGAAATCGAACGTGTAGTCGTTGCCGACGTTTCCATCGAGCCCATCCAGACGCAGGCCGTACAGCGGCGGACGAAGCGCGCCATCGCGGTGGTTCTGCAGCTGATAAAGACCATCCGCCAACACCTGAGCCGCCAAGGCCGACGACGACGCGCACAGCGTCAGGGCCAAAACGGCAGCAAACTTTCCAAACTTCAAGGCTCGCATGGTGGTTTACCCTTCCACGTAATCTGGTTTCCCTGCTCCTGTAACAGACTCAATCCTTAATCCGCATTTAATGCGCAGCGACCACACAACTCATTGAGGCAATAAGCGCTCTGCGAACGGATCAAGCCCAACCCACGTCAAAAATATACCCGGCCAGTCCCCTGGAATCCACCCCCATCCCGGCATTTCTTCAAATATTCGACTGAAACCGTTACAAGCTCTCATAATCCGTGACGCCCAGCACCTCCGACGCCGACCAAACCGCAATCCGCCTGACCTCCCACCGACGACCAACGGACCAGCCGGTAATCTCGCCGAAATCCGCCTGCCTCCGCGATATCCCGCCATTTTCTGCGGCGCCGACACGAAATCCACGCTCGCGATCGTATAATGACCCGATCTCAAAGCCCGAAACGATCGGAGACCGGAAATGTCGACCGCCCGAATATGCACGATCTGGATGCTGCTCGCGACCCACGCCACAGTCTGGGCCGGCCAGGTCATCGACTATGACTTGCTCATCGCCGGGTACGATTCCGCGACGATCGCCCGCTTCGAACTCGACGCGCCCAATACCCCCGCCGTCGAACTCGACGCCAGCTCCGGAATTCTCGGCCCCTTCGGCGCGAACGCACTCGCGTTCGACAGCGACGGCTGCCTCTACATCGGTGATTTCGATCAGCAGACCATCTGGAAACGGTGCCCCGGCGCGGCCCCGGTACCGATCGTCACCGCAGAGGACGGCCTCCAGCGACCTGACGGCATCGTTCGACTGGACGACAATCTCTACATCGCCAACCGCTTCGGCGGCAACATCCTCCAGTTTCCGCTCGTCGGCGGCCGCGGGGCCGTAACCGTTTTCGACACACTCCCCGGCGGGCAGCCGATGAGCATCGCAACCAACGGTTTTTCAAAGCTTTACGTCGCTACCGACCTCGGCGAACTGTTCGAGTACGTCGACGTGAACAGCGAGCCCACTCGCAATAGCCTGGGCTTCTTCGGCACCGGCGGCAACGTCGCGCTCGCCTACGACGGCGGCTGGGTCTACCACCTCGATGACGGCGAACTGCTCCAGATCGACCCCGCCGACATCAAAGCCCGGACGATCGCATCCGACCTCGGTGGCCATGACGAGGGGCTCGCAATCGACCCGCGGCCAACCAAGGTGACCGTGTTCTACGCCAGCGACTATGCCGGCGAGGTCATTCGGTTCACGGAAGGTGGGCCGATCGAGGTGTTTGCCGCGAACAGCGAGGCGTTTGCAGGCCCTACAGCGATGGTCTTTCGGTCCGGCGGCGCCTGCGCCGGGCTCTTACGCTGCGATGTGAATTGCGACGGCAATATCTCCGTCGGCGACATCAACCCGTTCGTCCTCGCACTGACCGATCCGGACGGCTACGCGGCCGCGTTCCCGTTCTGCAACCGTATCTGCACCGCGGACACCAACCAAAACGGCGAGGTCAGCGTCGCGGACATCAACGACTTCGTTACCTGCATCATTGATTAACGGGTGGTGGGTGATCCATCGCACGTTCCGAACACTGGCGGACAAGCCGCCAGTGCCACCCAGAGAGCGAACGTTTTGCAAGGGCGGGCGGCTTAGACACGGGCCTCGCAACGGGAGCTTGATCCCCACGGAGCACGAGCGACGGGGCGAATGCTCACCCGGGAGAAACGCCGGCGGACTCGCCAACGATTCAGGACGTCACTGGGCGCCGTCGATCAACGTGAAGGCGACGATGAGCGCCACGATGACAAAAGCGACTCCGGGCAGCACGAATAGGCGCGAGTTGTCCAGCCGGACGCGCGCCATTGAACGCAAGCCGATCTCCGGAAAAACGAAGACGATCGCCCCCTTCGCGACCATTGCCCACGCCGTTGCCGTGAGGACTGCCGACAGCCCGTGCCATACGTTGTGAAAGGAGACGATCAACGATCCGGTCGCGAGACTCAGGAAACCACTGACGAACGCACCCGGACGTCCCATCTCCTGAACACGAACGAAGAACGCGGCCCAGGCCCGATGTTGAAAGATGTGCGAGAGTCCGATCACCAGGAAGTTGATCGTTGCGAAGACCGCGACCGCGCGCTCCATGGACCCCTCTCTTTCAGTTGTCGCTGCGCCAGGTTCGCGACCGCTACTGCGGCTTGGAGCGGAGAGCATCGATACCCCACCGCTGCATGACTTCGGCCAACTCCAGGGCGCCCGCCTCGCAGTAACGTCTCGCAAATCCCGGCAGCGTCTCGGCGGTGACGATCTCGCACGGGACGAGTACTTCATTATTGCCGATCGGCCGGCCCGCGAGAAGCTGGGTTGCGATCCGTGCTCCCGCCGACCCGATTTCACCGTCGATCGGCCCTACCAGCGCGCACGCCTCGCCAGCGACCAGCCGACGCCAGAGCGACGGCCCGGCTTCGATCGTCATGAACCGCGCCGTCGCGGGCAGCGGCCGGACGTTGGGCTCGCGGACCCAAAGCCGCGGGTCGAGCGTGACGATCAGTCGGGTGTGCGGGTACTCCGCGAGCATTTCCGCCATCGCCGGCTCCAGCCCCGCTGCGTCGACGACGTCGCGCTCGTCCAACAGTGCGATCCGTGACTGAGCGGCAAATGCGTACCGAAATCGGCCGTACAGCCGACGGCCGAGGCCTTCCCGCCCGCCGCGGTGCACAAGCACGCAACTCCGCGCCTGATCGGCATAGTCGTAGGCCTCGCGAATCAGTCGCTCGAGGGGTTCTGCGTAGCCGACGCGCACGTGTACTACGGCCGCCGGATCACGGTCTGCCCCGCCGAGGGTGATGACCGGCACGCGCGACCGGGGCCGAATGACGTTCGAAACGACGTCATTGCGATCGGTCCAAACAACCAGGACGCCGGGCTCGTCCGCCAGCACTTGCGTCAAGGTAGCCTCGAGCGCACTTGCCGATTCGTTGGCCGGCCGATACGTCCGGAACGGGTACACGTGCCCGTTGTCGAGGTATTGTCGCGCGCCCCCGACCATCGCGCGCATTCCCGGCCGACCCTCTGGCGGGCCGATGAACGCGATGGCCGGCTTACCGTTCGCCGCCCTCGCCGACTGGGGGATCTCCCGCCCACAGCCGATGAGAAATAGCGCGGCCAACGCCAACAGACACCAAGGCGTTCGTCCGATAAATTTTACATGGGCTTTTTGATTCATGATTGACGCATCCGTTGCTTGCCCGTAGCAATATAATAGAATGTCCGAGGAAACCCCGGAGGAGTTTCGATCATGCGATCAATACGTTCTATCGGCATCTTCGTTCTCGGCATCGCGGTCCTGGCTGGCAAAGCCGCGGCGCAGACGACTCCTGACACGTCGAACCCACTCGATAACACGCCGAGTGAGAACCTTCGACTGTTTCGAACGAATGCGCCTGGAAACGTGATCCGGGCGGCGATCACCCGGCATACAGAAGATACGAATCGGCGCGTGAACAATCCGCGTCAGGGCATGTCGGCGAGCGACGGAACGCGCGTCGGCGGCACCGGAACGACCGGCGGTGCGACCGGCACCGGAACGGGCGGGCTCGGCGATCTGGGTGCGCTGCTGAACCTCGCGGGTCTCGGTGACCTTGGCGGCCTGGCAGGCGGCCTTGGCGGGCTCGGCGGACTGACCGGTGGGACGACCGGCGGCGCGACGGGTACAACTGGTACTGGGGCGACCGGTGCAACGGGTTCGGAGTTCGCGCCGGCCAACGGCACTGACTTCACAGTCGACGACTTGCTTCGGCTGCGCGACTCGCTCGGCGGGACGGCCAAGCCGCAAAACACGGCACAGACCAAGTCGAACAATCCGAACGGCTTTGGTGGAGCCGTGTCGCGGCTTCCGGATCCGAAGGTGGCGCAGCGTCAGCAAACGACCACTCCGCCGACGACGCCGACCGAGGAGCCCAAGTTTGTCACGCGTTTGGCCAACTCGCTGTTGAACCAGGTATTCGTCAGCTTGTCGGCGGCGCTGCGGCTGCCTTTTGTGGCGGATGCAATCGCCGACGGGATTCGCGGCCTGATGCCGACCATGGATGCGGGCGGCGACAACGGCGGCGGTAACGGAGATGGCGGCGACGGTGGTGACAACGGGGGTGGAAACGGGGATGGCGGCAACGGTGGGACCGGAGACGGTTCCGACGGATCGATCGACGATCTGGATCCGCCAACGGATGATGGTGATACTGGCTCCGTGATCTAGGAGCGGGTTTCGAATACGTCGCGCGGGCTAATCACGTCTTCCCGCGCGTCCGACGGTCAGGCCGGATCGTTCACTTCACGGTCCATCGTGCCGTTGTTGGGTCACGGATGACTTTGCGCGATTCGTCGTGCGTCAGCTGGGAAAGCGGGTGTTGCGCCATGCCGAATCAGGCCAGACAATTCGAGGTCGTTCGCCGGGTTGCGGGAGTTCTCGCGACGATCGGTGTCGTTGCTGCCGCTGCCACGATCGGCTTCGGTGTTTACCATGCGGTCAACCAGGATGTCGGGATGGGCATTCTGCTGGCACTGGGCGGGTTCTTCGTCGTCATTGCGACACTGTTTCTCTACTACCAGGTTCTCCTGATGCACAAGCTGGTGAACACGTCGTATCGTACGTACGACGTTCTACTCGATACCAGCGATCTGGCGCGGGTGAACACCAACGCAGCCCAGACCATCGCCGAGAACAGCTTGCTGTCCGAATGGGCCAAGCGGATCATCTACCGTGAGAAGGACTACGAGTTCCTGCGCGACACGATTCACGCGGCGATCGTTCGGCAAGACTGGGATGCAGCCGAGCATTTGATCGCTGACCTGCAGGAGGAGTTCGGGTACGCCGACGAGGCGCAGCAACTTCGGGCGGAACTCGAAAAGGCGCGTTCGGCGACGACGGAAGAGAAGGTGCAAGCGGCGGTGAAACGCTTCGAGATGTTGTGTGCGGCGCGGAAATGGACCAAGGCCGAGGAGGAGAGCAAGCGACTGAAGAAGCTCTTTCCGGACGATCGGCGAATCGACGGCCTGCCCCGCGACATCGAGCATCGCAAGAACCAGTACAAGCGTGAACTGCTGAAAGCCTACGAAGAATCGGTCCGATTACAGAACGTCGACCGCGCTCACGACCTGCTCTTCGAGCTCGACAAGTACCTGAGCCCGAACGAGAGTGCTGCGCTGAAGGAATCTGCGCGGGGCGTCTTCAAGGCAAAGTGCATGCAGATGGGCGTGCAGTTCCGAATCGCGATCGACGAGAAGAACTACAAGCACGCGATCGATGTCGGTACGGCGTTGATGCGCGAGTTCCCCAATACGCGCTACGCGCAGGAGATCGAGCAGTTGCTGCCGACACTCCATAAGCGCGTCGCCGGCGAGCCCGCCGCCGTCTGAGCGGGCTACCGATCTTCCTTCCGGAATAGCACGGTCCCCCGCCACGGCGCGCTTTGTCGATTTTTGTTAGCGACCGGCTGCGGCAGCCCGTGGGGATATCGAGACTCCTGGAATCGTGATAGGATCCAGTTGAGTGTTGCACCGGCTGCACCGGCCGACCGCACACTCCGCCTCCGGGCCGCGCACGCCGCCGCCCGTCCGCCGTGTTACGTTTGCGAACTGGGAGACATGCCATGAAGGTCGGAAAGTGGATCATACTACTGGTCCTGCTGGTGGTCGTCGCCCAGGTCTGGTGGTACGTGAGCACGTTCGTGCGCGTCACGCCGCCGTGGCGGCAACCCAAGTTCGGCGTGGCTTCGGTCGGGGACATTCGCGTGCCGATCAGCGCTGCGGGCGTCGTCCAGCCCAAGCAGGTGATCGAGATCAAACCTGAAGCCTTCGGCCCGGTCGAGCAAGTCAGCATCTTCGAAGGCAAGACGGTCCGCGAGGGCGACGTGATGGTCGTGCTCGACAAAGTGGATGAGCAGCGGAACGTTGACCGAGCAGAGACCGAAGTGACGCGCTTCGAGGCGCTCGTTGCTCAAGCCAAGGTCGCGATCGAACAAGCCAAGGCGCAGGTTACCGATTCGGAATCACGAATCGAGGAAGCCAAAGCGAATCTGAAACGAGCCGACTTTGATTTCCGTCGGATCGACGTTTTGAAGCAGCGTGGCGGAACTTTCAGCGAGCAGGAGCACGTCGCCGCTGAATCCCAAGCACGCGTTGCGGCCGCGAAGGTGATTCAGGCAGAGCAAGCCCTGAAGACCGCCCATCACAGGGTCGCCACCGAGTATGAGAACGAAAAGATCCAGAATGCCTCGCTCTCGGACGCACGGACACGATTGGCAGACGCGAAGGAACGACTGGCGGAGACGACGATCGTTGCGCCGGCTGACGCGATGGTGACCAAGGTGCAAGTTGAAAAAGGCATGATCGTCCAGTCCGGGACGCAGTCGATCACCGGCGGGACGATCGTGGCGATGCTGGCGGACATGTCCGAGCTGAAGGTGGTGGCGCGAGTGGACGAGTCCGACTACGGACGCGTGCTGGACATTTCGCCGATCGACGCGCTGCCGCAGACGGAGGGGTTGCGGGAGGCTGCACGGGCGGACGCCGAGACGCTGGCCCGTCGCAGCGGCAAGGTCCGGGTGACGGTGGACGCGTTCCCGAACGACGTGTTCGAGGGGACGATCAAGCGGGTCGAGCCGCAGGGCGAGTTGAACCCAGGAGCGTCGATCATTCAGTTCGACGTGCACGTCGTGATTTCGGACGAGCGAGCGTTCATGCTTCCACTGGGGTCGCAGGCGCAGGTAGAGTTCACTGTGGAAAGTGCGCTGGGCGTGCTCCGCGTGCCGACGGAGGCGATGCAGAACAACGAGGGGACGACGGGCGTATGGATTAAGACGCCGCCGCTCGCAGGCACGACCGACAAGTTCGGAAAGCGTTTCGTGCGCTGCAAGTTCGGGATTTCCGACGGCGAATATGTCGAAATCGCCCAGATTCTGGACGAGCCCGGCGCGCTCGAGGACGGGATGGACGTGTTTACCAAGTTGCCGCCGGAGGATGATGACTAAGCAGATGACCGAGCCCTCGGCGGCGCCCCTGATCGAGATCCGGGACCTCCGCAAGCAATACGTGATGGGGACGACGATCGTGCGCGCGCTCGACGGCGTCGATCTCGACGTCCACCACGGGGAGTTCGTCGCGATCACCGGTGCCTCCGGTAGCGGCAAGAGTACGATGATGCATCTCGTCGGCTGCCTCGACCGCCCGACCAGCGGACGCTATTCGCTCGATGGTCAGGATGTCAGCCGGTTGAACGACTCTCAGCTCGCACTGGTGCGGAATCGCAAGATCGGTTTCGTTTTTCAGACGTTCAACCTGATTCAGCGAACGTCCGCCCTCGAGAACGTCAGCATGCCGCTGTTCTATGCGCGGGATGCGAACCCGCGCCCCGCAGCCCGCCGGGCGCTGGAGCGCGTCGGGTTGGGACCGCGCGCCTCGCACAAGCCCAACGAACTCTCCGGCGGAGAGCGGCAGCGGGTCGCGATCGCGCGTGCGATCGTGGGGAACCCGCCGTTGCTGCTCGCCGACGAACCGACGGGCAATCTCGATTCGCGTACCGGCACGCAGATCATGGAGATCTTTCATCAACTCAACGAGCAAGGCGTAACGATCGTGCTGGTCACGCACGAGCCCGACATTGCGGCCCAGGCCCGGCGCGTCGTGCAGATGCGTGACGGTCAAATCGTCCGCGACGCGCCAACGTCCGAGGTGTACGGGACGCGCGACCCCCAGCATTACGACCCGATCGAGCGCAAATCGCCGACCGAGCCACGCACGGCGCAGCCGGCGTCCACCCCGCCCGAACCGCGCGCGGCGCAATCAGCTCCTGATCCCGCTGAGCCGACCCCCGACCCCGCCGAAATGGAATCCTAGCGGGCGGGCCACGGCTCGTTGTCGAGTTGCCTGCTTCACCCATCCTGGGTGGCACTGGCGGCTGATCCGCCAGTGTTCGGAACATGCGCTCGATTAACGGTGATTGTCATGATAGCGGTCCTATCACAGACACCCCTGAACACTGGTAGCAAGCTACCAGTGCCACCCCGCCGCTGTGCGTCTTCCTCTCGCGTTTCGAGCTCGTTGTGTGCGGGCACTGGCGACGACCCGACCATGCTGCTCGACGAATGGTGGGCAACGGTGCTAGCATCCTATATGCGCTGGGGTATCTTGTGGCGATGGATGAGTGTGTAACGCCGCGATAGGGATCCCCGACGCATGCCGCTCAAGATACGCTGTCCGCACTGCCAGAAGACGCTGCTCGCGGAAGAATGGACCATCGGAGAGCCCCGGCGCTGCCCGTCGTGCACGATGGGCTTCACCGTGCCGATCCCCTTCGAGGAAGACGATTTCCCCGACGACGCACCGGCAGCGGTCGGCGTCACCTGTCCGCGCTGTCAGCACCCGCTCGCGTCCGGCAACCCCCTCTGCCGGCGCTGCTTCACGGATCTCCGCAACGGCGAACGGCTGTCGTATCGGTCCCGACTGTGGTACGGATCGACCTGGGCCTGGGCACAACTGGTCGGCAGCGGGCTGCTCGTGATGGCCGCAGCGATCGGCGGAACGATCGGCGTCCGGCACTGGCTCGACCAGAAGCCCCCGCCGACCCCGATCCCGGTCGTGGATCCGATCGGCCGTGCGGAAAGCCAGGCACTGTTCCAGGCGCGCACGGGCGCCGAACGCGATGCGGCATTGCGGACACTGCAACGGCTCGGCGATCGCGGCACCGCAGCCTTCATCGCGAGGTTCGAGGAGGAGACAAAGGAGATCTCGACCCGGCAGATCGCGAATCTCCGTGCGGCAATCGAGTACGTCCGCTCGATCGAGCCCTCGGTCGAACACCGGGCCCGGCTGTTACCCGGACTGTCGCGATGCACGGACCAATCCGCGTTACGCGCGGACGCGGAACAGGCCCGCGGCTTACTTGGTGACGCCGACGCGTTGCCGGAGTTGCGTCGTCAATGGCTTGGACAACTTCGACGTCTGCTCTTCTACGAGCGCTTCGCAAGACAATCCACGGCATCGTCACGCGCAGCGCTGGACCATGTGTTGCGCGCCGAGCGGAGGGCGTTCATGCGAATCGTGGCGGCACTGCGCGCCCTTGAGCGGTCCGACGCGGAAACGGTACTTGCAAGGCTGGTGGATTCGTTCTGGATCAGTCGACGCTGGCTGGGACAGCGAACGACGGAGGGCTTTTCGGAAGCCCTGTTTCGTACGGCACGATCGGCGGTCGCCGGCGATGAGGGGCTGGAGTTTGGGCCGGCGGCCCGGGACTCGATTCGCACGGCGCGACGCCGACTGGATCGGACCGCTGGCGATGTCGCGCCCGATCTCGCAGGCGCCATCGGTCTGACGCTGAAGCAGATGGCCCCGCAATATGCGCGCGTGCGCACGCGTATCGTGGAGCGCCTCGCGAAGGAGTTGGCATCCGGCGCGCCTGAGGAAAGGCAACGGATCGCGTGGGCGCTGGCCCAGCTGAGCGGTCGTTCACTCGGCGGGCTTCGCGCGCTGGATCATCCACTGGACGTGAAACCGGCCCACATCGAGGCCGTGGATCGATTCGCGCGTTTTGAAGCAGCCGGTGGCGGCAACGGCGATCCCCTGCGCCACCCGGAGCGCGGGTACCCCGCACGCCCACGGTTTCCCTACCGCGTCATCTCGGCGTCAGCCCAGCACGAACATGCGCTCCTCGCAGAGATGCGCACCGACGCGCAGCGTGCGACGGCGGCATTAGATACCTGGCGTCGGATGGACCTGGGGTGCACGCCGCGCGTTCCGGCGCTGCTCGATGTCCGGACGGAGATGCCGGCGCTGCAACGGGCCTGCGGCCTGGTACTCGCGGCGGAGTGTGCGCCGGACGCGTTGACGATGCCGTTGCGTTTGTGGCGCCTGGCACAAGACGAGCCCGATTGGCTCCGCGAGTTGGCTTCAGCACTCCGTGCGGTCCATGAACATGACGGCGGAGCCAAAGACGCGTGGGCGGTTCGGTTGCGTGCCGCCGCCCCGGCCCACCTGCACCGGTTTCAGCTCGAGTGCCTGGGACGGATACTGGGACGTGGCAGGCCGGATTTGCTGCAACTGCTTTCCAAGTCGAAGCTTAGCGATAACGATCAACGAATGGTGCGTCGTTTCGCGGACCGGGCGCGCAACGACCGATAAATTCCGGATGGATTCTGTGCGAAAGTTGCGCGAACGGTCTTGCAACGTTGCCGACATGCGAATAGTCTAAGTGGTTAGCTCGGGTTGGGTCATTTTTCGCTTGGCGTCCGTTCCCGCCCCGGGCAAGTGGGACATTGACAACCTGTTGTCGGCGACGCGGCCATCTTCGTGCGGTCTCATCTCTTCCGTATCGGGGTCGTGTTAACCGGGACGAGTCGACAGCCGGGAGTGATCGAATGCGATTGTCAGTTCGATCCAATCAGCGACCAGCTTTCTCTTTGGCGGAGCTTCTCGTCGTCATCGGCGTGCTTTCGCTCCTGCTAGCCGTACTAATTCCGCCTTTGCAACTCGCCAAACGTCAAGCGATGCGAGCTCATTGCGCCGCGAGCATGCAGCACGTCGGCATGGGACTGGAACAAGGACGTACCGAGTTCGGCTACTACCCGCTTTGGGACGACGGCGACACGCCGATTCGGCACACGTGGATGGATGTGCTGGTGCAGCGCGAGCTGGTTTCGCAGCAAACGGGGTATTGCTCCGCGGATCGGCGTCCGGACTTCCTGACGGAGGCCCGCGGACAGGCCTTCGGTATTCTGTATCCGGCAGACCGTTCGCGTTACGGCGTCGACTACAGCTATGGGATTTCCGTACCGCTCTCGGCTGCGGGCTGGACGAATCACCCGGTCGGGACGGACGGCCGCGCGAAGCGGCGCATTATTCAGGATATCGATCGCGACACCAGTCGGCGGATCCTCGCCTCCGACGCGCATTGGAGCGCGATTTACAACCTGAGTGGCGAAGCGATCCGAACGCGAATATGGAACCAACCTTCGCAGTTCGACAATACGATTGCCTATCGGCACTACGGGCAGTCCGCCAACCTGCTCATTCATGACGGCCACGTCACGCGGGCGGCATACCAGGTGAACACCGCCAATCCGGTTGATACCATCGCGCAGTTCGTGTGGCAGCCGGGCGAGTCCATCTTTGCGACGCCGGACGAGATCTTCGGAATCACCTGGCGTGCCACGACCGACCCGCCGAGTACCTTCCCGGTCGAGTTGTTGCCGAACTACTACACGGACAACCACCTCTGGACGCGCATCATGCACAAGTAGACTCTCGCGTCACGGAGCCTTCGGGGGAACATCGACACACGCGGATGCTGGCCTTATCGGTCGCACGACTAATACGCTGGCCCAACACCCCTTTGTCCGTGTCATTCTGGCACATGGCACCCTGACGTCCTATAAAAACAGTCGCAGCGCTGT
Organism: Phycisphaerae bacterium; assembly: GCA_028279405.1. Classification (GTDB taxonomy): domain Bacteria; phylum Planctomycetota; class Phycisphaerae; order UBA1845; family Fen-1342; genus JANQNU01. The sequence continues at coordinate 33,598 of JANQNU010000021.1, forward strand.
TCTCCTCGGTGCTGTCCCGGAACGCCGCGTGCAGTTCTGGGGTTGCGAGAGTGTTCGCGAGACGGAAGGGATATGTGTATGAACCTGGATCAATTCACGATCAAGGCGGCGAACGCGATTCAGGCCGCTCAACAGATGGCGCAACGGGCGGGCAATCCGCAATTGACGCCAACGCACGTGCTCCAGGCGCTCTTGCAGACGGACGCCGAGGAGAGCGGGATCGTCGTGCCGTTGTTGCAGAAGGCGGGCGCAGCGGTCGATCAGATTCGGACGCTGACGGAATCCGAGCTGAAGCGTTTGCCGCAAGCGTCGGGCTCATCGCTGTCGGCGTCGCGCGAATTCGCGGAGTTGATCGAGGCGGCGCAAGCTGAAGCGAAGAAGATGCGCGACCAGTACGTGGCGAGCGAGCACCTCTTGCTTGCGTTGACGACCGTGGCGGGCGAAGCGCGAGAGATTCTCAAGCTCAGCGCGGTAAAACGGGACGACATTCTTCAGGCGCTGCGTGCGATTCGCGGGGATCAGCCGGTCACGTCGCAGAATGCGGAGGACCTGTATGAGCCGCTGCGAAAGTATGGTCGTGATTTGATCGACCTGGCGCGGTCCGGCAAGCTGGACCCGGTGATCGGCCGTGATGACGAGATTCGCCGATGTATGCAGGTTCTGGCGCGACGAACGAAGAACAATCCCGTGCTGATCGGTGAGGCGGGAGTTGGCAAGACCGCGATCGCGGAAGGACTCGCTCAACGGATTCTTGCCGGCGACGTGCCCAGTGCGCTGCGTGACAAGCAATTGATCGCGCTCGATATGGGGGCGCTGATTGCGGGCGCGAAGTATCGAGGTGAGTTTGAGGAACGACTAAAGGCAGTCGTGCAGGCGGTCACGCAGTCGTCGGGTTCGATCATTCTGTTCATCGATGAGCTTCACACGGTCGTCGGCGCAGGCAAGGCCGAGGGCGCGATGGACGCCGGCAACTTGCTGAAGCCGGCACTGGCGCGGGGGGAGCTGCGCTGTATCGGGGCAACGACGCTCGATGAGTATCGGCAGAACGTCGAGAAGGACAAGGCGCTCGAACGACGATTCCAGCCGATCTTCGTCGGCGAGCCGAGCGTCGAGGATACGATCGCGATTCTGCGCGGTCTCAAGCCGCGCTACGACGCTCATCACGGCGTCCGCATCCAGGACAGCGCACTGGTCTCCGCAGCCACTCTCGCGGAGCGTTACATCACCGACCGTCAATTGCCCGACAAGGCGATCGACCTGATCGACGAGGCCGCGTCGCGCCTGCGAATCGAAAACGACTCGATGCCGACCGAGCTCGACGAGCTGCGCCGCCGACTGATGCAGCTCGAGATCGAGCGCGAAGCACTGCGGCTGGAGAGCGACGAGGCCAGTCGTCGCCAACTCGAGGCGGTCGAACGGCAGATTGCCGATCTCAAGGAGGACGATACGCGGCTCACGGCCCAATGGCAGACGGAGAAGAACGCAATCGATGCCATCAAGGCGTTGAAAGAGGACCTGCAACAAAAGCAGACAGAGCTCGAGGCGGCGCAGCGGGCAGGTCAGCTCGAGGCGGCCGCGCGAATCCGGTTCGGCGAGTTGCCCGCGCTCGAGCAGACGCTCCAGGAGCGCGAGCAGCGCCTGACGGAACTGCATGCCGCGGGTACGGGCCTGCTGCACGAGGAGGTGACGCCGGAGGAGATCGCGGAGGTCGTCAGCCGCTGGACCGGGGTACCCGTCAGCCGACTGGTCGAAGGGCAACGTGAAAAACTGCTGAAGATGGAGGACCGACTGCATCAGCGTGTCATCGGTCAGGAGGAAGCGGTGCGCGTCGTCTCGGACGCGGTGCGCCGGGCACGTGCCGGGCTAAGCGACCCGAATCGGCCGATCGGCTCGTTCCTGTTCCTCGGACCAACCGGCGTCGGCAAGACCGAACTGTGCAAGGCGCTCGCGCAGTTTCTCTTCGACGACGAGCAGGCCATGGTCCGTATCGACATGAGCGAGTTCATGGAACCGCATAGCGTCGCGCGCCTGATCGGTGCGCCGCCGGGATATGTCGGATACGAGGAAGGTGGCGTGCTGACCGAAGCCGTGCATCGCCGACCATACAGCGTGGTTCTGCTCGACGAAGTCGAAAAGGCACACCCCGACGTGTTCAACGTCCTGCTGCAGGTCCTCGACGATGGCCGGCTAACGGACGGTCACGGTCGAACGATCGACTTCAAGAATACGATCGTCGTCATGACCAGCAACATCGGCAGCCACCATATCCAGGAACTGACCGAAGCCGGCGCTCCGGACGCGGAGATCGAACTCAAGGTGCGCGAAGACCTCAAGCGTCACTTCCGACCGGAGTTCCTGAACCGGGTCGACGAGGTCGTCATCTTCCACCGCCTGGCGCGCAGTCATCTGCGCCAGATCGTCGATCTGCAACTCGATCTGCTGCGCGGCCGCATCGCGAGCGCCGCCCTCGTCGGCGCGAGCAACGGCGGTAACGGGCTGACCATCACGCTGACGGACGCAGCCCGCGACCAACTGGCCGACGACGGGTTCGATCCACACTACGGCGCTCGCCCACTCAAGCGGCTGATCCAGCAACGGATCGAGAACCCGCTCGCCCGACGCATTCTGAACGGCGAGCTGGCACCCGGCGATCACATCACCATCGACGCCAGCGGAGAGGGACTGGTATTCGACAAACGTTGAGCGATCGCCTGTCGAGGACATGCGTCAGTCCCCCACCCCTAGAAGGGATGGGGCACCATGACGCTGCGCGAACCAGACACCGATCATGACGAGCCGCGGGGTCAACAGCGGGCGAAACGCCCGCCCTACCCTAAGTTGCTGGAACCTTTTTGTGACGGAGCAGTGCTTCCCTGCCCGCTAGTGTTACGCCGGGCTCACAGGGCTACCGCTTCTCCGCACCCCAGAGCTTGGCCAACTCGAGCAGCATCTGCACCGCCGTCTCCATTTCCTCGAGACAAGCGAACTCCAACGGCGAATGAATGTTGTGCATCCCCGCTGACAGGTTCGGCGTGGGCAGCCCCATCTCGCTCAGCTTCGAGCCATCGGTGCCGCCGCGGACAATCTCGAACACCGGCTCCAGCCCGATGTTGCGGAACGCCTGCTCTGCCAGTGCCACGGCCCGCGGCTCGCGCTCCAGCGCTTCGCGCATATTGCGATATTGATTACGCACGTCGACCTGGATCGTGGACCGCGGATACGCCGCCCGCAACGTCTCGGCGATCGACTCGAGCAGTTCCGCCTGCTGCGTCAGCTCGGCGTTGTCGAAACTTCGCAGAATGAGTCGGATACGCGTCTCGGCGACGCCACCCTCGATCGCGTACGGATGGATGAATCCGTCACGGTCGGCCGTCATCTCCGGCGAAAGCGTCTGCTGCGGAAGCCGCGCCACGAACTCACTCGCGATGCGAATCGCGTTGACCATCCGGCCGGTCGCCATGCCCGGGTGAATATTCGTTCCCTGGATGGTCACGACCGCCCCGTCCGCCGAAAACGTCTCGGCAGCGATTTTGCCGGCAGAGTCGCCATCGAGCGTGTACGCGCAAACCGCATCGATCTTGCCGATATCGATCTTCTCGCAGCCGCGGCCGACCTCTTCGTCGCACGTGAATACGACACGAACCGGACCATGCCGAACGTCGTCGCCTCGTCGAATCAACTCGGCGGCGGCGGTCATGATGATCGCGACCCCGGCCTTGTCATCCGCCCCGAGCAGCGTCGTACCGTCAGTCGTGATCAGCGTCTTTCCGACAAGCCCCTTCAACTCCGGCGCGTCGGCGACGCGAATGACTTTGCTCGGGTCGCCTGCAAGCGGGATATCATTGCCATCATAGTTGCGGTGTATTTGCGGTTTGACGTCGTGCGCCGTGTACTCCGGCGACGTGTCGACGTGGGCAATCCATGCGATGGTGGGCGCATCGACGTTACCTGGTACGGTACCCATCACGATGCCGAACTCGTCCACCGACGCGTCCGCGACGCCGATCGCCCTAAGCTCTTCCGCAAGCATGCGCGCCAACTCGAGCTGGCCTGCGGAACTCGGATACTGCTCCGTCTGTTCGACGGCCGTGGTCTCCACTTGCACGTAACGACAAAAACGCTCCAGCATCGTGCTCACGAGAACATCCTTTCGTCTCGATCTTGTTTGCCTCGACCCGCCATCAATCCCAGGTCCCTTCTTCGGACCGCACCCAGCCTCAGTGGCGGTCCGGTTGCCGACTCAGTAGCCCGCCGCGTGCCCGTCCTTGCGCGACTCGGAGGCGGCAGCGTAGACGCCGGTCTGCGGATCGCGTTGAATCGCCTGGTAGCCGCCGAACGGGCCGGTGCGCTGGACGACGACGTGCCCCATCGCCGCGAGATCCCGCTGCGCCTGCGGCCCGATCCCGGATTCGAGCGCGAGGGTACCGCCGTCCTTCATGGTCGAGCCGGTGGGTTCCGACGACCCGGCGTGATGGAATCGCGGAGCGTCGCCGGCCTCCTGCAGGTTCATCCCGAAATCGATCAGGTTGCAGATGATCTGCACGTGACCCTGCGGTTGCATGTCGCCGCCCATGACGCCGAAGCTGAGCCAGGGCTTGCCGTCCTTGGTGACGAACGCAGGTATGATCGTGTGGAACGGGCGCTTGTTCGGAGCGTAAACGTTCGGATGCCCCTCCTCGAGCGTGAACAGTGCACCGCGGTCCTGGAAACAGAATCCCAAGCCGCGCGGGCACAGGCCGGAGCCGAAGCCGCGGTAGTTACTCTGGATGAGCGAGACCATGTTGCCCGCCTCGTCCGCTACCGTGAGATAGATCGTGTCGCCGCGGCGCAGCCGAGCGTCAGCCTGCGCGATCCAGCGGTCGACTTCAGGCGGTGTGGCGCGATCCGGATCGGCGCCGCGCGGCATGACGCGACCCGTACGGCGCATGGCGGGATCCCCGTGCGGGTATTCGCGGGCCGCGCGATTGGGCCGCAGGAATTTTCGACGAAGTTCGGCGTAGTCTTTCGAAAGCAGCATATCGATCGGGATCTCCGCGAAATCCGGATCGGCGTAGAACCGGGCACGGTCCTCGAACGCGAGCTTCTTGGCCTCGACCAGGTGATGCAGGTAGGCAGGCGAGTTATGGCCCATCGCCGCGAGATCGAAGCCTTCGAGGATGTTGAGCATCTGCAGTGCCGCGATCCCCTGCCCGTTCGGCGGCAACTCCCAAACGTCGTAGCCGCGATAGTTGACGGAGAGCGGCACGACCCATTCGCTCTTGTGGTTCATCAAGTCCTGCTTCCGCAGGAAGCAGCCGTGGAGCTTGCAAAATTCCTCCATCCGGTCAGCGAGCGCGCCGCGGTAGAACGCATCGCGCCCGCCCTCTGCGATCGCTTCGAGCGTATTCGCGAGCAGCGGGTTGCGGAAGATCTCACCTTTCCGCGGCGCACGCCCATTCGGCAGGAACGTTTTTCCGAAACCAGGGTATCGCGCCAGCCGCACGCCGAACGACCAGTAATGCGCGATCACCTCCGATACGGGAAACCCTTCGCGCGCGTAGCGGATCGCGGGCGCGAGCAGCGTCGGCATCGGCAGCTTGCCGAACTTTCCGTGCAGTTCGTACCAACCGTCGACGCAACCCGGTACCGTCACCGGCAACGGGCCAAAGTCGGGCATCTTCTGGTGGCCCTTGTTGACCAGATCCTCATAATGCAGGGCGGCCGGGGATCGGCCGCTGGCATTGAGGCCGTGCAGTTGCTGGGTCTTGGCGTCCCAGACGATTGCGAACAGGTCGCCGCCGATGCCGCAACCGGTGGGCTCCATCAGGCCGAGCGCTGCATTGGCGGCGATCGCGGCGTCTACCGCGCTGCCGCCTTGCTTGAGAATGTCGATGGCGATCTGTGTCGCCAACGGCTGGCTCGTGGCGGCAATGCCGTGCTGCGCGAAGACTTCGGAACGGGTCGCGAAGAATTCGCCGCGGATGCGATCGCCGGCATCGGCGAACGGCGCCAGTGACAGGATCGTAAGCAGAATGAGAACACCGGACCCGGTGAGGGACATCTTCTTCGCCTCCTGGCTGTGGATACGATACGATTGGCGCCGCGTCGACGGACCGCGCGGCCGCGCCCGGTCCGGGAGTGCCTGCCCGTAGCGGCGATCAGCCGCCGGCACCGGAACGCCGAACCCGAACCGAGTCGTGTCCAGTGTAGCACGCCACCGGTTCGAATGGCCAGCCCGGCACGCGTCCCGACGATCGCGACGAAATGGAGGCCGAACGTTGCACATTCGTGAGTTTCAGGCACTGATCGAGGAAATGTACTCGTCCAAGGATCGCGCCCGCGGCACACCGGCGACATTTCTATGGTTCATGGAGGAGGTCGGCGAACTCGCCAGCGCGCTCGCCGACGGGCGCGATCGCGAAAACCTGCGCGAGGAGTTCGCAGACGTCATGGCGTGGCTCGTCACGCTGGCGAACGTCGAGAACATCGACCTCGAGGAAGCCCTGCGAAAATTCACCGACGGCTGCCCGGGCTGCGGTAAACTGCAATGCACGTGTGTCGAGAAATAGGTAGGCCCGTCTCGTCGGGCATGGGGAGCAACCGAATGACGAATCACGAACGACCAACCGCCGGACGGTTCCGACGGGCCACCGTCTGGCTCGTCCTCGCGGGCCTGCTGACGACCCCACCGGCGTTGGCACAGGCGCTGAAAACCTACAATACACGCTACTACACGCTCCAATGCGACCTCGATGAGGACGCGACGAAGGAAGCGATCCTGCGAATCACATTGATGTTCGAGGAGTACCTGGCACGCACGCGAGGGTTCGCCGGCCGGCCGAACCGCAAGCTGCTTTTCCAGCTTTACAAGAAGTACGGAGACTACGTCCAATCGAGCGAGGCACCTGGCAGCGCCGGCGTCTTTACCGGAAACCGACTCGTCGCCTGGGCGGGTGGCGAGAATCCCTGGCATACGATCCAGCACGAAGGGTTCCATCAGTTCGTGCACTTCGCGATGAACTCCCAAAAAATCCCGATCTGGGCCAACGAAGGGCTCGCGGAGTACTTCGGCGAAGGTGTCTTTACCGGCGACAACTTCTACACTGGCTTCGTCCCGCCCGAGCGACTGCGCCGCGTACAGCGAATGCTCAAGGACAATCAGTTCCCCACGCTCTACTCCATGATGACGATGTCGCACACGACCTGGAACACCCAGCTCAAGCTGGAACACTACGACCAGGCCTGGATGATGGTCCATTTCCTGGCACATGCCGAAAACGGCAAGTACCAGAAGGCCTTCCAGCGATTCCTCCAGGCCGCGGGTCTGGCCCGCAACTGGGAACCCGTCTGGCAACGGTTCTTCGGCGGGGATGTCGGGTCGTTCGAGCTGCGATTCCGCGAGTACTGGGAGAACCTGCCGGCCGACCCGACCGCGGAGTTGTATGCCCGCGCCACGACCGCGACCTTCACCAGCTTCTACGCGCGGGCCTTCAGCCAAGGCCAGTTCTATGATGACTGGGATCAATTCGTGATGGATGGCCGGAAGGGCAAGCTGAAGTCTGCCGATGACAACTGGATTCCGTCGGCATTGTTCGACCGGGCGCTGCGCGACGGACCCAATCGCGGCCAGTTCTCGATCATCAAGAAGCCCGGCCGACGGTACGTCGTCTGCGAACTCGGCGACGGCACGCAACTACGCGGCCAGTTCAAGGTCCGCAATCGCCACGTCATGAAGGTCGAAGTGAAGACCATCAAGGGCCGCAAACGACGCCGTTAGGGCACGTTCGCCGTCACGTGTGCGTAGCGAACTCTGCGGTCCGGTGCGCGCTCAGGCGTTGCTCCAGCCATTCGAACCACGCGTCGAGGTGGCCTTGTGTCACCGAGACCGGGCAAATGGTAACGTCCTCGTGAACACGGCGAATGTCGCGCTCGAAGGCCGCCCTGTCGAATTCCACCACCGGCAACAGATCGATCTTGTTCAGCACGAGCGCTTCGACCGCCCGCACGAACTGCGGGTGCTTCGCCGGCTTGTCGTCACCTTCCGCGACTGAAAGCACGCCGACCTTCACGTCTTCGCCAAGATCGAAGTTCACCGGGCAAATCAGATTTCCGACATTCTCGATGAAAACCACGTCGAGCGCATCCAGCGGCAGGCGCCCGAGCGACTGTCGAACCTGATTGGCGTCGAGGTGACAGCCGTTGCCGGTGTTGATTTGAACCACATGTTCGGCATGCCGGGCCAACCGCTCGGCGTCGCGCGTGGTGGCCAAGTCACCCACGAGCACGCCAATGCGCTCCCGACCTCCGAACCGCGCGAGCGTCGCCTCGAGCAACGCTGTCTTTCCGCAACCGGGCGCGCCCAACACCCCGATCGCCAGCACGCCCGCTTCGCGGAGCTGCGCACGATTGAACGCCGCCACTTCGTCATTGAGCTTGAGCACGTTCTCGACAATCTGAATCTGGCTGACCATGACTGTACTCCTTGCCGCCGACTGCGGCGTCGACCTCGATCGATTCCAGCGTCAGTTCGGCGCTGCCCTCCGCCCACACAGCGTCACTCCCACAATCGCACGCCTCAGAGTAGTCCGCCGATTGCCAACGGCGTTCACAGCGCCGGCAGCGCAGCCGCCAGGGAAGCATCGCGAGCTCCAGCAGCGCCCCCTCAAGCGCCGTGGCCGTTGTCGCAGCCTGCCAGGCGAACTGCATCGCGGCCGGTTCGATCGCCTGTAGCGGACCGGCCCGTACGTGAACCACCCGAACCCGCACGTTGGCCGGCGCGTTCGCACGAACGAGATTCAACAACGCGTTGGCGAGCGACAACTCGTGCATCATGCATGCCTCCGCAACGCCAGCGCCGCGATTGTGTCGACGACCTTCGGCAACGCCGCGCGCATCGCAGCGCTCATCGAAGCACCGAGGGTGGTATCGGCTACCGTCACACCGACCAGGCGCGCGATCGGCGGTAGTGCATCGAGGGTTCGCAACAGCTCCACCTGATCCAGCAATCCAAAGCCGTGTGAACTGGCACGACCTTCCGAGACAAGTTCCGGCCGATCATCCGCGAGTAAGTCGACCTCCACGACGCGACCCGGCGCGCATCCCGACATCTCGACCGCATCAACGACGATGAGCGCCGCACGCTGCTCACGGCTCTCGAGGATCAAGCGTGCGGGATTGAGACCGACATCGAACACCTCTACACCGGGTAGCTTTCGGGCGGCGAGTGCGGTCGCAATCTGCGCCCCCATACCGTCGTCCGCACGATCACGATTCCCGCAGGTGACAACCAGCACCGGTTGAACGGCCATCGTGCCCGGACTGCCTGTGAAGTATGACAGCATGACCCGCTCCTTTAGCGCCAACTCCGTTCGAGCTTCAGGAAATGGACCGAGCAACTGATACACGGGTCGTAGTTGCGGATCAGGTGTTCGCATTGCAGCGCCGCGCGTTCATCGTCCACGTCGGCAAGCCGCTCGGCCAACAATCGGAGATCGTCCTCGATGGTCATCTGGTTCTGGCTCGTGGGTGGCACGATGCGCGCCTCCAGAATCGTCCCGTCGCGATCAGTCCGGTAGCGATGCCAGCAAACACCGCGGGGCGCTTCGGTGCCATGGCCGCCGACACCCGGCCGCGGTTCGACTGGCACGTAGCTGCGGGTCGGCCGCTCATAGTTTTCGATGATGTCGTGCGCGAGTGCCAGCGCGTGCACGGTCTCGAGTGCCCGCGCGGGCAGGCTCAGGAAGTTGTTGGACCACGGCAGCGTACGGCCCACGCTTTCACAAACCTTCGGCAACAGTTCCGCGGCACGCGGGTGCAATCGATCGCTACACAGGTTGAGCCGAGCCAGCGGCCCGACAAGGTACGGCCCGCGGCCCTTGATGACAGAGTGCAGCGCCGTACTGTGTTCAACGTGAACCTCTTCGATGACGTTGCCGAAGTCGTTCTGCTCGACCGCCAGTCCCTTGTTGGAACGAATCGGACCGAGGTTCATGGGGTACTCGTCTTCCGGACAGAGCGCCACGAACTCGTAGTCCCGTTCCAGATCCGGGTACTCGACCTGCTCTGCGAGAAAGAGCGTCAGCTCCGACATCTGGTCCAGCGCGACCCGCAGTCGCGGCAGCAGGGCCCGCGCGTCCGCCTCGTCCGGCGCGCGATAGAAACCGCCCAGACGAGCGCCCACCGGGTGAACCGCTCGTCCACCCAGCAGCCCGACCAACTCGTTGCCGAGCTTCTTGATACCGAGCGCCTGCTTGACGATCGGCGCGTGATCCTCGGCCATGCTGATGGCACTTTCATACCCGAGGAAATCCGGCAGATGCAGCATGAACATGTGCAGCACGTGGCTCTCGATCCACTCGCCGCAATAGAAGAGGTTGCGTAGTGTGCGAATCGGCGGGTCGATCATGTTGAAGGCGCCGAGCGCGCGTTCGAGCGCGTGGCAGGCCCCCATCTGGTAGGCCACCGGACAGATGCCACAGATGCGCGCCGTGATGTCGGGCACCTCGTGCATGTCGCGACCCCGGAGGAACGCCTCGTAGAACCGCGGCGGCTCGTAGATCTCCAACCGCACGGCGTCGGGCATTCCGTCCTTCATCTCGATGTGCAGCGCCCCTTCGCCTTCCACACGGGCCAGGGCGCCGACCCGGATCGTGCGCGTCTCATTCCTGCCCTTGTTCGATCTGCTCATAGCGGTCGCCTTCCTGTTTGAAGGGCTCCAGATAACCGTTGTAGCTTCGCATCAGCCGTTTCAACGTGCGCGGCGAGCGTTCCTGTCGCTCGCTGAACCACCGGCCCAACGAACGGATGTTCGGTTGCTCCATCGGCCCGAAGCAGCCGTAGCACGCCCGATTACAGCCCGGACACAAAGCGCCGCAGCCGGCCTGCGTAACTGGCCCCAGACAAGGCTCCCCATTGCTGACCAGCACACACGGCAGACCACGACGCTTGCATTCGAGGCAAACGCTGTGACGCGGGACCTTCGGCTCGCGCCCCATCAGCACCGCCGTCAACAGTTCGAGCAGTTGTTGCGCGTTGACCGGGCAGCCGCGCAGTTCGAAGTCGACGAATGTATAGGCCGCGATCGGCGACGCCGTGTCCAACGTCCGGATGTACTCCGGATTGGCGTACACCGCGCGCGTAAACTCCCGGACGTCCGCCCAGTTGCGCAACGCCTGGAGTCCACCTGACGTTGCACAGGCGCCGATCGCCACCAGGAACTTGCAGTCACGCCGGATCTGATGGATGCGCTCCGCCTCCTCCGGCGTCGAGATGCTCCCCTCCACCAGCCCGATGTCGTATGGCGGCGGCAGCACGCGACGCCGGGCTTCGAGGAAGTAGGCGATTTCGACCGCTTCCACCAGGTCGAGCAGCTCATCTTCGAGATTCAAGAGCGATAGCTGGCAGCCGTCGCAACTCGAAAACTTGTAGACGGCCAGTTTGGGACGGGCAGGCGGACCGCTCTGCTCGGATGCTCCGCTGACCATTTCAGATCTCCTCGATCGCGAAGATGTCCGCGATATCCTTGAAACAGAAGACCGGTCCGTCCTTGCAGACGAACCAGTGTCCATACTGACAGTGCCCGCAGCGACCGAAGCCGCAATTCATATTCCGCTCCAGCGACACGTACACCTGGCTCGGCGGAACGTGCAGTTGAAGGAACTCCGACGCTGCCACGCGGTTCAGAATCCGCGGCCCACAGACCATCACGACCGTTCGCTCCGCGTTGACCCGAATGCGCTGTAGTAGCTTGGTGACGACGCCGACCGGTCCGGTCCAGCCGCCGGTGGCGTTGTCGACCGTAACCAGCACGTCGATCGGCGCGTGCTCGGCCCAGTTCTCCAACTCCTCGGCGTACACACGGTCCTCCGGCGTCCGGCAGCCGTACAACACCACGACCCGACCGACCCGATCGCGGTTGGCCAACAGCCAGTAGATCACCGGTCGCAACGGCGCGATCCCGATTCCGCCGCCGACCAGCACGACGTCTCGTCCGTCCAGCCGATCGATCGGCCAGCCGACGCCAAAGGGGCCTCGCAGTCCGAGAATCTCACCCACCTGTGTTCGGAAGATCGTCCGCGTGACCGATCCGACCACGCGAATCGTGTGATCGAGCATGTCCGGTGTGTCGGCGTCCGAGCTGATCGAGATCGCTGCCTCGCCGACACCCGGCGCGTAGAGCATGTTGAATTGACCGGGTGCCCAGCGGTACTGCGCTCGTAATGCCTCGTCGACGATCTCCATTCGATAGGTGTGCGTATTGAGATTTTCTCGCTTGATGGCCGTGACCCGAGTCGCAACCGGCATCCATGTATCCATCCCGCAGATCGGCTCGGGGCGAGTGATGGACGATGTCGCCGGACCGCTGATTTCGTTCGTTCCTGTCGTCATCGGGGTACCTCCCCTGCCGCTTCCGCTTCCCCTTCCCCCTCCCACGCTTCCGCGAACGGCGAGTTGGACTGTGACGGTGTGGCGGCGATCGCGCAGGCTTCTTCGGTGATATCGATCCCGACCGGGCACCAGGTGATGCAGCGGCCGCAACCGACGCAGCCGCTGCTGCCAAACTGGTCCCACCACGTCGAAAGCTTGTGCCGCAACCACTGCCGGTACCGTCCGCGAATCGAGTGCCGCACGGGCCCCGGGTGGGCATAGCTGAACTGATGCGTGAAGCACGACTCCCACAACCGCGTCCGCGTCACCGACCCGCCGTCCAGCGCGGACGAATCGACGACCGTCGAACAGAAGCACGTCGGACAGACCATGGTGCAATTGCCGCAACTGAGACAGCGCTTGGCGACCTGATCCCAGCGGGGGTGCTCGATGTTTCGCGCCAGCGTCGTGCGTAGTCCGTCCGTCTGCAACGTGCGTCCCATGCTGTGCCGCGCCTGTGCGAGCTTGATGTCCGCCAGTTCGAGTTCGGCCTCCGTCGGCAATCGCAGCGGCAGCTGTGCGGCCACCTCGCGACCGCGCTCCGATCCGATCTCGACGACGAAACCTGCCCGCAACTCGGTCAGTGCCAGGTCGTAGCCTCGTTCGGCCTTTGGCCCGGTACCCATCGAGACGCAGAAGCATGTGCCGCCGGGCCGCGTGCAGTTGACCGCAACGAAGAACGCGTTCCGGCGCGTCTCGCAATACGACAACTCCGCCTCGCAACGAAACGTCCGCGGGTCGTCCGCACCGAAGACCCGATCCTGAACGGCAATCGCCGCCAGCTCGCAGGCCCGCACGCCGAGAAACGCCAACTTCGGCGGCGCCGGTGACGCCGCGTCCATGACGAAGCGTTGGCCCTCGACGTGTAGTTGAACGACCCGCTGTTGCGCCGGAAACAGGTAGCGTTTCGGCCCGTCGGCGCCGAGCACGTAGTTGAAATAGAGTTGGTCATCGTCGGCTGTCAGTCGGTAATGACCGGGCGCCTGCTCGTCGTGCATGCCGTGAGCCAGGTCCGCGGCAGCGTGAACCTCGCGCAGCGCGATCACACCGTCTCGCTCACGTGGCCCGAGCACGGTGTACCCCTGGTCACGTAACGCCGCGATCAGCGCTTCAAGCGACGCCTTGGGAAGAAACTGTCGAACACTATCGTCCGCGTTCATGGTTGATACTTCCTCGCACACACCGCGTCAGACCGTTCGGTCCGGCCATAACGGATCACCTTGCCCTGATCGTCACTCATTGCCTCGCCGACCCTGTACGAGGCCGCGCAGCAGCCCCGCGATGCCGAGCACGGTCATCAGCACCAGCGCGACGACCGCCGACTCATGGATCGGCGAACAGTGGGCCACCCAGGCGCCATGATCGTTCGCCAAACTCGCCAATCCCGCGTTCATGACGTTTCCTTTCAACAAATACGGGGCAACTGCTCGCCATACGGCTTTTGCAGAATGCGACGTCCGCCGATCGCCGTGTGCAATTCGCACACCCCGTCGCGCGGCGCCGTAACCCGTCCGATCGTGACCGCTGCGCGACCGTACGGCTCGTCGCGGAGCAGCGCCAGCGCTCGTTCCTCGGCCTCGGGCCGCACGACGATCACGGCCTTGCCCTCGTTCGCGACCTCGAGCGGATCGAGGCCCAGCATCTCGGCAGCGTGTCGCGTCGCGACATTGACCGGGATTCGTTCTTCATCGAGTGCTACGTGCCAGCCGGACTGCGCCGCGAGGTCCGCGGTCACTCCGGCAAGACCACTCCGGGTCGGATCGCGCATCCACACAACGCCGGGTACGTCGACCATCAGCTTCCGGAGCATGTGGTTGAGCGGCGCGACGTCGCTACGAACGACCGATTGAACCTCCGGCATTTCGCGCGCCAGCATCACCGCCAGCCCGTGATCCCCCACCGCACCCGTGACGATCAACACATCGTCCGGCTGAACGTTCTCCACCGTTAGCGCCGGACCGCGACAAATGCCGACACCGGCGGTCGTGACATAGACACCGTCACCCTGTCCGCAACCGACGACTTTCGTGTCACCGGTCAGCACGTTGACGCCGGCCTCGCTGGCGATCGCGTGGATGGAGTCGAGAACCGCCGCCAGATCGCCCATGGGAAACCCTTCCGTGACGATCAACCCCAGCGCAATACCCACCGGTTCCGCACCGCACACTGCCAGGTCGTTGATCGTTCCGCACATCGCGATGCGCCCGATGTCCCCACCCGGAAACTGCCATGGCTGTACCACGTACCCGTCGATCGTCAGCGCGACCCGCCCGGCCTCACGAACGTCGAGGATTGCCGAGTCCAGCATCCGGCAAAGCTCCGCGTTGCCGATCCGCGGAAGGACGATCGTTTGCAGCAACTCGTCAGTCAACTGTCCGCCCCCACCGTGCGCCAGCATGACCCGGCCGCGCGCCCGGCCTGCCGCAGCGTGCTGTCCCTCATCCTCGGCCATAAGACGGTCGGCGGTCGCAATCGTTCCGTTGGTCTTCATCGCACATCCTCCGTCACGACTCGCCGACGGTACTTGAACCACGCCTGGCACGTTCCCTCGCTACTGACCATGCAGGGCCCGATCGGCCGCACCGGCGTACACGCCGTCCCGAACAGCCTGCACTCTTCCGGGCTGCAACTGCCGCTGATGACCGCTCCGCAACGACAGCCGGCGGGCTCGCGATCGACGGGCGCCACCAAGCCGAACCGGGCGCGCGCGTCGAATGTGGCGTATATGCGTCGAACCACGAGCGCGCTGCCCGCAATTTCTCCCAGCCCGCGCCAACGGGCGTCAGCCGACTCAAACACCTCCGCCAACAATTGAACGGCCGTCGGGTTCCCCTGCGGTCGAACGGCCTCCGGATACGCATTCTCGAGTTCAGTTCGACCATCGCAGACCTGCTCGGCCAGATGCGTCAATGCCAGGATCATCTGCCAGTCTTCGAAACCCGCAACGACACACGGCATGTGGTATCGCGCCGTAAACGTGCGATACGCTTCTGCGCCGATCACGATCGAGACGTGCCCCGGACACAAGAAACCATCCACCTCCACCTCGCCGGCCTGCATCAGGGCGTTCATCGCCGGCAGAATCCGCTTGTGGCTTGCGAGAACGGTCAGGTTCGGCAGCCCGCGCCGATGCGCCTCGACAACTAATGCGGCCGTGGCCGGCGCCGTCGTCTCGAACCCGACTGCGGCGAAGACGACCTCGCGATCGGGCTCGGCCTCGGCCAAGCGCAGCGCGTCGAGTGCGGAGTAGACGACACGGACATCCGCCCCGCGACTGCGGGCCAGTTCGAGACTCCCACGCGCACCGGGGACACGGAGCATGTCACCATAGGTACAAAGGGTGACCCGCGGCCGGTCGGCGAGCTCGATCATCAGGTCGATATCCGCTTGCGCGGTTACGCAAACCGGGCATCCCGGGCCGCTCAGCAGCCGAACATTCGGCGGCAACAACCCGTGGAGCCCGCATCGAAAGGCACTCATCGTATGCGTGCCGCAGACCTCCATGAACGCAATGTCACGCCCGATCGCCTTCGCGGCGACGAACAACCGATCGAGCAAACGTTGCGTGTCAGGTCGGCGGCCTTCCATGATTTCCGCCCTCTCCAGCGGGACCTCCCCCGTCGCGATTTCCGATCCGTCCAATGCCCGTTGTCGGTTGACTCTCGCGTTGCACACCGTCGATCCGTTCGACTTCATCGAGCACGGACCACGTCGCGCGCGCCTGCTGTTCATCGATGCGCTGCATGACGAAACCCGCATGCACCAGCACCCAATCGCCAACCCCGACCTCCGGCGTGAGCAGTGCACAGACCGGAACGCGATTGCCATGGAGGTCGACGACGCCCTCGGTCCCGTCGAGCGTGACCAGTCTTGCCGGGACGGCTAAACACATGGCTGAGTCCTCCCTGCCAATTGAGCCGCCGCCACCGCGGCCTGGCCGAACGCGATCCCGCCATCGTTGGGTGGTACGTGCTGGTGCCGCAGAACGCGCAGTCCACGAGCCGCAAGCAGCGTTCGGAGTCGCTCGGTCAGCAGTTGATTGCAGAATACGCCGCCGCTCAACACGACCGTCGACAAGCCCGTGCGAGCTGCCGACCGCATCGTGACCTCCGCCCAGGCCTGCGCAATCTGCTCGTGGAACAGCGCCGACAGTTCGCACGCCGACGCACCACCGGCGACCCGAGCCAGCAGCGTCTGCACCAACGGCGTCAGAGCGACTTCATCGATTGTGTTGCGATGGATGGCGAAGAGCCGAGCGGGCGCATCAACACCGGACCGCAAGACGGGCACCTCGTGGGCGGCAGCCTCCAAAGCGATCGGTGCCTCGGCCTCAAATCGGTTACGCCGGCACAGGCCGACCAGTGCCGCAACGCCGTCAAAAACGCGGCCCAGGGCGCTGGAGGCGACACAGTTGATGTCGCGCTCGAGCATCGTGCAGAGCATTCGGCGCTCGTCGACGTCCGGATAGAGCGCCGCCGTCATTGGCAGCTGCGCGAAAGTGCCGGGAAACGCGTCGTGCAGCAGCGCCAGAGCACAACGACGCGTGTCGCGCGCCGCGGCGTCCCCGCCGGGCAACCGAAGCGGCCGTTGCCGCGCCAATCGCTCGTAGCCGCTCAGGTCCGCTCGCAGCAGCTCGCCGCCCCAGATCGTCCCGTCGTCGCCGAAACCCACACCGTCAAAAATGAGCGCCAGCGCCGGACCCGACTCGCCGTGCTCGGCCAGTACGGCCGCCGCATGCGCGTGATGATGCTGCACTTCGATCAACGGCACACTGTGCCGCGACGCGAGCTGTTTCGCGTAGGTCGTGCTCAGATACAGCGGATGTCGATCACACGCGATCCACTGCGGCACAAGCTCGAACAACTGCTGCAGATCGTCAATGGTCCGTTTGAAGTGCGTAAAGGCCGACGGATGCTTGAGATCGCCGAGATGCTGGCTCAGGACAACCGTGTCCTCGCGAACGACCGCTACCGTGTTCTTCAACTCCCCACCGACGCACACGCCCGGAGTCGGCGACGCGTTCGGCACCCTCAGCTCGGCCGGCACGTAGCCGCGTGCCCGGCGGATCGGCAGCACCGTCGTCGATCCCATATCGATCACGACCGAGTCGTCCACAGAACGCGCGATCGGTCGATTGTGCCAGAGAATTGCGTCACACAACGCGCCCAGCCGCTCGACAACCTCCTCGTCACGGTAGGTCAACGGCTCGTCGCTCGTGTTGCCACTGGTCATCACCAGGACGCGCTGACCCGCCAGGCGCGGCCGCTCACATCCGAACAGCAGCGCATGCACCGGCGTGTACGGCACCATCACGCCAAGTCGATGGTTGCCCGGCGCCACCTCCGGCGCGAGGTCCGCACCGGCGCGACGCGGCGCCAGCACGATCGGTTTGACGCACGATCTCAACACGTCACGCGCGGCATCACCAAGCGTGACGAGCGCATCCGCGGCGTCGATCGACTCGACCATCAGTGCGAACGGCTTTGCGTCACGCTGCTTGCGCTGCCGAAGTGCACGAACCGCCTCGTGATCGTCGGCCCGCACCGCCAGATGAAAGCCGCCGATACCCTTGACCGCCAATATCCGCCCTTCATTGAGCAGCGTCACGGCCTCCTGCACCGGATCTCCCGTCAGCTGCTCACCGCGCGGGTCCACGAGTTCGAGCCGCGGGCCGCAAACGCTGCACGCCGTCGGCTCGGCATGGAAACGACGATCGGCCGGCTCGACATACTCCGCTTCGCACCGCGGACAGAGCGAAAAACCCGCCATCGTCGTGTTCGTTCGATCGTACGGCGAACGATGAATGATCGAGTAGCGCGGACCGCAATTCGTGCAGTTGATCAACGCGTAGCCGAACCGCCGATCCGTCGGCGTTCGCAACTCGCGCAGACAGTCGGCACACGTCGCGGTGTCGACCGTGATCCGCGGATGATCGCCCGTCGACGCGCTCTGCGCAATCCGAAACTCGGACTCGTCCGCCTCGATCGCAATCTCGTCGACCGTCATCTCACGAATGTCGGCCAGCGCCGGGGGATCCCGACGAACGTTCTCGAGAAAGCGCGCCAATCGACTCCGCGGCCCCTGAACCTCGATGATGACACCGTCAGATACGTTACGAACCCACCCCCGCAACAGATGGCGCCGGGCCACACGGTAGATGAACGGCCGAAAGCCGACACCCTGCACCTGCCCACGAACGTATACCCGCTGGCGAAGCACTTCGTCGGCGTCAGACGCCAGCTTCTCAACAGGTTGATCAAGTGCCAACAACATCACGGGCTCCGGAGCGCTTGCACCTCCCGGACGCAACCAGCGGCGCAGTCGCTTGCGCCGCGTCTCTGCGTGAAACAACACAGCAATTTCGGTGCCGAAAATCCACCCGAGCGCGAGATTCGTTGATGCGCAACGCCGCGCTGGCGAGCGAGTTGCACTGGTAGCTTGCTACCCGTTTTCAGGGGGTGCTAGCGACATTCGCTGGATCCACTAGCGGCTTGATCAAACGCACGTTCCCAACACTGGCGGACAAGGGGGCATTGCCCCTTTGCATTGCCAGTGCCACCCACCTGACGGCGCCAGTGCGAGCCGCGAGCGCAAGCGAGCGGTCAATGGCGGGCGAGACGCCCGCCCCACCCTTGTGTTTTTCTCGGGATCGTTCTTACTTACTGGGGGCGGCGTAGACGCCTGTCTCAGAAAGGGAGCTTGCTTCCCCCGTCGCTAGCGCTCCGGGGTCGCATGGGAGCGTCTCTCGGTGCCAAGGCTACTGCGTGAAAACGCGCATCCCGGGCGTGATCTCGCGCGACGGATGAGCCACGATTTCCTCATCATCGGCGAGCCCGGCGATAACCTGCGCCCGGTCGTCGTTCATCAGGCCCACCTGGACCGCTTGTTGAACGACGCGTCCCTCCCGAACCGTCAACACCTGCCACTCCGAATCATCCGCGCGGAACAGGCAGGTACGCGGCACGGTCAGCGCATCCTCAGCTGTATCCAGGAAGATCCGCACGTACGCCCGAAACCCTGTCCCCAGCGCCGCCGGTCGCTGATCCATTGTGATCGCGACGTTGACGCGTTGCTGCTCGACGCCGAGCGAGCTGACTTTCCGGAACGCCGCGGGGTAGACCCGCGCGACACGCCCGGCGATCGAGCCGCTCGGCAGGCCGTGACCGAAGATCTCGACCGGGTCGTCCGACCGCACCTCCGTCGCGCGCTCGGTCAGCACCTCGGCGATCACCTCCATCTCCTCGAGCCGCCCGATGGTCAACAGCTGCGTCCCCGCCGCGAGGTACTGTCGACGCGTCTGATGCCGATTGAGGACAACGCCGCTGACCGGCGAGCGGATCTGCGCCCGAGCGAGGTTGCGTTGCTCGATCGTGAGCTGCGTCCGCGCCTCGGCAAGTTCCTTCCGCCGTTGTTCGAGGGTGAAGTCTTTGCGATCGGTGTAGTCGCGGATGAACTTGGGCCCGATGTACGCAACCGCTTCCAGTGTCTTCAGCGCCGCCAGCTCGAGACTGTCGCTTTGCAGCTCGGCACGTGCACGTCGAAAGTCCATCTCGGCCTCGCGCATCTCGCGGTCCGATGCCTGGGCAGCTTCGCCGAGCTTCCGTAGACGCCCGAGGTCGTGCTCGGCGAACTCCGCGATCGCCTGGCTGGCCTCGATCTTCGCCTCGGCCGCCTGGACTGTTTCACGGATCGCTTTGACGGTCGCCTCCGCCTCGATCAGGGCGTTGTCTTCCAGCCGATGGTCGGAGACCTCCGCGATCTGTGCTTCCAGTACTGCGATCCGCTGTTCGGCCTGCGATACGCGGTCACGTAGATCGTCGGCCTCCAGCGCAGCCACCACCTGGCCTGCCTCCACCCGGTCCCCTTCCCGTAGCCGAATCGGCTCGAGCCAGCCACTGATCGGCATGGACACCAGGTAGTCGTGCGGCAGCTCCGTGACTGCCTGCTCCTCAACGTACGTCCGGATCGTCTCCCGGACCGGGCGGACGACCACCACGACAGCGTCCGGCTGGACCGTCGACCAGGCAATCGCGCCTACCACCACGACCAGGATCCCGACCAGCACCACCCAGTTACGGTTCATCACGCACCCCGTTACTCCTTGACCTTTACACCTTCAAGCCAGTTGAGTTTGCGCACCTGCCAATAGACCAGCACCTGCGCCGAAAGAACGAAAAGCAGCGCGAGCAGCGCCGTCAGCCCCGCCACCTCGGGCTTGATCCGGATCGGCATACGGAACAACTCCGTGTCGTAGGCCTGTGACACGAGCTGAATCAGGCCGTACCCCATCGGGCCCGCCAGCAGCACACCAAGCACGAATATGATCATGTTCTGACGGATCAGGATGCCCGCAACCTCCGCAGGCGAGTACCCCAGCACGCGCAACGTCGAGATCTCGCGCAGCCGGTCACCAATCTCGATCAGCGCGTTGTTGAGCGCGCTGCCGAACGAGATGGCACCGGCGAACAGCACCATCAGACCGATGGAGAAGCGGCCGGTCTCGACGAGCGTCCGCTCCAGATTACGCTTGGTCTCCGCACGCACACTCAATCCCTGCGCGTTGGGCAGCGTCTTGATTCGCCGATACAACGCCGCACGCTGCGGCTCATCGACCAGTAGTTGAACCGAGTTCAGCACCAGCGATTCGCCCACGAGCGTACTCAGATATCGCAGATCGGCATAGCAATCGAGCCCGATGAACGTGTCCGTAATCGCCACGATCGGGGCCCGGCGCATCTGACGCCGACCACGCACCGGCGTGACCCGCACGGCATCCCCCACGTCCACTCCGAGCAGGTCGGCGAGCTTGCGCGAGAACACCAGCCCGTGCGGCGGAATGTCCACGACCGCACCGTCCGCCCGGCGCGGCGTCGTGAGCCGGTGCCCTTCGACGAGCCCGCTGATGGCCATCCGCCGCGAGGCGGCTCCATGAGCGAGATCGCAGCGCAACCCGAACAACGGCTCGGCCAGCTCAACGCCCGGCAAGGCCTGCGCTTCGAACAAGGCCGCCAGCGACTCCTCATCGCGCATTCCAACGTCGAGATCGCTGTGCGCGACCGCGTCGAACTGATAGTCGATCATCGAAATGAACGAATCGAACAATACCAACGCCATCAGAATGATCGAAATCGAGACTGCGGTCGCGAAGATCGAAGTGGCGGTCCGGAAGTGGTTGCGAAACACACTACGGAACGCCATGTGCGTGCGAAACCCGAACAGGCGCCAGAACCAGCGGCACCGTTCGAGCAAGATGGCGCCGCCACGTTCCGGCGGGTTCTGACGCATCGCAGCGGCCGGCTGAAGCCGCAGGACCGCCAGCACGCCGCGAAACGTTCCCAGGATCGAGAAGCCAACGCTGATCACCAGGCCCCAGATGAGCAGATCCGGATAGACATGGAATGCAAAGCCGGGAAAGCTGAAGAAGCTCTTGTACGTCTCGATCATCGCATACGCCATGCCGAGTCCCAGTGCGGCACCGCCTAATGCCCCAGCAATCCCGACGACCACGCCGAATGACAGGTAATGCCACATTACCTGCCGGTCGGAGTAACCGATCGCCTTGAGCGTGCCGATGACCGCGCGTTGTCGCTGCGCGAGCCGCAACATGAGGATATTGAGCGCCAGTGCCGCGACACTCAGAAACACCGCCGGCATAACGGTCGCAGTCTTGCCCAAACCGTCGATCTCGTCGGAGAGAAACCGATGCGACGCCTGTCGCTTGCGCGGCACGACTTCCAACACGCCGAACGGCTCGAGCACACGTTCCAGTCGCGCCAACAAGTCTTCAGGGCGCGCCGCTGCGCTCGGCGTGAGCTGGCACACAACCTGGTTACACGCGTCCTTGAAACCGAGCACGTCACGTGCGAAACGCTCTTTCACGTAGAGCACACCAAAATGCTCGGGGTCCGGGATGATGTCGCCAGGCCCGCGCACCATGTAGGCGTACTCGGGACTGATCGCGGTACCGACGATCACGAATGACTCGCGCTTGCGATTGAGGATGACGTGCAGGCGATCGCCGGGATCAAGCCCACGCGCCTTGGCAAAATCCTCGCTAATGATCGCTTCCGAATCGCGGCGCTGCGAGAAGCCGGAGCCGCGCACCAGGTGGATGCCATTGAGAGTACGGTCGTAACCGACCGACGGCGTTGAAATGAGCCGGGCGCTCAACGGGCGCGTCTCGTCCGGCACGTCGAGAATCACATCGAAGACGACCCGCGCGTCCAGCCGGGCGATCTCGGGCCACGACCGGATGCGTTCGGT
Organism: Phycisphaerae bacterium; assembly: GCA_028279405.1. Taxonomy (GTDB): domain Bacteria; phylum Planctomycetota; class Phycisphaerae; order UBA1845; family Fen-1342; genus JANQNU01. The sequence continues at coordinate 56,266 of JANQNU010000021.1, forward strand.
CACCGAGAGCGGTGCCTTTTTGAGATCCACCCAGACATCGGCAAAATGGTACGCTCGGTAGTACGATGCCTGGCTCTCGACGAGGTTGCGCTGGGCGGTACCGAGACCGACGAACGCGCCGATCCCGATCCCGATGATCAGCAGAATCGACGCCAGCGTCCCGAGACTGGCAAAGGTGTCGCGAAGCAACTTCCGATTCAGGACGCTCAGCATCGCTACCAGGTGACCTCGTTCGCCGCGAGCGGCGATTCGTTCTCGAGCGACTCGGTGACGCGGCCGCTGACAATCCGCACGACGCGATCGGCGATCGATGCGATTGCCGGGTTGTGCGTAATCAGCAGGATCGAAAGCCCGCGTTCCCGGTTCAACGCCTGGAGCAGTGCCAACACCGTCCGTGCGGTGGGCAGGTCGAGCGCCCCCGTCGGCTCGTCAGCGAGCAGCAGGGTCGGACGCTTGGCCAAGGCGCGCGCAATCGACACGCGTTGCTGCTCGCCGCCGGACAGCTGGGCGGGAAAGTGGTCGCATCGCTCGGCCAGCCCGACCAACTCGAGTGCCTCGCCGGGATCGAGCGGACGCTCGGCGAGCTCCGTCGCGGCCTGCACGTTTTCGTACGCCGTCAGCGTCGGAATCAGATTATAAAACTGAAAAATGAAACCGACGTGAGCGCGACGGTAGCGCGTCAACTCGCGATCCGAGAGTGCCGCGAGATCTTCCTCCAGATGCCAGACGTGCCCGCTCGTGGGACGGTCCATTCCGCCGATGAGGTTCAAGAGTGTGCTCTTGCCCGAGCCCGACGGCCCGAGAATCGTGATGAACTCACCGAATCGAATATCGAGGTCCGCGTCGACGAGCGCCGGCACCTCGATGTCCCCCATCCGAAAGATGCGCGCAGCACGTTCCACGCGAATCTGTACACCCCGGTCCAATTCCGATCCTGCCTGCGTCGAATCAACTGTTGCCATGGACACCCGCGTCGTGGAACGCCTGATCGGCGCGGCCGCGCGCCGAGCCCTTTCGCTGATCATACGGCCGCGCGCGCCGCCTGCCCACCGAGGATCCCGCTTCAGGAGCAGAGGCGCACTCGCGTGCGCCGCTTCAAGAAGCCCCCGACAGAGCAAACCGGGCGCACCGTCACAAGTCAGGGAAACGTCGACTGTTATGCCACGGGCTTGACCTCGGGCTCGATCAGGTTGAGCACTGTGTGCGGATCGCGCCCGCTCGCGAGCAGCTTGATCACGATCGCTGCCGCCGCTTCGAGTAGCCGGGCATAGTGGAGCTCGCCGAGGTCAAACGGAGCGCTGCCGAGATCCTCGATGAGCGTTGCCGCCTGTCGTTTGGCGCCGAGGTCGTCTCCGCAGTAAAGCGTGACAAGGGTCCGACCGTCGAACACCGGCGGCTCCATCCCCCACACCGTAGCCTGACACATGTTGAACGCTTTGACCACATGCGCCTGCGGAGCGCAGTCGGCGATTACCTCGGACAGTGATTTGCCGTCATACGTTCGGGGCAGGAAGTCGTTTCGGTTATGACTGACCGGATTGTTGATATCCAGTAACGTCTTGCCGGCCAGCGCGTCGGCTCCACCAATGAGATCGATGGCGTCGATGGCGACCTCATGCCGCGTCGCCAGGACAATGACGTCCGCTACCTGCACCAGTTCGGACGGCTCGCAATGCGACGCCCCGATCGCCTCGGCCAGGGCTTGCGCCTTCTGACGACTCCGGCCGCTAATCGAAACCGCGTGATCCGCGACCCAGCGAGACCCCAGTGCCCGCGCCATGCTCCCGTAGCCGACAAAGCCGATCCGCATCATGCACCTCCCATCGAACGCCCGTCATTGGGCGCCAGGACCCCCACGACCACGCCGATCCCCACGAAAAGAGCGCTCAACACAATGCAATAAACTAATCCCACCGCCTCGGACCTGGTTAGCAAGGTCCGAAAAACAAAGTCGACGCTCATAGTAATACCATCAGGCACCAAAATCGGTCATTCCGCACCAAAAAGTCATATTTTATGGGAAACAGAAGTTAGGAGAGATTCCCTGGAGAGAATCCGGCAAGCTAGAGAAAAATGGGTCGTTGCTGCGCTAGACCTTGGTAACGCGCAGCACTTCCTCGGCGGTGGTTACGCCCTCGCGCACCAGGTCCCAGCCGGCGTCGCGCAGAAGCCGCATGCCGTTTTGCTTCGCGACGGGAACGAGTTGTGATGCCGATTGGCGCTGGACCACCATCTCGCGGAGTTCGTCGTTCATGGTCATCAGCTCAAACAGCGCTCGTCGGCCTGCGAAACCGGTCCCGCGACAATCGCGACATCCCTTGCCACGATGCAACACATCGCCGGCCTGGAAGCCGTAATCAGGCGGGAGTTCGGATTCGGGATGCTCGGGAACGTACTCTTCCTTGCAGCTCTTGCAGATCGTCCGCAGCAACCGCTGGGCCATCGCGGCCTCCAACGAGCTGGCCACCAGGAACGGCTCGATGCCCATATCGAGCAACCGCGTCGTCGCCGAGACGGCGTCGTTGGTGTGGAGCGTGCTGAAAACCAGGTGACCGGTCAGCGAAGCGTTGATCGCAACTTCCGCCGTCTCGAGGTCGCGAATCTCACCAACCAGGATCACGTCCGGGTCATGTCGCAGAAAGGCCCGCAATGCACGAGCGAAGTTCAGCCCGACGCGCGGCAGCACCTGGACCTGGTTGACCCCCTCCAGGTAGTACTCCACCGGGTCTTCGATCGTCAGGATCTTGAGTTCGTCACTGACGATCATACTGAGAGCGGCATACAGCGACGTCGTCTTGCCGGAGCCGGTGGGACCGGTCACGAGAACGATGCCGTGCGGCCGGTTGATCAGGTCGACGAAGCGGTCGTAGGTCTGACCGCGCATCCCGAGTTCCGGCAGCGTCAGCTTGATCGCGGTGCGGTCGAGGATACGCAGTACGGCCCCCTCGCCGAAGGCCATGGGGACGATGCTGACACGCAGGTCGATCTCGCGTCCGTGCACCTTGATCTTGAAGCTGCCATCCTGTGGCAGACGCTTCTCCGCGATGTTCATTCCCGAGAGAATCTTGAGTCGGCTGATGACCGCATTCTGGAAGCGACGAATTTCCGCGGGCACATTGGCCCGATGCAAGATGCCGTCAATCCGGTAACGGACGACAAAATCCGTCTCGAACGGCTCGAAGTGAATATCGCTGGAGCGCTGGTCGACCGCCTCCACGAGGATCTCGTTCACGAGCTTGACGACCGATGCCTCCTGGGCCATCTGGACGTCGAGATCAGAGGAATCGACCCCGGCTTCGTCGATGACCTCGACGCCGTCGCGTTCGCGCACCATCTCGTGCAGCACTTCGCCGCCGACGCCGTAGAAGGCCTTGATCATCTTGTTGATGTCCGGGCGACTCGCGAGCACGGGCTCGACCGGCATGTTGATGATCGTCCGTAACTCGTCCAAAGCGTACAGGTTGTTCGGATCGCAGGTCGCGACCCGCACCCCGCAATCGCCGCGATCGATCGGCATCAGGAAGTACTTGTGAACGATCTGGCTCGGGACGAGTGTCAGCAGGTCGGTGTCGATATCGCCTTCATTGAGCTCGACGACCGGCATCCCGTACTGTTCGCCGTAGACTTCGAGCAGATCGCGCTCGGTGATCAGGCCGTTGCGGACCAGCGTCTCTTCGATCCGCTGATCGCCGTTGTGGGACCGCTCGGCCTCCGCCAGCTGCTCTTCACTCAGAAGGCCCTTGGAAACCAGTGCTTTGCGAATCGGCATGCTGACGTTCACTCGACAATGACCATCCTGGAACCGGCCGGCCCGGCCTGACCTACCCTGATCTTATACGCTCGAACATGCTACGCGATTGCACCGGCCGACTCCAGCGGGGGACCGTCCCACAAACAGCCTCCCGCTGATGCCTCGCCGCCGGGGCGTATAGCCGTTGGCGGGCGTCCGATAGCGGGCGCGCGTGCCCGGACGGCCCGTCGACCCGACCCGACGAGAACCGTCACGCGTTGACGTAGCGGGTCATCCGTACGAGCCGCCAAACGTGCAGCGGGTGCGCCAGGAGGAGGGCGGCGGCCGGCACGAAGAGGCCGATGACGCCAAGAATCGGCAGCTGAAACTCGATCAGGCCCGGGATCGTGATCTGGGTATCGGGAATCGCGCGTTCGACCGAGGGCATCAGAAACCATGCTGCGCCGCCAACCACGGCCGTCAGCCACAACCAACTCGTAGAGTAGCACAGGAGATTGCTGATCCGTACCGTGTCGTATGTGGCGCCTCGCGTGAACACGAGCCCCCAGAACAATAGCCAGAGCCAGGAAGCCGCCACCATCACGATCGCCTCCGCAACGTAATCCTCCGAATAGCGCGTTCGGAACAACGCCCAGCTAAACGCGCCCCCGATATGCAGGTTCAACTTGTGCGCGGCATCCATCGCGCCGACCACCAGGAAGAGCAAGCCCGGCGCGAACAATGTCACGAGGGCGAACGTCCGCGCCGCGCTGAATCCGCGGATGCACTCGTAACGGCGCGAGAACGGTCGTGCGCGAAACGCCAACGGCAGTGTCCGCAACCAGCCGAGCGGCTTGACGTACCAGCGCGCTGCACACCAGGGCGTCGGCTCTCGCCCCTCCGGCAACGAAGCACGGACCGGTTCGCCGCAATCCGGACAGTCGCCGTCTACCCGCAACGATCGGAGCTCGTAGCCGCATTGCCAGCAGATTGACCGGCGCTGTCGCCAACCGGGTCCGATCGGCTTACCCGAATACGCGGGCATCATCCGCCAGAGAGTGATCTGAGCCAGAAACACCATCGCCACCATTACGTAGACCACGTCGATATGGAGCGCATGGTCGTGCAACCAACGCATGTTGCAGTACACCGCTACCAACAGCGAGCAGAATACGAGCGTGCCCGACCAGCAGCCCAGCTTGCCTGCTCGGAGCAGCAAGCGCGGATAGGACTCGCCGACACTGAGGAACGGTAAGTTGATCAGCGCAGACGCCAGCACCACAAGGGCGACACGCCCGCCCACTCGGCGAAGGATCTCGGCGTCCTCACCACTCACCATTACTGCAAAGGAGAGGCTAGCCCCTACGTCGCGACAAAATGTCAGCCAATCCACCGGCGTTCGATCGTAGCCCAATGGTCGCAACCACCCCATCGCACCACCGAGCGCGAGCAGAATCGTCACCGTCAGCACGAACGCCGCAGTCACCATGCTTGATCGCAACAGGACCCGCGCAGTCGATGCAGGTGCGGGTATGAGGAACGGGATTGCGAACACGGCCAGCACCCAATGCAATCGGATGCCGTCCCGTGTCGGAATAGCGGGCTGCGGCAGCTGTTCATCCGCGACGTGGCTGTGAGGCGTGGCGTCCGTTGGCAATGCCTGTGCGCGCCGCCCGTCATTCATTTCCGAACTCATCTCGAAGTCGACCGTGGTCGTACTCGGCCGCGCATTCCGCGGGGCGCAACTGGTATCGATCCGGGGCAAGACGCTTGTACCAAAACATGCGCCCCGTTCGCGGGTCGCTCGGCACGGCCAGCAAGTAGCCCGGAACAAGCGCATCGAGCCCCTCCGGGAACACACCGTGGTCCAGCGCGTAGGCATGTAGCGTCAGTTTCAAAAGGCAAAGACGCCGAAGCGTGACGGTCTCTCGCACACCCGCGAAGAACATCGGGACGGGCTCGACGACGAAGGGCGATCGAAGATCCCAGGACCACTCCCTCAGATCATAGCTACCGTCCAATCCAATACTCCGGCCGCGGGCCAGTAGCTCCGCCCGCACGCTTTCACACCATCGGTAAGCGTCACGCCGCGACTGAAATAGCAAGGACATCGCGTTCCAACCGCCGCTCGGCCCCGGCTCCGGAAAGTGGTTTAGGACAAACCAGCCGTCGCCGTTGGTACCTTGCGTGTAATGCGTATCGAGGAACGCCTCCGTCCCAGCGCGAAACACCGTGCGGTTCAACAACTCGGGCACCAGATCGCAACCGACCCCCTGCTCCAGGTAGAGCACCAAACGGTCGGTTTCAGCGGATGTCAATGCATACTGGTCAATCAGGTTCGCGAGCGCGTTCAGCGTGAGCCCCTCGCGCCATCCATGGAATCGAAGGTCGTGAAGACGGGCAATGCGGTTTGCGTCCAGCCAATGCTCGATCGCTGCGACGCGATCGCCCCGTTCGGACGCCTCGTCAAGCCACGTCAGGCATGACTCGGCCATTTGAACCCACGCGAAACTCAATTGACTGGAGTCGATCCAAATTAGCGCCAGCCAGCCAGGCGAACGTTCGAATTCAAGAATGGCATCAGCGAGGGCTGCGACCAGCAGCTTCGACTTGGGATCTCGGAGAAATGATTGCGTAGCGGGCGCGGAAAAGGGATAGTCGTTGCCGTAGTACGCACGAAATGCATTCGGATGCGCCCGTATCCGGTAGCCCTCCACCGCGTCCCATGCCGCCGCGAGTTTGGCATGCGCCACGCGGCGCGCCAGGTTGTCCTTCCCCGCCGGCTTGCCGTCCCAGCGATCGATCGTCACCCAGACCAACCACGCCACAATCGTGATATCAACAAACCGCCCCAACCAACACCATAAGCGCCAGCGATACCACGGCCGCAAGGCGTCGACGCTCGACAGTTGCTCAGACACTCCGCAGAACCTCCACTACACACGATACCCAACTCGGCCGTTGCGCTTTCACCCCCGGCAACATGACGATTGCTGCGGTCCGGCGCGAGGCGCACGTCCACCGCTTCGCGCGGCGTCATTGTAGTGGAACGGTAACCGCCCCCCGAACACGTAACAGCTGCAGCTTGCGACGTCCAAAAAGGGACGAAGCCGCCAAGGCGTGCTCCTCCAGCCACGCCCCGACGGCAACGTCGGTCCCCCACTTCGGGTATCGTCGGATGATTGTCGGCTAGCGGCGACGCAGCCCGATCAAGCCCGCCAGACCGAGCAGCAACAGACCGGTCGGCTCCGGAACCACCCGCAGGTTGTCATACACGACGAACTGCGACTGGAACGGGCTCGCAACCGACGTGAAGACATCCGCGTAGCCCAGGCTGACGAGACCGTCGGTGAACGCGGTCGTCCCGAGAATGATGTCCGTTCCGTCGAGCGCGTACGTGATCGTGTCGGCGCCGGCATCAACGGTAATGTGAACCGTCGTCCAGATGTTGGTCGGCGATCCATCCGTATTCGGATAGATCTGCTGATAGAGCGCTGCGGTGTTCATCCCGGATCCGGCCAGATAGCTCGGATCGTCGGACGGAACCGTCGTGATCTCCTGGTTGAACCAGCGGTAGTCCGAGCCGCCCGAGCCGCCGTCACCCGTGAACGCCAGGAACGAACCGCTACCCGAGATCGGCGAGAAGACCTGGTTGAATGTGGCGCCGTCGCCACCGACGCCGATGTGCGCGTACTCGGTCGTGCCGCCCGCGCCCGTCACGCCCATGTAGACGTCGACGAACATCTCAAAGCTGCCGTTCACCGCCGTGTTGTGAAAGGCCGTGAAAGCGTCAGCCGCACCGACAGCGTCGTTCGCTGTGAAGCGCAACCCGCCGCGATCACCCGCAACGGAATTCGGCGCCAGCGGAATGCCCGCCGCGATGTAGTCGAACGCGAACGTGACCGTGCCGTCCGGTGCCCCGTCGTTCACGACCGTGTAACTCGCGGACGAGTCGACTTCGAAGTCGTCCGCCAGAATGCCGGCGAGCGCACTGCCCGCACCGCCCGCAACGAGCGCAATCGTCAATAAGCTTGAAAAGAGCTTCATTCCTTCCTCCTTCGCGACATGCTCCGCAGCCGACATGATTGTGATGCCGCCGCGACTCGCTCGAAAACGCACAAAATGCTTCGCTTGATCTTAACGCGCCGCACACGGCCATCGCAAGAGGCACCCGACGTCCGATATCCATCGAAGTGCGCGGGAAGACGGAGCGCGTTGACGAGCGATACGCCTGCCTCACCCCGTAACCTTGGAAGTTCGGCGTTCCAGCGAGTACGTTGCTCGTTCACGTTCGGGCACGGAGGGAATCAATGTCAGCTCCAACGCTGGTCCTGCCGTCACGGTATACCGAAGACTCGCGCGCGCTTTGGCAGGCCGCGGTTGACGCGGGCTGGCGAACCGAGCGCCTGACGTCCTGGCGCGTTCCCGGTTGGCTGCGCGGCCGGTCGGTCGTGCTCTACGGCGAGCCGCTCTTCGCGGCTGCGATTGCGCCCGAGTTGGACGTGGAACTGCTCGAACCAACGCCGAATTGGCTTACGACACTCCCAGCAACGATGACCGGGCGACATATTCGCGCCATGACGCTCGAAACCGCCCGCAAGCTGGACCAGCCGGCATTCATCAAACCGATGGTCGACAAGTGTTTCGAGGCGCGCGTATATGAGAATGGTTCCGAATTGCCCGACACCGACGTTCTGCCGGATGACACCGCGGTACTGCTGTCCGACCCGGTATCGTGGCGATCCGAGTTTCGATGCTTCGTGCTGGACGGTCGAATCGCAACGTGCTCGGTGTACCATCGCGACCATGCATTGGCGCAGCACGCGGACGGGACCTGGCCTGCGACCGATGCCGAGTTGAGCGAGGCGCGCGCGTTTGGGTCGACCGTACTCACGGCCGTCGGAGACAGTCTGCCGCCCGGCGTCGTGCTCGATGTCGGCGAACTTGCGACTGGTGATTGGGCGGTTGTCGAGACGAACGCCGCCTGGGGTTCCGGGATCTACGGCTGTGATCCGTCGGAGGTCTTGAGGGTGGTTGCGACGGCGTGTGTGCCCCGCGCCTGAGGACGGGGCACCCACATCGTCTACCGCGCCGTCAGCTACCCGGCGTTCAGCCGCCGGTAACGAGCGCGACGAAACAGTTGATGTCGCCGACGCTCACGCGCCCGTCGCCGTTGCAGTCGCCGGTCCGGATGTCGCAATCCGGGAACTGAATCGCGTAGATCTCTGGTCCGGTGAGCGCGACGAGGAACGGGTTGATGTCCCCGACACCCACCACGCCATCGCAGTTCAGGTCGCCGACGGAGACCGTCGTGCGTTCGATCCGGTTCACGAAGATGTCGGAGTCGCCGTTCTGGTTCGAAAGGTAGCACGGAAATGCGAGCTGCCCATTGACGGCGAGCGTCTGATAGTCGCCGAGGAAGGATCCCGTCACGCCGACGAGGCCGTCGAGTTCACTGTTGAACGGAACGGTGGTCAACGGTGTTTCGGTCCAACTGAAACCCCGGTTGTCGCTGTAGCTGTAGTAGACGTCGATGAACGCCTGTTCGGCGGTATCCTCCAGCGGATCCTCGCGGGTGTCATAGTACATCAGGTGTATCCGGCCGTTCGAATCGACTTCGATCCATGGCATCCACTGGTCTCCCGGCGGATTGTTGTCCCCGTTCACGACAACCGGCGACGACCAGGTGTCACCGCGGTTGTCCGATCGCGAGAAGTAGATATCGAAGTTGACCTGCGAACCGTTGATTGAAGTGGCGTCGTACCAAACCGCGTACAACGTGTCGTCATTCGGATCGATCGCAAGGTACGCTGCAATCCCGGCCCGAAAGGTCCCGGGGATACCTTCGGCGCCATCACCCGCGAACATGCGCGTGGCGATGTCAATGTACGCGAACGGCTCAGTGCCAGTCGCCGACCGCACCATCCGCACCAACGCGCCCTGCCGAACGTATGAGACATAGAGTGTCCCATCGCTCCCGAGGCGCGGCAGAAAACCGAGGCCCAAATCGACCGGGAGCGGCCACGTAAACGTGAGCCCCAAGTTGTCCGAGTACATGATGCCGTGATTGAACGTCACGTAGACCCGCGTTTGTTCCGGGTCGGTCGGCGACGGCCCCGCGACCATCCACGGCTTGTCGGACGAGATCCGCTCATGCACCATGATCGCTCGATCGAATGTCGGCTCGTCGAGTCGCTTCCGCGCGACGATGACACCGCCATCAAGCGCGAACTTGATGCCGCCGACCCAGAAGTAGCCCGTGCGCGGATCGTATGCCGACATCGGGTCGAACTCCGAGTCGCCCGGCGGCGCTGGCCGAAGGATCGACTCGATCCAGGTCTCGCCACCATCCTCGCTGACGGCCGCGACGATGCGACTGATGTTCACGCCGGGAACCCGCTCGCGCAGGTCATTCCAGGCGGCAACGATCGTCGGCGTCTCGTCGTCGTTCATGATGATCGTCGTCTCGTTGGCCGCCTCGGCACCTCCGCCATCGATCCGCAATTGCGGACCGATCGACACGCCGGGCGCGAGTCCATTCTCGACGCCCGGTCGCGGCAGCGTGCGTACCACCGCACGCGGAACCTCGTTGCGCAGCAATGTCGGCAACTGTCCCGGCGTCGCGGCTCCGAGCGTTTTCGCCTGGTCCAGGGCATCTTGCGAGCCCGAACGATCACCGGTGAAGTACCGGTAGACAGCGAGACGACTCCAGGCGCGACCGTGCTGCGAGTCCTGGGCCAGCAACGTCTCGAGTTGATCGACGGCGTCCGTGAACTCCATCCGCCAACCTAGCGCTTCAGCCAACCAGTAGCGCGCTTCCAGATTCGACGCATCGCGCGCCACCGACGTCCGCAAGGCGGCGATCGCTCGGTCGACCTCCTTGAGACTCAGCAGCGCTTCGCCGAGACCACGGTAATGCTCCGAAGCGGTATCGTCGTGGAGAACCGCGCGCGTGAACGCGGCCACCGCTTCAATCCGCTCGTTCTGCGAGAGCAGCCTCACACCCCGCTGATAGTCCGCCGCTGCCAGCAACGGAACCCGAACGGCGTCGTTCGCCGTCACGACGACCTCACGGTCAGCGTTGTACGTCAACCCCTTCATCGCAACAGCCAATTGAGCATGTTCCAGTTCGCGCGGCGACGTGATTGGCGGCGCCAATGACGCCGTCGACTCTGAAGCAACCCGCGGCGCCGTAGCGACCGGCTTCGAATTCCACGCGAACAACAATAGCATGGGCAGCCCGACGGCGCCCGCGACGATCATAAGACGCGACATGTTTCAACCCTCACTCCCGGAATTGCTCGCAGTCCACTCACCCTCAGATTTGATCACAGTTTCGCGCACTGCCAGAATTGATTGCAGCGCCACCTCATGGTAGCAACGAAAGATGGACAAGTTCCAAGTTGCCTCCAAAAACCTGCGAAAATAGGCAAGCGTTGGAGTTTTGGACTCGGTAACTCCACAAACGTGACACCGGTTCTCAAAGGCAATATGCGCGCTATGGATGTGCGAAGCGGAGACCGATGGTACGGAGCCGCTGATGAGAAAGCCGGAGCACGCCGGACACCGATGCATCCGGCGCGATGTTGCCGAGCGTGTGCTTAGCCGCCCGTGACGAGCGCGACGAAACAGTTGATGTCGCCGACCCTGACCTTGTCGTCGCCGGTACAGTCGCCGGCGAGGATATCGCAATCGGGGAACTGGGACGCGTATGCGATCGGGTCCGTCAGTGCAAGCACGAACGGGTTGATATCGCCGACGCTGACCACGCCGTCGCAGTTCATGTCGCCGATCAACTGGTCCACCCGCTGAATCACGTTGACGAAGATGTCGGAATCGCCGTTCTCGTTCGAGAGATAGCACGGGATCGCGAGCCCGCTGCCGCTGCTCGCGGTGATCGTCTGGTAGTCGCCGATGAAGGCGTTCCCGCTGCTGGTGTCGAGGCCATCGAGCTCGCTGTTGAACGGCTCGGCCGTAATCCGCACCTCGGTCCAGGAGTCGCCGCGATCATCGCTATAGTTGTAGTAGGTATGAATGAACGCCTCCGGAGCGTTGTCCGGCTGAAACACGTGGCGCGTATCGTAGTACATGACGTGCAACCGACCATCGCCGTCCGCCTCGATCCAGGGGAACCACTGATCGCCGACCGCGAGCGACTCGTTGTTGATCACGACCGGGCTGGTCCAGGTAGCCCCACCATCCTCAGATCGCGCGAAGTAGATGTCGAAATTGGCGTTCGCACCGATGACGTTCGTCAGGTCGGACCAAACCGAATACAGCAGTAGCGGACTAATCGGGTCGATCGCGAGGTTCATACCGACCGACACGCGGAACGTGCCCGGAATGCTCCCGCTTGAACGCTGTCCGGTAAACATACGAGGGGCCACCGTCCGGTTGGTGAACATTGCGCCGGCGTCGGAGCTCGTCGCCAAACCAACCGTCCCGTTCGTCGCGCGATAGACGATGTGCAATGTACCGTCACTCGCCACGCGCGGCAGAAAGCTACTACCGGCATCGATCGGCGTTGGACCGTTCCATGTCGCGCCAAAGTTGCCCGAGGTCAGCAAGCCCTGGTTGTAGGCAACGTAGAGGTTGGTGGAAGGAAAGATCCCCGGAGCGCGACCGGCCGCCATGAGCCCCTTGTCAGCGAATCCCGTAAGCGCCGCCATCACCGCCGGCTCGAATGCCGCGGCGTTGGGATCCTTGCGCGCGACGAACACGCCACCGCGGCTGTCGTCGAACGAGATGCCGCCGACCCAGAAGTTGCCGGTGAGCGGATCATAGGCGGTCATCGGATCGCCTTCGACACGACCCTGACGATCAGCCGGCGGACGCACGATCGTGTCGGTCCACGTCTGTCCGCCATCTTCGCTGATCCCCGCCCCGATCCGGATCTGACCGCCCAACTTGTCGGACTCGCGATAGTCGTTCCACCCGGCAACCACCGTCGGCGTTGCCGCTTCGTCCATGATGATCGACGGCTCGTTGGCACCGAAGGTACCGCCGGTGTCGATTCGGATCGCCGGCCCGACGTTCACGTTGCTTAGACCTTGCGCGGCCCCACCGGCGTTCGAGCGGTCGAGCGTCCGCACGTCGGCTCGGGGAACTTCGCCTGCAATCAGAGACGACAGCGCTCCCGGCACCGGCGCGTCGAGCGCTTCGGCACGTTCCAGTGCTGCCTGCGCGCCCGGGAGATCCTCGATGTAGTACCGATACACGGCGAGTCGGCTCCAGGCTTCACCGTTCGACGGCGCCTGCGCCACGACGGCTTCCAACTCCGCAGCCGCGGTCGCGAACGCGCTCCGCCTCCCATGCGCTTCGGCGAGCCAATAGCGCGCCTCCATGTCTGAGTCGTCGAGGATGAGCGCACTCCTGAAAGCGGCAATGGCTTCCTCCGTCTTCTTCACGCGCAGCAAGGCGCGCCCCAGGGCACGAAAGTGGCCGGCCTCGCCGTCATCCGACACGACCGCCTGCGTAAAAGCAGCGACCATCGCGGTGGATTCGTTGCGATACCAATGCAACCAGCCGCGTTCGTATGCAGCCGACGCGGCATCGGGATCGCGCCCCCTGCGCGCATCCTCCGCGACAAACGCACGCTCGTTTGTATAGACGACACCGTTCATCGCGTTTGCCAACCGCGCGCGTTTGAGATCACCAGGCGATCGCGCCAACAGGGGTTGGTCGGTTTCGACCACGTCGTTGTTTGGGACGTGTAGACTCCGGAACGGCTGCACTGCGCCGAACTGCAACAGCGCAAATAGAGCCGATCCGACAATGATTGCCGGAAGCGTGACACGCATGATTTGATAACCTCACCAGACCTGACTTGACTTGAGCGCAACCGGCGCATTCTAGTTCGACCGATATGCGCAATTCAAACCGTAATGACAAAAATGCAGCCCGCGGAACGAGCTGCATTGATGGTCGCCAAACGGTGTCGGAAATCGGGCTGTGTCAACCGCCGGTCACGAGCGCCACGAAGCAGTTGATATCACCCACGGTGACTTGCGTGTCGCCGTTGCAATCGCCGGCGAGAATGTCGCAGTCAGGAAACTGGTCCGCGTAGGCGAGCGCGTCGGTCAGGGCCAGGACGAACGGGTTGATGTCACCGACGCTTACAGCGCCGTCACAATTCATGTCGCCAACGAGCAACGCGTCGCGCTCGATGCGATTCACGAAGATATCGGAGTCGCCGTTCTGGTTCGAGAGATAGCACGGCACCGCGAGCGTGCTGTTGGCGGCCAGCGTCTGGTAGTCGCCGATGAAGGCGTTCGGAGCACCGACGCGACCGTCGAGTTCGCTGTTGAATGCATCCGTGATCGGCATTTCGGTCCAGGAATCGCCGCGATCGTCGCTGTAGCTGTAATAGACGGTGATGAGCGCTTGGGCGGCGTTGTCGTTTTGCGCGCCATCGCGCGTGTCGTAGTACATCATGTGCAAGCGGCCGGTAGGGTCGGCCTGGATCCAGGGCAGCCACTGGTCGCCGGCCGGGGTCGCGTCCCCGTTGATCACGACCGGCGAGGTCCAGGTCTGGCCGCGATCTTCGGAGCGGGCGAAGTAGATGTCGAAGTTGAACACGGAGCCGATGATTGTCGTGGCGTCATACCAGACCGCGTAGAGCGTATCGTCTGCGTCGATCGTCATATGCGTCAGGAACGGTGCCCGGAACGTTCCGGGAATCCCCTCGCCGCCGAGGCTGAAGGCTCCGTACATTCGTGTCGCAACTGCGAGGGTCGTAAACGGCGGACCTCCGGTATCGGTGCGCGCGACGCGAATGCTCTTGGACTGATTCCAATAGCTGACATAGAGCGTTCCCGCGGAATCGATCAGGGGCATGAAGCCCAGACCGAGTCCGAGCGAGGTCGGTGCGGTCCACGTCGCGCCAAGGTCGTTGGACGAAATGACGCCGTGGTTGAATGCGACATAGAGTGCCGTCTGGGAAGTGTCTCCGGGTGCAGGGCCGGCGACCATCCACGGCTTGTCGGTCGTACCGCTGATTTCGGCCATCACCGGGGTTTCGAAAGTGGGTGCGTCGGGCACCTTGCGAGCGATGAACAGGCCGCCGTTGTTGTCGAAGGAGACGCCGCCGACCCAGAAGTGGCCGGTCCGCGGATCGTACGCGGTCATCGGGTCGCCTTCCGAGTTGCCCTGAAACGGCACCGGCGGTCGAACGATCGACTCGGTCCAGTTCACGCCGCCGTCATCGCTCACGGCCACGCCGACCCGAATGCGGTTCATGCCGGGCTCGCGCTCGCGGTAGTCGTTCCAGCCCGCGACGAGTGTGGGCGTCGGCGCGTCATCCATGATGATCGTCGTCTCGTTTGCCGCTTTGATGCCGCCTTGGTCGATGCGGATCTGGGGCCCGACCGTGACGCCGGTCGCGACTGCCGAGGTGTCGTTTGCGTTAGCCGAACGAATCGTGCGCACCGTGGCGCGCGGGACGGTGCCAGCGATCAAGGCCGCAAGTTGTCCGGGGATCGCGGCACCGAGCGTGTCCGCGCGGTCCAGCGCGGTCTGTGCGCCGACGCGGTCGTCCGTGTAATAGCGAAACACAGCGAGTCGGCTCCACGCACGACCGTGCCGCGGGTCCCGTTCGACGACGGTCTCGAACTGATCGCGCGCGCCCGCGAGGTCGACTCGCGCGCCGAATGCTTCCGCGAGCCAGTAGTGGGATTCGATGTCGTCAGGGTCGCGCGCCAGTGCTGTCCGCAGGGCGGCGATCGCTTCGTCGGTCTTGTTGACGGTCAACAGGGCCTCGCCGAGCCCGCGATAGTGGTCCGCCGCAGCGTCGTCGAGGATCACCGCTTGTGTGAAGGCGCCAACCGCTTCGATCCGCTCATTGTGCGCAAGCAGTGCCACGCCCCGCTCGAAAGCCGCTGACGCTGCCTGGGGATCGGGGCCGGACGCACCTTCGTTGACAACGACCTCGCGGTCGGCCTCGTAGGTCAGTCCGACCATCGCGGCGGCCAGCCGGGCGCGCTTTCGTTCGCCTGGCGAGAGGTTTGTCGACGGCGCCGACGCGGTTTCGGTCGGTGAAACCGTGACCTGGCGGGACGAAACCGCCGATTCG
This sequence comes from Phycisphaerae bacterium, assembly GCA_028279405.1. Lineage (GTDB taxonomy): Bacteria > Planctomycetota > Phycisphaerae > UBA1845 > Fen-1342 > JANQNU01. Next base: position 72,066 of record JANQNU010000021.1, read on the forward strand.
CGGCCGGTCGCCAGGAGCGCGAAGAGAACAAGCCCGCCGACGGTCGGCAGGATCATGAAACGTGCCATTTTGGAATCCCTCTTTCCCGCAAGGTGCTCGCCGATCCCATGGTAGCAAGCGGTCGCAGGGCAGCCTGACTATTTCCCCGAATGCCGCGAGAAACAGGTTTCGTCGCCGAGCAGGCTGGAATCTCGCGTGTGGGCCGCGAATGGGCCCTATCACGGGGAGGGACTGTCCGATAGAATAGTGAAGTTCCGATTCGTCGGAGCCCATTCGGGGGCGAATGGTATCGACCGGGCAGGTTGAGGCCTGGGTCGCGTGCCGAGGTTGTCAGGAGGCCTCGTTAAACACCTGGCAAAAACGTAAGTTGCCAACGATAACTATCGTCTGGCTGCCTAAGTAATTAGGCGCTGTCTGTGGCGTAACGCCTTCTAGCGTCGCAGGCATAAAACAGAAGGCTGGCCTGGGCATTGCGGACCGGTGGTGCTTGGGTGAGAAAAAACCGGACTCGACCCGCGGATGGCCTGTCGATCGGCCTGCCAAGGGTTCAGAAAACAAATAGACCGACTACGCACGTAGAAGCTCTTGCTGAAATGTCACGGGACGCGGGTTCGATTCCCGCCGCCTCCAGTCTTCCCCGCCCCAGCGGGCCGGGACTCGCCGGATCCTGCTGGGCCAATTCCAACTCGTCCTCAGGGACAGCGATCCGTTGTCCTGACGTCGGCGTACGAAGCGGCTATCTGCTCTCGTCGTCGCTCGTCAAGGCTCCGATTCCCGTACCAAGTCGACCGATAGCGTGCGGCGATGTCCCAGTTGTAGAGTCCGAACCAAGCAACAAACACCAGCCCGCTAATCCCGCTGGTCGGGTCGCCAAGAGTGATTGGCTCGTGGAAGAAGCGATACGCCCCGGCCATGTATCCACCCAAAAGCCCAACTTGCACATAAGCACAGAGCACGCGAACAAACGCCGCGCGACGAGCACGAAAAATGAGAACCAAGTAGGCCACGACGACACTCAGAATGTAGAAATGCAATGGACCCACCAGCGGTGCGAACCACACAGAGCGCTCGTAGTCCAACTCCTCTACGATTAGTGTCTTCAGCGCAACAGCCGTCACATTCGTCGCCAGGAAGCAAAGTGCAAAGCAAGCCGCCATCCACAGCGGTCTCGCGATGAACCGATGGTTCATTCCACCAGTCGGACTTTTCCCTGCAGTTCGCACCAAGTAAGCGAAAAGCAACACTGAGGCCGCTGTCATCATGGTCATGAAGATCTCGGCTTCGAAGAAGCCCGTTGCTCGAAGTGCGGTCAGAAACGGTCCAAGGGCCTCCCCGAAGCAGTTGGTAAACGTAATCGTCTCATGTGCCATTGTTGGCCTCCAAGCAACTGGACGGACGCGCCCGTCCGCCATGTAAGCCAAAAAAACTCCAGATGCGGAACACGTCTACTCACACCCCCTCTTGCGGTGCCAAGCCGTGCAGAAACAAGTCCACCGCACACTGCATGCGGGTAACGAGCTTCGACTTGTTGCCTTCCAAGACCCCGTTAACGACACAACCAAAGAGCAAGTCAGCATATGCATTCGTTGCCTGAGCCACATCAACTTCGCGGATTTCACCGGCCGCCATCGCTCGTCGCAGGAAATTGTCTTGCCGTTTTCGATGCTCCGCTCGAAATCGAAGGTGAGCAGGAACCCTTGCGTCTCGAAACTCCGCTCTTTCTTGCAGCATGATCTCGACTGCCGACGGGTTGCGTTTGTAGAACTCAGCGTAGGCCACCGCGATCGCCCGCAAGACGGTAAGTGCGTTGGGCTCACCCTGTCCCTTCGTGGAAACCGTACCGTCCTCGTTGATGCTGTACTCTCGGCTGAAAAACTCCGCGGCATTCATGTTGCAATGCTGCGATACGGCCAGGAACAACTCCTCCTTGCTCCCGAAGTAGCGGTAGACTGTGCCTTTACCGACGCTGGCCAATTCGGCAATGCTTTCCACGTCGGCACTTCTGAAGCCCTGCTCCGCGAAAACCTTCATCGCGACCTCAAGGATCACTGCGTGTTTCTTTTCGTCGATGGTCGTCCCACGCAGTTTCTTGGCCATCGTGTCAGCGCCTCGCCCGTTGGAGTCCTCGACTAATCCGCACTACGGACGGACTAGTCCGTCCGCAATGATGATACGACATGTACTTTGCGGCGTCAAGTTCCCTTTTGGAACTTCCGCCAAGCATCATTGCGCGCATGATTTCGGCGAAAGACCGGGTCTGGTCGGGACCGGACGGTGGCCGCCGGCGGATCGTTTTCGCGGGAACGTTCACGGCTCGCATTCGCGCGGCACTGCAGAGCCGTCGAGCGGCCTGCGTCAAATACCTCATTGTTTCAGAAGCAGAAATCCCAGGACCGGTGCGGCGTGGGCCTCTGGCATCCGGCGGGGAATCGGTGTATAAGCTGCATCTCTGCGATTCGTCCTTGCGAGGCCGGGGTTTGCGGCCGGTGCGCAGGGCAAAAAGGCGTGTTCGATCGTCGCCGCCTCGCGGCGAGTGGAAGAAACGGGATCAATGTCTGGGTCTGCCCTGATTCTCTCCGCAGCAGTCCTGCTCGGTGCCGTCGGCGTCTACCTTGCGATGCCCGGTTCCCGACTATCGCTGGGGCGTGCCGCCCTGGTTCTCCTGTTGGGTGCCGGCGCGATTATGGTCGGCTCCGTCACGCGGATGCTCGAGGCCAATCAACAGGTCTGGTTCGCACTCTTCGCGGCGCTCGGCCTATGGGGCGCCGTTCGCGTCGTTACGCATCGACGCCCGGTCTATAGTGCCCTTTACTTCATTCTGGTGGTCGTCGCCGTGACCGGCATGCTCGTGATGATGCACGCCGAGTTCCTGGCGGCGGCAGTCCTGACCATCTACGCGGGAGCGATTCTGGTGACGTATGTGTTCGTCATCATGCTCGCGCAACAGGGTGGTGACTCCGCTTATGACGCACACGCCCGTGAACCGCTCTGGGGCTGTCTTACGGGCTTTCTGCTGCTGGCGGTGATCGCGAACAGCCTGATGGAGCCGGCGACCGGATCGGCCGCGGGTGCGATCGAGCTGCCGGCGTCTGCTGCGGGCACGGTGCAAAACGTCGGAATTTCATTGCTGACGACGTACGTCGTGGGGATTGAGTTGACGGGCGTGCTGCTCCTGGCAGCGATGGTTGGCGCCATCGCGATCGCCCGACGACGCGCCGGTGAAGATACGGCCGGGGAGGTGGACTAGTGCTCTTGCCGTACGTGCTGGTCGGGGCGGCGCTGTTCGTGCTGGGATTGGTCGGGTTCGTGACTCGCCGAAACTTGATCGTGATGTTCCTCTGCACGGAGCTGATGTTCCAGGGCATCATCGTGAACCTGGTGGCGTTCGGACGTTATCCCCTGCGTGGTGAACCGACGCTCGACGGGCAGATCTTCTCGATGTTTCTACTGGTGGTAGCGGCCTCCGAAGCCGCGTTGGGATTGGCGCTGGTCGTGCTGCTCTATCGTAACAAGGGCACGCTGGACGCGAACGCCTGGACCACCCTCAAGGACGCGACGGCATGATGCTGGCGGACGCCGACAACCAACTCAGCGCCTTGCTGCTTTCCATGCCGTTGTGGCCGTTGCTCGGATCGGTTCTCGTGGGCGTCTTTCTGGCGACGGGCAAGCTAAAGGCGTTATCGGACAAAGCAGTGGTTGGCGGGGTCGGCGTCTCGGCGCTGCTCGGCGTGATCACGTTTTTCAGCCTGATGCCGGACACGTCGCACGACGACGGGCATGCGGACGCGTCGAGTGCGATCCGTCTGGTTGCCGACGGCCCGGTCGAAGAGCCGTCGGGGCACTCGCCGAAGGCGTCGAACGGGCACGCGGACGCGTCGCGCACGCACACGCTCTTCCATTGGATCAGTCTTGGGCTCGACGATCAGGGCGCGACGCGCTGGATCGACGTGAATTACTACATCGACGGCCTAACGGGCATCATGCTGGTGGTGGTGACGGTCATCTCGCTGTTGGTGGTGATTTACTCGACCGGCTACATGCGCGATCATCACGGGCATCCGGAGGTCGGCTACGAGCGGTTCTTCGCGTTCTTGGGCTTGTTCGTCTTTTCGATGCTGATGCTGGTGCTGGCGGGGAACTTTGTTCTGCTCTACCTGGGCTGGGAAGCGGTCGGCCTGTGCAGCTATCTGCTGATCGGGTTCTACTATCAGAAACCCGAGGCGGCGGCGGCGGCCAAGAAGGCATTCCTGGTCAATCGGATTGGCGATCTCGGCTTCGCGCTCGGAATCTTTGCACTGTATCTGTTCCTGTCGCCGGTGGTCGGTCCGGGTGAGAACCCGCTGGACTATGCGGTCGCGTTCAAGTACGCCGACACGTTGAACACCATGGAGTTGGGCGGTGTCGCTGCACCGACGCTGGTATCGCTGCTGTTGCTGTGCGGGGCGCTCGGTAAGTCGGCGCAGTTCCCGCTGTATGTCTGGCTGCCGGACGCGATGGAGGGTCCCAGCCCGGTCTCGGCGCTGATTCACGCGGCCACGATGGTGACCGCGGGTGTCTATATGGTTGCGCGGTGCGCGCCGATCTTCATTCAATCGGAAGTGGCGCTCTTCGTGGTCATGGTGATCGGGCTGATCGGCGCGGTGCTGGCGGCGACGATGGCGATGGCGCAATACGACATGAAGCGCATCCTGGCGTATTCGACGATGAGTCAGTTGGCGTTCATGTTCGTGGCGTTGGGGGCAAAGGCGCCCCAGGCGGCCATCTTCCACCTGTATACGCATGCTTTCTTCAAGGCGCTGCTGTTCCTCAGTGCGGGCAGTGTGATGCACGCAATGGGGAACGTGATCGATGTTCGCCTGTTCAGCGGACTCAGGCGTGTGCTGCCGCATACGTACCGGCTGATGCTGATCGGCTGCCTGGCACTGGCGGGCTTCCCGCTGTTGGCCGGCTTCTGGAGCAAGGACGAGATCGTCTCGACCGTGATGCATCATAGCCCGGTTGCAGGTTGGATCCTGCTCTTTACTGCGTTTCTGACCGCCTACTATACGTTCCGCATGTTTTTCCTCTGCTTCAACGGCGAGCAACGCTTCCCGAAGGAGGCAGGCGACCACCCGCATGAGATGCCGGGCGTAATGCTCGCGCCGAAGTATCTGTTGGCGATCGGTGCCGTTCTCGCGGGTTACATCGGCGTCTCGTTCCATGTATCCAGCACTGCGTTTCTCGGAGCGCTCGAGCCGCACGGCATGTACCACGGGTATATCGAAAACAGCACGATCATCAACGAATCGCACCATAGCGGCCCCTGGCTGATGTACCTGTCGGCGGCGGTTGCGCTAGCCGGGATCGGCCTGGCGTGGGCGCGGTACGGCGCTGCGCCGCGGACCGAACCGGACCAGGCGCTGCTGGGCCCGATCTGGAACCTGTGGAACGCCAAGTATTATGTGGACGAGTTGTTCGATCGCGTGCTCGTGCGACCGCTGCGGGGCTTGGGCCGGCTATTCGTGACGACGGACAACAACGTGGTCGACGGTCTGATCACGTTCTGCGCTGCGGTACCGCGCGGAATCGGGGCGGCGCTCCAATTGACGCAGCGTGGCGTCTTGCAGGGCTACGCGCTCGGCGCGGTCGTGGGCGTAACGCTGTTGCTGCTGTTCTGGAAGTGGATCGAGCCGGCCCTTTGAGAGGGATCGGATAGTGGCAGGCGGCGTTGGAGCCGTCGAACGTCTGACAACATTTAGCCGCGAATGGGAACCATGCATCTCGCTGCCCAGTTCAGTCTGAATGCCCTGATTTTCCTGCCGATCCTGGCAGCGGTCGTGATTTGGGCCTTGCCAAAGCACGTCGAGCGAATGGCCCAGCAGGTTGCGCTTTGGGTGGGGATGGTGACACTCGCGTTGGGCGCGTTTCTGTGGGTCCTCGGCCAGCCGCAGCTGGTGGGATCGGCCGAAACGACCGACACGCCGACCCTGGTCGGGGAAACCGAGTTCGCGTGGATCAACGCGGTCATTCACGACCAGCAGGAAAACGAGGTCGGCGGAGTGCGGGTGCGCTACCACGTCGGTCTCGACCCGATCAGTTCGCCGTTGATGCTGCTGACCGCGCTGCTCGTGCCGTTGTCGGTCGCGTGCAGTTTCGCCTCGATCAAGACGCGCGTCCGGGAGTACTACGCTTGGATGATGGCGTTGACGGCCGGGATGTTCGGCGTTTTTGCCGCGCGGGATTTGCTGCTGTTCTACATCTTCTTCGAGTTCACGTTGGTGCCGCTCTACTTCCTCATCGGTATCTGGGGCGGTTCGGATCGGCGTTACGCGGCCAACAAGTTCTTCATTTACACGTTCGTCGGCAGTGTGATTACGTTTGCGGGCATCCTGTATCTGGCGATCCGGGCGAGCTTCCTGGAGAGCGCCGGCACCGGCCTTGGCGTGATCGACTTCGATCTGATCAAGCTCTCGTCGCTCCCGTTGGAGAACGGGCTGACGGCCACGGAGCAATCGCTGCTGTTCCTTGCGTTTTTTGCGGGCTTCGCGATCAAGGTGCCGTTCTTCCCCTTGCACACGTGGCTGCCGCTGGCGCACACCGAAGCGCCGACAGCGGGCAGCGTGTTGCTGGCGGGCGTGCTGCTCAAGCTGGGGACGTACGGGTTCTTGCGGTTCAGTCTTCCGATGGTCCCGCTGGGCGCGGTGCAATGGGCGAGTGTGATGGGCGCCCTGGCCGTTGCGGGCATCATCTACGGTGCGCTGTGCTCATGGGTGCAGCGTGACGTCAAGAAGCTGGTCGCGTACTCATCGGTCTCGCACCTGGGTTTCTGCATGCTGGGCATGTTCAGCCTGTTGCCGTTCGGTCTGAGCGGCTCGGTGCTTTACATGATCAATCACGGCCTGAGCACCGCGGCCCTGTTCTTGATCGTCGGCATGATCTACGAGCGCTATCACACGCGCGATGTCAACCAGATCGGCGGTCTTGCGCGGCAGATGCCGGTAATGGCGTTTTTCCTGGTGTTTTTCGTACTTTCGAGCGTCGGCCTTCCGGGCCTCAACGGCTTCGTGAGCGAGTTTACGGTCCTCTTCGCAGCCTTCAACTCGACCGATCACCTGGGACCGTCGTTTGGCACTTTGGGAGCGACCGGGATCCTTCTCGGTGCGATCTATCTGCTTTACATGACAGGTAAGGTGCTGTTCGGGCCGCTCAAGGAACCGGCGAACACGCCGGACCTTTCCGCCGGTTTGACGCGGGACCTGACGGTGCGTGAGATCACGATCCTGACGCCGCTTGCCGTGCTGTGCATTGTGCTGGGAGTCGCCCCACGGCTGGTCACCGACACACTTGATCCGGTCCTGGCCGATGAGCGGGTCCCCTACTCCGTTCTGAATCGGATTCGTCAGGCGCGCGATTCGCAGATTCACCTGGTGACGCAAACGGCGTCGCCGACGTCGGCCACACGGCCGAAGAGTGAGCCGCTGGCGGATCACGTGGCCGGTCCGGTAGCGGTTGGCGAAGTCATCTTTGGAGAATCGTGATCGTGCCGAATCTGGGACCTGCCATTTCGCTCTCCGCGTTTGTTCCCGAGTTGATTCTCTCGGCGGTCGGCTGTCTGGTGTTGTTGCTGGGCGTCGCGCAGCGCGAGTCGGTTCGTCGATCGATACCGGCGATCGCGATCACCGGTATCATCGCGACGATCATCGTGATCTTTTGGCGTTACACGAATGCGAATGACGTCGGTGGCGGTTTCGCGTTCGAACCGCTGGCGTATTTCGTTCGCTTGAGCGGCTTGGTGCTGGGGGTGCTCCTGACGCTGGCGGCGTGGGCTCAGCCGCGTGATGCGGAGCGTGGCGAGTTCTTCGCGATGATGCTGTTTTCGCTCACCGGCCTGCTGCTGGTTGCCCCAGCGGCCAATCTGGTGTTGCTGTTCGTCGCGCTGGAACTGGTGAGCATTCCGACGTACGTGCTGGTCACGTTGAGTCGTTCGAACTTGAAGGCGCTCGAAGCCGGAACGAAGTATTTCTATCTGGGGGCGATGTCGGCGGCCCTGATGGCGTATGGCTTCAGCTTCCTCTACGGCGTTTCGGGTACGATCGCCATTGACGCCGAAATGGCGTCCGCGATTCAGGACGCACTGGCGGGTCGCTCGGGCGCACTTCCCCAAGCGCTGGCGGTGGTGGGGCTGCTCACCTCCCTGGCGGGCCTGCTGTTCAAGGTGGCGGCGGTACCGATGCACTTCTACATTGGCGACGTCTACCAGGGTGCCGCCAACGCAGTCGCAGGGCTGCTGGGATTCGTACCCAAGCTGGCGGGAATGATCGCGCTGATCAAGCTGTTGGCGTTGACGAGCGTCTGGTACAACCATGATGAGGCGCTGTTCTGGGTGTTGTGGGTGGTAGCGGCGCTCTCGATGACCGTCGGCAACGTGCTGGCGCTGATGCAATCGAACGTCAAGCGGATGCTGGCCTACTCGGGAATTGCCCATTCCGGCTACATGATGGTGGCGTTGCTTGCGGGTCCGGCTGCGGGCGGCGGCATGCTCGGGAACGGGATTGCGGCGATTCTCTACTATTCGGTGATCTACGGCATCGCGAACCTCGGCGCATTTGCGATCCTGGGCGTGCTTCGCGTGCGGGGTCAGGCGTGCGAGCACGTGCGTGACATCGCCGGTCTGCTCCGACGGGAACCGGGACTGGCGCTGCTGATGGCGCTCGCGATGTTCACGCTGATGGGCCTCCCGCCGACGCCTGGATTCTGGGGCAAGATGGGACTGTTCGGCAGTGCGCTGCACGTCGCGCAACACGCCAGTTCGGGACCAGCCGGACCGCAGGCGACCTGGCTGACCGTCCTGGTCATCATCGGCGTGGTTAACTCGGCCATCGCAGCGGCCTACTATCTGCGGGTCGCGGCGGCGGTTCTACTGCACGACAGCGACGAGCCGGCCGAAGCCGACCAGCGGTTGGAGTTCGCCGGCATGGGAGCGTTCATGTGCGGTTTTCTGTTGCTGGTGTTCTCGTTCTACCCGAACGCCCTGCTGAACTCCGGCACGAGCGCTGCGCTACGTTTCGAGGAAGCTCCGGCCGCAATCACCGCGGCTGCACCACCGCCTGCCGCTGAATCATCGGCGCGCTAGCCGACTCACCCCAGCGCATTACCCGGTCACCGCATGTTGCAGCACCTCATCGCGCAGTTACGGACAGCAAATCGGCCAACTCCGCTCTAAGCGCTTATGCTTCCAACACCTAGAGCAGTCTGCTGTTACCTTGCACAAGATTGAAACCGCTTCCGGCAATTTACTTATTTTCACTAAATTGGGTCGACCGGGTATTGCACGCGCTTTGATTCGGGATATAGTGGCTTCATCAGAGGACGGAAGCAACTCACGCTCTTGACGCGGTGTACGGTCAAAGAGAAGCGATGATCACCGAATAGAATACGGATACGTAGGTGCTCCTCGGAGGGAGGAGAAGGAAGGTCGGGTGGTTCTCCATCCCGGCCTTTTTTTGTTGCCTGGTTTGACAGCTGTCGATTCGACGCGATGTCATTGGCTGCCGTTCCCGCTGGGACGGACGTCATCGGAGCACTCGAGGATTCGCTGCACGATACGGCCGGTCGCTCCTCGTTTGCTACGCACGGCTTCCCGAGCCGCCTGCCCCATTATTGCAGCGCGCGTTGGATCGCTGAGCAAGTCATCAATGGCGGTGGGGAGTTCTTCGGTGCCGTCGATCTGCCGCGCAGCCGCATTCGCCAGCAGGAGTGTCGCGGCCTCAGCGAAGTTCTCAACGTGCGGGCCGAACACCATTGGCTTGGCGAGCGCCGCGACTTCCATCAGATCGGACCCCCCCATGCGGACGAGCGTGCGTCCCACGAATACGACGGTCGCCAGCGCGTAGTACTTGCGCAACTCGCCCATCGTATCGCCGAGGAATACGGGAATTGTCGGATCGCCGTTGCGGGGGAACGTGGGTCGGCCGGTGCTACGACGCAGGCACGGGAACCCGCGTGCGACAATCAGTTGGGCGACTTCCTCAAAGCGTTCCGGCTTGCGAGGAATGATGGCAAGTTGCAACGTGGGGTGCTTTTCGCGAAGTATCGCGAAGGCGTCCAGAATTGCCGCCTCTTCTTCAGGACCGGTGCTGCCACACACCCAGAGCGGCTGCTGACAGTCCATTCCCATGTCCTTGGCCAGCTGCTCCTGCCCGTCGACGTGGTCGACGATCGTGGCGGTGTCATACTTCACCGAGCCGGTAATCTCGATACGGTCCGATGGAACGCCGAGCGTTTTGAACCGCTCCGCGTACGTAGCGTCTTGGGCCCCGACCCACCGGATGCGACCGAACATTCGCTTCGCGACGGATCGGAGCACAGGCAGACTGAAGCGTCTCATACTTTTTTCGCCGGTGACGCGTCCGTTGGCGATGAGAACGGGAATCTGCCGACGATGGGCGATCTCGATCAGATTCGGCCAGGCTTCGAGTTCCATCAGTACGATGACCGAGGGTCGAATGCGGGTCAGCAGCGTTCGAATCGCGAAGGAGAAATCGAGCGGAAAGCGGATGACCGGCAGGTCCGGATAGATGGAGCGCGCCTGGTCGAGTCCGGTCCTGGTAGTGGCGCTGATGACGATCACGACGTCGGGGGACTGCGTGCGCAATTCCTGCACGATCGTGCGGGCGGCGTTTATCTCGCCGAGCGAGACGCCGTGAATCCAAACGCAACGTGAAGCGACGCGTCGTGAGGCCGCACGGCCGAAATACTCCCGTAGCGGCGCGCCACGAGGGCCTTGACGCCACAGGCGCCAAACCAAATATGGTGCGGCCAGCAGCAATCCGACGGCGTATGCAATGTCGAGCAGAAGCGTCATGCCGGTCGATACGAATCTCGAAAGGTCGGAGAATACTCGCTTTCCGGAAAACGTCCATACGTCCGGTCGCACCACTGCGAGACGCATGCGTCGACCACGGGCCCGCGGGCAACGTGAGCAGCTCCCCTGCACGAGCGACTGGGCGGCGTTATGATCTCCGAAAGGCAATCTGTTGTGGAGGATCGAAGATATGCACGTTACGCTGCGCGTGGTGTTGGTCGGATGGCTCGCGAGTACTGCCGGCACGGCGGCGACGGGCCCGGGGGCACTTTCGGATCCCAAAGTGGACGAAATCCTGACGCGGCTCGAGAAGCGGACGGTAAGCGACCTCTCGGCGAAGCTGCGCTGGGAGAACTGGCACGTGATCGACCCGCCCGACGAGCGAAGCGTCAAGAAAGGCGAGATCCTCTACAAGGACCGGGACCCGGTCCCGGTCTTCATCGTGCATTTCAAGAAAAAGAGTATGGGACGACGGAGTCAGAGGGCCGATGAACGGCACCTCTTCGACGGCCGGTGGTACGTCGAGTTGAATGCGGAAACCAAGACAGTGACCCGCCGCGAGGTTCGACGACCGGACGACCCGGCCAGCCCGTACAAGATCGGCGAGGGCCCCTTCCCGGTTCCGTTCGGCCAGAAAAAGGCGGACATTCTGCGTGAGTTCGAGGTTCGGCTCGATCCGCCGAACGCGAATCAGCAGGTGCCGGACCCGAAAGACACGGATCATCTCGTTTTGAAACCGCGGCCGGGCACACGGTCTGCGGAGCGTTTCAAGCAACTCGACTTCTGGATTCGTCGGAAGGGCCCGGAGAGCGGGCTTCCAGTGAAGGTCAAGGTGGCCAAGCTTGACGGGACCGGTCGCGCGAACGACGAGGTAACGGTGACCTTCGAGAAAATCCGCCTCAACACGAGCATCCCTGACGATCGTTTCGAGGTCAAGACTCCGCGCGGCTACGAGGAGATCCGAGAGCTGCTGTCCAACAGTCCGGCGGTACAAGAGATGAGCATCACCCCGCAGCCGGAATGAGGGTCAGCAATTGGGGGGCAACGGGCAAAAAAAGTGGCGGGCCGCGAGGGCCCGCCGGGTGCGCAACCGTCTCATAAGAGATCGGGTCGTGAGCATTTCGATTCGTTCCGGGAGCAAGACTCCCGGCGGGGGATCTAGCGTCGACGAAAGAGGACGAGGCTGCCAAGTCCGAGCAGCGCCAGCGAGGCCGGCTCGGGCAACGGCGTCAATACGCCGGCGGCTCCAACAGCGGCACCGTTGTCCTGGACGGCAATGTTGCCGAGGTCCCAGGCGGTAGCGTCGGTCTGGAACCAGACGATGGCCGACTTGGTTCCATTGAGCAGGGAAGCACCGCTGGCGCCCACCCGATACTGCCACTGCGGGTTTCCGAGCGCCGGATCGCGTTCGATGAAGTAGGGGTCGCCGTCGCTCCATCCGGGCGCGAGCGCGGCGCTGTCGCCGCTGCCGTCGCTACCGGCGTCGAGGACGTCGACGACGCTCCAGTTGGCTGGATTCAGCGAAGCGCGAACGAGGTCGTTCCGGTTGGTGGCATCGAGCAGGATTTCGTAGCCGAAGCCCAGGCCATTACCAGCATCTTCGCCGTTGACGTAGTAGACGGTGCTGCGAACCTGACCCATGAACTGATCGAAACCGGGGATGCTCTGGATGTCCGTGGTCATATGCGTCGCGAGCGACTCGGCACCGAGCCAGCCAGGAAGGCCGGAACTAAAGAACGGGCCGGCGTCGCCGGGGGCGCCCGTTCCGCCGAGATCGACGTTGTACTCGAGTCCGGTATTGAGATTCCCGGCCCAAGCCGCGCTCGTGAGCGCGAGCAGCGTCGAGAACGATAGCATGATTTTGTATGCGCGCACCTTCTCCGTCCCTCCTGACTGAAGGCATTACGAGCTGTCATCGACGACCACAACGCCGCCGATCGAAAGTCCCCGCGCAGATTTCGCGTCTGCACGCTTTGCTATCGAATGCTAGGAACGCTCGAATCAGGAAATCAAATCAAATCGTGGTGGTTTTTCTCGTAAACGCTTCCCCAAGAAGCTGTTATCGGATCAGGTCCGATAGCCAGCGTATGTGCGACTCCGCTCGGGCAAACAATGAGCCGCGGACCGCGCTGGCATCCGTTGACATCCGCCGCGACCATCCGCTATCAACTTGCGTGACGAACACGATACTTATCGGGCACGACGCTGGCCGGCGCTGTTCGGGCGCCGGCAGTGAACCTTGATCCAGGTAGAGGCTCGTTTGGAGAGTTCCCGGTCCAACGGCATTCGCGTCGGCAAGCTACTGGGCAAGTATCGCATCCAGCGCAAACTCGCGACCGGCGGGTTCGCGACCGTCTACGAGGCTCGGGATACGATCGCCGGCATTTCTGTCGCGCTGAAGATGCCCCACCCGGGGCGCGTGACGCGTGAGAGCATCTCCGAGTTCCGTAAAGAGGTGCGTCTCAATGCACGGCTCGATCATCCGAACATCTTGCCGATCAAGGATGCGGACTTCATCGAGGATACGTTCGTCGTTGTCTACCCGCTGGGCGTCGGGACGCTGGCGGATCGGTTGCGACGTCGCCTCTCGCTCGACCTGGCCCAACGTTTCACCGATCAGATGCTGGCAGCGGTCGCGTTCGCGCATACGCAACGCGTAATGCACTGTGACATCAAGCCCGAGAACTTCATCCTGTTCGCGAACGATCAGTTACGGCTCGCGGACTTCGGGATCGCGCGTGTGGCCTGGCGGACGCTGAAGGGTTCCGGCAGCGGCACCGTCGGATACCTGGCGCCGGAGCAGGCGCTTGGCAAACCATCGTTTCGCTCGGACGTTTTCTCGCTCGGTCTCGTGCTGTGCCGTTTGTTCAGCGGCATTGTTCCCGAATGGCCATTCGAGTGGCCGCCACCGGCCTACGACCGGCTGCGGGAAGCACTCACGACGGATGCGATCAGTTTTCTGCGCCGGGCGCTGGAAGTCGATCATCGAAAGCGCTATCCCGACGCAGCACGCATGAATGTCGCCTATCGGCGGATTCGCGCCCGTTTTCTGCGTTCGAAGAAGTCTCGGGCCGTCGCCAAACGCCGGGCGGAGGTGACGGCCCCGACCAAGTGGCGTCACCTTCGGCAGCGCGAGTTTCGCAAGCGGTTCGGCCGGGCGCTACCGCTACGAGAATCATGTCGGCGCTGTCACGGCCCGATCGCGGAAGCGATGTTCCACTGCCCGTGGTGCGGCGTGGCGAAACGCGTCGACCCCGACAAGACATCCATGCCGGCCAACTGTCGGCGTTGCAAGCGTGGCGTCAAGACCGACTGGCGTTTCTGCGCCTGGTGCTACGGCGGCGCGATTCACGCGGAGGCCGTGCCGCGCTTCGCGGACAAGCGCTACACGGCGCGCTGCGTCAACCGCAAGTGTCCGGATGGGGCGCTGATGCCGTTCATGCGCTACTGTCCCTGGTGCCGTACCAAGGTCGTCCGGCCATGGCGAATCGAAGGCGCGCGCGACTCATGCAAACGTTGCCACTGGGGCGTGGTCGGTGAGTTCTGGGACTACTGCCCTTGGTGTGGAGACGCGCTCGCTGCGCGCCGGAGCACCCGATGAGCACCGCCGCCCCATCCAAGCTCTTCGTCAGCAGCGAAGACCCCCTGCTCGAGCAGAAGACGCTCGCGAACGGCGACGTCGTCCTGTTCTCGGCACGCTCGCCCGAGCGGCAAACGCCGAACGAAGATGCGGCGTTGTTGATCGGCGGCACGGAGCGAGCGGTGCTCGCGGTCGCGGACGGTGCCGGTGGTCAGCCCGCTGGGGATCGCGCGTCGCGTTTGGCGTTGGAATCGCTTGCCGCGTCGCTGTTTCCGGTGCTGGCCACCGACGGCGACCTGCGTCCGGCCCTGCTCGACGGCTTCGAGGCTGCCGACCGCGCGGTCAAGAAGCTCGGCGTTGGCGCCGCGACCACACTGGCCGCAGTTGCGCTCGAACACGGTGTGATGCGTCCCATCCACGCCGGCGACTCGGTCATCCTGGTGGTCGGGCAGCGCGGGCGGGTCATCCACCAGTCGCTGGCGCATTCGCCGGTCGGATACGCCTTGGAAGCGGGACTGCTGGACGAGGAAGGTGCGATGGCCCACGAGGAGCGACACATCGTGTCGAATTTCATCGGGATGGACCAGATGCGGATCGAGCTCGGCCCTGCGATCGCACTGAAGCCCCGTGACACGATCCTGATCGCTTCCGACGGCCTGTTCGACAACTTCCAACTGACGGAAATCGTCGAACGAATTCGTAAGGGGCCGCTCCTGCAGGGCGTGCACGGGCTCGGCAAGGTCGGCCTGGGACGGATGCGCGACGGCCACGACGCGTTTCAGCCGAAAGCGGACGACCTGACCATCATTTCCTTTCGACCAACGCTGCGCGAAGCGGTCGTAAAAAAGGCGGCCCCAACGGCTTGAACCGCCCTATTCGCCGCGCGTCCAGGCCGTATAATTCAGGGGTGGCGCATGCACGGAGGTGGCGCCAGGCAGTGAGTCCTTTCGTGTGAGGCACGCCCATGCGACCGGAAATGAAAATTGGACTTGTCGTCGGGTTCCTTCTGGTCGTCGTATCGTTCATCTACCTGACGTATGAACGGGACAAAGGCGGAAAACTCCCGTTTGACGGGAACGGTTCGCAACAGGCAAAAGCCGACGGGAAGGACCGAAAGCCGTTACGGGACGACTCGGCGCCGACCACTGCGCGGCCGCGCAACGCCGGCACGACGCCACCACGAACCGGTTCCCGACCGCGTAGCACGACGCCCCGGGGCGCCAATCGGACAAACGACAACACGCGTACCGCAGCCAATCGGTCCGATCTGACCCCGTCTCCCACCGCCAAACAACCACGACCATTGACGCCGACGAACAACCGGAACCGGCCCGCAACCGCCAACCCGAAGGCCGCCCAGGATCCCCGTCGACTCCCCCCCGTCAACACAGGTACGCCGAACGGAGCCGCCACGCCCAACACCCGGCTGGCGGGCGACGAAAACCAGATGGCGGATCGCGACCGTCGCGCGACAACGCCGCAACGCCCGGGCAACCGTGACGCCCTGACGACGCCACAACCCAAGCCGACTGTCAGCAAGCCGCCGATCACCCGTGATACGCGTCGGCCGCCCGTCGCGACGCCGCGCCCGGGAACAGCCAACCCGACGCGCACATCGGAAACGACGACCGTCGGCGTAACGACACATACGGTCGCCAAAGGGGACACGCTCAGCGCGATCGCGCAGAAATACTATGACGACGATCTGCTGTGGACGGTAATCGCGAAGGCCAACCCGAAGGTCAATCCCAATCGGCTGAAAGTCGGAGCTACGCTGGTCATCCCCGCCAAGCCCGACAAGGCAGCGCGATCAACTGCGACTCGTCCGCCGGCCCCCAAGCGCGACGAAACCCCAACGAACCGCAGCAGCGGCGCCGGTCGTGCGACGTACGTCGTCGAAAAAGGCGACACGCTGATCAAGATTGCCAAGAACATCTACGGCGACAGCGAACTCTGGCGCGAGATCTACGAACTCAACAAGGACAGGCTGAAGTCCCCCGACGTCGTACCGGTCGGAACCGAGTTGCGCCTGCCCGACCGAAAACCAAAGCGGGCCATCCGTGGTTGACCGCCGGCCAGCGCACGAGATCTTCGGGGCACGCGACGGAGCCGGATCGAGAGTTGAGATGGTGGCTGGGATGGCTGGGATGGCGGCGTGATCATTACCATTGACGGTCCAGCCGGCTCCGGGAAGAGTACGGCGGCGCGCAAACTTGCGGCACGACTGGGGATTCCCTACCTGGATACAGGCGCGATGTACCGCGTTGTCACGCTTCTGGCGCTCGAGGCCGAAGTCGACCTTGGGGACGAGCCCGCCTTGCAACGACTCGCCGAGAGCAACGCGTATCGGTTGGATCCAGGGCCCACGCACATCCGCGTCACTGTCGGCGACCGGGACGTCACCGAAGAAATTCGAAGCATGCGCGTCAGCGAGCATACGCGTTTCATCGCCGCCTCGCCCGCGGTAAGAACCGTACTCGTACGCAAGCAACGCGAACTCGGCGTCCGACTCGGCTCGATCGTGACCGAAGGGCGCGATCAGGGCAGCGTCGCCTTCCCGCATGCCGACGTGAAGTTCTTTTTGACGGCGGACGTCGCTCATCGAGCCGAACGCCGATATCACGAGCTGATCGCTGAAGGCGAGGACGTGACGCAGGAAGAAGTGCTGCGAAACGTGCAAGAGCGGGATCAGACGGACACTGCCCGTAGCGTGGCGCCCCTCGTCCGGCCGGACGGCGCCATCGAGATCGATACGTCGCGACTGTCGATCCAGCAGGTACTCGAAGAGATGCTGCATAGCCTCCACGACGCGGGCCTGGTCAATGCCGACCAACTGAACGACGACCATTCGGCGGCGAACGCCGGGCGGATTGGGGACTGATGAGTACCGCCGTCGGCACGCGCAACACGCCCCCGACCTCTGCCAACGAAGCGTCGCTCGCCGTACCCATGCCGCAGCGGGACCCCGCGACGGTCCGACTCTACTACCGATTCATGCGTTTCCTGTTGCGGGCGGCGTTCCTGCTATACTTCCGCGGCCGGGTATTTCACACCGAACGCGTGCCGCAAACAGGTGGCGTGTTGATCTGTTGCAACCATCAAAGCGTGCTCGACCCGCCATTGGGAACACTCGCGATTGCGCGCGAGTGCCACTACATGGGACGCGACTCGCTCTTTCGTAACCCGCTGTTCCGCAAGCTGATCGTGTCACTCAACTGCTTCCCAATCCGACGCGAAACCGCGGACCTGCGGGCGATCAAGGAAGCATTGCGACGTTTGAAAGCCGGCTTTCCGGTGGTCGCATTTCCCGAAGGCACGCGAACGATCGACGGCTCGATCGGAACCATGCACGCCGGTGTCATTCTGATCGCTAAGAAAGCACGCGTCCCGGTCCTTCCGACACTCATCGACGGCGCGTTTCAATCCTGGCCGCGCGATGCGCGGCTTCCGCGCCCCGGTCGCGTCACCATCGCCTACGGCGAACCCATCGAACCCGCCTTGCTTCAGACATTGACGGACGATGAATGCGTCGAGCTGGTTCGCGACCGAATCGTCGCGCTGCAACAGCGGTTCGGACTACACCGAGATCGATAACCGCCTCCAGGAGAGCCAATTGTCTGTTGCCGAGCCGCGTATCAAAACCGTTACCGCACAACGGTTCGCGTCAATCCGAATGCGCGTCCCGCCTGAAGAGTTCGGAGCCGCGCTCGCGAGCATGTTCGAACAGGTGTGGAACCACTTGAATGGCCTCGAGCACGTGACCGTCGGTCCCGCAATCGCTCGGCACCACTCACTCGACCAGCCGACTCAAGACCATACCGAGCCACTGCTGGACGTCGAAGCCGGCTTTCCGGTCCAAGAAGTGCTTCCCGAGAGTCCGCCGATCCTGGCGTCGACGTTGCCCGCAGGTCCAGCCGCGACCTCGATGCACGAAGGCCCGTACGAGCGACTTCCGGACACATACGAACGGCTTCGCGCTTGGATCCAAGCCCGCGAACTCACTACCGCCGGAGCCCCGTACGAGATCTATTGGATCGACCACAGTCAGGCAAACATCGCCGACGAGCTGCGAACGGAGATCGTCTGGCCGCTCGCACCGGAAGCCCCCTAGCCCGGCACAGCCGCGATGGCGTCGACCTCGACCAGGAACTCCGGGTGAGCCAAACCCGCCACGAACACCAGCGAGATCGTCGGCGGGTCAGGTCGATCGCCCCAGAACCGACGCGATGCCTCATACCCCGCCTGCGGCGATTGCCCCTGGACCATGTACACCGTCATCTTGACGATGTGGACCAAGTCCGCACCCGCCGCATCGAGTGCGGTCCGCAGGTTCTCCAGTGCAGCGGTCGTCTGTAGTCCAAGGTCCCCAGCACCAATAACCACACCCGACGCGTCCACCGCGTTCTGCCCGCCGACGTAGACCATCCGCGCCGTGCCATCGACGACCGCAACCTGCGAAAACGCCGGGTTCTTCAGCAATCCCTCCGGGTTCAGATATCGTACCGCTTTCATCGCTCCTGCTCCCTCCCTTGCCCCGGATCCGACGCAGCCGACCGGCCCGAGCAAAAACACCGGGACCAGACTCAGGATGCTTGCCAAACCCCGCCGCCACGCGTCCATCCAAGAGAACCCCTACGAACCCTTTCATAAACCTAACAAATGATAGCGGAAACTTGTCGCCAATACAATCCCTTCGCGCTAAAAACGATGAGATCTCCGCTCTGGACGGCGAACACGATGTTCAGTCGGGTAGCTGATTCGCCCCAGAAGACGCCATGACGATCCGCGTCGGAGGGTAGCGCACTGGCACCAGCGTGCGAGTGGTAGTAGCCGAGCAGGTTCAAGCGTGCGCGTTGCAGGGCCAATTCGGCATGCATCAGCCCCTGTGGGCACATTCGGAACCGCCTTGGGTCCAAAGATCGGTTCGCGACGGGAATTGCGGCGGTTACCAGCCCGGGCCCCCTTCCCCCGAGCACGCCGCACGCTTCGGCGGGCAGCGCCTCTGTCGCTGCGTCGGCAATCCGATGACGGACCGCTGATGCGATCATTACGGCGTTAGGACCGGTGCAAGCCGCGGTCGTCATCTGCAACTCCCACCCCATAACAGAACAAGACCCCGCCGATTGTACGACGAGGTCTTGAAGTTTCGTGATCGAGCACGTCGACGAGCCAAGCCCGCCAACCGGCCTAGCGCTTCGAGAACTGGAAGCGCCGACGGGCCTTGCGACGGCCGTACTTCTTTCGCTCGACACGGCGTGCGTCACGCGTCAGGTAGCCAAGGTCACGCAACTTGCCCTCGTGCTCGGGATGGGCCGCGATGACTGCTCGTGCAACGCCGAGCAGGATGGCACCGGATTGACCCGTATGGCCTCCGCCACCCACCCGCGCGGCAACGTCATACTGCGATCGGATATTCGCGGCATCGATCGCCTTCGTGACGTTCATCTGGTCCTGAAGCTCAGTAAAATACTTGTCGAACGGTCGGCCGTTGACCGTGATGGTCCCCTTGCCCGGGATCAAACGGACACGGGCCACCGACGACTTGCGACGCCCCGTCCCGAGATGGGCCTTGTCGCTGGCACGCGGCGGCTTGGGTGCCCGCTGCGGACGCTCCTCCACGGGAGTCGGGCTTGCGATCTCGGCAGTCGACTCGAATGTCGGCGATTCACTCACGATGAGAACACTCCTGCGATCAAGGATCGACAACCGCTACGACGGCAACGGGTCCGGCATTTGCGCCTGGTGCGGATGTTCAGCACCGTTGTACAACTTCAGCTTCGTGAGCATATGCCGCGCCAAAGCGTTCTTCGGCAACATCCGCCGAACCGCTTCACGCAACACGCGCTCCGGATGCCGCTCCATCATCCGCTCGAACGGCGTTTCCTTCAAACCGCCCGGATAGCGGCTATACCGCTGATAGACCATTGTTTCGCTCTTGCGGCCGGTAACCTTGACCTTGTCCGCGTTCAGCACGACCACAAAGTCACCGGTATCCACATGCGGCGTATAGGTCGGCTTGTGCTTGCCCATCAGCACCGTCGCGATTCGAACCGCGAGCCTACCCAATACCTGATCCGTAGCGTCCACCACGTACCAGCCGCGCACGAAGTCCTGCTGACGTGCGAGATAGCTCTTGTTTGCCGTTTTCATACCCGTTCCCGTGAAACCGTATCCGCCGAAATGGCGTGAATCGGGTAGTATACGGACGATCAGCGGGTCGTCAAGCCATTCCGACCGACGCCCGCGACAGGCCGCCGGGAAGGCCCCCAAGGAACCCGTTCGTAAGGACCGATAAGGAAGAGCATGGCCAATCTGGAGTACCGGACCGCAGGCGAATCGCACGGGCAAGCGTTGACGGTGTTCATCGACGGCTTGCCGGCGGATCTGCCGATCGACCTCGAGCGGATCGACCACGAGCTGCGTCGCCGACAGGGCGGCTACGGCCGTGGCGGACGGATGAAGATCGAGAAGGATGCCGCCACGATCCTGAGCGGGATCCGACGCGGACGGACGATTGGGTCGCCTTTGGTGATGCAGGTTCCGAATCGCGACTTTCGAATCGACGATGCCCCGACCATCTCGCGGCCCCGACCAGGGCACGCGGACTTGGCAGGCGCCGTCAAATGGCTGACCACTGATTGCCGAAATACGCTCGAACGCGCCTCGGCCCGCGAAACCACGTCCCGCACGGCCGCGGGTGCGCTCGCAAAGTCGCTGCTGCAGGCGTTCGGGATCGAGGCGGTCGCGTTTGTCGCGGAACTGGGTCCCGTGCGCGCTGACGTGCCCGACACGATCGGCGCCGACGAACTGATCGCAAGGCGTGACGCGAATGACATGTATACCCCGGACCCGACGGCAGTCGATGCCATGATCGCCCACATCCGGGAGGCCAAGAAGGCCGGCGACACTGTCGGCGGGATCATCGAGGCCCGGGTCTTCAACGTCCCGATCGGGCTCGGCTCGTGCATGACCGCCTCGGGCCGACTCGATGGCCGTCTGGCGCAAGCGATCGTGTCGATCCAGGCCTTCAAGGGCGCCGAGATCGGTCTCGGCTTCGAGACGGCGCGACGCCCCGGTAGCCAGGTCCACGATGCGATTCAGTTCGATCCAGGCCAACGAAACACGCCCAACTACGGCTTTGTTCGCGAAACGAACCGCGCCGGCGGGCTCGAAGGCGGCATGACCAACGGGATGCCGATCGTCGTCCGCGGCGCGATGAAGCCGATCAGCACGCTGATGCAGGGTATGGACAGCGTGAACCTCCAGACGCTCGTTGCGGAGCGGAGCGACTACGAACGCAGCGACGTCTGTGCCGTGCCGGCCGCGAGCGTGGTCGTCGAGAACGTCGTTGCCTTCGAAGTTGCACGGGCGCTGCTCGAAAAGTTCGGCGGCGACACCATGACCGAAATTCAGGCCGCGTACGCCCACCATGCCGCGGCAGTTCGATCCCTCGGGACCTAAGGTCGAGACGTCCGGGCTCGACGACACTCCGCTTTTTTTGATCCGCTGCTCGCACCGTCGACGCATGCATAGGCAGCAGCTGATCCTCAGCTGCCGACCTAGCGGCTGCAGCGTGTGGCCGCGTATCCCCGGTTATTGCTGGAAGGAAAGCAGCATGAAGGGAAGTTTCTTCGTCTTGCGGTCTGTCGGCGTGCTATTCGCGGCCGGAGCCGCTTTCGGCGGCACCACGTTCACCGCGTCGGGATCGAGCCCGAGCGCCATCCAAGGCACCGTCGACGGATTTCGGAACGCATTGGGTAACCTCAACGCTCCGGAGCCCGTGCTGAACGCCGGCGGACGCCGACAGATCAACTGGGACGCCGCCCCGGACGGCGTGTCGGCACCGAACCCGTTCGCTGGTGATTTCTTCAACTTCAACGCAAGCCCGCGCGCCCGCGGCATCGAGTTCACCACGCCGGGCAACGGGTTCCAGCTCAGTGCCACGGCCGCCAGCGGCGAAGGTGTCGAATTCGACAACATCAACAACACCTACTCGGACCGTTTCGGCACGTTCAGCCCGGAACGGCTCTTCACCCCGCTCGGCAGCAACGTCACCGACGTCTTCTTCTTCAATCCGGCCGATCAGACGACGCCGGCGCTGACCCGCGGTTTCGGTGCCGTCTTCACCGACGTCGACCTGCCGGATACCTCGCGACTGGAGTTCTACGACGCGAATGACCAGCTGATCGACCTGGTCTACGCCCCGTGGGTCGACGGCGACGAGACGCTGAGCTTCGTTGGCGGGATCTACGACACGCCGATCATCGCCCGTGTCCGGATCTACACCGGGACGACGGAGCTCGGTCCGGACGAGAACCTCGGCCAACACCTCGACGTCGTCGCACTCGACGACTTCATCTTCGGCGAGCCGAGCCCGATCCCCGAGCCCGCCACGTTCGCAGCGCTCGGCCTGGGAGCGGCGCTCCTGCGTCGACGACGCGGCTAGCGGGCGCTTGGTCGAAACGGAGGGCCTTGCAAGAACCTCCGGGCGGCGCTGAACGCGCACGTCCCAGCGCACTGGCGGGCAAGCCGCCAGTGCCACCCTTTGCGCTGCGGCATGACATCCGGACGACGGTCGGTTCGGAACCCACACCCGACCCGTCGCGCGGTCGAGGTGCGTTCCATCGCGGAGCGCACCTTACTGTATTGGCGGCGAGTGCGAACGGCAGGTCATGCGGCAGGTGAGATCCACGCAAAAAGAAATGACCCGCCGGTCTTATCCGGCGGGTCTCACGCGACGATCCAGCAAGCTTCGTGTGCCAAAGGTTGTTACAACTCGATGACGGTTGTCCCGCGAAGCTTACTTCCAGGCGTAGTTACGGAACGGACCGCTGTTCACGTTCGACGTGGCAGCGACCAACCAGCAGCTGCCCTTGCCGCGGGTCACGCTCTTGATACCTGCACCGAACTTGCGCTGCAGGGCGCGGACGCAGGTGGTCGGGCTCAGACGGCTCGTCTGGGCGCCGAACGCACGGGCGAACTGCTGATTCGTGAACTTGTAGACCTTGGTGCCGTTGTTGACGAAACGGATCCACTTGTTGGCAGTGCTCGGCGAGAAGATGGTCTTCGAGCCGGCGCCGCTGATCTGCGAGTAGACGTTCTTGTACGAACCGATGCGCCACTGGCACTCGCTCTTGACGGGCGAGAACTTCGGCGAGTTCACCGAGTACGTCGTTTGGCTCTTGCTCGCGGTGGTGCTACGCTTCTTGGCGCCAGTGGCGGTGCGGAAGCGATTGCGGCTCGTACGATTCGTACGGGTGGTACCCGAGCGGCTGCTACGATAGCTCTTGAAAGTCGGCATTCAAATGTCTCCTTGGCCTGCTGTCCGTCGTGGTCGCGAACGTAAAAAAATTGAATCCAAGACACTCTGCGGTTCTGTATCGGACGCTCTGATGAAAATCCTGAGATTTCTGAATCACAATGTCCAAGAACCTTTACGCAAAGTGTCGGCGATCATCGGGCGCGGGTTCATTAGCATGAGCTTTTTTCTTGCGCTTTGCGGCTGCGGACGCGGCGCCGAAGAGACCGTCATTCTCTACACTTCCGTCGATCAACGGTTCGCGCAGCAGGTGATTCGCGACTTCGAGCAGCAGACGAACATCACCGTCAAAACAGTCTTCGACAGCGAAGCCGGCAAGACCACGGGCCTGCTGCGACGGCTCCGACGCGAGCGCGATGAGCCGCGCTGCGACGTGTGGTGGTCCAGCGAAGTGTTCGGCACGATCGAGTTGGCCCGCGAAAAACTGCTCTCCCCGTACGCTTCTCCGGCAGCCCACGATATCCCGGCGCTCTGGAAGGATCCCGATGGTCGATGGACGGCGCTCGCGGCACGCGCCCGCGTCATCGCATTCGACCCGCAGCGCGTCTCACGCAACGCACTCCCCCGAACCTGGCACGATCTCGTCGCGTCGGACCAACTGAACAGCTGCGCCATCGCGAACCCCAACTTCGGCACGACGCGCGGCCACGTCGCGGCGATGGTCGCGTTTTGGGGCCCGCAATCGGCATCGAACCTTCTGCAGAATTTGCGCGACAGCAATGCTGCTATCGCCGACGGGAACGCACACGCGGTCCGACTCGTCGCGAATGGATCCGCGCGGTTCTGCCTCACCGACACCGACGACGTCTGGGTCGCGCAACAGCGCGGCGACTCTCTCGCACTCATCTATCCAACGCTCGACGACGACCTGCCCGTGTGCTGGATCCCCTGCACCGTCGCCCACGTTCGAAACGGACCCAATCCCGAGAATGCGCGCAAGCTCATCGACTACCTCGTCAGCGCCACTGTCGAACGCGCCCTGGCAAACAGCGATTCCCATAACGTCCCGGTCCGCGCGCAGCTGCACCAGGAGCTATTGCCCGATAGCCCCGCCCCCGAACCGCTTGATTTCGAACGCATCGCAGACGCTTTACCGGATGCCGATCGGCTCGCACGCGAGATCTTGTTGCGATAACCAATCACGAGATGCATCAACGGCGGGCGAGACGCCCGCCCCACCCTGGTTTACTCACGGATCGTTCTTGCCGGGGCAGGCAGCGTAGATGCCTGCCTCATCCTGGCAGCTTGCTCCCCGGGCGAGGCGCCCGCCCCACCCTGGGTTTACTCACGGATCGTTCTTGCCGGGGCAGGTGGCGTAGACGCCTGCCTCATCCTGGCAGCTTGCTGCCCAGGCGAGACGCCCGCACGACCCTGGTAACGGTGCCCACTCCATCTTGGGGTGGGGGACGGACAATGGCGTTGTTTCAGTCCCCCCTCCCCGGAAGGGATGGGGCACCAAAGCCGCCAGTACCACCCCGTCGCCCCCGGCTCTCCTACTTCGCACCGCTGAATCGGGTTTGAAACGCGGCGAAGTCCTGCAGATCGCCGTCCGTATCGTCGTCATCGTCGAACCGGCAGCCGCAGATCTCCGCGTTGGGCAGACCAGGCCCGGCCTGGCAGAATGCGAATGCCCCAAAATCGGAGATGTCGACGTCCGCGTCGCCATCCGCATCACCGCCACCGCCCGGGTTCGCCGGCGTGCTGGAGGCATCCGCCGGGTCGCTGCAGACATCCAGCTCGTCGCGATCGAAGGCGCCATCCTGGTCTCGATCGAGACCGACGCGATCGGCGTTCGGGGTCGGGACGGCGGTAAACGTCAACCGGTTCCCTGGCCCGCCAACGGCCACCAGTTGCTCGAGCGTGAGCACCTCCGTGGCGCGATCCGATTGGAACATTCCCGTGCCCTGGTAGCGATATCCCCGCGACACGCCCTCGACGACGCCGGCCACGACGATCTCGGCGTTGTCGAGCTGCTGGGCATCGATGATGTCAATTAGCGACCGCACCGCGGCACGCTCCTGTGGATCGATTGGCGGCCCCGTGACGAGCGTTTCCTGCCGACCGATCACCGGGATCGTCGACGCTTCATTCAAGGGCTCGACGTCGCTCAGCATCAGCGCCTCGACGTCTCGACGGGCCTGCAACCCGGCGGGGTCGTCGGTGAACGTCGGGCTGCCGCCGTCGGGTCCGAATACCGGGTGCAACATCAGCCGGAACATCGTGTCGGCGTGCCCGTCGTGCAGGAAGCCGAAGCCGCGGTTGTTGTCGGTACGGGTCATGTCGAAGCCGGTCTTTTCGTACATGTTGCGCAGGTGCGAGACGTTGAAGCTCTGGCTGTCGCCGCGAAACGCTGACGCTGCGATCCCGAAATTGAAGCCCTGGCCCGGGAAGTGGCAGCCGGCGCAGGCGTCGAAATGCTCACCGCCGATCCTGGGAGTGCCGCCGTTCGATAGCGGGGTCGTTTTGAGCGATCCATCCAGGTTGCGATTCGGGTTCGGCGGGAACTTGATCGTCGCGATGAAATCCGCGAAGGCGTCCATCTCGGCGTCGGTCAGCTCGCTGTCCGCGCCGTGCAGATCGACGAACGTCGGGTTGAAATCCGCCAGCTCGCCACGATCGCCGCGCCAATGCAACGGAGACGATGAATCGCTGCCGATCAACGTCTGGGTAACGAGTGGGCCTTTCATCGGATGCCAGTCCTCGCAGGATCCGAACACGGGGAACGTGAGGCAGATCTGGTTGAAGTCCTGAATCGCTCCTGACGGATTGCCGAGGTCCCAAGCGATCTGGTCCATGCGGGCATCGGGATGACAGGACGCGCACGATGCTTGGCCCAGCCCGGACGTTGCGTGCGTATCGTAGAGATGCGGCCGACCGGCCTTCACGACCGTTGGCGTCGGATCGAAGAACGGAACCTGAGCGACTTCAGTGCGTGCGTTCGCGTCGATGATCGAAATCGAGCCGTCGAATTTGTTGAGCACGTAGACCTGCGCGCGAGCATCATCCACGACCACCCCGGTGGGTCCCGCCCCGACGTCGATGCGCCCGAGCCGCTGACCAGCCGAATCGATCACCATGACGTTGCTGGAGCCCATGCCGGTGACATAGCCGACGTCGCCGACCGCGTTCCAAGCCACGCCGCGCGGATCGCCGACGGATTGCCGGCGCGTCTCGAGCGGAACCGTGTGCGTCGAATAATCGAGGTGCGGGTTCAGGTCGACGATCGCGGGGGCGTCCGGACTCTCCGGATCTACGGTCGCCATCAGCACACGAACGAAGCCGCCGCGCAGGTTGGGCTCGAAGCGCACCTCGTTGATTCCATCCGTGCCAACGACCGTCACCTGACCGTCGGGCCGCACAGCCACCGCCATGTTCAGGTTCATCAACCCGCGGGCGTAAGAGACTGCAAGGGTACCCGCGTCAATGATCGCCAGATCGTGATCGTGCAGGTCCCAGGTCACCAGCCCGGACCAGTCCCCGTTGTTGTCATCCAACCAGCGACCCAAGCCGTCCTTCCTCACAATCATCCCGACCGGGGGCGGCGTCGGCAGATCGATCGCGATTGGCGGAGAGAAGCTCGCTCCATCGTTCGGCGGCGGATTGACACCGCCGTACGGTCCGCCGCCTGAGACCTCGAACTCGCTCAGGATCGTCGTCCGGTTGCCCGACTCGAATACCGCCGCGTAAACGCGCTGCCCATCGGTCGCCAGGGCGCGTGGATCTTCGCCGGCGATCGGGACCACGGTCGGCGGTGCCGACAAGTCCGCCGGATCGTGCACCCACACCTCGTTCAACTGGGACATCGCGATGAACGCGCGCTCCGGCGTCCCTGCGAAGACCACATCCGTCGGCTCATCACCCACGTTCAACGTTCGCAGGACACGCCGTTGTTCCAGGTCCACGATGCTGACACTGTCCGAAACGTGGTTGATCACCCATGCCTCGGTCGCGCTTCGGGCGCGCACGGAAACCGGATCGAGCCCGGTCACGATGCTGGCCGCTAGAATCAGCGTCCGATGACTGACGTGATAGATCTCCAGGCGATTGTCCGCAACATTGGTCGCGAGCAACAGCCGACCGTCCGGCGTCAACGCCAACGGCCGAACGTGAGGCGTTTCCCAATGAACGAACGACGACGCCCCACCGGCCCGCGCAGTGACCGCTCCAAGGCACACCAAAAGCACCAACGCCGCCACCGGCGAGCACAACCCGCGTCCAACCGAATGCCTCGACATGTTTTCCTCCCGTGCGCAATCCGCCAGCGACTCCAACACTGCCCGTCCAGAGACAGCCATTGCAGCGCGCCTCCTAAGTCGGTAGCGTGACGACCAGTCTAGCGTGACACGCCTGACAAACTTGAATATTGGCCAAACCGGATTTGATCGCAGCCGATCATTATCATTAGCGGCGAGCGATCAACCGAATGCGATGCCGGCCAACAACCACTGGAGTATGCCGATGCGCCCCACCGTGCGCCCCACCTTCTGGTGCCTTCCTGTCTTTGCCCTCTTCTTCGTCGTCCTCGCCGGGTGCCCGGTCAACACACCTCCGCCTGCCGGCGAAACGAACACGCTCTCCCCGGGCTTCGGCTCGTCGTTCGCAACCGGCGAAGTGCAAGGCATCAATGCCGACGGCACGTGCCCCGGGTTCTTCCCCGCCACCGCCACACGCACGATCACGCTCACGCAAGCGATCGCCGGCATGCGCATTCGAGCGAGCAGTGAAACCGTGAACACGGATGTTGTCGTGATGGTCCGGTTCGGCAACACCACTTTTTGCGGGAACGTCGGCGATGATTCGGAGGTGTTTCGGGGTAACTGGTCCGCTGGGGTCTACGAGATCTTCGTCGGTACCGAAGACCAGAACGATCGCGCCGACTTCGACCTGCTGATTACAGAGCCGTAGCCGGCCGCGTTACGCCGACGCCTCCGCCGGCTGGCTCTCAGGAAACGAGAGGGAAACGCGCGTTCCCGCACCGACGCGGCTCTCCAGCGCGATCGTGCCCCCTAATGCGACTGTCGCATTCTTGACGATCGCCAGACCAAGACCGGTACCCCGCCGCGGCTCGCTGGCACGCGAACGCTCCACCTGATAGAACCGCTCGAAGACCCGCCGTCGATCCGCCTCGGGGATTCCACAACCTTCGTCTGCCACCTCGATATGCACCAAACCCTCGCGCAGCGCCATCGAAACGCGAATCGGCCCACCCGGCTCCGAGAACTTGATCGCATTGTCCACGAGGTTGTGGACAATCAACTGCAGTAGGTATGGACTTGCCGAGAACCGCCAGCCCGGGTCCGCCACGATCGGAACCCATTGCAGCTCACCCTCCATGATGCGTTGCAGGAACCGGTCATGCACGTCGTCGAGAAAATCACCGGGGACGATCTCGCGCGCCACGCGCTCGAACGACGCCGACTCGACACGCGACAGATCAAGCAGATCGGACACCATTTCGACCAGGCGGGCACTGTGCCGGTCCACCTTCTCAAGGAACATCCGCGCCTCAGTGACCTCGGATGCCAGGTCCATATGCAACAACGTCTCGACCGCAACGCGTATCGTCGACAACGGCGTGCGCAACTCGTGAGAAGCGTTCGCTACGAAATCCGCCTTCATCTGCAGCGCTTCGCTCAGTTCGGTGATGTCCGTCAGCACCAGCAGGCGGCTCACACCTTCCGACTCCGTCCCCGGAAGACGAAGATCCGATGCGCGCGCAAACAGATGAATGTCGCGCCCGTCCGCCTCGATCACAATGTTCTCTTCGGCGCGCCCGTCCGGCAATACCCGATCGTCGCCGTTCTCGGACCGACGATCCGTATGCAGGATGCGTTGGACGGCGTGGTGCGGAATGCAACCTTCCAGCGGCGCGCCGATCAGCCCAGTGCCGGCGTCCGTTCGCAAGTGCAGCAGCCGGACCGCTGCCGGATTGATCCACCGAACACGAGCCTCGTGATCGACCACTACCACGCCTTCGTGTAAATGCTCGAGCAACGTCTCCAGCGTCTCGAGTTGTTGGGCAGTCCCAGCCTTTCGGCGGGCAAATCGACGACCGAGATGGTTGATCGCATGCGCCAAGACCGCGATCTCACCCTCACCACGCACGTGGATGGGCTCCAACGCGTCCTCGTCCGCCATCCGGCGCGTTGCATGGATGACCCGGCGCAGCGGTACCGACCAATAGTTACGCAGAATCAACCACGTCAGCAGCAGGCCGCCCCCGATCAGCACCCCGTAACCAACCACCCAAAGAGTCGTACTTTCCCAGGGCGGCGGCGCGAGCAGCGCCAACCCAAGCAACAAAGCGTGAATCGTCAGCAGAATGGCAGTGATCCGGGAAAAGCGCATCGCGTTCAACGCTCGGGCTATGTTTCAGGCGGTCTGCTCGCAGCGGTCACGAGACTCACGCAGCCAGGACACCGGGCCCGGAGGACGTTAAGAGCGCCCGGTTACCGAACCGCACTACTCGGTTCCGACGGCACCCGCTTCAGCAGGCGGTCGAAACGCATAGCCTACCCCCCGGACGGTCTGAATCCAGCCCGACGACTCGCCGAGCTTCTTTCGCAACGCGGCCACGTGGACATCGATCGTTCGCAAGGTCACCGCCACGCCGTAGCCCAGGACCGCATCGATCACCTGCTCGCGCGATAAGACCCGACCCCGGGCCGTCATCAGTGTCGACAGGACACGGAACTCGGTCGCGGTCAACGCAACCGGGTCGCCGTCCACCGTCACCTCGTGCCGACCGCGATCCAAAACGATCGGCCCGATCGGCAACACCTCGGGAATCTTATCAGACGATTCCTGGCGACGTAGCACGGCCTGGATACGGGCGACCAAGAGCTTGGTAGAAAAGGGTTTACGGATGTAGTCGTCTGCCCCCAACGCGAACCCGACCAGCTCGTCGGTCTCTTCGGCCTTCGCTGTGACCATGATGATCGGTATGTGAGCCGACCGCGCGTCGCTCTTGAGCTTCATCGCGACCTCGTCGCCGGAGGTCTTCGGCAACATCCGGTCGAGGATCACCAAGTCCGGCGGGTGCCGGTCGATCTCCGCGAGCGCTGCCCCGCCGTCTCGCGCTACTCGCGTCTCATAACCCTCACGCTTGAGCTGATAGCTCACGATGTCCGCGAGGTCCGTTTCGTCTTCGATGATCAGGATCGATTTGCCGACCTTCATATCCGACCAAGATTATCCGATTAGCCGAACTCAGAAAGCCCGCGACGCCGAAGGGCTGTGTTAACTCAATGTACACGCTGATGTTAATCACCAGTGCGTCGATTGTTAAGAAAAAGTGAAAATGTTAAGGTCGGCGTCCGCACGCCCCGTTAGAACGGACAATTTTGTGAGAACCGAGCAACCGATGCCCCCAGCAATTCGTTACGGTGTCGACATGAAACTCCAGCACTACGACCCCGCCGACTACCCGTACGAGCACGTTCCGAATCCCGGCCCGGAACCGGTTACATGGCAGCAGTACTATGGCACGCGGAACCTGCTCGTGGACGTTTGCCGACGACACGGAACGACCGGGCCGCTGGGTCGACTCACGATTACCGACGAGGAGGAAGAAGGTGACGATTGGGAGTTCGGCGATGACGATTGCCGGTACTTCATCATCAACGACATGTACAACACCGAAGACCGCTACGTGTATATGGAACTCATCGACAGTACGGCCGTGACGCGGGGCTGGCTGGACGACGTGTGCGCGATGCTGGCGGACACCGGCGGTTGGGCCGTTGGGGTACACATCGTCGAGGACGGCTACATGCTCATCTTCGCCGACCGCCTGATGGTTACCGGACCGCGGTTCGCCGGGTGTCAGACGGTGGACGACGCGGTCCGATCGTTGCAGCGCACGGACTGAGCCGTTGCTGTCAGCCTACCATTTCGGCACGAGGTAGGTCTTTCCATCCCCAGTCCGTGCGGTCTCGAATGCCGCACCGTAGACGTCTGCAAGCACTTTTGGATCAAGAACTTGTGATACCGGTCCATCGGCGACCACTCGGCCTTCGCGCAGCGCGATGACGCGCTCGCAAGTCGCGGCGGGCAGTTCGAGATCGTGACTGATCATGACCAGACCGCGGCCTCGACCGTACCACGACCGCAGCAGCCGAACGAGATCATGGCGATGCGCCGGGTCCAGCGGCGCCGCCGGCTCATCCATGAGCATCACGCGCGCATCCTGAGCGAGAGCGGCCGCGATGAACGCCTTCTGGCGTTCCCCGGCGCTGAGGGTGGTGATCAGCCGCCCTTCCAGCCCGGCGAGTCCGCACTCCGCAACCGCTTCCGAGACGACTCGCTGGTCATTCTCGCCGAGCGGACGCAGGGCCGACAGGTGCGGATAGCGCCCATCCGCAATCACGTCCCATACTGAGAACGGGGGCAAGCGATCGACCGTCTGGGCCACGTAGGAGAGACGCTGCCCGCGCCAGCGAGGCGCCGCCGCGTGCGCCGGCCGACCCTCTAACTGAACGCACCCCGCCGTCGGACGCAACAAGCCCAGCAAGCAGCGCATCAACGTCGTCTTGCCGGCACCGTTCGGGCCGATGATCGCGACCGATTCTGTTGGCGCAAGCCGTAGCGTGATTTCGTCGAGGATTGCCCGGCCGTCGCGCCGAACCGTCAGGCCCTCGACTGAGATGCTAAAAGAGGAATCAGACATCGCGCCAATTGTATCGGAGCGTCGTCAGGACCGCTCGCTGGCGGCGCGGCCGTTATGAGTCGTCTGCGATCGCGGCACAAAGCGCGTCGAACGTGGATGCGATCCGCGGCCCGGGAAGGAAGTACGCTGATCCGGTCAGCAGGCGCACGCGGCCCTCGCGGACGGCAGTCAGGTCGCCGAGCGTTTGCCAGGCGCGCAGCGCGTCGGCGTTACCCGCCGACCGACGCCGACCGTCAGCGACGATCTCGATGATGACGTCGGGATCCAGCGAAACGATGACCTCGAGAGACAGCGCTCCGAACGCCCGTTCGAGCGGCGCGACGACGTTTTCGTGCCCGGCGAACTGCAACAGGTCGTCGTAGAACGAACCGGGACCGGCCACCACCGGCGGCATCGGCGGGTTGGCGAGGGCATCCAGCACGATCAGCACGCGACGTCGCGGTCCATCCTCGTACGCCGACCGTACGCGGTCGAGATCTGACCGCAGCTGCGACTCGAGCAGCGCCGCGGTCTGCGATCGGCCGGTCAGCGTGCCGACCGCCTGTATCGATCGGAAGATATCGTCCAGCGAATCGTCGGGCAGCGATTGCCAGTTAAGCCCCAGGGCCCGAATCCGATCCGCAACCAGCCGACTCGTACCGGCCACCAGCACCAGGTCGGGCTCCAACGCAACCAACGTCTCGGCGCTGACGTTGGTCAGCGCGCCCACGGACGGCACCTGTTGCGCGCGCGGCGGATGCAAGCAATAACGAGTGCGACCGACGAGCCGATCGTCGAGGCCCAATGCGTACAGGATCTCGGTGATGCTCGGAGCGAAACTCACGATTCGTGCGGGCCCGTCGCGCGCCGGGTCCGGCGAGGCGAGCGGCTCGAGCACCCAGTCGCGTACGTCAACCGCGCCCCGTTTGGCGGCGACTCCCTTGCCAGCGGATGCATCCTGAGCACCACAGCCGATCGCTAGAAGCAACGGGGTCACGCACAATGCCGAGCACACTCGACGCGGGCCACTTGTCATGGAACGAAACCAGGCTGCAGGAAGGGGTTGGTCTCACGTTCGCGTGCGATGGTGGATGTGGGCCCATGCCCCGGATAGATCACCGTTTCGTCCGGAAGCGTCAGCAACTGTTCCCGGATGTTCGCCAGCAGACGTGGACCGGAGCTGCCGGGGAAGTCGTAGCGGCCGATGCCGCCGGCAAAGAGCGAATCGCCGACGATCGCGACCCCGACGGCGGCCGAATGGAACGCGAGCCCGCCCGGGGAATGCCCGGAAACGTCAAGTACGTCCCATTGCAACCCG
>JANQNU010000009.1 GCA_028279405.1 Phycisphaerae bacterium
TTTCCGACGAGCGAGGTGCCCCACCCTTTCAGGGTGGGGGACGCGTTTCGCTCAGCACACCAATGTGTCCCCCAGGGTAGAACCCTGGGGCACCAAACCGCCTACAATTCCAGCACAGCGTGCCCATCCAGCGCGCGTTCGTGCGCCTTCTTCGCAAGCGAGGGGATCAAGAAACAATGGGTGGGGCGGGCGTCTCGCCCGCCATTGACCGCTCGCTTGCGCTCGCGGCTCGCATTGACGTCGCTTGGCTTCGTAACGGCCCGTCAGGGTCGTAACACAACGAGCCCGAGCGCAAGCGAGGGGGGGAGCAAGCTCCCTTTGCGAGGCCTGTGTCTACGCCACAGGCCCCGACGCGAACCAAAGACTCGCCACAACGAGCCCCGAGCGCGAGCGAGGGGACCACGCGATCTTCGCCACAACGAGCCGTGAGCGCGAGCGAGCGGGCGGGTGCCGGTGCGAGAGACCGTGCCCCCGTTTTCCGCCAGTGGGGAGCAAGCTCCTCCATGAGGCAAACGTCTACTCCGCCCGCCCTTGCAAGACGCTCACTCCCTCTGGGGTGGCACTGGCAATACAAAGGGGCAGTGCCCTCTTGTCCGCCAGTGTTCGGAACGTGCGCTCAGGGGGCTTCGCGGCCTACAGGTCGCCCATTTCCGCGAGCAATCGCTCGAGAGACTTGCGATTCTCGGCCGAGAGCGGACACATCGGCAGCCGCAACTCGTCGGTGCAGAACCCCCGAATCGCCATCGCGGTCTTGATCGGCACGGGGTTTGTATCGAGCGAGAGAAGCATGCGCCCGAGTGCATAGAGCTTGTCGTGCAACCCGGCTGCGGCTTTCCAGTCATCCTTCAGCGCTGCGTTCGTCATCCGCGACACCGCACCGGGGACCAGATTGGACAGCACGCTGACGACACCGACGGCGCCGATGCTCATCATCGGCAACGTGAGCGGGTCATCGCCGGAGAGCACGCCGACGTCGCAGGCGGCCCGCAAGTCACTGACCTGCTCGACCTTGCCCGTGGCGTGTTTCACCGCCACCAGGTTGTCGCAGGCTTCGCGCAGCCGCCGGAGGGTCTCCACCGAGACTTCGACGCCGCATCGGCCCGGAATGTTGTACAGCATGATCGGTAGCCGAACGGCTTTCGCGACCGCTTCGTAGTGCCGAAAGAGCCCTTCCTGCGACGGCTTGTTGTAGTAGGGCGCGACGACCAGCAGCCCCTCGGCACCGCAATCCGCCATCCGCTTGGACAGCTCGATCGTCTTCGCCGTACTGTTCGAACCCGAGCCGGCCATCACCGTCACGCCCGTTCGACCGGACGCGTCGCGGGCCTTCACCACGCACCGCACGACCTGCTCGTACTCGTTCGTCGCGAGCGTGGGCGATTCCCCGGTCGTGCCGCAGGGCACCAACCCGTCGACGCCTTCCGCGAGCTGATGCTCCACGATCCGCGTCAATGCGGCCTCATCCACCTGGTCATTGCGGAACGGCGTGACCAACGCCGTGTGCGTTCCCTTGAACGGATTCATCGTGACATTCTCCGTGCTCTTCCGTCGCCCGGGCGGCTAGCCCGTAACCGCGCAATCCAATCGACGCCAGATTGTAAGCGCATCGTGTAGCGCCCGCACGTCGTGCGTTCGAACGTAGTCCACGCGCTGCGTCGCGGCCCACAATTCGGTCGCCAGCGTTCCCGGACCGCGCTCTGCCACCGGCCGCGGCTGCCGGGTCGTCTCGTCATCAGGCCCCGCATCCGCGAGGAGCTCGCCGATGAACGACTTACGCGAGGTGGATACCAGGACCGGCAATCCGAGCTCGCGCAGCCGCCCGATTCCCTGAAGCAGCTCGATCGAAGCCAGTGGACCGCTACCCACGAAGAAACCCATGCCGGGGTCGAGGATCAATCGCTCACGCGTCAGGCCGATTGCCTCCAGGGCCGCTATCCGTTCACGAAAGAACGCGATCACGGAATCGACCGTTGCAGTCGGCGCATCGCGATCGGCGCGTGCTTTTGCCGAAATCGAGTGCATCAGGACAACGCGGCAATCGTGATCGCGGACGACCCGGACCGTCTCCGGATCGCGAAGCGCGGTAACGTCGTTGATCCAGGAGGCCCCCTGTTCCAGCGCCGCGCGGACCACGACGGCCTCGCTGGCGTCGACGGAGACGGAAACGCGACTGGCACTCAGTGCCGCGAGTACGGGCCGCAGACGTTCGATCTGCTCGATCGGCGGAACGTCCGCGGCGTCGGGGTGGGTCGACTCCGGGCCGACGTCGATGATCGTCGCGCCGCACCGCACCATCTCCAGCGCGTGAGAAACCGCAACCTCCGGATCCCGATATCGCCCCCCATCGGAGAAAGAGTCGTCCGTGAGGTTGAGAATCCCGACGATCTGTGTCATACCCAACACTGTACCCCACCGTCTCAAGTCGCGACAACGACGAGCGACGAGCGTAACCGCGGACACACGATGCGGACGTGGGACGCGCCGCCGGAGGGCGTTACAATCAGGGACATTCGAGCCGATGGAGAGCCGAACTGAGGCAGAAAGGGAGTGGAGATGAACGCGAAAGACGTGGTGAAGCAGAGCATCGGAATGAGCCAGATGGTCACGCAGGCATATCTTGATGATCTGTCTGACGCCGACCTCATGGTCCGTCCGGCACCGGGAGCCAACCACATCGCGTGGCAATTGGGTCACCTGATTTCGTCCGAGCATGACATGATGAACTCGATCGGCAAGTCGATGCCGGCCCTGCCGGAGGGCTTCGTCGAGAAGCATTGCAAGGAGTCGTCCACATCGGACGATGCGACCAAGTTCCTCAAGAAATCCGAGTACCTCGCGCTGTTGAAGACCATGCACGAGGCCACGCTGACCGCTCTCGACGCAACGCCGGAGAGCGAGCTGGACCAGCCGACGCCGGAGAAGTACCGCAGTTTCATTCCCACGGTCGGCGCCATGTTCAACATGATCGGCGGGCACGAGATGATGCACGTCGGTCAGTTCGCGACCGTCCGCCGAAAGCTCGGCAAGCCCGTCGTGATCTAGGCTCGACCGTACGCCACCAAAGCGAGGACCGTGCCCGAGCACAATGAGAAGATTCTGATCGCCTTGCCGAATTGGGTCGGCGACGTCGTCATGGCGTCGCCGGTGCTGGCGGCGCTGCGCGCCCATTACCGTAGCGCTCAGATCACGTATCTCATGCGGCCCTACGTCCGGGAGATCGTTGACGGCTGCGGCTGGCATGATGACGAACGCCATTGGCCGACCGCGCGCGGCGTTTCGCGCCAGCTCGGCCTGCTGGGCCTCGCACGCCAACTGGCCCGCGAACGGTACGCGCTCGCGCTGCTCTTCACGAACTCGTTCCGCTCTGCGCTGACGGCCTGGCTGGCGCGGATCCCCCGACGGGTCGGGTATGCGCGTGACGGGCGCAGCGCATTGCTGACCGACCGTCTGACGCCACTGAAACGCGACGGACGGTTCGTCCCCGCGCCGATTCTCCCCTACTACTGCAAGCTGGCGGAGACGCTCGGCTGCGCCGTTCCGGACCGGGCCCTGCGACTGGGGATCACCGCCGCCCAGGAGGCCGCGGGAGAAAAACTGCAACAACACTACGGGCTGACGGCGCGGCGCTATGCGCTGATTAATCCTGGGGCGGCGTTCGGCGCGAGCAAATGCTGGTTGCCGGAGCGCTTCGCGGAGCTTTGCGACCGCCTATGGCGTACGCGGGGGTTGCTCCCGGTCGTTGTCGGCGCTCCGAACGAGGTGCCGCTGATGCGTGCGATCGCCGGCCAGGTCACGACGCGCGTCGTCTGCTGCGACGATCCGGGCACGACGCTCGGCTCGCTCAAGGTGCTCGTGCGCGACGCGGCCATTCTGGTCTGCAACGATACGGGACCGCGCCACTACGGCAAGGCGTTCAACATCCCGACGGTGACGATCTTCGGCCCCACGCACCAGGCCTGGACCGACACGGACTACGCTGACGAGATCAAGCTCCAGGTCGACGTCGAGTGCGGGCCGTGCCAGCTCAAAAAATGCCCGCTCGACCTGCGTTGCATGACCCGCATGAGCACCGATCAGGTGTATGATGCGACGGAGGAGTTGCTGGCCCGACGCTGATGCTGATTCACCAAGACCACATTCGGACCGATCCGGCCTTTCGCGACCGGCTGCAAGCGTGCAAGCTGGATCGTGTCGGCTCGATTCTCGAGCGCGTGGATGGCAACGTCGTAGCGTGGAGCCGCACGACCGACACGCTGCACGTCGCTGCACCGGACGGTGCCCCGGGATTCTTCGTCAAGCGTTACTACTACCCGCGTTGGAAGAACCGGTTCCGCGGCGCTTTCCGCGGCACGTTGTTCGGAGCCCACCGCGCCCTTGCCGAGTACAACACGTTGCGTGCGATGCAGAATGCCGGAATCCCGACGGTTCGCCCGGTCGCGGTCGGCTGCCG
The DNA here is from genome assembly GCA_028279405.1 of Phycisphaerae bacterium. Taxonomy (GTDB): domain Bacteria; phylum Planctomycetota; class Phycisphaerae; order UBA1845; family Fen-1342; genus JANQNU01. The sequence goes on from JANQNU010000009.1 coordinate 4,451, forward strand.
CCGCGTCGCACGACTCATTACCGGTTGCTTCCTGATCACGGAGGAGGTTCCGGAGAGCACCAACCTGACGACTTATGCCCAACGTTGCACCGAGGCCGGCACGGCACCGTCGCTCGACGAGCGTGGACGCGCGTTGCGGACGCTCGCTCGGCAAGTGGCGCTCCTGCATTGCGCGAACATGTCGCACGGGCAGCTTTTCTGGCGCAACATCCTGATCCGCCGGGGCGTTGGTGACGAGCCGGAGTTCTTCTTTCTCGATGCGCAGCCGTTGCGTCGACTCGAGCGTATCCCGGGTCGCCAGTGGTGGTTACGTGAGCTGGCCCAGTTGGCTGTATCTGCCGAACCGTTTACAAGCCCGTTCGAGCGCCTGCGCTTTGCCGCCGCCTATTTCAAGGCGTTCGGTCTGCGCACACTGCGCCGGGAAGACTTGCAGACGATCGAGCGGTTTGTGGCGAGCTATCGCGCGCACGAGCGCCAACGGGTCAAAATGAACGCGCTGTTCGACCGCTGGGGACGACAGTTGGCGCAGGAGCGCGCCACGCTCGACACGTCGGCGTTGGAGATGACGTCGTGATCAGCTCACAGGTCGATTCCGATTGGGCCGCGGTGCTCACCGAGGCGGGACTGAACGACCCATCGCAGCTCGCATCGAGCGCCCCGGAGCGCTCGCTGGCAGGCCAATGGCAGCGTCTGACCAAGCCCGGGCTCGGCCACCGTACGCGCTGGCGCTGGTCGCTATCCGATGGAGCGGATTCCCGAACCGTCTACGTCAAGCACTACGCGCGTCCGCCGTGGCGGATGCAGTGGGACCGTATCTGGCGCCAACAGCCGCGCCGCAGCAGCGGGTGGTGGGAGTACCGTCAGTCTCTGGAGTTGCGCGAGGCGCAGCTCGGTGCGCCCGCACCGGTCGGATTTGCCGAAAACATGGCGGGGGTGTTCGAGCGCGCCAGCACGGTGGTACTCGGTGCGGCGCCCGGCGACGCGTTCGATCGCGTGTGGATGCGGGCACTGGAGCGCGATGAGCGTCTCGTCTCGCCGGCGTCGCGTCGCGATCTCGCCCGACGACTGGCGCGGTTCGTGGCGGCCTTTCACCAATCCGGGCGGTTCCACCGCGACTTATACTTGTGTCACATCTTCATCGACGCCGACCCCGACGGACGACGACCGCCGACGCTGAGCCTGATCGATCTCGCGCGCGTCCACCGGCCGCGCTGGCGCCGGCATCGCTGGCTGATCAAGGATCTGGCGCAACTCGACAGCTCGGCGCGCCAGATCGGCGCCACCCGCAGCGATCGGCTGCGTTTCCTGACGACCTACCTCGCGATCGAGCCGCGGGTACCGCGGGCTCGGGCCCACATTCGCGCGATCATGCGCAAGAGTGACTGGATCCTGCGACGGATTGCGCGCAAGAGCCGCAGCCGGTGAAGGTCGCGATCGTTCAGGAGTCGCTCGACGTACGCCGTGGCGGCGCCGAGACTGCGGTGCTTGAAATGGCCCGGCGATTGACGGACATCGGCCACGACGTCACCGTTCTTTCCCGCGAATCCGCATCGACAACAGATGCCGCTCCAATCCGCTCGTTCCCGACCACCGGCGGCAAACTCGCACGGACCCGGCGTTTTCTTCGACAGATCGCGGAGCATTGCCGCACGACGCACTATGACGTCGTGCATGCGGTGACCCCGACCCACGCGTGCGACGTCTATCAACCTCGCGGCGGGACCTTCCGCGAGACCGTCCGCCGAAGTCTCGCCGCGTCGCCGAAGAATCGCGCGTTGCATGCGCTGGGCAAGCGCCTCAACCTGCGACAGCGTTTCCTGCAATCGATCGAAAACAAGCTGCTGACGCACTCCGCGCCGCCAATCGTCGCCTGCGTCTCCGACTATGTTCGACGACACTTGCTCGCGGATTACCCGCAGGTCGCTGGTAACGCGATCGTGGTCTACAACGGGGTCGACATCGATCGACTTCTTCGCCACGACGGGCCGCTGATGCGCGACACATGGCGAAAACGACTGGCGATTCGCGACGAGGAGCGCCTACTACTGTTCGTCGCTCACAACTTCAAGCTCAAGGGCCTGGACCCGCTGCTCCAGGCGCTGCCGCGTGTCACGCAAACGTGTCGGCTGGTCGTCGTCGGACGCGGCAAGCGCGATCCCTATCAGCGAATTGCGGCAAGGATCGGCGTCGACGCGCAGCTGCAGTTTGTCGATGATCCCGATGCCGTTCCGGCCCTGTATCATGCCGCCGATCTGCTGTGCCATCCGACGTGGTACGACCCCTGCAGCCGCGTCGTGCTCGAAGCCCTGTGCTGCGGTCTTCCCGCGGTAACGACCCGGTGGAATGGCGCCGCCGAGGCGCTCACGGTTGGCCGTACGGGCTTCGTAATCGATCAGCCGGACGATTCGGCAGCGCTCGCACGAGCGATCATGAGCGGCCTAGGGCTGCGCGAAACGGCCCGCGCGCACGCAGATAATGCCTGTCAGCAGCTCTCGATGACCCGACATGTCCAGGCCCTGGCGGCCGTCTACGAGCGCGTGGCGCAGAGCGGCCCTTCGAATATGCGGGCGCAATTATAATTCATGCGCGGTGCAGGCCACGGTATCCTCATCATCGATTAAACAGAGGAGGTCACTATCGTGTTCGGCCCTATGACCTGGATCGTGATCATCGGCGTAACCGGCCTGCTCCTGGTCGGCACGGCGATCCTGACCGGATGCTGCAACGCGCGCGTTGCCCGGCAGTGTCCCAACTGCCACCAGCGCGACGTGCGTGGCGCCCAATACTGCGGCAAGTGTGGTACGAAACTCGGTGCGTAGCATGCTCCATCGAACACTTGGCGCAAATAAGGCGTTCGAACATACGATAACGATCGGAGAGGTTGAGTTGATTTCACCCTGCAAGGGAGGATTGGAATATGTCAGATTCGCCGTTTGACCTGGAGTCATTCCGCAATTGGCGCGGGCCGGGGCCGTGGGTCCGCTGGGGAGGCGGGGCCGTGCTGATGGTCGTGCTGATACTCGCGCTGATGTGGTTCGTAGTCCGCATCGAGGTGGAAGCGGACGAGATCCTGGTACTGATCAACAAGACCGGCCGCACACTGCCTGCTGAGCTGGCGGATACGTTCGGCGACCAGGTCGTGCTCTACCCGGCGCTGATCGACGCGATCGCCGCGAAGACCGGCAAGGACGCGAAGAACGTGCGGGAGGGCTACAAGGGCATTCGTTACGACGTGCTGACGGAAGGGCGCTACTTTCCGAACCCGTACAGCTATCGCGCGATCAAAATGAACGCCACGCTGATCAAGCAGGACGAGGTCGGCGTGCTCGTGCGACGCTACGGCAAGCCGCTGCCCTTTCCCAAGACCGTCGCGACCGAACCGGACGAGCGCGGACCGGTAACCGAGATCCTCCGACCCGGACGACACAACATCAACCGCCTCGCGTACGACGTTCAGCGCTTTCCGGCCGTCCAGATCCCCGAAGGCCACGTGGGCGTCGTCACGCTGCTCAGCGGCAACGACCCGGAGACCAAGAACACGTATACGGTCGAGCCCGGGGAAAAGGGCGTGCAGCGCCAAACGCTGCCGCCCGGCCTCGAGTACTACAACCCGTATCTACAACGGATCGAAATCGTTGACATCCGCAGCCACAAGTATGACATGATCGGCAGTGACGCGATCCACTTCCCGTCGAACGACAGCTTCACCATCAGCATCGACGGGACGATCGAATGGGCCATCCGCCCCGACCGCGTTGCGGAAGTCACCGTCGCGTACGGCGACGAGCAGGAGATCCTCGACAAGGTGATTCTGCCGAACGCCCGCAGCATCGCGCGAATCCAGGGATCGAAACTGTACGCCCGTGAATTCATCAGCGGCAAGACGCGGACTGCCTTCCAGGACCGGCTGCTTCACGAGCTACGCGACGAATGCTGGCGGCATGGAATCGACATCAAGGCGGCGCTGGTTCGCGAGATCCAACCGCCGGCCGAGATCGCTCGGCTCATCAGTCAGCGCGAACAGGCCGACCAGGAGATCGAGCGGTACACCAACGAGATGAAGGAAGCCCGCGCCGAAGCCCAACTCGTCGAGCAGCGCGAACTGCAGGCGCAGAACAAACGGCTCGGCGACGCCCGGCGTGAAGTCGTGACGGTCACGAAACAGGCCGAGGAACGCAAGGTCGTCTCCGTCACCCAGGCCCGCCGCGAGCTGGAAGTCGGCAAGCTCGAACTCGAAGCCGCGCGGAAACAAGCGTCCGCAATCCGCTCAAAAGGCGAGGCCGAGGCCAAGGTCATCGTGTTCCAGCATCAAGCGGAGGCCCAGCCGCTGGGCCGAGCAGTTCAAGCGTTCGGCGACGGCACCGCGTATGCCCAGCAGTTTTACCTGCAACGGCTCGGACCGGCGATCGAATCGATCCTGATGAACACCGACGGACCGATCATGGAAGTCTTCCGCGAACTGCAGTCGTACGACACCAAGCCGGTGTCGGGAGGTGCCGAATGACCCGCAACTTGATCCTCACGATCGTCGGATCCACCATGGTCGGCGGCGCCATACTAGCCACCGTGCTCTGGTTCGCCTTCCGCGTCTACGTACCGGAGAATCAGTGCGCAATCCTGATCCGCAAGACCGGCCAGGCTCTGCCCGCCGGCCAGCTCGTCGCGACCGAGCCCGGACAGCGCGGCATCCAAGAGACCGTGCTCGGGCCGGGACGGTACTTCTATAACCCATACACGTGGACCGTACAGGCCAAGCCGCTGACCACCATCCCCGCCGGCGATCCGGCCACCTGGGACTGGACAAAACGCAGCAACGAGGGCCAGTCCGACGCGAATTCCGCGACAGATCGCAATTTCTCGTTCGACGGACAGTTCCCGATGGTCGGCGTGGTCGTTCGCAAGGTCGGCAAGCCCGCCGCACCGGGACAAGTGATCGTCTCGCGCGAATCCGGCGTACAGGGAATCCTGGAAGAAGTACTGACCCCGGGTACCTACAAGCTCAACCCATACGTTTACGAGGTCGAGCTGCATCCCGCGACCGTGATCCCGGCGGGCTTCGTCGGCGTCGTCACCAACCTGTTCGGGGCGGCGGCCAATGACGGAACGAGCGTGACTCTGGCACCCAGCGACGACGCGCCACCATCTGACGATGATCCGACGACCCACGTCAGCATCGTCCGACCGCTGGCCAAGCCCGGCGAGCGCGGTACGCTCGCGGACGTGCTTCAGCCCGGCGTGTACTTCATCAACCCCAAGCTCCAGAAGGTCACGCTTGTCGAGATCGGATTCAACGAGTACTCGCAGATCAAGGAAAGCGAGTCGCGCAACTACCGTATTTCGTTCCCGTCGGACACGGGCTACCTGATCCGCGTCGGCGTCACCGTCATCTGGGGCATTCACCCCGAACATGCCGCCGAGATCATCAACGAGTACGGAAACGTCGACCGGGTGCTCGACAAGGTGATCGGCCCGCAGCTGCGCTCGATCTGCCGCAACATCGGATCGACCTACGACGCCCGCGATTTCATCCAGGGAGAGAAACGCGAGCTGTTCCAGCGCGCACTCACCGCCGAACTGCAATCGGTCGGCAAGGAAAAGAACATCGAGGTGCTGATCGCGCTGGTGCGCGAGATCGAGGTACATGCGCCTTCGGCCGCCGCCGGCGATAGCGAAGTCACCGACGACCTCAAGCGCACGATCCAGCAAAGCTTCGTGGCGATCGAAAGCGAGCTGACGAAAAACAAGCAGCGCGAAGCGGCCGCCGTCCGCGCCGAGCTCGAAGAGGAACGCAAGAAGGTCGAGATCGCTCAGGAGAAGATCCGCGCCGAAACGCGGGTCATGGTCGCTGACGTCTCCGCCGAGGGCCAGAAACAGGCCGCGGAGGTCGACGCCCAGGCCGAGCTGGAGGTCGCGACCATTCGCGAACAGGTCGCCAAACTTGCTGCTGAGCGGACGGAGATCCTCGGTGCGGCCAACGCCGACGTCGCCCGGCTGGCCAACGATGCTGAAGCGCAGGGCTACGAGATGCTGGTCGGCGCCTTCGGCAGCCCGCGGGCATACAACCTGTACACCTTCGCGAAGAACTTCGAACCGCAGTCGATCCGCCTGTTCTTCGCCGGCAACGGCACGTTCTGGACCGACCTGTCCCGACTCCAGGAAACCGGAACCGCCAAGCTGCTCCAGGACGCGGTCAAACCGCAAGGAACGAACTGATGAAGGAGATGTACACCGGACGTCGCGGTGGCGCGGAGTGACTAGGCCCTCCTGGGTGGCACTGGCGGCTTGTCCGCCAGTGTTCGGAACGTGCATTAACCATGAGGGGTGCGGTGGGCGTCTCGCCCGCCACTGTTCGGACGCTCCCGGTGCCCTACACGGAGACCGGCGTATCGTACGTGCTTGCCGCGGACACCGGCGCGCCACCTGTCGGCATCGGCGGCGCTCCTTGCTGCCGGAATCGCAGCATCTTGAGGCTGCCGAGCGCGAGCGCCGGGCTGCCCAGGGCCGATGCGAACCAGCTTCGCAGGACTTTGTCGTACAAGCGCTCCTGGTTCGCGAGATGGAACTCCACGAGCGTCAACCCTCGTTGCACGCAGGCCACGTCGAGTACCGTCTTCTTCGCCTCCAGCCGGACCAGATGCGCATAGTAGATGATCGCATTCAGGTCCAGGACGTGCTGATGAATGCCCGAGACGATCGGCAACCGGCTACCGGCCGGGTTGTGCTGCCAGATGCGCGAGTAGAAGTACCGGCGCAGCAGCCCGTTGGCCTCCGGCGAAAGATCGACGGTCGCCGGCTGGGCCATCACCTCCGCGACGCTGACATTGCGTTCCAGCAGCCGGCTCGCGTAGCCGCCCTTGAGTGAGGTGACGCCCATCAGCTTGGGGATCAACGCGAACCGCTTCAGCAGGCCCGCTTCGGAGGGATCGCTGATATCGGGATAAAGCGTCGCCGCAAATAGTAGCCGACAGGGCATCGGTGCCTGTGCCGCATTCTCGAAGCGCTGCGTCAGCTCCGGATCCAGGTCCGCTTGCAGCTGCCCGTCGAGCAGTGTCTGCACGAGCGTCTCAGGCGACTGCCGGCCGGCTTCGTCGAGCAGCGCCAACGCCTTGCCGAAGCGCATCGCGACCGACGCTTCGCTCCGCGCCGAGAACAACTCGCCGATCTGCACCAGTAATGCCCTGGCCGCGCGAAACGGAATCGACCGTTCCGGCGTCAATCGAACCGGTTGCTCCTCGTCGACCGCTCCCGTCGGCTTCGCGACCGTGTGGAAGATCTCCTCCTGCTGCTCAGCAAGCGGCTTACCACTCTGCTCCTGTACTGCCTTGCACCCGTAATTCGCTGAGATCCGTGTCCCATCGGCCGTCGGCACGGGCAGATAGGGAAACTGCTTGCACATGTGCGGCTTGGCCTCGAATCCCAACTTCTTGTGGACGATGCACCAGCCGTCGCTATCCAGAAAGATGCACTTCTGGCCACTACTCTTGGTGAGTTCGATCGTGGGTGTGCCGTTGCGCCTGACCCGCTTGAAGAGCGTTCGCTCCGCCAGCTGCGGAAACTCCGCGCCCCAATCAACCGCGGCGTAACGTTCGGCGTCCGCCTCCGAGATGTTGGTCGCCCACGGCTGCTCGCAACACCAGCCACACGCGCTGCAACCGAATTGAATGCTCTGATCGAAGATCGGTAGCCGCATCTACCCGCCTCCTCCTGGGGCCGTCTCCCCTACTGATTCGGCAGGCCCGCTCACTTTGGTTGAGCTTGCCTACAGTTTGAAACACTTGGTAACTGGAACGCCCGCCAACACGCGTGCAGCGGTATCGAACCGAAAGCGCTTTAGGAGATCCCCCAACTTTCGCTCGGTCGTATGCAGGTTGACACGATGCCGCCACTGCGCCATTCGCCGCAAGGGTAACCGCGGCTGATCAGGATCAAGCTCCCACGGATGCAGGTAGAGCATCGCCGGCGCTTCCTGTGCCGCGCAGTGCCGTAACGCCCGCGCAACAATTGCGCCCGGCAACAACCGCAAATAGCCGCCACCACCAACCGGCAAACGCAGCGGCCCGATCCGACGCACCATCGGCGGAAATTCGACGATCGAACGTCCGCTGGGCGCAATCGCGCGGAACGGTCCCAGGGGCGCGTCCGGCACGCCATACCGATCGTGACGGATCGGGAAGATACTGGCGTCGTACTCGAAACCCGTTTCGAGTAGCACATCGAGCGCCCACGCCGTCTTGCGAGTGATCGAGAACGTCGGTGCGCGGTAGCCGATCGTCCTGCACCCTAACGTGTCCTCGATCACGCCGCGGGCCCGACGCAGGTCGGCCGTCAGCGTCGTCGGGGTCATTCGGCTCAGATGATCGTGCATCTGCCCATGGCACGCGATCTCGTGCCCCGCCGCCGCGATGTCGCGCAGGAGCGAGCGCATCCGCGGGACGCACCACCCCAGCACGAAGAACGTGGCCCGGTTGCCAGTCTCCGCCAACATGGCGGCGATCCGCTCGACAAACGGTGCCGCACGACACTGGCGGGTCTCCCAAGATTCCTTGGAAACGCTGCGCGCAAACACCTCCGCGTGAAAATACTCCTCGACATCGATGCTCAGACAGAAACGGGTCGATGTTGAACGCGAATCCAGCGCGCGATCGATAGCCGCATCCACCGCTCGCTTCTCCGACGATGATCGCTCCAAGGACCTCGGCTGGACTGGTGTAGAGGAGATCATCCCGCGCCCTCGGTTGCGAAGCTGCGCCTCGTTGACGACAGCACGATCGTCGACATTTCCGCGACGCGAGCCTCCCAGGCCTCGGACCGCACGAGCGCCTGCCGGTGAGCGAATGATTCGCGCGCGTCCAATGCGTCGTCACACGCGCGAATGAACTCGTCGACTGTCTCCGCCGTTCGGACCGCCGGCGCGTAGGAAAGGACCGCGGGCATCGGCGCCGAAACGACGGGCAAACCGGCGGCGAGGTACTCGCGCAGCTTGATCGGGTTGACGGCGTGGATCAGCCGATTCATGCGAAACGGAATCAGCCCCACGTCGAAGCACGCCGCGTACGCCGGCAATTCCGTGTACGGCCGGCCGCCGAGGATGTGGATGTTTTCGAGGCCGCGAAGCAGGTCGAGCGGCACGCGCGAATCGCCGATCATCACGATCGAGCGGTCCGGACGCGCAAGCGCCGCCGAACGCAACAGCTCGAGGTCGACGTAGTCGCTGATCAGTCCGAAGTAGCCGAGGATCGGGCGCGGGATTGCCGCGATGTCACGTGGCAGTTGATCGTTGGAAATCTGCCGGGCCTTGGCAAAATGTTCCGTGTCGACGCCGTGCGGAACCAGGTGCAGATTGTCGCTGAGCGGTCGGCAATGTTCGCGGAGCGGTTCCGATGTCGCGAAGACGACATCAGCGCGCCGACAGGTATCCGCTTCCAGCGTACGGATCAATTCCGCGTTGTACCCGGCAAATGCCGCAAAATCGTCCACGCAGCAATACACCGTCGCTTCGTAGCGCCGTCGGTCGATCAGTTCGGGCAAGTCCGGAGTGAAGAGCCAAAGCTGGGTCGGCCGCGGCGCCTGCGCGGAGAGCGCGTTGCTGATGGCGCGGTCGATCCGATCGACGTTGATTCGGCGTGCGGCGCGCGACTCCGGCCAGGGAATGACAAACGGGGAGAGCACGCGAATCGCGTCACTGACGGCGCGCTGCGGTCGGCGGGTCTCCCAAAGGCGCGCGAATGCCGCGCGGAAGTCGGCAAAGTTCAGCTGTGGTCGCCGAGAGGCGTGAAAATTCACCCAGATCACGTCGTTGTCATGCCGGGCAAGCATCCGCATGATGTGGTGCTTGCCCGTCGGATGTGCGTTCCAGTTGCTCGCGATGCAGACGATCGTGCGCCCCGCGATCATGCGGCGACTCCTCTCTACCCCACGAGCGACGCTGTTTCACGTGAAACATCGCTGTCGCCGATCGCCGCCGGCGGCACCGCAGTGCCACCGGTGGGGTCCGTCTGCAACCAGTGTTCGAGCCACATCCCCTGCTGCTGATAGTCGTACGCGTGACGTACCGCCGCCCGGGCCCGACGTTGCAGCGAGTGCGCCTGCCGATCGTCTTGCAACAAGATCGCGACCGCGGTCGCAAAGTCCACCGGGTCCGACGCGATCGCGAACGGCGGACGGCCGACATAATCAATGCCCGCGGCGGCGTCCGGAGTGACCACGCACGCCCGACCCGCCGCCATTGCGACAATCAACTTGGATTGCACGCCGATATCACCGTCGACCGGGTTGACGAAAACGCGCATCTGGTGCAGATAGCGACCCACGTCGTCGACTTCGCCGGTGACGTGAATTCCGGGTTTCCGACCCAATGCACGAATCGCGCGCGACGGTCCCTTGCCTACGATCCACCACTTCGCATTCGGGACGCGCGCCTGCACCCGCGGCCAGACCTCCGACGCGAACCACTCCACGGCCCGAACGTTCGGCGGATAGAACATCGAACCCACGAAGCCAATCGTCGGGTACGCCGACACGGTACCGGGATCGCGCGGACTGTACGCCTCGATATCCAAGGCCGTCCGCAACACCGCCGTGCGGTGCGCCGGAACGCGGCGATTCAACCGGGCGCGCTCGCGCTCGTTGACCAGCAGGCACACGTCGTGCCGCTTGCACCATTGAACCTCGCGCTCGGCAAGTCGCCGATGTTCGGTTCGGAAGAGCCACGACAACGGCGGCAACGCCCGATCCGCATAGACGCGCCATTTGTGGCTGTCGACGTCGACCATGTCGAGCACGCGCCGTCGAGCCGCGACCAACGTCGCGTAGGGCGCCATTGCCGACGAGTAGGTCAGTACGGCATCGAACGAAGTCTGTTTGGTCCAGCGCCGGAGCATCTGCTCGAGCCGCGCGTCGGCGAAGTAGCCCTCGGTAACGGTCTGTCCGCGCAACAGGGATGCCGCTCCGCGAAGCAACGACCAATGGTGGTGCAGTGGAACGACGCACACCTCGCGGCAGACTCGCCGGGCGTGCCGGACGCGCGCCGGGCTGACCGATCCGTGGTTGAGCGACGCGAGCCAGATCTCGTGGCGCTCTGCAAGATGCTCCAGTTCGAACCACGCACGAAGGGTGTCACCCCGATTCGGCGGGTACGGAAACCGCGGCGTCAGCATCAGGATCCGCACATCCCCCCCCTTAGCCCGGGATTGACTTTGCGAGCCACGCGCCGGCGCGGGTGGTGAGCGAAAGCGGCAGGTAGCGCCATGCCCGCCGTGCGATCTGGAAGCGCGGATTCGCCGGCGTCAGATCGAACGGCTTGCCGCCCGCCGGAATGTAGCGCTGGTAGCCCAGGGTAACCGGTTCGAAGCCCTGGTTGCGCTTGAACTCGAACGGCCCCTTGTTCGCGTATCGTGTCCGTCCGAAGTCGAAGCGCTGCAGCCCGCGCTCGATCGCCCGCTGCATGACGGCACGGTAGATCAGGTTCGTGGCACCGGTCGCGCGGCAGCGCTCGTCGACGCCCAGAAAATAGGGGTAGACAGTCTCGCGATGAACCAGGCTCAGCAGACCCGCTACGAGCGTTCGGTCCCGAAGCACCAGCGTAACCCAGGCGTCGTCGCCGAAACGCTGAACCAACTCGTCGAAGAACGTGTAGGGGTAGTTGATCGAGCCGAGGCGGCGCATGCTGCGCGCGTAGAGTCGCCAGACGTCGCCGAGCGCGTCGACGTCGTGCGCAACGCTCAGCCCTTCGCGGGCCACTGCCTGGCGCGCCGCCGCCCGCGCCTTGCGCGGCAGGAACGCATCCAACTCCCCGACGCTCCGTGGCAACATTCGAGCGAAGCGCGCGTAGCGCGTGTCGTGCTCCCACTGCGGGATCTCGGCGCTCTGTGAACGGACATCCAGGCTGCGCGCATGGCGGTTGTCGACCAGCGTCATCGCCTCCTCCGCCAATGCGCTCCGCGCCTGGTCGTCGTCAGCGAGAATCCCGCCGTAGGTGGCGTACGGTACGCTGACGAGTAAGCGACCGACGAGAAAGCTGCGGACTTCCATCATCGGCAGCACGCCTACCAGGTCGTCGCCGCGGTATGCGAGGCGATGTAGCGGACGATGCTCGAAGACCGCCTGCACCGCGCTGCACCATTTCGGATCGTGAAACGGCGTCCCGAACGGATGGCGCGCGACATACGCCGACCAGAACTGTCGGGAATGCTCGTCGAGGGCCGCGCGCACGCTGACGGTGGAACGCGAGCGCTCCGGTCGGATGCGCAGCGGCTTAGCGGTGGTAGTAGTAATAGTACCGGTCATAGTAGTACGAGCGCCGATCGCGGTAGCGCGACAGAATGCAGCCGAGCACGGGAACCCCGTTGGACTGCAACGTACGAACGGCCTGCTGCACCGCCGGCTCCGGCGTACGACGCATCTCGATGACCATGATCGCACCGTCGCAATGCGGCGCCAGCATGCTCACGTCCGAAACCGTATTCACCGGCGGGGTATCGACGATCGCATAATCGAACATGCTGCGCAGCTCGGTCATGACGCCGCGGATGTTCGGCGCTCCCAGAACCTCGGAGTAGCCACGGTCGCCCACCTTGCCGGCCGGAATGACCTTGAGATTCGGGTACGGCGTCGGGTGCAGCACATCTGTCAGCGAAGCCTCGCCTCGAATGACCTCGACCAGCCCCGGCGCGTTCTTGATGCCGAGCATGCGGCCCACCGACGTCCGACGGAAGTCACCGTCGATCAGCACGACCTGATGCTCGCCACCCTCTGCCATCACCAGACCGAGATTGCACGATGAGACGCTCTTGCCCTCCTGCGGCACACTGCTGGTGATCGCGACGACCTTGTGCTCATCCTTGGTGTTCATCGCGAGCAAGCGGGCGCGAATCGAACGATACTGTTCGCATATCGGAGAGTAACGGTCATGGAACGTGATGACCGATGCCGCGATATCCTTCGCGTTCCAGGTGACCGTTTCGGTCGAATGGTAACGGGGCTTCACAGCCGCGGGCGGGATCGGGGCCGTATCGGCCGCCGGCGCAGCGCTCGAATGTTCGTCAGCTGCGACAACCTCGCGCGGCGCGAACATCGACGACTTCGGCGGCGATTCGTCACCAAAGTCCAGGTCGTCGTCCGGTTCGACGTTCAGCGGCGCGCCGACCGGCGTATCGATTGGCTGTCCCGTTGCCTCCGGCTCCCCAAGTCCCAGGTCCGCCTCGGGTTCGTCCGCCGACTCCGCCGCAAACGGCTCCAGCGCGGCTTCCGGATTTTCGTCGGCAATCGGATCAGCAAGCGTATCGGATGCTGGTGCGGCCTCCACGGTCGCGGTCAGGTCGGACGGCGCCGGCGCGTCGCTCTCATCGGGGGCGGTATCGACGTTGTCGAGAATATCACCGACCGTCGCCGACATGTCATCGTCCGCGACGGGCGTCTCGCTCGTCCCGGCCGGGTCCGCAGTCTCCGTCAGCGCGGCAGTGACATCATCCGCAAGATCATCGGAGTCTTCCGCCGACGGGTCCGCAGCGGGTGCCGAAGTGTCGTCGGCCGCTTCGGCGATCGGCTGATCGAGGTCATCGACGAAGTCGTCCGCCGGATCAGCCGTGTCCGCCGGCGACTGAATGCTCGGAATTTCGATCCGCTTCGGCGGCTCGGCCACAAAGGCACTCGGCGCCGCGTCGGCGTCGCCTGCGGATTCCGGCGCCGCACTGTCCGCAGGTTCCGCGGGAGCAGCGTCCGCTGCCGATGGTTCCGATTGCACCGCGGATTCCGGCGATGACGCGTCGATACTCTCGGTCGGCGGATCGGTCGCGATAGCCTCGAGCGCTGCGGCGCCGTCGACGACGGACTCCTCAGCGCCGGTCGGGTCGTCCGTGCCCGCATTCATCCGTTGCATGGCTTCATACATCGAACCCATGGCTACTCCTTGCTCAGCTCATCCATGTACGAGGAGAACGCCGTCGGCGGAGCGTCGACGAACGGAATGAATCCGTCGAGCCGTTCGATCATGCGATAGTGAATGTCCGGCCGTTCGAGGCTGGTGTAGGCCATCCCGGCCGCCAGCAGGAAGACGCCGATCACGATCGTCAGCGTCGGGATCCAGATCGCGCGGTCGACCAACGTGCGACGCTGCTCCTCAGGCGTCTGAATCACACCCACGCTCTCGATGACCGGAACCCCCAACGACCGCGAAACCTGCGACGCACTGCGGAACGATCGGTCGAGCAGTTCGACCAGCGCCACCAGCAGCGCCGCCGCCGCCAATCCAGAGCCGAAACAAACGACCAGGATCGAACCGATCTGCGGCGATACGGCGCGCACCGTCTCCTTCGGTTCCTCGATCAGGGTGAATTGCGTACCCCGACTCTCGTTCTCTGCCGCCAGAATCCGCTGCAATTGGGCCAAATGCTGGCGCCACAGCGCGATCGTCGCGTTCGTCTGATCCATGCGCTCTTCAAGTTCCGAAAGATCGTCGCTCTTGGTCACCAGCTCGTTGAAGGCGCGTTCGAAGCTCTTGTAGCTCTGGTCCGCACGGTCGAAGCGTGCTTTGGCCACCTCATACTGCCGCTGCAATGCGTCAAGCTCGAGGTCGACCCGCATCCGCTGCACCATCCATTGCTGCGTGACCGGATCCATCAGACGCTGCACGGCCGGTGCGACCGGCATCTGCGAAGGCCGCTGCGGCACCGGCAACGCCACGAGCCGCTGGACCAAGGATGATTCCTGCACGCGCAACGACGAGAGCTTCTGCTCCAACGCTGCCACGGTCGGATGTTGTCGCGTCATCTGGCGGGTCGTAACTGCGTCGTCGATCTCGCGCTGCGTCTGATCGATCATGTGCCGCAGACCTGCAAGCTCAGCTGAGTACGGCGCCATCCCGGCAGTCGAGAGTGACTCCCGCGGCGCGGGCTCGGGAGCGGCGTCATCGACGGTCACGCCGACCAGCGCCGGCGGGGCCGCCGCGTCTGGCGCCGTCGCCAGGAAGGCTTCGCGGGCGTGCATCTGCGCTTCGAGCTCTTCTTTGCGCTCCAGCAGCCGATCGCGTTCGATCCGTAGCGACTCCAGACGTGACCCACTTGCCGTCACGTCCCGCGGATCGAGACCCGGGAACTGGTTGTAGCGTTCCTTGAGCAGATCGCTGGTCCGGGCCGCGTCCGTCTGGACTCGATCCGCCTCGGCGGCGAAGAAGTCGCGCGAGCGCTCCAGCACGGCGCTGATCCGCTTGCGCGTATCGCTGATGTACCGATCGCGAACCGCGACCACGAAGCGCGACGACATCCGCGGGTCACTGGACGTGCACCGCAGTTGCATCGTGTCGAGACCGGGTGAGCTGTTCAGAAGATGAATGTTGGTCTTGAGCTTGTACTTGCCGAGCGCCCGATCGAGGTTGGCGAGCGATTCGTTGCTCAGCGGCCCCTCCGCCGGCACCTCGTCCGGCGTCAGCAGACCCATGTCCATCGCAGCGTTCGCCAGCGAACGCGAACCGGTCACATCGAGCACCAGACTCGACTTGAGCGTGTCGAAACTGTACGGCGAGTTACTGTGAATCAGGTTCCGTAGAACCACGTCGTCGCGGCGCTCGAAGATCGTCGTCGAACTGTATTCGCGCGGCAAGTACTGACTGGCCCAGAACGCCAGCGCGCCGACCACGCCCAGCGCCGCAATGGCGGGCTTCCAACGATACGCGACAATCTGCGCATACTCGGTGAAGGAGTTACGCAGCTCGTCCAAAGGTTGTGCCTGATGACTGGCCATGGCAACTCTTAGCGGCGGAAGGGTCCGCGGCCTCTCCCATTGTTATTGTTGTTCACGTTGAGACCACCGTTCTCGTACACCTGCGTCGCAATCACCGCAGAAGAGGGCTGGGCATAAGCGGCCAGCGCCGGCTGAATCGGCAGCAACAGCTCCTGAACGCGATAGCCAACCCACGCCAGCGGCGTCGGAGGGACCTCCACAATGTCCCCTTCCTGCAGAAGGAAGTTCTCCTCGGTGTTCCCCGCGCGGACCATGCGCTCCACGTCCACGATCAGCGTATGACGCCCGTGCTCGTCCGGCGACGGCCGCGTCACCCGCACCTGCGTATGCCACGCGGTAAACAACGGACTGGCCTCCGCCAGCGCCGAAAGCAGCGTATCACGCCCCGTGTACGGCTTCGGCCCCGGACGCGCCACCTCACCCAGCACGTAATACACCTTGCTGAATGCGTTCGTCACGTCCACCGTCACCGACGGCGACGTGTAGTACTTCGACAGCAGCATCCGGATCTTCTCGGACACCTGCTCGGTCGTGAGCCCCGCCACGTACACCTCACCCAGCAGTCGTAACGAGATCTTCCCGTCCGAACGCAGCCGGTGGACCGTGCCGTCGACCTCCGACGAAACCGGTGCGTGAATCGTGATCTCGTCCGGCGGCATGAGCACGTACTGACCGCTCGAGACGCTCAGATCATGCGCACGGACGAACTCCACAAGATCCCCGTGCCGGTTCCCGCTACAGCCGCTCGCAAGCGCAAGAACTGCGAGAAGCGTTAGCGAGGAAGTCCAGACCCTACGGGCGCTCGCTCCCGTACCAATTGCATGGATGAGTCCGACAGGCATACGAAGTTCCCATAAGCGATTCGGCCCTCCATGGCTGCCTCTCGGGGACGTCCACGTCCGCGCAGGGGTGGTATCGTCCGGTCGTCAGGCAGGAATGAGAATTCTTATGAGAAGTCTGGGATTTTGATCGGAATCACCCCCCAATTTCAGGACCTCGCAAACCGCGCCGATGCAGTCTGAGACCTTATTGGGTGGAGAACAAAATGCTTGCGCATCAAACCTTCGGACTGTCGCGGTCGCCTTTCGAGAACAAGCTCGACATCCGCTTCTATTATGGTTCCACGTCGCACCGCGAGGCCCTCGCGACCTTGCAATACGCCAGCCAGGTCGGCAAGTCGCTGACCCTGCTGCAAGGCGGACACGGTACTGGGAAGTCGCTGCTCGCTCGGCTGATCCTCGGCCAGACACAGCGCCATAAGCAGGTCGTCTTCCTCGACGCGCTCGGGCTCTCCACCCACGCGCCGCTGGTACGCGTCTTCGAAAAGTCAGGCGTCGTCGCGCCCCCGCGCGTCGTCTCGCTTCACGATTGGCTCAGCACCGCCCAACGCACGCGCGAACCTTCTTTGGTATTGGTGGACAATGCCGAGGAGTTGCCCGGTGAGGGCTGGGATTGGCTCGAATGGGTGATCGCACGCGACGCGTTCGATCATGAACCGACCCGATCGTTCGTGCTGATGATGGCCCCGTCGCCGCACATCGCGGACACATGGCTGCCCGAGCGGATGCAGAATCGCATGTTCCGTGTCTGCCAACTCCAGGCGCTGCGCCGCGACGAAACCAGCGCGTACATCGCCAAACGACTCGCGGCCGCAGGTGGAAAGACGCAACTCTTCCATCCGAACGCGATCGAGCGCATTCACCACCTCACCGGCGGCGTACCGGTGCGAATCAACCAGATTTGTGACAACGCCCTGCTCGAAGCCTTCAGCGAGTCGCGCCGGCACGTGACCGTGACCGACATCGTCTACGCGCACGAAGCCGCACAGCTCCCGGCGCCGCCTGCCGACATCACACCGGTGTGGCCTGTGTCGGCACGCGCGAGCGCTCCGAGCATCACCTTCCGCGATCGCATGCCCGGCGGTGCCGATCGAGCCGCGGCCTTGACGCTCGAGACGGCGCAAGCCGGTCCGGGAAGCAACCCGGCGCAGGACGAAGCCGCTGTCGCGCGGCTTTCCGAACTCGAACGTCGATTGGCACACGCCTTGACCAGCGTGCGCTCGGCGCAGCAGCGGATCGACGAACGGGGCGCGCTGCCCGCATCGGCGCGGCACTATCCGTCTTCGCCGCAGGTGTTCGGGACGGAGGGCGCGCGTCGTGCACGGAACGGCCCCAGCCGTCGTCAGCACGAGCCGGTCCCTGCCGCGCTGGTCTAACAACGGCGCGGAGGAGCGAACATGCAGCCGGTGACGGTGATCGAGGCGAACCGGAGCGGGATCCTCGCGGAGATTCGCGAATCGTGGCGGTATCGCGAACTACTGGGTTTCCTCGCCTGGCGCGACATTCGCGTGCGCTACCGGCATACCTTCGTCGGGTTTGCCTGGGCACTGATCGAACCGTTTCTGACCGTCGTCGCGTTCACGCTCCTGTTCAACCGCATCGCTGGAATCGAGAGCGCCGACATCCCGTATCCATTGTATTGTTATGCCGCGATGCTGGTCTGGAACTTCTTCGCGCGGGCCCTGCGCGATTCGACGACGAGCTTCGTGACCAATGCCACCCTGGTGCGCAAGGTGTACTTCCCACGGCTCGTACTGCCGACCGCTTGTATCGTGGCGGCGGGCGTCGATTTCGCATGCGCGCTGGTCATGTACGGCGCCATGCTGCTCTACTACGGGATCACGCCGACATGGGCCATCCTGACGCTGCCATTCTGGGTGGCGCTGGCCGCGTTCAACGCGCTCGGCGTCGGGCTTGCGCTGGCAGCGATCAACGTACGGTTCCGCGACATCACCCAGGCCCTGCCGTTTCTGCTACAGCTCTGGTTGCTCGCGACGCCGATCGCGTACCCCCTGCAGAGCGTGCCGGCGTCGTGGCTCGGCTGGTACCTGTTGAATCCGCTGGTCGCGGTCGCTCAAGGAATGCGCTGGGCGCTGTTGCCGGAAAGCACCGTAACGACGGTCGATCCGCAGTTGTTGGTAACAAGCGTGTGCATCAACGCCTTGTTGCTGTGGGCCGGGTTGCGCGTGTTCCAGCGCTCCCAGAAAGGCTTTGCCGATGTGATCTAGGACGGTCGCCGCAATACGCGTCTGCGCGTTGCGGGGCAGGCCGACGGACCGAGAAACGACAGGGGCGGACACGGGTTGGACCGAACGCATGAGCAGTCAGCGGCAACAAAATTCAGCGGCGATCGAGGTCGTCGGCCTGTCGAAGCGCTATCGGCTCGGCGGCCCGCCGAAGCTCTCGCGGCTGCGCCAGTGGCTCAGCCGCCCGGTCGAGCGCGAGACCGACTACATCTGGTCGCTACGCGACGTCGGTTTCGCCGTTCATGAAGGCGAAGTGCTCGGGATCGTCGGTCGCAACGGCGCCGGCAAGAGCACGCTGCTCAAAGTCCTCAGTCGAATTACCGAGCCGACCACCGGCCGCGTGGTCATGCGCGGACGCGTATCCAGCCTGCTCGAGGTCGGCACGGGGTTTCACCCGGACCTGACCGGACGCGAGAATATCTTCCTCAACGGCAGCATTCTCGGAATGTCGCGCAACGAGATCCAGCGACAATTCGACGCGATCGTCGAGTTCGCCGACATTGCACGGTTCCTGGATACTCCGGTAAAACGCTACTCGAGCGGTATGTACGTGCGTCTGGCCTTCGCGGTCGCGGCCCATCTCGAACCCGAGATCCTGATCATCGACGAGGTGCTGGCGGTCGGCGACGTCGCGTTCCAGCGCAAATGCCTCGGCGCGATGCGCAACATCGCCGGCAGCGGACGGACCGTGCTGTTCGTGAGCCACAACATGGCCGCCATCAACCACTTCTGCACGCGCGCATTGCGGCTGCGGGAGGGACGACTGGTTCATGACGGCAAGCCGGCGGACGTTACCTCCGGCTACATCGCGGACAACTACTCCAACGAGCGCGCCCGGCGCTGGCCCTTCGACCCCTCCAAGCGGATGCAGATTCGGGCGCTGGAGATCCGCGACGACAACGCAGAGAACGTGCTCTATCGCACCGAACCGATCGAGATCCGTTTGACCTATGAGGTCTCGCAGCCGGTCAGCGGCGCCGACCCCGAGCTGACGATCGAGTCCTCGGACGGCGGCGTCGTTCTCCAGACGCGCGAGCTCGACTGCGCCGAACAAGGAAGCGTTCGGCGGGAACCCGGAATCTACACCACCTGCGTGACGCTTCCGCCGCGGCTACTGAATGTCGGCTCGTACTTAGTCCGCGCGTCGATCGCGTGGGGCGCGCCGCACGAGCACCTTGATTCGCGGGACGGCCTGCTGTTCGAGCTGCACGATCCGGAAGGCGAGATGACGACGCGCAGTGGGGCGCGCCGTCGGTTAGGCGTGCTCTGCCTCAACCTTCCGTGGGCGCCGCCGACGCGCGTCTCAGAGGCATCCGTGGACGGCGATGCGCAGCTGCAAACGGTTGCGAGCGATTTGTGAACGAATCCGGGCCGGACTTCTACGTTGCGTGCCTCGGGGATCCTCTCGGCTGGGGCGGCGGTATCTCCGCGGCGCGCGGACTCACCGTCGCACTGCAAGCGCGCGGACAGCGCGTCCAACTCGTCGGCGCGGTCCCACAAGTGACGCGTGAAACCAATTCACGGTTGGCTCTGGCACCCGATGACGACGCCGATGCACCGATCACACTGAACAGCGCGGCCAGAGGCGGGAGTTGGCGGATCCACTCGTGGTTGCTCGCTCGACGACTCGCGACGCAGCTGCGAAGGCTGCCGGCACCGTCCATGGGGTTCGTCGCGAACAGCCCCTTTTGGGTCGTCGCCGCCCGACAGGCTTGGCCGCGCGTGCCGATCATCTATCGGTTCCCATGCTTGTTGACGCACTGCCTGCCATTCACGTGGCCTTCGGACCGACCGCCGACGTTCTGGACGCGCGTCAACTACTGGGGCACTCGACACATTGAACGTCGCGCGCTTCGCATCGCCGACCGCGTTCTGGCGGCAACGGACGAGAACGTTGAGGAAATTCGCGAATTTGCGCCTTGCTGTGCCGCGCGGGTCACCAAGTGCTGGTTTGGTGTACGGCCCGGCGGCCCGACCACCGCCGGCTCGGTCATCCAACCGCACGGTGCAACGGCACGCATGCTGCTCGCGGTGGGCGTATGCGACGCGAACAAGAACTTCGCCGCCCTGCTGCGAGCGTTGCCGCGCCTCTCCGCCCGCATTCGCGTGACGATCGTCGGCGATGGCCCCGAGAAGGAACACTTGCAGTCACTCGCAGTCGAACTGAGCGTCGCGCATCGGGTGCGGTTCGTGGCCCCGCAAAGCGATCTGGGCCCCTACTATCGCGACGCCGACCTGGTCGTGTCGACCAGTCGATACGACGCGTTTCCGAATGTCCTGCGTGAAGCGATGTGTTTCGGCACGCCGATCGTTGCACCGGACAATGACCCGCCGCGCTGCTACTCCGGGATCGCCAGCACCATTCGGACCGCCGACTGCGGCTGGCTCTATACAGCCGACGATGAGGCCTCCCTCGTCGATGTGATCGGCGCCGCCTTGGCCAAAAACGACGCGCTCGCCGCCCGCGGCGACAACGGATTGCGCTTCGCTACCACGAACTTCCGCTGGGACGACTGCGTGGACCGGATCATCACCGACGCAACGAAACCGATCTCCCCAGCTGATAATGTCGTCTTCTCGCCTTGACCGCGCGGCATCCCAGTTGAGGTTCGCATGAACACCGGATGGCACTGGTAGCTTGCTACCAGTGTTCAGGGGATGCTTGCGCGGCATTCGCTGAATCCACTAGCGACTTGATCAAAGGCGCGTCCCTAACACTGGCGGACAAGCCGCCAGTGCCACCCGGAGAGAGTAAGCACCTTACAAGGGCAGGCGGCGCAGACGCCTGCCTCATTAAGGGAGCTTGCTCCCCACTGGCGAACAAGCCGCCAGTGCCACCCGGAAAGGCCCGATCAGCCCGCGCTACTCGACTTCATGCAAAATTCTCCAGCGCCCCCGTCGCAGGCGTCGGGAGCCAGGCGCGTGAAACGAATGGACACGCACTGCAAAGCGCGCTAGATTGCGCTGTTTCGATATGGTCAGCAGCCTGACCCACACGCGCTCGCAGACGAAGCATTGCATCTTGGCGCTGGAAGCCTTTGGCACCAAAGGTCGAAGATGGCGAACCTGAAAGTCTACAAGTTCGGCGGTACCAGCCTGGCCAGCGCGGATCGGATGCAGCGGGTGGCGACGTTGATCCGCAGTTCGACGCAACCGGTCGTCGTGGTCGTCTCGGCGATGGCCGGCGTCACCGATTCGCTGACCGCAGCTGCCGGGCGCGCCGCCGAAGGCGTCCTGGATCGTGATGCCCTCGAAGCACTTCGTCGCCTGCACACCGAGACCGCAACAACACTCGGAGTGGACGTAGCCGATATCATCGAGCCGCTCTTCGTAGAACTGGAGGAGTTGCTGGGTGCCGCGGCGGCCGTCGGCGCCATCAGCCCACGCAGCCGCGATCGCCTGCTGGCAACCGGCGAGAAACTCTCCACCCGACTACTGGCAGCATTGCTCGCGACGGACGACAGCGGGTCGGCAACTGCCATCGACGCCGACACGTTCCTCGAAACGGACGATCGCTTCGGTGCCGCATCGCCGGTGTTTGGTGTGATCGATCGTTCCGTCGAAGCGGCGCTGCGTCCCGTTTTGAAGGCCGGCACGACGCCCGTCGTGACCGGATTCTGCGGCCGCGCCCCAGGCGGCGAGACGACGACGCTCGGACGCGGCGGCAGCGACTACTCCGCGACCTTGATCGCCGTCGCGCTGGGAGCCTCGGACGTAACGATCTGGACCGACGTGCCCGGCGTCTTCTCGGCGAACCCGACCATCGTGCCCGACGCGCGAATCGTGACGCAGCTCAATTACCGCGAGGCGGCCGAGCTCTCCTACTACGGCGCGAAAGTCCTGCACCCGCGAACCATTCAGCCCCTGATCGACTCCGGTATCGCGACGCGAATCCGCAGCACTTTCGATCCCGAAGCGCCGGGAACGCTGGTGGACGGGAAGATGACGGCCGGGTCGCACCCGGTCAAAGCGGTCAGTGCCGTACCAGCGCAGGCGCTGATCAGCGTCGAAGGGACCGGCATGGCCGGCGTACCGGGTATCGCGGCGCGGATCTTTCGCACGCTGGCGGACGAAGACATCAGCGTGACGATGATCAGCCAGTCGAGCGCCGAATCCTCGGTGTGCATGGCGATCCCGGAGGAGCGGGCGGCGGACGCCGAAGTCGCGCTACGTCGCGCCTTCCGGCTCGATCTCGCGCACGCCGACGTCGACGATGTGCGCATTCAAACCGGCATCGCGCTCGTAGCGGTGGTCGGCCTCGGCATGAACCACACGCGTGGCATCGCGGGTCGCGTCTTCGCTGCGCTCTCACGGGCGAATGTCAATGTGGTTGCGATCGCACAGGGCGCGTCGGAACTGAACATCACCTTTGCTGTGGAGCAGGACGACAGTGCCCGCGCGATCCGCGCCGTTCACGAAGCGTTCGGC
This sequence comes from Phycisphaerae bacterium, assembly GCA_028279405.1. Taxonomy (GTDB): domain Bacteria; phylum Planctomycetota; class Phycisphaerae; order UBA1845; family Fen-1342; genus JANQNU01. The sequence continues at coordinate 27,699 of JANQNU010000009.1, forward strand.
TTACACCGGATCGACCCTGGCACGGACAACGCCGACCACGTCGACTTGCTCCTGCTCGGGTACGGGCGCATCGGCCGGGCACTGGCCACGTTGGTGCGTGAGCGGCACGACGCAATCCGGACGCGTTTCGGCCGGACGCCACGGGTGGTCGGCATCGCCGACCGGAGCGGCTATGTATTCGATCCGAACGGTCTGAGCGTCGATGCACTGCAACGTGCGACGGACGCCAAGGAACGCGGTGCGGCCCTCGCCGAGTTGAGCGAGTGCGTTCGAACGGACGATGCAGGCGAGCTGCTCCGAACGGCGCTCAGCTACCGGTTGGCGCGCCCGATCGTCGTTGACGTGTCGGACGGCGACACACGAACGGTGCATCTCGAGGCGCTGGAGCGCGGCGCAGATCTCGTTACGGCAAACAAGGTGCCACTCGCCGGACCCGTTGAGGGCTATCGCGCGCTGGTTGCCGCTGCCGAGCGGTCCGGACGGTTGTTGCGCAAAGAGGCGACCGTAGGCGCGGGTTTGCCGGTCGTCGACACGGTCGAGCACCTTTGCGCGACCGGTGACCGGCTCGCGCGGATCGAGGGTTGCCTGTCCGGAACGTTGACGTACGTGCTCTCTCAACTGGAGACGGGACGTCCGTTCGCCGAGGTGTTGGCCGAGGCGGACGCGCGCGGCTACATCGAACCCAATCCGCTGGTCGACCTCTCCGGCGAGGACGTGCTGCGGAAGGCGATCATCCTCAGCCGGGTAGCAGGCTTCGAGATCGACGATGCGCAGATCCACTGCCGCGGGCTTGTCGATCGATCGCTGCTGGGTAGCGATCGCGCGACGTTCATGAAGCTGGTCCCGCAACTCAACGAGACGCTGGCACAGCAGGTGACCGATGCCCGTGCGGCCGGCGCCGTGCTGCGCTACGTGGCGACACTCGACGACCGAACGATCGACGTCGGACCGCAGCCGGTCGATCCGAACTCGCCCTTAGGCACGCTCAGCGGGACAGACAATCTCGTGCTCATTCGGTCCGAACGGTACGATCAGAGCCCGCTCGTCGTGTCGGGCCCCGGAGCAGGCGTGCCAGTGACGGCGATGGGCGTACTGACGGACATTCTGCGCATCATGGCGGAGCGAACCTGACTCATGTCCGCGATCAGCGAATCCAGTGCCGTCGCACCTGCGACGATCGGAAACGTCGGACCCGGCTTCGACGTACTCGGGCTCGCGATCAGCGGTCTGACCGACCGCGTCACGGCCCGCCGCGCTGCGCACGATGAGGTGCGGATTATCGCGATCACCGGCGACGGCGGCGCCTTGCCATCGAGCGTAGCGTCGAACACCGCCGGATTGGCAGCTACGCACACCCGGCGGCTGGCCGGACGGGAGGACGCAGGCATCGACCTGTTCGTGGAGAAGGGCATCCCGCTGGAATCGGGACTCGGGAGTTCAGCAGCCAGCGCTGCCGCCGCGGCACACGCCGTCAACCAGATACTGGGTGGCCCTTTGCGAAGGGTCGATCTGATCGGACCGTGCGTCGAGGCGGAAGCCATTGTCTCCGGGCGACACGCAGATAACGTCGCCCCGGCCCTGCTGGGTGGATTGGTCCTGGTGCGATCGTTGGAACCGCGCCCGGTGATCCAACGACTGCCCGTTCCGGAGCGACTCGTGGTGGTTGTGGTGACGCCGGAACTGCGGTTGCCCACACGCGAAGCGCGCTCGGCGATACCGGATATGGTCCCGCTCGCCGCGCGAACGCGCAACGCCGCCAACATCGCGACGTTCATCAGCGCGTGCTACTCCAGCGACCTCGGTCTGCTGACCGACTGTGTCGAGGACGCGGTCGTGGCGCAAGCTCGACTGCCGTTAATCCGCGGCGGTTCGGAGGCAATCGCCGCCGCCCGCGACAATGGCGCGCTGGCTGCCTCGATCAGCGGGGCCGGGCCATCGCTCTTCGCATTGTGCCACTCCACAATCGTGGCCCAGTCCATCCGTTCGGCGATGATCGACGCGTTCCGGGCAGCCGGTGTCGGGGCCGACGGGATCATCTCACCCGCCGACTGCCCCGGGGCGCGCGTGGCACGCTCCTCGGAGGGCGGCTGATGGAACGCCCGTGGCACCTGCGCTGCATCGAGTGCGGGGTCGCGTTCGACCCGCTCGTTGTACGCTATCGCTGCGAATGCGGCGGAATACTCGACGTCGTGCATACTTTCAACGCGATCAACCGTGACCGGTTCCGAGCGCGTCGCAACAGCGACCATCCGGCCGACCGCTCCGGCGTCTGGCGCTACCGGGAAATCGTGCTCCCGCTGGCAGATGACGAAATCGTCACGCGCGGCGAAGGGAACACCAACGTCTATCGTTCGGAGCGTCTCGACGCGTATTGCGGGGTCAGCGGTCTCGCGTTGAAACATGAAGGCGAGAACCCCACGGGATCGTTCAAGGACCGTGGCATGGCCGTCGGGATGTCGGTCGCGCGCCTGCTCGGCGTTCGCGCCGTGGCGTGCGCCAGCACCGGCAATACGTCCGCGTCGCTCGCGTCCTACGCGGCGGTGGCCGGGCTGCCGGCGTTCGTTTTCATTCCAGGTCAGCATATCGCGTCGGGCAAGCTGAGCCAGACGCTCGCCTACGGCGCCCACACGCTGCAACTCGACGGCAATTTCGACAAGGGCATGCGCATCGTGCAGGAGGTGTGCGCCCGCACGTCGATCTACTTGCTCAACTCGATCAATCCGTTCCGCATCGAAGGCCAGAAATCCATCGGTTTCGAGTTGCTCGACCAGCTCGGATGGGAAGTCCCGGACTGGATCGTGCTCCCGGGCGGCAATCTCGGTAACAGCTCGGCCATCGGTAAAGGGCTGCAGGAATTGCACGACCTCGGAATCATCGATCGGCTTCCACGGCTGGCGGTGATCCAGGCCCGCGGCGCCAATCCCCTCTATCGCGCCTATTCGGCCGGAGAAGCGGTGCGACCGCTCGCTGAGGTCGACACGCTGGCGACAGCCATTCGGATCGGCGATCCGGTATCGTGGCGGAAATGCGTCCGCGCCCTCGATGCCTGCCAGGGCGTGGTCACTGATGTCGATGATGCGGCAATTATGGATGCCAAGGCGCAGGTGGACGCAGCGGGCATCGGTGCCGAGCCAGCCTCGTGCGCGACGGTCGCCGGCGTCCGCCGACTGGTGTCGGAACGAGTGATTGCACCGACCGATCGGGTTTGCGGCATCCTCACCGGACACCTGCTGAAGGACCCGGATACTGTTATCTCATACCATCAAGGACAGCTTCGCGGAATCCCCGCATCACTTGCCAATCCTGCGCAACAAGTCGATGCGAAGCTTCCACAGGTGCTCGAACGCGTGGAGGCCGTGCTCGACGCTTCGGGCTAGGCAAGCCCACCGCCCGCGAATGGCGGTCGCGCGCCGTGATCCGATTGGCTATACGAGTGACCGTCCAAAAGGACAAGGCGCGGCACACGTGCTTGTGCGCCGCGCCTTTCCGGCTCCCACGCTTTGCGCTGGGACGCGCAGACGATCGGCCTGCGCGTTTACTTCGTCAGGGCCCGACGAGCAGTTGAACGAACCCGTTGATGTCCCCGACGGTGACGGCGCCGTCGAGGTTGATATCGCCCGCGAGGATGTTGCAATTCGGATAGGTGGCGGCATAGTCCGCAGCGCTCGTTAATGCCAGGACGAAGGCGTTGATGTCGCCGACACTGACGATGCCGTCGCAGTTCAAGTCACCGACGAGGAAGGTCTCGCACACATCGAGGATGCCGTTTCCGTTGGCATCGAGGGCCGGATCGAGCGCCAGATCGAGCGCGTCGTCGCGCAGATTGCCATCACAGTCATTGCCGCTCGGGATCACCTCGGTGATATCCGGATTGAACGGACAAGGCGTTCCAGGCTGCACGCAACAATTGGCGTTGCCGACCGGACCGACACAGAAGTCGAAGGGTGCGGGCTCGAAGATCGTGATCTCGAAACAGTTGAGCGCGTTGGGCAGGACACGCGCCTGAATCGTGTCGCAGCAGACGCGGTTGATGCGATCGACGAAGTGCTGCGCGATCGACTCCGCGTTGTCGCCGGCGGGGACGCCGGGCGTGTTGGGATCTTCCACGAAATAGTGACCGGTACGGATGGCCCACGCCCACGGTGCACCCGTTGAAGTCCCGGAAACGCAGAAGATGCGGGTACTGAGGGTGAATCCTAGGAGCTCGGGATAGATCCACGTATCGTCGCCGACGCCGGGCGGGACGCTGGGAACGGCGCCGCCGAAGAGAACGATTCGGCCGCGGGCATGGTCGTAGACGAACCCGAACTCGGAGCGCGGTTCGGGCGCGTTGGTCGTGTTGATCGGGGACCACCACTGACGAAAGAGGTCCCACTCCCAGGTCTGGTCGCTGTTGGCGCCGCCGGTGTTTCCGCCGAAGAGAACGATGCGGTCGAGGGTCTCGTCGTAGGCCATTCCGGAGTAGAGGGTATGCGGCGGGCCGGCGAACCCGACGGGAGTCCAGTCGTTGTTGGGATCGAGCTCCCACATCTGCGACACGCCGTTGATGACGTCGCCGCCGAAGAGGTATGCGCGGCCACGCAGCGTGTCGAAGGTCATCGCATGTCCCCAGCGCGTGCCCGGGTTGTTGGGGAACGAGCGTGGGAACCAGGTGGTGCCGTCCCAGGCCCAGGTGGTGGTGTCGACGGTGAATTCGCCGCCGTAGAGCAGCGTCTGGCCACTGAGGGGGTCGTGAACCATCGCGTGGCTGGCGCGGGCACCGCCGGGCGCATTGGGCAGGCCGGGCGAACGGAGTTGCCAGGTGCTGCCGTCCCACTCCCAGGTATCTTCAAAGGCGACGCCGGTACGCGGGTTGAATCCGCCGTAGAGGACGGTGACACCGCGGCTCGCGTCGAAGGCCATGGCGTGACGCTCGCGTGGAGCGGGGCCGGTGGTCGCCACGCGGCGCCAGGCACCGTCCCACTCCCAGGTGTCGTTCATCGGGTCGGCGGCGTCGTTCGTGCCGCCGAAGAGGACGACGCGCTGGCGGATGGAGTCGTAGACCATGCTGGACCAGTACCGTCCGCGGGGCGTGCGGACCGACGTCCGCGGCTGCCATTCGACCGGCCGGTTGGGGCAGACGACCAGGACGTCGTCGTTGTCTTCGTTGATCGCATCGATCGGCGGAAGCGGGAACCCATGGTAGGCGGGGTCGCCGCTGGAGACGTTGAACTGGATCTGATAGGGTCGATCGCCGTCGGGGAACGGGTCGTCGCGGCCGATGACGGTGACCAGCTGCGGTACGTTCCAGTTGGCATCGGTGAAGAGCAACGACGGAAAAGCGAGGTCGAAGCGTGCTTCGGCGGGATCGGTGATACTGAGGCCGACGACGACGGCGTTTCCAGGGGACGGGACGCGGTCGAGCACGACACTGAAGGTATCGCTACCGGCGCATTCGTCGGTGACGAGCGGGCTGACGCCGCCGGTGTTGACGAAGACGCCCGCCGGGACGCCGCCGCCGATCGGTCCGAGGGTGAGCGGTCGGATCAGCGGGACATTGCCGTTGTAGGCAGCCCCCTGACCGGTGACGCGCGCATCGTCGTAGTCGCGCCACAGGCCGACCGGGGCGGCGGCGATCTGAACGGCACCGCGGCCCTGGAGGCGCGGCGCTACGCCTTGGTGCGGGATGTAACAGCGCGCGGTCGGATAGCGCACGCCCACCCACGTCTGCCCGAAGACGGAAGGGCCGCCGCCCAGGTTGACGATCTGGTGGCCGCCGTTGACGTTGACTGTGAACGGCTGTTCGAAGAACACGTTCCCGGGAAGGTTCGCGTTGTTTGGATCGGGGTCTGCGAAGAACACGTACGCCGTGTTGCCTGGCTGGCCATCGGGGTAGCTCAGCGCGACACAGACGTCAGTGATCACGGTGTTGGCGGGAAAAAAGAACTCGGTGGCGTGCGAGATCTGGACGCTACGGCAGCCGGCTGGAATGAGCTGCAGGCCGGCGGTGACGAACGCGGACGGGCCCGCGCTCCAGTCGTTGATAAACGCGGCCTGGACACCCAGGCTGGGCGGTATGTAACCGTCACAGGAGCAGTTACAGCTTTGGGCCCGCGCGGTAAACGCCCCCAGCCCCAGAACCATCGCAACGGCCAGGAGCGTCAGGCAGATCCAAAAGTATCGTCCGGCGCGGCCCGCCGCAGGCTGCAAGGTGTCTTGCGAGTTACGTACGGATCGATCGAACTGGACCGCCATGGCGCTACCTCCTGCCAGAAATGGGCGTTGATCTGATGGGAAGTCGCGTAAGCGGCGCGATCGGCTGTCGTGCGGGGCAATTTTTTTCGCTGGAACGCAGAAAGCGCATGCGAGAAGGACAGCCCCGGTAGGCGGTGCTGGCCTGGCGTGCCGGCTAGGGGTATCGTGCGATCGGATGTGGAAATCGCGAAAGGAGCCTCCGATGATCCGGTTGATGACGTTGTATCGGGCCCGTGGTTTGCGGAAGGTAGCGGTCGCCGCCGCTCCGCTGCTGGGCCTGCTGGTTGGTTGTTCGACGGCGGGGCTGCCTGATCCGGTGCGTGCGATCTGGGTAACGCGCTATGACTACGAATCGCCGATGGACGTCGAGCGGATCATGGACGATTGTGCCGACGCGGGCTTCAACACGGTGCTGTTCCAGGTCCGCGGCAACGGGACGGCGTTCTACAACTCACCGTTCGAACCGTGGGCCGACGAGCTCGGCGGCCGTGATCCGGGCTGGGACCCGCTGACCACCGCCTGCGACGCCGCCCACGACCGCGGAATCTCACTTCACGCGTGGGTCAATGTCATGCCCGCGTGGCACGGAAAACGACCGCCGGCGAACCCGGAACAGCTCTACAACAAGCATCCGGATTGGTTCTGGTACGACCAGAACGGCAAGCGCCAGGCCCTGAGTTCGTTCTATGTCAGTCTGAACCCGGCGCTCCCGGAAGTGCGTGACTACCTGACCGAAGTGTTTGCGGACATCGTCGCGCGCTACGACGTCGACGGGCTGCACATGGATTACATCCGCTTCCCGAACGAGCCGCCGGCGACGCCCCGGCGCTCGGGCCTCGACTACCCGCGCGACGAACGCACCCTTGCGATGTACAAGGAGCAGACCGGTTTGACGCCGGACGCGGACGAGGAGTCGTGGGACCGATGGCGCACGGCGCAGGTCACGCGGCTCGTTCGACAGATTCGCGCCCGGTTGCGGGCGACCAAACCACGCGTCGGACTGACCGCGGCGGTGGGCTCGGTTCGGGAGCGCGCGCTGCACCATTTCCAGGACGGTCGCGCGTGGTTGCAGGAGGGACTGATCGACGCGGCACTGCTGATGAACTACACCGACGATCCGGACCAGTTCATCGAGCGCATCGAACCTTGGCTCGAGCTCGAGACCAAGGGGCGCGTGGTCCCCGGACTTTGGTTTGGGCGGCACCCCGACAAATCAATCGACGACGCGGCGCGCACCGTCTGCCGACAGATCGAGTTGGCCCGCGAGCGGACCGGCGACTTCTGCATCTTCGCCTATTCGTCGCTGTTCGAGTCGCCGGACGAGAAGCTGGTACGTCGCGATGAGGAACAGCGCACACGGCGCGCGGCACGCCGCACGATACTACTGCCATCGTTGCGGGAGATGCGCGCCGCAGACTCATGACGGCGCCGACGAACGCTGCGTTTCGTCAGTGCCGAAAGGAAAACGCGCCAGTAGTGTGTAGCGCGCACCTTCGGGTGCAAGAACCGACTCCATCAGGACGAACTCGCGCACTGACTGCCGCGCTTTCGTCAGCGCCAGTTGCTGAGCCGCCGTGCGCAGCGCGCCGCGCGAGTGGTCGAAACTGACGCGTGCGACGGTGACGTGCGGGTGAAACGGTCGTTTCTCGCGAGCGAGCCCGACCTCGGCACAGGCAGCTTCGACACCCTCGACACATGCGAACAAGCGCGGATCCGGCTCAGCGGGTCCGGCCCAGATGATGCGCACCGGGCCATGCGCCGGAAACACGCCGGTACGCTCGATCACGAGCGTGGCCTCGCTGGCCCCCAGCGCCGCCTGGCCCAAGGCATCGCACAGCGGACTCAACAGCGACGGCTCGACCTCGCCGAGAAACTTGAGCGTCAGGTGCAGGTGATCCGAAGCGGTCCAGCGCAAGCGGGTTCCGCGCAACGCGCCGAGCTGGTAGCGCATTGCCGACAATCCACGAATCAACTCAGGGTTCAACGCGACCGCGATGAACAGCCGCATGGTCGAAGCTCACGAGCGGCGTCGATGACGCAGCGCTACAGCAGAGAGACCACGAAGTCGAAGATCAGGGCGAGCAAGTTCACAATAAACAGAAAAATATCCATACACATTCTCCTCAGCCATCCAGGATGACACATCCATTGTAGCGCCGTTGGGCGGCGCAAGCGAGATTTTTGTTCGGGAGCAGGAAGATGAGGACGCAGGACGCGAGTCACCGGGCGGCACTGGTAGCTTGCTACCAGTGTTCAGGGGGTGCTTGTGCAGTACGCGCTGAGTCCACCAACGATTTGATCAAACGGACGTTTCGAACACTGGCGGACAAGGAGGCACTGCCCCTTTGCATTGCGGTGCCGCCCGACCGCTCGCTCGCGCTCGCGGCTCGTTGTGTTTGGTCGCTGGTTCGCGCTGGGCCCGTGGCGCAGACACGGGCCTCGCAAAGGGAGCTTGCTCCCCGCTCGCTCGCGCTCGGGGCTCGTTGTGTTTGGTCGCTGGTTCGCGCTGGGGCCCGTGGCGTAGACACGGGCTTCGCAAAGGGAGCTTGCTCCCCGCTCGCTCGCGCTCGGGGCTCGTTGTGTTTGGTCGCTGGTTCGCGCTGGGGCCCGTGG
>JANQNU010000017.1 GCA_028279405.1 Phycisphaerae bacterium
GTTGCTCCTTTTGAAGGCAACTTCAAAACTCCTCGGCTGGTCGTTATACCAGCCAAGGAGCAACGGACGTTCATCCCAATCTAGAAGGGTGGGGCACCAAGCGAGCGCGAGCAAGCGGTCAAGCCCGGGACGGTGATCCGGTCCTGCGAGTCGCCTGATCCCCTCGCTTGCGCTCGGGGCTCGTTGTGTTGAGCCTTTGGTTCGCACTGGGGCTTGGAAGGGCGCGACGTGTGATCAGCGCCGCTTGAACTGGCGTTCGAGATCGTGCAGCGTCAGGGTCAATGTTGTCGGTCGGCCGTGCGGGCAGTGGCTCGAGCGTTCGGCGCTTTCGCGACGGGCCAGTAGAGCGGTGATCTCGTCGGGGGTGAGTGGATCGCCGGCCTTGACGGCGGCCTTGCAGGCCATCATGTCGAGCAGTTCGTGAATCAACGACTCCGTATCACTGCGCGTGCCCTTCTCGCTCAGCATGTCGAGCAGGTCGCGGACGAATGCGCGCCGATCCAGCTTTTCGAGCAGCGTGGGAAACGCCTGGACTGCAACCGCCTGAGGTCCGGAGATCGTCAGCTCGACGCCGAGCCGGGTGAGCGTGTCCGCGTGGGACTCCAACACTTCCAGCCGATCCGCGGGTATGTCGACGATGTCCGGCAACAACAGCCGTTGCGACTCCAACGGTCGTTCGGTGATTCGCTGCCGAAACTCTTCATAGAGCACCCGCTCATGCAGCGCATGCTGGTCGATAATCATCACCCCCTCATCCGTTTCGACCACGAGATACGTGTTGTGCAGCTGTAGCGCCCGGTGGTCCGGCGGTGAGCCTTCACGCTGCTCGTCGCGCCACGGACCGCCATGTGGGGTCGACGGGTTTGTCGATCGATCGTTGATGGGCGGCGTTCCGCCGGGGTCCGGGATCCTGGACGCGTCGCTTTGTGTCGGCGATTCAATCGAACTGCCCGGGTCGGAAACCGGTGGCGTGTCGAGCTGACCGTCGATCGGGTGGTTTGCCCCGGGCAGCGGTGCGTCCGCCGAAGTTCCGGGCTGCGGCCATTCGTAGCCGGTCGGCGTACCCGGTGCTGCGTCGGCTCGTGCGGTCGGCTGCGGCGGTGGTGCGGTCGCCCCTGCATGTCCCCGAGCGAAGAAATCGCTCATCGCGCCCCGGACGCGTTCGCGCCGATCGGTGTTCATCAACTCTCGACCGACCAGAGGGCGATCGAGGTTGGTCGTCAGGAATTTCTCGCGGATGCCGGCGAGCACCTGACCGTGAACGTAGTTGCCGTCGCGCCAGCGCACTTCGGTCTTGGTCGGATGCACATTGACGTCGATCGCGGCCGGGTCGATCTGGATATACAGGAAGGCCACCGGGTACTCATTCTGAATCAAGCTGCGATAGGCCTCGCGCACCGCGTGTGAAACGAATCGGTCGCGAACGTAGCGCCCGTTGACGAAGACGTATTCCCATTTGTTCGATCGGCGGCAATAAGCAGGCAGTGCGACGTATCCGTCGATGGCAACGTCCTGCCCCTCGCGACGAATCGACAGCAGCCCCTCGACCAGGTCAGCCCCATACAGGTCGCTGATGCGCTGGCGATGCGATTCGGCCGCGGGCAGGCGGTGTACGGCGCGGCCGTTGCTGAGCAGCGTGAACGCGATTTGGGGGTGGGCCAGCGCGATCCGGGCGATCTGCTCGGTAATGTGGCCGGACTCGGTCTGGTTGGTCCGCAGGAATTTGCGTCGCGCGGGAACGCAATAGAACAGGTCGCGCACTTCCACGGACGTTCCGGTCGGGCATCCGGTGGGGGTCGGGCCGTCCAGTTCGCCGGCATCGACGCGGATGATATGTCCGACGTCTTCTGTCGGCGGGCGCGAGGTGATCTTGATTCGCGCGACGGAGGCGATGCTGGGCAGGGCCTCGCCGCGGAAACCCATGGTCTGGATCGCGAACAGGTCCTCGTCGTGCCTGATCTTGCTGGTTGCGTGTGAGACCAGGCAGAGCTGGAGATCGTCTGCGTCCATGCCGCAGCCGTCGTCGGTGACCCGGATCAGGCTCCGGCCGCCGTCTTCGGTTTCGATCGTGATCTGGGTAGCGCCGGCATCGATGGCGTTCTCGGTCAGTTCCTTGACCACGCTGGCCGGCCGTTCGACGCACTCGCCGGCGGCGATGCGGTTGACGAGTCCCGGGGGTAACTGGCGAATTCGTCCCATACCCACAGATCATACCAGCGATCCGCGACAGCACACCCGCAAGCGTGTTATCATCCCGACATGAAAGCCGATTCGTTACGAGACCGGGTTCGTACCGAGCTGTTGCCGCACGTGCGCCAGCCGGCCCAATACATCGGGAACGAGGTTAACCAACTCGTGCAGCCCGGCGATTGGGAGCAGGCCGACGTGCGGGTCGTCATCGGCTTTCCGGACGCCTATACGATCGGCATGTCGCATCTCGGCTGCCAGATCCTCTACTGGCTCTGCAATCATACGCAGGGCGTTTGTGCCGAACGGACATACGCGCCCTGGATCGACGCCGAGCGGGTCATGCGGGCCCGTGGCATCCCGCTGTTTACCTGGGACACACGGCAGCCGGTGGGGGAGAGCGACATCTTCGCGCTCTCGCTGCAATACGAGCTATGTTTCACCACGCTGGTCAACATGTTGGACCTCGCGGGCATTCCAGTTTACGCACGAGACCGGACGGACGACCATCCGCTGATCATTGTCGGTGGTCCGCAGGCGGATAATCCCGAACCAGTGGCGGATTTTGTCGATCTGGTCGTCATCGGCGACGGCGAGGCCAGCTTGGCCGCGATCCTCGACGAATACAAGAAGTGTCGGCGTGACGGAGTGTCGCGTCGAGCGATGATCCTGCGGATGGCGCAGCGGTTCCCGTGGATCTACGCACCGAATCTGTACGACGTTCACTATCACGCGGATGGGACGATCGACCGATTGCAGCCGTTGGCGGAAGGGCTGCCCCTGCGGATCGAGCGCTGTAAGACGCCGAACTTCGACGATGCACCTTTTCCGCGACGGCCGCTCGTACCGTGGACCGAGGTTGTCCACGATCGCATCGGCATCGAGATCATGCGCGGCTGCCCGCAGGTGTGTCGATTCTGCCACGCGGGCTACACCAAGCGCCCGTTGCAGTACCGAAGTGTCGAGCGCGTGATGGAGATCGCGCAGGAAGCTCGGCAAGCGACCGGCATCGACGAGATCGGTCTGCTGTCCCTGTCGACGGCGGACTACCCGTTGCTGAAGGACCTGGCGCAGCGTGCCAATGAGGTCTTCGCACCGCAGCGCGTCAATCTCAGCTTCCCGTCGCTCCGGATCGACAAAATGTTGCAAAACATTCCCTGGATGGCCAACAGCGTCCGCAAGAGCGGGATCACGCTGGCGGTCGAGGCGGCGCGCGATGACATGCGCCGCGCGATCCGCAAGAAAGTGACCGATGGCAACCTGATGGACGGAGTTCGTGAGGTCTACCGCGCCGGTTGGCGTCGCGTGAAGCTCTATTTCATGTCCGGCTTTCCGGGTGAACGGGACGAGGACATCTTCGGTATCTGGGAATTGGCGAACGCCGTCAGTTTGGCGCGTCAGCAACTCGGCAAGCCGCCGGCGCAGGTGACCGCGAGCGTCGGCTGGCTGGTGCCGAAACCGTTTACGCCGATGCAGTGGATGGCGCAGCCGCGGGTCGAGTATTTCCGCGCGGTGCAGGAAAAGCTGAAGCGCTTGTCACGCCAAAGACGCGGCACAGCAGTCGTGAGCGGGCAGGGGGGCTACGGTTCCGCGTCCGCGATGGCCAGCGAGAACGCGGTGTTCGACGATCGCGAGAACAGTGGCGGACGCTGGCAGGGGCGCAAGTCGCTGGTGAAGATCCAGATGCACGATCCCGAACGCTCCGTGCTCGAAGGCGTCTTCGCGCGCGGCGATCGTCGACTCGGCGCCGTCATTCACGAAGCCTGGCGCCGCGGCGCACGATTCGACGGCTGGGATGAAACGTACGATCCGACGATCTGGACTGCAGCCTACGAAACGACCGGCATCGATCCGGACTGGTACGCGCATCGCGAGCGCAGTCCCGAGGAAGTGTTGCCGTGGGACCATATCGGTCTGCACATGAGCCGCGATTTTCTGGAGCGCGGCTACGACGACCTGTTCGCGCAAATCCGCGTTGCACGCCCCGCGGTCGGGACCAAGCCGCTCGATCAGGCGGCGGACGGCGCCGCGCCCCTGCCCGTGATCCAGTAGCGGGGAGACCAGCGACGCTGGCCAAAGCGCATCCCCAGGGATACACTTTCGACCTTCCGAACGAGACGAGTCAGCGGCTCTCTGCCGCCAGCTAGCAGGAACAACGGCAAGATGGCAAAACGCATCCGCACGTCGCAACGTTCTGACACTGGATTCGCACTGCTGAAACGCCTGACGGAGACGCCGGGAATACCGGGCCGTGAGGAGCGTGTCCGCGCTCTGGTCGAAAAGGAGGTCCGAGGACTGTTCGACGACGTCCGCACGGACGCTCTCGGTAACCTGATCTGCTTCAAGCGGGCGGCCGGTCGGGCCCGGAAGGCGCCGAAGGTCATGCTCGCGTGCCACATGGACGAGATCGGGTTCTACGTCCGGTACGTCGACGACAATGGATTCATCCGCGTACACAATGCCGGTGGCTTCGACCCGCGCAACCTCTTCGCACGGCGGGTGCGGGTGCAGGGGCGCGAGGACATCATCGGGCTCATGAATGCCGGCGTCCGGCCGATTCATATCTCGTCCGCCGAGGAACGCAACAAGACGCCTGAGGTCAAGGACTTCTTCATCGACATCGGCTTGCCCGCGAAAGCCGTTCGGAAGCTGGTTGAAGTCGGTGATCCGGTCACGCTGGAGCAGGAGACCGTTCAGGTTGGAGATGCGGTCAGCGGCAAGGCGATGGACAATCGTATTTCGCTGTGGGTCGCGATCAACGCCTGTCGGCGCGTGGCGGCCAAGAGCAAGTATGACGTCTACTTTGTCGCATGCACGCAGGAAGAGGTCGGGTTGCGCGGCGCGGAAACGGCCGCCTACGACATCAATCCCGACATCGGCATCGCGATTGACGTGACCCTGGCTTGTGACCAGCCGGGCGTAACCAAGGACGATGCGATCACGACCTTGGGCGGCGGGGTTGGCATCAAGGTCATGGACTCCTCGCTCATCTGTAATCGCGCGCTCGTCGACGAGTTCGTTGCGGTCGCGAAGCGGAAGAAGATTCCCTACCAGCTCGAGATCCTGCCGCGTGGCGGTACGGACGCGGGTGCTGTGCAACGGGCCCGTTCGGGCAGCCGGGCAATCACGCTCTCGGTTCCTTGCCGCAATATCCACACGGTGACGGAGATGCTGCATCGCGAGGATATGGATGCTGCTGTCGACCTGCTCGCCGCTTGGCTGACGACCTAGTCGTCAGCGCCCTAACATCTTGGGCGACGGCGCCCGTCGAGACCCAAGAATTTACATTTTCCAGCTTAAATTTGACGAACTACACCGCATCGGTCAGGGTAGGCGCGTTCGTCTTGACTTGTGTCCGGCGCCGTTGCAGTGTCGGGGAGGTATGAAAATGAATCCATCATCTAAGCCCACCACTGACCTAAACATCGAGTTTCCCCGTGGCGCCGACAGGCTCGACCAGGATCAGGAGTGGTTCTCGTTCGCACACAACGGCGAGCGCCGACGCTTGCGGTTGCACGACTACGCGGAGATCTTCAGTGTACCGGGGCTTTATGAGGCGCTCATTTACGAGAAGCTCGAGTGCGATTCTCCGTCGCGCGTCGCAGATTTGCTGGCGACGGTGCTGGTGGATTGGCCACGATCGCCGACCGATTTGCGCGTACTCGATCTCGGTGCCGGCAATGGTATCGCCGGCGAGGCGTTGCGCAGCCATGAAGTCAGCCACATCGTTGGTCTCGATCTGCTCCCGGAGGCAGCTGAAGCAGCCCAGCGTGACCGACCGGAAATTTATGCCGATTACCTTGTTGCGAACTTGTGCCACCTCACGAAAGAAGAGGCCGTCCGTCTCGAGTCGCACCGCTTCAATTGTCTCGTGACGGTGGCGGCGCTCGGTTTCGGCGACATCCCGCCAACTGCGTTTGCGGAGGCTTTCGGATTCGTCTGTCACAACGGTTGGGTAGCGATGACGATCAAGGAAGACTTCCTCGATGCCTCGCGGGACGACAGCGGCTTCTCACGGTTCATTCGCTCCCTGCTTCGTTGTGGAATTCTTAGCGTTCAGGCCCACCATCGTTTTTGCCATCGCCGTTCGCTCACCGGCGATCAGCTCTTTTACGTTGCGCTGGTGGCACGGAAGACCGCAGAGATCCCGGCGCAACTGGTCGAAGATCCGGATGGCTTTCAGCCTGATGGTGGGAGCGGTGGGAGTGTGCCGGAACTACTACTATCGACCAGCCGTTGAGCCGGCCGGACCGGAGTGCTCCAGGAGCAGCCTGGTAAATATCGTTTTGGCTGCTACGAATCCGCCGAAAGCCCTCCTAGAATACATGGTCTATGGACTCATCCCGTCGACGTTATGCGCGCTTCCGACAGCAATCCCGTGAAAGTCGTCGGCGGAAAAGCCACGGCACCACGGCCAGCCATGCCGCGCCCACGACGAGCGATGCGGGGGCACGTCCCAAGAAACGCCGGGGCGGCTACTTTCGCGAGTACCTCAAGTGGCTCAAGCCCTTTTGGCGCGAGATTCTCAGTGTGCTGTTGTTGGCGCTGGTTGCCGCCGGGCTGAGTCTGATCCTCCCGCGGGCGACGATGCACATCGTCGACGTCGTATTGCCGCAACGTCAGGTCGGCGTGCTGCACACGATCGGGCTGGCGCTGCTTCTGATCATCACCGTTCAACAGGTATGCGACTGGTTCCGCAACTGGAAGATGGCCCGCCTGAACGCGCGCGTACTCTTTCGGCTGCGTCAACGGCTCTACAACCACATGCTCCGCTTGCCGTTGCATGAGCTGTTCGGCCTGAAGACCGGGGGCATCACCTCGCGACTCTCGGGGGACGTCGACTCGGTGACGGGCATCGTCCAGATCGCGGTGATTACGCCTGCGGTCGCGACCGTCAAGGTCGTGCTGACGCTGATGATGCTCGTCTGGATCAACTGGCAGATGTGCATGGCGGCGGTGTTTCTGTTGCCGCCGTTGGTCGTGCTGAACCTGGTTTATATCCGCCGAATTCGACCAATCTATCGCAGCATGCGCGATGATCGGCAGGAGATCGACGGTCGCGTCGTCGAGACCTTTGGCGGGATTCGTGTCGTGCGCGGTTTCGGTCGCGAGCGGTTCGAGGCGGCGTCATACGGCAAGCTGCACCATACCGTGATTCGCAAGCAACTGCTGGCGCGGGTCTACGAACATCTCGTCGGCAGCGGCTGGGGCTACCTGATTCCGCTGTGTGCCCTGATCATCATCTGGTTCGGCGGCACGTTGGTGCTCAATGACCAAACAACCGTCGGGGGCATCATCGCGTTTCAGATGTACGTCATGATGCTACTCGCGCCGGTCTCGACGATCGTGCAGTCGTATGGACAGACGCAGCAGGCACTGGCAGCGATGGAGCGGATCTTCGATGTGCTGAACCTGCCGCTGGACAAGCCGGACGCGCCCGGGGCCGAGCGCGCCCCGCGCCGTGTCGAGTCGATCCGTTTCGAGAACGTCTCGTTTGCCTACCCGCAAATGCCGGCCGCGCTTGCCGTGGGCGGTAGCGGTGAGGAGGGGGGTACCGACGCCCCACACCGAGACAATGTGCTGCACGACGTCAACCTCGACGTCCCCGGCGGCGCAACCGTCGCGCTCGTCGGCCCCAGCGGAGCGGGCAAGACTACGGTCACCAACCTCGTGGCTCGATTCTACGACCCGACGGTCGGCGTCATTCGCCTCAACGGCGCCGACCTGCGCGATCTACAGTTGCGCAGCTTTCGGCGACTGCTCGGTATCGTGCAGCAGGACGTCTTCCTGTTCGACGGGTCCATTGCCGACAATATCCGCTACGGCCGACCCAACGCCACGCGAGAGGAACTCCTGACCGCTGCCCGCCGAGCGAACGCACATGAATTCATCGAGGCCTTTCCCGACGGATATGAAACCGTTATCGGGGAGCGCGGGGTGCGCCTTTCCGGCGGCCAGGCCCAACGTGTCAGCATCGCACGCGCCATCCTGGCCGACCCGCAGATCCTGATCCTCGACGAAGCGACCAGCAACCTCGACACGGAGAGCGAACAGCTCATTCAGGCATCGCTGGTCGAACTGATGGGCGGCCGGACGACCTTCGTCATCGCGCACCGGCTCTCGACCGTGGTCAATGCCGACCTGATCGTTGTGCTGCACGAGGGGCGCGTGCTCGAAACGGGCACGCACGCCGACCTGATGGCCAGGGACAGCCGATACCGCGGTATGGTCGAGCGACAGCAGCAGTCCGCCGCTCGCCTTGATCAGGAGCCCAGCTGGTTCGGCTGATCTGGACCCGCGAAAGCGCTATGGGTTGAACTCAGCTACGACATTCGGTGCCACCTTGAGCTTCGTCTTGTTGCCGCCGTCCGTGTCGGACAACGTGATCTTCCCGGCGCCGAGATTGGTTTGGACGTCGAGACATCCCTTGAGGATTTCGAACTCAACCGCAGTTGCGTTCGCGACAGCAGTTGATGCGTACTTGATCCCGCCGTTGTCGTCGGCAACCTTCATCGTCCAATTGCACTTCGCGATGACGGGGAAGTTGGCGTCGCCGCCAGCGCTCGGATTGCCATTCAGGTTGGCCTTCCGAAACTCGACCGCGCCGGTCGTCACGGTGACGACCGCCCGCGTCGCGCCGCCATTCCCGCCGACGAAGTAGGTGATATTGCCGGACGCGGGACCGAAGAAGATACCGTCGGTGTCGTCCGCCACGAACTTTGCGTCCGACTTCAGGTTGACATGGAAAGCGAACGAACCGTCAAATGTAAAGTCCGAGCTTGTCGTTGCCAGATAATGGTCCTTATCAGTCACGTGATAATGGGAAAACTCGAGCGGCTTGTCGGATTCGATTTTGCCGCCGCCGTCAATCGTGACATCATTGCGCAGGCGAATCTTGACGTTGCCGGCAACCGCGCTCTTGATCGTGCCGGTCACCTCGCTGGTCGTCGCCGCATCGTCGTCGCCAAGCGTTAACCGCGAATCCTGGCTGAACGCGAGCGTTCCGTGCACCTCAACGATTCGAGCAGCTCGCACATCGTTGTTCGGGAGCGTGCACGTCTTGCCGGTCGGAATGATCGCGGTATCGTTCCCGTCCGGAACTCCGGGAAAGTTGTCGATGTCTCGCCAGTTGTTCGCTACGCCCCAGTTGCCGTTCGTTTCTCGGAACGTAAACACTTCCGACCGAACTGGAGAGGCAACGATTGCAAGAATGATCAGGGCAGTGCAGGCTTTCGGTATCATCTGTAACTCCATTGCAATTGATATAGGTAATTAACTTTTTTATTATAAACCGGCAGATCGTGATTGGGAACGGAGGGGGGCGGCGCTGGCGCACCTTGCCCCGAGCAGACGCGATGCCCGGCTGGAGGTCGTTACTGGATTGGTGTTCGGTGCGTCGCTAAGGCGCTACCATTGCTGCGACAAAGCCGTTGATGTCCGCGATCGTCAGCTGCCGGTCCCCGTTTGAATCCGCCAGCATCGGGTCACAGCCTGGAAAGACGTTTTCGTAATGGGAACGATCGGTCAGAGCCAGCACGAATGGATTGATGTCGGTGCCTGATACGTCACCATCACAGTCCAGATCGCCGATCGGCATGCGGCGAAGCAACTGAAGCTCGTCGTCGAATATATGCGGAAAGCCATACCAGTCGGTCCAGAGGATATCCCCATTCTGATTGATGTCTTGACCGGGCGCCGGCACATCGTCCGAGCCGGCGATAAAGTAATCCCGACCGTCGGAGAACAGGTAGATGCCGGTCGGCGTACGACCGTACAGGATCTGACCGCGGTCATTGATTCGGCCGGGGCGCCCGTATGGAAGCGCCGTTGTAATCACGCCGTCGCGCCAAAGTTGCAAGGGGCGCGTGCTGGGGCCGTCCGGATGCCGCTGCAGATAGCTCCAGGTGACCTCGGGAGTGTTGTTGATGAAGACGCCTTGCGCTTGATAATGGTCTTCGGTGAGCAGGACAAACTGGTCTGCTGCCGCAGGATCGTTCGGATAGAAGTAGATCTTCGAGGCCCAAGGCCACTGACAGAAGTCGTAGCGGGTCCACGCGATCTGCCCGCGGTCATTGATGTTGGCGGCTTGATTGGATTGCCCCAGATTGGTGAGCTGCCGCGCCTGGCCGTTTTCGTAGAGCCAGAGCTCCGCCGGCACATCGCCACATGCCGCGTACGTATCGATCTTGGACCAGACGATTGTCCCCTGGTTGTTGATCTTGGGGCCCGAGTTCTGGAAAAGGCTATCGACAGGATCGTTGGTAATGGCAATCGTTTCGCCGTTACGATATAGCATGACGTTTGAAGCGACGTCACCCAATTCCTGTTCCCAGACAATGTCGCCATCATCATTGATGTCCGGATGCCAGTCCGGAACCGAGTTGTGGGTGAGCTGCGTCACCTGTCCGTCTTCCCAGAGAAAGATCTCGAATGAGTCGAAATTGCCTTGTTCGGTCAGGGCGCCGTAAACGATCTGGCCGACGTTGTTGAGCGAAGCGCTGCTCAACTCTCCGCCGAAGGTGATCTGATGATGTTCATAGCCCGGGGGAACGAATGGCGCCCGCGGTCTTGGCGGGGCGGGAGCGCCGGCCGCGACCGAAAACGGATCAAGTTCGTCGAAGGAGAACCCGTGCTGGCGGAGGAGATAGTCGTGCGAGCGCCGGCGGTTGGCAACATCTTCCGGGAAGACCTGCGTGTACGCGGGAATTGCAAACCCGATGAGGGCCAAAGCATAGACCGCGACGATGGGAATGCGCAGTGATAACTTGTGCATCGACGAGCCCCCTATTCGGCCTTGATTTTGGCCTTGGACAGCTCAATCGTCACTCCGCATTTTCCGCCATCGATGTGCAGTTTTTCGCAGGTAACAGTCTCGCCCGTGCTTCCCAGAAACCACGTGTTGTCGAAGATGCTCAAATCGCCGATCGTCTCGTCGACCAAGTCGAGTTCCCACCTGAAGTCGCTCGCAAGATCATCGCATCCACCGCTCGTAAGCGACGGGAGCAATTCTGGAACCTTGGCATCATCGAGACCGGAACTTGGATAAGGCTCGGAGCCTCCTGGAATGCCGACGTAGGTCCAGTCTAGCGGCTCGTCCCACTCCGCCACGACGGGTGGTGTCGAACCGGAGCCCGTGGGGGTTCCTACGAGGGTGAAGGTCGCTGCTGTCGACACGCATACGACCGCGAGAGAAAAGCCTGCTAACGTCGCCCTTTCGATTCCTTTGCCGGTCATCGACCACTCCCCGCGCATAGGCGCGTGGGACACGATGATCGATCAAGTCCCTTGCACAAGACCAAAAAAACGAGACGTGTCCGTGTCCTGCTCCCCGACAGATACGGCCCGTATAGTAGCACCCCGCGCCTGATTGTCAAAGAAATTTGCTAGAAAATTATCAAGGTTACGAAGTCCTTGCAAACTTATGCTGCGGCGGCTCTTTCGATCAGCCCCGCGTTCGAAGGAGCAGATCGACGACAACTACAAAGCGTCGCGGGCGCGCTCAATCAGCAAAGTAGAAGTGCACTGGCCGATACAGACGGTGCGGTGCCTCGGTCATGAGGCACGCGGTCTTCCGTTACGTCTAGGAGCGAATGCTGCTGCGGCAGGGCAGCGTAGCGAGTTAGTTGTGGAAACAGGCATTGCTGGTCGCGCTTCGCAGATACGATTGGTGTGGGATGCCGCCGACGTTCTTGTTCCGACAACAAAGCCTGGCAGAATTCGAGCAGGTTCCGCGATGCGGTTCTGTGACCCAGTGCAGGTGGTCTCGCCCACGTTAGAAGTATCGGCTTGCGCAGCGAGCGTCCATCGACGACTTCGGCATCTACTCGTCGCTGGCGTAGTCGACGGCGTAGTTGGATGGTTCCTTGGTGATCTGAATGTCGTGCGGGTGCGATTCCACGACTCCTGCATTGGTGACACGCGTGAAGCGAACGTCGCGGCGCATTTCCTCGATCGAGCACGAGCCGGCGTAACCCATTCCCTGCCGCAGTCCGCCGACGAGTTGATAAACATACTCGCTCAACGCGCCGCGGTAGGGGACCCGGCCTTCAACGCCTTCCGGGACCATCTTCCGCGGCTGGTCCTTGGACTGGAAGTATCGATCGGCACTGCCCGCCTGCATGGCGCCGATCGAGCCCATTCCGCGGTATTCCTTGAATCGCCGACCCTTCCAGATGACAAGTTGACCAGGCGACTCGTCGAGCCCGGCGAAGAGCGATCCGAGCATGACAGTGTTGGCGCCGGCAGCAATCGCCTTGGCTACGTCGCCGCTGAATCGGATTCCGCCGTCGGCGATGATCGGAACCTCGGCGACCGACGCAGCCTCCATCACCGCCGTGATTTGCGGGACACCCGCACCGGTCACGATCCGCGTCGTGCAGATCGCGCCGGGACCGATGCCGATCTTGACCGCGTCGGCGCCCGCTTCCTGGAGATCCTTGACGCCCTGCGCCGATGCGACGTTTCCAGCGATGATCTGGATCGAGAACCGCTTGCGCAACTCGCGCACGGTCTCGATCACCGCATCGCTGTGCCCGTGAGCGGTGTCGACCGCGATCACGTCCGCGTCGGCCTTGATCAGTGCCGCCGCCCGCTCGAAGTCGTATACGCCGATGGCAGCGCCCACGCGCAATCGACCGCGTTCGTCCTTGCAGCGCTGGGGGAACTCGCGCGAACGGTCGATGTCGCGCATGGTGATCAGGCCGGCGAGTTTGCCGGCGTCGTCGACCAGCAACAGCTTCTCGACCTTGGCGCGGTTCAGGATTGCCTCGGCCTCGTCCAGCGTCGTGCTCGGCGACGCCTTCACGAGGTTCTCGCGGGTCATTACTTCTTCGATACGTTTGTCGTTCGACTCGAGAAACTTCAGGTCCCGGCGGGTGAGGATGCCGACGAGCGCGCCGTCCGGTTTCGTGATCGGTATACCGCTGACATTCTGGACGCGCATGGTCTCCTGGGCATACCGAACGGAGTCCTCGGGCCGTAGCGTGACCGGGTCGATGATGACGCCGCTTTCAGAGCGTTTGACCTTCTGCACCTCGCGCTGCTGGTCCTCGACAGTGAGGTTGCGATGGATGATGCCGATGCCGCCTTCCTGTGCGAGCGCAATCGCCAGGCTGCTTTCAGTCACCGTGTCCATCGGAGCGCTGATGAGTGGGATGTTGATGCGAATGGCGCGGGTGAGTTGAGTGCTGACATCGATGTCCCGCGGGTGCACGCGCGCCCGTCGCGGAATCAACAGCACGTCGTCAAATGTGAACCCCTCGCCGACGATTTTGGTGGTGGTATATTCTCCCATTTCGCGATCCTACACATTTGCCGGACGCCGTCAAGCCGTGAGGGGAGCAAGCGCGTCTCGCGCCCCTTGATCCCTTCGCTCGCGTTCGGGGCTTGTTGTGTTGGCGCTCTACCTTCTCTGGTGGATGGCACTGGCGGCTTGTCCGCCAGTGTTCGGAACGTGCGCTGGATCACGCGTCATTGTTGATCTAGCCTTCCTATCCTGGGCACCCTCTAGACACTGGTAGCAAGCTACCAGTGCCACCCGACTTTATGGTAGATGGTGTAGGTGCCCCAAGAGGACAGCTACGCCTGCGACCCGAAACGCGTCCCCCCACCCTAAAGGCTGGGCACCTCGCTTTGCGCGCAGCGGTCCGCGCACCAGATGATGCGCCGTTGGGCCAGCGACACTCGCCCGCTGGTGAACGCGATTGCAATTGGTTCGTAAAAAATGACGCGCCCGCGGTCGCCGGGAAACGGCCGCGGGCGCGATGGAGAGACGGAGCAATCGCGGTCAAGCGAAGCAGGAGAGCCGCGCTCCGTGCCGCAACAGATCCGTGGTGGTGACAATCCCGCACAACATTCCCTCGCGAATGATCGGTAACGCGTGAATGTTGTGCGCAAGAAAGGCGTCCAGCGCATCGCGCACGTTTGCGTCCGCGGGGATCGTGACCGCGCCAGGCGACATGATCTCGCGAACGCGTTGCGGACCCACGTACATTTCCCCCGACTCCTCCGCCCGTTGGTCTTCGACGCACGCCTGCCCGATCGCCCGGCGAACGTCGCGGTCGGAGATCATGCCAATCAGCCGGCCCTCGTCGAGAACCGGGGCATGTTTGGTCCGCAGCCGCGTGAAGATGTGCAGTACGTCGCCGATCGTGTCCGTCGGTTTGACCGTGGCGACGGCGCTGCGCATCAACTCCGCAACCCCCTGTGCAAGAAACGCCTCAGCCTCGGCGTTGGAATGGGCCATCTCACCGAGTTCCCGCAGCAGGTCCGTATCCGTGACGATCCCGAGCATGCGACCCCTGGCCACGACCGGCAATGCATGAAGCTGCCCGCTGATCATTAGACGGGCGGCATCCGCTTCCGTGTCATCCGCAGTGATCGTAATGACCGGACTCGACATAATCTCCCGAACCCGCTGCGGTCCGGCGACTTCCACCCCCTCCGAAACAAGCGACCGCTTGACCCGCTCCTTGGCCGAACGCCAACCGACCGAAAGCAGGAGGTCTCGGTCCGACAAGATCCCGACGAGGTCGGTGCCACTCAGAACCGGCAAGTGGTGGATGCCATGCTCTTCCATCAGCGCGATCGCTTTGTCGATCGTATCCGTGCTCTCTATCGAAACGACTCGTTGCGACGCGGCTTTGACAGCTCGCATGGAACACCTCCAGATTCGCGGCGCCCCTTCCACCGGACACTCCGAGCAATGAGCGTGCCAGCCGGCAGACCGGTCCCAATCTCGCTAGAACCCGCGCCAGACCGCCTGTCACGGCCCGAGAAGACGCGGTGCGTGCGCCATTGCCCACAGAAATGGGTGAAATATCACACGGATCTGACTGCCAATTCCGGATAACTCCCGCAAAGCGGGCGACGATATCAAGATTGTGCCGATATCTCGTGGCGCCCGGGATTGAACGAAAATCTAACATGGAAGCGGTTGCATTTTCGTGGGGGTGGCCTAGGCTATACTGATTGTTGCGCCAATTTGGCGTAAGTCGTTTGCGGGTCGAGATTTAAGGATGAACGGGCGGACGTGCCCGCCAGGAACCTATGATAATGCCTGCCAAGCGCCTTGGTATCGTTGTCGGCGGCGGACCTGCCCCGGGGATCAATGCGGTCATCGGTGCCGCGACCATTCAGGCCATCAATTGCGGCTTCCGTGTGTACGGGTTCTTCGATGGCTTCCGGTGGCTCTCCTCCGAGCGTTTTGACGCGCCCGAGCATTGTACGCGTCTGGAGATTGATCGCGTCGCGCGGATTCACTTCGACGGCGGCTCGATCCTGCGGACCGCACGCGCCAACCTGCTCGACAATGAGAGTCTGAAGACCAGCACGACCGTTTGCCCGGACGAGGTCAAGGTCAAGCAGGTGATTGCGAACCTGCGCGAACTGGGCGTCAACTGTCTTTTGACGATCGGCGGCGATGACACGGCGCTCAGTGCCCGGTTCATTGCCGACTATGCCGGCAAGAACATTCGCGTCGTCCATGTTCCGAAGACGATCGACAACGACGTTCCCTTGCCGCACAACATCGCGACGTTCGGCTTTTCGACGGCGCGCTACATCGGCGCAAACCTCGTCAAGAACCTGATGAGCGATTCGCAGACGACGAGTCGCTGGTACATTTGCACGGCCATGGGGCGCAGTGCAGGTTGGCTGGCGTTGTCGATCGGCATGTCCGCGGGCGCAACGCTCACGCTGGTGCCGGAGGAGTTCGAGGATCACAGCACCGTTCAGCAGATCGCCGACGTGCTCGAAGGCGCGATTCTGAAGCGTCGAGCGATGGGTCGGCAGGACGGCGTCGCCGTTATCGCCGAGGGCCTCGCGTACAAGCTCGGCGACCGTGAGGAGTTGGAGAAGCTGCTGGGGCGCCAAGTGCCGATGGACGCTGCGGGGCATCCGCGGCTTTCGGAAATCCCGCTCGGGCGCTGGCTGCGCGATGAGATTCAAGAGCGCTTTCGGCAGCGCGGTGAGTCGGTATCGCTGGTCACGCACGATATCGGTTATGAGCTGCGATCGGCGGATCCGACGCCCGCCGACGTCGCTTATTGTCGGAGCCTTGGGTACCACAGCATCCGTTTGTTCATGTCGTCCACGCAATACGCCGGCGGCGTGATCGTGACGATGCACAACGGCAATCTGCTGCCGATTCCGCTCAATGACGTGATCGATCCCGACACGAACCGCATCCGTACGCGTCTGGTCGATGTCCGATCCGACAACTACGAGGTGGCGCGGGCCTATATGATTCGGCTGGAGCAACGCGACCTCGAGAACCCCGAGATGCTCCTCAAGCTCGCGAAGGAATCGCATTTGTCGCCGCAGGAGTTCAAGGAGCGCTATCAGCGGGCTGCGACGCGGTTGCATGAACCCGGTCCCGATGTCTGTGATATGGGCCAGGTAGGGTAACGCACGCTACTGTGGGGGATTTCGAACCGGGTGGCACTGGTCGCTTGCTACCAGTTGAGGGGGCTCGTGCAGAAACTCGCCGAGCCCGCTAGCGACCGCCGCGTCCGGTCTGTTTGGCGGCGGCTTCATAGCGGTCGCGGTCGGACTCCAGTTGCTTCCGTAGTGCCGTCATCTCGGCATCCGGTTCTTCAATCTCCGTCAGCAGCGTGGGGCCTTCTCGGGCCCACGCGATGGACCGCCGCCATGCATCTTCACGGGGCGTGCCTGATGTGTTTGCGGCGCGGTCCGCAAACTCCGTCGCGAGATGGCCGCAGGTCCGCGCGAGGTCAAGTTGGATGACGCGCGCGTCCGGCGCGATCAACGCGTCCCGGCGACGTTCGATTCCCTGCCGTAGTTGTTGCGCGGCGCGGTCCAGGTTGCCGTCGGCGCGATCCAGCTCGGCCAGACGCTGGCAGTTACGGGCCACGAGCCACGGCAGCGCGAGCTCCGTCACTCCACGGTCACGAAGGGCTTCAACCTCCGCGGTGCTTGTTTCGTAACTACTCCGGGCCTGGTCAGGCTGGCCGCTCTTGCGTTGCGCCTCCCCCAACATGAACCGACTGAGCGCGACGGGTATGCCGTAGCTAATGTTGTCCGGATCGATGGCGGCCAGGTCGGCATACACGGCGATGACCTCTTCGAAGCTCGCGGCCGCGGCGGCCAACTTCTCTGTCTCGAGCTGCAACCGTGCGATCCGGTACAGGCCGACCGCCACATCGCCGCGGGCGCTGATGTTCTCCGGATCGGTGTCCGCAAGCTGTTTGCGGATTGCCTGACTACGAACGTATTGTTCCAACGCCTCGTCGGTGCGGTCCAGCTCCTGCAGCGCCTGGCCGATTCGACCATGATTGAAGCCCACATCGCGCTGCGCTTGCGCATTGTTCGGGTACTTCTTCGCGAGCGCCGCACGAATCCTGAGGCTTTCTCGGAAATTGGCGAGCGCATCGTCATGGTTGCCCATCAGCACCTGAATATCGGCGACCTTGTTGTAGCCGACGGTCAGCTCGCGCCGCCTCCGGTCGTTGTCCGGTTCGGCTTCGGAGAGCGACCTTCGTAGCCGGAGGCTCTCGGCATATGCTTTTTCGGCTTCGTCCAGTCGTCCCGTCGCCTTGTAGACATTGCCGAGTTGGTTATGGGCGAACGTCATGAACTGCTGATTGCCGCTATGGTCGGGCTGTTCGGCCAGCTTTGCGGCTGCGAAATCGTAGAACGTTTTGTACTGTGTCAGGGCCGCGTCCACGCGCCCCCGCGCGAGTTCGACCGCGCCAATATAGGAGTGTGTGAGCGCCAGCAATCGTTGCTGCCTCTCGTCCTCCGGGGCCGTCGCACATATGCGCTGCCGAATGGCGAGGCTCTTCCGGTGGCTCGCCAACGCGCCCACCAGATCGCCGAGGTTTGCCTGATGCGGAGCACCCTGTACCTGCGCGATCTTGTTGTACGCGTCCGCCATCTCGCGCTGTAGCGCGGGGTCGTCGGGGTCCTCGCGAGCCAGGTCATCCAGGTACTTCAGCGCCGTCGATACCATGAACTCGCGCGTGGCGGTCGCCCCCGGCAGATTCTCAATCCGATCGTGAAGGTCGAAGATAAAGGTATGCGCAAGTTGTCGGACCTGCTCGAATCGTCGAGATGCGCGTTCTGCTTCGAGTTTCGCGTTCTCCGCTTGCTCCCGCGCTTCGACCGCGTACTTGATCGAGAATACCAGCCCGATCAACAGCGACGCGAACGCCAGCATCAGACCAGCGACCAGGCCTCGATGACGCCGCGCGAACTTGCGCAGATGATAGGCGGTGCTTTGGGGGCGCGCGATAATCGGCTCATGCGCCAGGTATCGGCGAATGTCGGCGCCGAGTTCCGCGGCGGATGAATAGCGCCGATCCTTCTCTTTTTCCAGCGCCTTTGCAACGATCGTCTCGACATCTCCGCGCAAGCGTGGATTGATCGAGCTCAACCGTGCGGCGTCCTCCTCGCGGATGATCCGGGCGGCCTCCGTTATCGGCGATCGTCGGAAATCGTGCGGCGGTTGATCGGCGAGCAGCTCGTAGGCCAATGCGCCCAGGCCGTACACGTCGGAGCGCGTGTCGAGCCCGGCCGCGTCGCCGGCCACCTGTTCGGGGCTCATATATGTCAGCGTGCCGATGATCTGCCCGACATCGGTGTGCATGGTGGTAAGCTGGACATCCAGGTCGGTCGCGCGGGCCACTCCGAAATCGATGACCTTGACCCGCCCGTTCCCGTCGACGAGCACGTTCGCCGGTTTCAGGTCGCGGTGGATGATGCCCTTCTGATGACCGTGATCGACAGCGTCGCACACATCCAGGAGCAGTTGCAGGCGGGCGCGCGTCGTGAGTTGGTGCGCGGCGGCATACTGAGTAATCGGCTGCGCGTCGCGGACATACTCCATCGCGAAGAAGGGCGTCCCGCCTGCGGCGCCGTGCACGTCAGCCTCGAAGATCTGCGCGATGCCGGGGTGTCGCAGCTCGCCCAGGATCTGGGCTTCGATCTCGAAGCGTCGCAGGCTCGAATCCGTGGCCAGCCCGCGCGACATCACTTTCAGCGCGACGGTACGGCGTGGCTCTTCTTGCGTCGCTTCATAAACGGTTCCCATTCCACCGGACGCGATTACCCGCTGGATCGTGTAGCGCCCGAGTCGTTGTCCGACCAGTGCGTCGCTGGTGCGAAGCAGCGTGGCGGCGACGCCGGACGATTCGGTCCGGTCGAGAATGCCGAGGTCCCGGTCGCTTGCGACCAGCAGCGACTCGACCTCTTCGCACAACGCCGCGTCGGTGGCGCGGAGGTCGTCGAGGTAGCGGATGCGCGCTTCGCGGTCGAGTTTTCGGGCTCGAATGAAGTGGTCGCCCACTTGCTCGTGCCGCGCCGTGCTCATCGTTCTCTCCGTTGCCCGAGTTGGTCGCTGACACCCAGGCGGGTCTTGATGGGTCAGCGGGACGTGTCGCGCAGACACTCGCGCTTCAGCCAGGCCTTGCCGATCGCCCACTCGTCGCTGACCGTGCTGCGGGCCAGATCGAGGATTTCGCCGACCTCTTCAATCGTCAAACCACCGAAAACGCGGAGTTCTACCACGCGGGCCTGACGCGGGCTGACTTCGGCGAGGCGGCAGAGCGATTCCTCGAAGTCGATGATCTCCAACGTGTCGGATTGTGCGACTTCGAGCGCCCGATCCAGGGTGATTCGCTGCCAGTCCTGGCCGCCGCGCTTCTGGGCGTTTCGGCGGCGGGCGTGATCGATCAGAACTTGCCGCATGGCGCGGGCCGCGATCGCCAGAAAGTGCGCCCGTCCGCTCCAGGGCTCGTTTCGTTGCGCAATGAGCCGGAGGTAGGCTTCGTGAACGACCGCGGTGGGCTCTAACGTGTGGTGCGTGCGCTCGTCCTTGAAATAGTGACCGGCCAGCGCCCGCAGCTCGTCGTAGACGACGGGTAACAACTGGGCCGCCGCCGATTCGTCGCCAGCCTGCAATCGCTCGAGAATCGTCGTCGCATCGGGGCCGCTCGTGCTCAATCGTTCCTCTCATACCCCGGATCGCTCGTCGTCGGATTCGCGCACCGTGCGCAGTTTTGGCGGTCTCCGGCGATCGTCCAGAACCGTGACAGAATACCGCATTTTGGGGGTGGACGGCAGTTTTTTCGCGCTCCGTCCGGGCGCTACATCGGCGATCCACGCCCTTCTGATCGGTAAGACGAGCCGCAATGCGGCGGCTGGTCCCAAACACGTCTGCCTAGCACGGAGAATCGGAAATGGCTCGGAAATCATGGCTACGATCGCTCACAATCGGAATCGCGCTCAACGCATCCGTCGCGCTGGCGGCGACCCCGCTGACGACGGGCATCACCTATCAAGGCCGACTGGCCGCTGCCGGCGAGGCCATCAACGGTACGGCGGACTTCGAGTTCACCCTTTGGGACAGCGACGTCGACGGTCTCATGATCGGCAACGTGCTGGTCGCGAACGACGTCCCCGTCACCGACGGCGCCTTCACCGTCGAACTGGATTTCGGACCTTCGGCGTTCAACGGCGACGCGCGCTGGCTGGAGATCGACGTCCGCAGCCCGGCCGGCGGTGGGGCGTTCTCGACGCTGACGCCGCGACAGCCGGTGACGGCTTCGCCGTACGCCTTGAACGCACAGCGGGCCGCACGCGCCGACCGACTCGACGGCGTGTTCGTTAGCCCGCAGGGGCGGGTCGGCATCGGAACGGAGTCGCCGTCGCAGCGGCTGAGCGTGGTCCGGGACGTCGGCGTACTGGGCGTGGGAGACCTGCCGGGCGCGTTGACCGTATTTGGGCCAAACGGCAACGAAAACGTACTGTTGACCGGCAACCCGCTCTTCGATGATGTCGGCGAACTCAAGCTGTTCAACAGTGCCGGCGAAGATCGGGTCATGGCGGTCGTCCGACCGGGAGTGTTCGGAGGCGGTGGCGCGGTAATGGTCAAGAACAGCGACGGTGATATCACCGGCAGGATCGAAGGCGGCCTAGACTCTTTCATTACAGGCGGCAGTTTCGGCATCGGTACGACTACGCCGAGCCACAAGCTCGATGTCGTCGGCAACATCGCCGCCCGCAGCACCGGCGCCAACAGCAGCGGCCAGCTGTTCACGTACGGCCCCAACGGCAACCAGAACTTCCGCGTAACGTTCTTGAACGGCAACCCGGACCACGGATTTCTCAGTCTCAAGAATGCCGATGGCGAGGATCGCGTTACGGCGGTGGTGGGCCCGGATGGTTCGGGCACGGTGAGCACGCGGGGAGTCAATGGAAGCTCCAATGTGGTAATGCAGTTCCTGTCCGGCTTTCCCGATCACGGATTCCTGTCGATACGTGATGCAAACAGCGATTCGCGGGTGACTGCTTTCGTCAACGCGAGCGCGGCTGGCCAGCTCAATCTGCGAAGCTTCGACGGCGCGGTCAATGTCGTGGCGCGGGGCGCCGCCTCGGACGACAGCGCTGCCCAACTGCTGCAAGTCCGCGGACCCTCCACACAGCACGTTGCGACGTTTCGGAACGAGAACCCGGACGGCAAGGGCATCGCGATTCGGATCGACAATCCGGACACCAATACCACGAACAACTTTGTCACGTTTGTCGATGGAATGGGCCGAACGACCGGTCGCATCGAGGGCTGGGACGCGCAGGTCGACGATTGGATCACCGATCCGCCGCCACTGCCGGAACTCGAGCTCGATATCAACTTCCCGACGCTGAGTTTCACGACCACCGTGATCGACATCCCGCTCGGGCCGACATTCACGATCATCAACCCGACGTCGCTCGCGCTAAGTCTCCCGAGCAACCCCTTCAACCTGCCCTCCGACAACGACATCACCGGCGAGAGCGGGGCGTTGCGCGCGTATCTTACCTGGAGCATGGCGAACGGGCTGGGCAACGTCGTCTCGCTCGACCCAATGTCGATCGCAACGAACAGCGCCAAGCTGGCGCTGACCAAGGTCGCGAACGATCGCGGCGTCATCTACGGCACCAAGGGCGCTGACTACGCCGAGTGGCTGCCGAAGGAAGATCCGAACCAACAGTTCAAGTTCGGCCAGATCGTCGGGATCCGTGGCGGCCGGGTCAGCCTCGACACCGAGGGCGCAGAGCAGATCATGATCGTCTCGCAATCGCCGGCGGTAGTCGGCAACCAGCCCGCAGAGGGCGAGGAAGATGCGTACGTTGCCGTCGGCTTCATGGGCCAGCTCATGGCCGCCGTTCGTGGCGCGGTCCACGCCGGCGATTATATTGTCCCCTCCGGTCTGAACGATGGCATTGCGATCGCGATCGCGCCCGAAGATCTCACGACGGAACACCTCGACCGCATTGTCGGCCGCGCCTGGACCGACTCGACCAATCCGGTCTTTGACTTCGTCAACGTCGTCGTCGGCGTCGACCACCAGGCAGCGAAGCACGTGCTCGCACGGGTCGAGCTGGAAAACGGTCGGCTGGCACGCGAGCTGAGCGAGATTCGTGGACTCCTGAACACAGTGCTCGAAACGCGCGTTGACGACGCCGGACCGGTCGCCGTGACCAGCAACTAGGCGAGTAAGGGCACGTGGGCGCCGTACCGGTGTCCTCTCCGGAGCCGGCGGCGCCAGTGCGAGCCCGGAGCGCAAGCGACGGGTCAGTCCCCCACCCCAAGATGGGGTGGGGCACCATGCGATACAGGGTGGGGCGGGCGTCTCGCCCGCCATTGTCCGCTCGCGCGCGCTCGCGGCTCGTTGTGGGCGATTTGCGAGCCCCGCGTCTCCGTGCGTCGCTTTCCTCGTCGCTACTTTTTTCGAATTCCGTCGGGCGCGGCCGGGCGGTCTTACGCCTTACTGACTGTAGGGATCGATGGACCCTCGATTGTGGGCCCATTCGACGTCCAATAACGAATCAGTCAGAGGGTTTCGCCATGAGTAGCCGATACGGGGTGACGCTTCGTCCGAGGAACTTGACCGTCTACGTCGCGGCACTGGTTCTCGCGAGTACAGTCCACGGGCAGACGTCGTTTACCTATCAGGGCCAGCTGCGATCGGCTGGTCAAGTGGTCAACGGTGCGACCGACATCGAGTTCGCGCTTTGGGACAGCGAAACGGGTGGCAGCAGAATCGGCTCAGCGCTGATTGCCGACGACGTCGCGGTCACGAACGGCGTCTTCACCGTCGAAGTTGACTTCGGCGTCATGGCTTTCAACGGCGACCCCCGCTGGCTCGAGATCAGCGTCCGCAGTCCGGCGGGCGCCGGCGCGTTCGAAACGCTAAGCCCGCGACAGCTCGTCACTGCAGCGCCGTACGCTGCCCAGGCCGGAGGGATCCGCGGCATCTTCGTCAACGGTTCGGAGCAGGTCGGAATCGGGACGATCACGCCGCAGCAACGGCTTACGGTTCAGGGTAACGTCGGTGTGCGTGCACCATCGGGCGGTGTCGGCGAGATGATCGGTTTTGGGCCTTCCGGAACACAGAACTTCCGGGTGTTGGCGAACGGCGCCGGCGTACTCGAGCTTTCGAACAATCTGGAACAGCGTCGGGTCACCGCCACAGCGATCCCGGGAGCCGGAGGCGTTCTGACGCTCTGGGACAACGAGACGTTTCTCGGGATCCAACTGGATGGCGGCGTCGGGAAGCCGAGCTTTTTCAACAGCGGCAACTTCGGGATCGGAACGACATCGCCGACGAGCAACCTGCATATCAGTGACGTCGGCCCCGTTGTGCTGACCATCGAAGCGGACACCGACAATACAAACGAGAGTGACAATGCGCGCATCGTTCTGAGACAAGACGACGGTCTGGTCGCGGGGCGAATCGGCTATCGCACAGGCCAGAACAAACTCGAGATCGTCAACGAGTACAACGACATGCTCGTTCTGGGGACCAGCGACAACGACGCTTTGAGCATTACCGCGTCGGGTCGTGTGGGCATCGGAACCGACACGCCCGCACAGCCGCTGGAAGTGATCGGTAATATCGCCGCCCGGAGCACCGGTGCAAACGACGCCGGCCGCCTGATCACATACGGCCCAAACGGCAGCGAGAACTTCCGCGCAACGAGCGTCAGTGGCAATCCGAACTACGGCCACGTTTCCGTGCGGGATGATTCCGGCATTGAGCGGGCGCGAATGTACGTGGATGACGATTCGAACAGTGAACCCTGTGGCACTATTTCGACGGACGTGCTGCTCATCAACGGCGGCGCCGACATCGCCGAACCGTTTGACGTCAAATCGGGGCCCGGCGGTGACGAACGGCCAGCGACGGCTGTACAACCCGGCATGGTGGTCGCGATCGATCCGGCGAATCCGGGCGCGTTGCGGCTCTGCACCGATGCCTACGATCGCACGGTCGCCGGCGTCATCAGCGGTGCCGGCGGCGTTCGGCCGGGGATGATGTTGCGCCAGGAAAACACGATCGCTGACGGAACCCAGCCAGTCGCGCTCACCGGTCGCGTCTACTGCTACGTCGACGCCGACGCCGGCGGTCCCGTCCGGCCGGGGGACCTGTTGACGACGTCTGATACACCAGGGCACGCCATGAGAGTTTCCGACTACGGCCGCGCGACGGGGGCCACGATCGGCAAGGCAATGAGTGGAATCGAGAAGGGGCGCGGACTGGTCCTGGTCCTCGTCAACCTGCACTAGGGCAGCGTCCTTCTGGCCAGCCCCTTACTCGAGAGGATCATTTGATGATGAAGACGACTTCTCATCCCGCGCCGGTTGGCGGTGCCTTTCTCCGCGGACTCGCGGCGGCGGTCTTCGCAAGCCTCGCAACCGGGCAGGTGTTCGGTTTCGCGATCTACAACAACACGCGCTACGCAGTTCGGGTCTGGGTACCGCAGGGCGAATATGAATCGGAGATTCCGCCAGGCGAGCACCGCGCCTGCAACTTCGCGAACACCGACTGCAATCCGTCCGGCTCTCGGACGTCGCAGCTGCTGTTGATCGTCGAGACGGTCGACAGCACGATCGACTACGAAGGCAAGGTGATACTCCAAGGCGGCGGCTATGCGACGATCGACGAGGTCTGGCGCGGCGGCATCGGCCTCGCGACCCGCCCGGACATCAAGATCGACTCCTGGACGTTCGACCACCAGTCCCTGGATACGACGCGGACCGGACACGGCGACGGGAGTCTCGGGATGACTGTAGCCCGCGATGTGCGTTTCTTCGCGACCGCCGACTGCCAGTACAGTGGCGGCGTCGATGGTACCGAATCTGACTTCAACGGCGGCGCCAATGGTGTCGCGAACGACGTCTACGCGCGGATGACCACGTTGATGGCGATCGAACCCAAGATCCGCGGGATGTTGTACGCCGGCGACCTGACGCAGCGCAGCCGACGGGATGAATGGACTCACTACACGGCAAGGACTGCTGAGGCGTCTCGTTTCCTGTTCGACGGTCTCGGAAACCACGATCGGGCCTTCCCGACCGTTGGCCAGGTGTTCCAGTGTCTCGTCGACCCGACCCGCTGTCGTATTCCGGAAACGCTCCGGGCCGATGTCCGCGATCGTGGACGTCAAACCGTAAAGACCAACAAAGGCGATCCGCACTACTCGTGGGACTGGCAGGACGTGCACTTCGTGCAGCTCCACGTCTTTCCAGCCGACGAACCCGCTTCGGACCTGAGGCCGAGCGGCGACCCGAACATCTATCCCGAACACGATCCGATGGAGAGCCTCGCGTTCCTGCAGCAGGACCTCGCGACCCGCGTCGGCAACACCGGCCGGCCCGTGGTCCTGGTTCACCATTACGGCTTCGACGATTTTTCGACCGGCCGGAACCTGGGCTGTGACGTGTTTGACCCGACACAGCCTCACAACATCTGGTGGACCGATGCGCAACGGGTCCGGTACTGGAACGCGCTCGCGCCGTATAACGTCGTCGCAATCATTACCGGCCACTTCCATACCCCCAGCGACTTGAGCGACTCCAACACGCGATGCCGATGGCACATCCCCTGGATTCGTCCCCCCGGCGGGGTCGGAGGTCCGCCGGAGATTCAGACGTTCATCGCGGGAGCGGCGCGCAATAACCTTTTCATCGACGTTCGGATCAATGCCTCGAACGAGGTCAGTGTGACCCAGCGAGACAGTGACGGCGTCGTTAACGAGGAGGTCTGTTACACGTTCAGCAACCGCTACTACGTCGAGGACATCGCCGCTACGCCCGGTTGGGGATCGGTCGGCTTGCCGTTTGCGACGATGGCGCAGGCGGTGAATAGCGTGTCGCGGCGCGATCCGAACTGCAGCACGGCTGCGTATCCGGAGATTCGCGTGGCTCCTGGAAGCTATCCCGAGTCGTTGACGATCGACCGGAAGACGAGGATTACCAACCCTGGCTCGGGCACGGCCCGCATCGGCCGACCGTAGCCGCTCCACGCGACAATATTTGTCGGGAATGGGTGGGCACCTGCTGGTGTCCGCCCATTTTTCTTCGGAGGTGAGAAAAGACGGTTCGTTCTCGCGGCCGCATCTTTTTCGTGGCTTTCATCGGGCGCAGCCGAACTGTCCTACGCCTTTCTGACTGTCAGGGTTAATGGGCCATTGATCGTGGTCCCGTTCGACGTCCAATAACGATTCAGTCAGAGGGTTTCATCATGAGTAGTCAACACGGGGCGACGTATCGTCCGCGGACAATTGCCGTCTGTATCGCGGCGCTGGTTCTCGCGAGTACGGCCCAGGCGCAGACATCGTTCACCTATCAGGGGCAGCTTCGTTCCGCGGATGAGGCCGTCGAGGGCCTGGTGGACTTCGAGTTCGCTCTTTGGAACGACGCGGTCGGCGGCGCCCTGGTCGGGTCGGTGTTGCACGCGAATGATGTCGCGGTTGCGAACGGCGTCTTCACCGTCGAGCTGGACTTCGGCGCGCTCGCATTCAACGGCGCTGCCCGCTGGTTGGAAATCAGCGTTCGCAGCCCGGCGGGCGTCGGCGTGTTCGAAACGCTGAGCCCGCGACAGCTCGTCACGGGCGCACCCTACGCCGCCCAGGCCGGCGGTGTCCGTGGACTGTTCGTGGACGGGGCGGAGAACGTCGGTATCGGTACGGCCAGTCCGGACACGCGGCTGCATCTGGTCGGCGCGGACAACAACGGGACGACCGCCGGGCTCAAGATCACGAACACGGCCAACGCGGACACCATGCTATTGGACGGTAACGAGATTGACTGCGTGTCGGGCGCGCTCTACCTCAACAACAACGGCGACGGCGACATTATCGTCGCACAGGGTGGTGGCCGTGTCGGCATCGGCGTCGATCAGCCGAACAACCGACTTTCTGTCGCCGGTGGCGCCGATTTCACCGAGAACGTCGGCATCGGCACGACCGACCCGTCCGCGCGGTTGCATGTCCTTGGGCCGGACAACAACGGCACGTCCGCCGGGCTCAAGATCACGAACACGACCAGCGCCGACGTGATGCTGATGGACGGCAACGAAATCGATTGCACGTCCGGACCGCTCTACCTCAATCACAACAGCGACAACGACGTCTATCTGGCCAGCGGCGGCGGTAACGTCGGCATCGGCACGACCAATCCGGAGAGCGAATTGCACGTCGTATCCGCCGGCGGACGCGCCGTAACGATCGAGACCCCCGGCAGCTTGTGGGCCGGCGTCACGTCCCTGAACCAATATGTGGACTACTTCTCGGGTGTGTATACGGATACCTGGGTGTTGTTGGACAATCTCACCGGCGAGTTCCGACTCGTCGTTCGGGAAGACAGCATCCTGATCTCGGCCGGACGTGATGCCTACGTCCGATTTAGCGACGCCGGGATCGAGCTTCCCCGCGGGAGCGGCGTCGTCTTTCCCGACGGGAGCACGATGGACCGCAATCCCGTCATCGATTCACGGACAGTGACGATTGACTTCGGCTCAATCGCCGCCGGTGGGCGCGCGTCGGGTGGGGGCCTTAGTCCGGGGGCGCTGCCCGGCGACGTCGTGGTCCTGACACCGACCGAAGATGTACCGTTCCCCTTCATGATCTTCGGGGCCTATTGCCCGACGCAGAATCAACACCGCTTCCTGCTCCAAAACATGGGTAACGCGGCCGTTGATCCGCCCCCGATCAGCGTGAAGGTGACGATCATTCGACCCTAGCCAAGCGAGCCCGGAGCGCGAGCGACGGGTCAGTCCCCCACCCCAAGATGGGGTGGGGCACCATGCGATACGGGGTGGGGCGCCATGCGATACAGGGTGGGGCGGGCGTCTCGCCCGCCATTGACCGCTCGCTCGCGCTCGCGGCTCGTTGTGTTTGGCATCTGGTTCGTGCTGGGGCCCGTGGCGTAGACACGGCGGGTGGCACTGGCGGCTTGTCCGCCAGTGTTCGGGACGTGCGTTTAGTCAAGTCGCTTAGTGGATATAGCGAATACTCATCCTCTGGACACTGGTAGCAAGCTACCAGTGCCACCCAGTTCATGCGAAATCCTCCACTGGCGGGCAAGTTGCCAATGCCACCACCTGTCGCGCGTTCGACCTCAGGTCGTCGTCGGCTGATGCAGCCAGACGTCGCGTTGTGGGAACGGGATCGAAATGCCCTCGGCGTCGAAACGCTTCTTGATCGCGGCGTGCACTTCCCAGTAGACCGCCCAGTAGTCGCTGGTCTTCGCCCACGGTCGCACGACGAAGTTCACGGACGAGTCCGCCAATTCGTGCATTCGAACGACGGGTGCAGGGTCTGCGAGCACCAGCTCTTCGTTCTGAAGAATCTCCTCGATGATGGTGCGGGCCTTGTCGATGTCGTCGGCGTAGCCGATCCCGAAGGTCATATCGACCCGCCGGGTGGGGTTCCCGGTGATGTTGGTGATGACGTCGCCCCAGATGGAGTTGTTTGGAATCACGACGGTCTGATTGTCGAACGTGCGAATCGTCGTCGAGACCAGGCTCATCGATTTGACGTTGCCGCTCACGCCCGCCACGGTGACCGCATCATCCACGTCAAAGGGGCGATACAGCAGAATCATCAACCCGCTCGCAAAGTTACTCAGGGTTCCCTGCAATGCGAAGCCGACCACGAAGGCGGCACCCGCAATCGCAGCGACCAACGGACCGATGTCGAACTCGAGTTGCGCGAGCGCCATGACCAGACCGACCATCACGATTCCGCGGCGCACCAGCTTGCGCAGGAAGTCTTTCAACAACGATGACAGATTCGTCAGTCGGAGCGCACGGCCGACCATGCTGGCGACAATCGCGCCGGCGATCCAGAAAGCGATCAGGGTCAGCAAGAAGAGTCCGATGTTAGTCGCGACCCGGATTCCGCCTTCCTTCGAAGTCATCCAGCCGGTAATCGCGAGCCACGCGGCCTGCATGTCGGACACGTCGACCTTGATACCAGAGACGGCGGTTACATACTGCTTGAAGGGGGCCGAGTCGCCGCCTTTTCGATCGAGCTCGGCGAGCACGACGTTCAGGCGGTCAATCGTCTTCTGTTGCATCTCGCGAAGCTTGGTGGCTTCGGTCAGCTTCTCGGCCGCTACATCCTGCGCTTCCTTCTTCACTTCCTCGGCTTCGTTCGCGTTGACGTTCTCGGCTTCCACCTTCGCCCCGGCGGCCTGCTTCGTCCGCTTGGCCTCGAGCTCGGCCTTGCTGATCTCCGTTACGACGCGTCGCAACTCATCGAGCCATGCCTGGGCCTCCACTTCCAACTCGGCCTGGGTCAGCGGCTTGAGCATGATCTCGAGCTGATCACGCGGAAGCTCCGCGATCACGGTGTACTGAGCCCCTGGTGGGATCGTCGTTGTCGTGGCGGTGTAGTCGTCCTGACCGGAGGCCGGGATCATCAGCAGCCAGCCGATCGCCACCAACGGGGCCAGTCGGGCGGGTCGCATGGTTATCTCCTTTCGACGGGGAAGACGTGAACGTGCCCAGCGCGGGGCGATGATACCCTCAGCGGCGGTCGATTGCAGCGCCAAAAGAATCGGCGCGGCGCGATCGTGCCAGGGTCGCTGTTCGTCGTTCTTACAGGAAGTCGGCGATCACATGGTCGGCCAGCAACAGGCCGCGGTCGGTCAGGCGGATGTGGTCCGGACCGACGTCGAGCAGCCCGGCGTCTACATGCTGCCCGATGATCTCGGGGAACATGTCGACGGGGTCGCTCCCGAACATGGACTGGAAACGTTCGCGTTCGACGCCGACCGTCAGACGAAGGCCCAGCAACATGGCATCGCGCGCCTGCTGGACGCGCGGCACCCGTTCCTGCTCCAGCCGAGGTGATCGTCCGGCTCGCAGCGCTTCGGCGTAGGTGCGGGTGTCGGCGATGTTCTTGTAGCGCACTCCGTCGACAAACCCGGAGGCAGAGGGCCCGATCCCGATGTAGCCATCGTGCTGCCAGTAGTGCAAGTTGTGGCGGCATGCGCGGCCGGCGCGGGCAAAATTGCTGATCTCGTATTGGGCGAAGCCCTGCCGTGCGAGGTGCGCGATCGTGAACTGGAACATCTCGGCCTCGAGGTCCTCGTCGACGCGCTCGATGCCGCCGGCCTCCAGGCGCTCGTGGAGCGGCGTTCCGGGCTCGTAGGTCAGTCCATAGCAGGAGAGATGGTCGGGCTGGAGCGCGAGTGCCGCATCCAGGTTTTGCTCCCAGGACGCGCGCGACTGGCCGGGAATCGCAAAAATCAGATCGAGGTTCACGTTGTCCAGCCCGGCCGCGCGGCAGATGCCGACGGTTTCGGCAACCTGTGCCGGGTCGTGGAGCCGGTCGAGGACGTTGAGTTCGTTCCGGTCGAACGACTGGGCGCCGACCGACACGCGGTTGACGCCGGCTGCGACGAGGGCCGCGGCCGTTTCCTCGGTTACGGTGGCCGGATTGGCTTCGCAGGTGAACTCGATGGTCGATGTCGGCGGGACGACGGCCCGAAACGCGCTCAGTAGCCGTTCCAGCGCCGGCGCGGCCAGCGTCGTGGGGGTTCCGCCGCCGAAGAAGATCGAGTCGACGTTTTCGAACGCAGCGGGCGGGTGCCCGTTCAACTCCTGGAGCAACGCGTCGACCAGCGGGTCGGCGAGTCGGCGATCGAAGACCTCGGAGTAGAAGTCACAGTAGCCGCAGATGGTGTGGCAGAAGGGCACGTGCACATAAACCGCGCGTACTTGCGGGTTTGTTGTCTGGCTGCGGGAGTTGGAGTACAGTTCCGCTCTCGGCATCGGGACATCATAGCCCGTGAAACACTGACGCGCCCAACGCGGCGCAGCAATGATGGACGTCTCGAAGGAGCATGCACGATGGAAGTCGTCCTGGTGATGTTCAAAGACGACGAACGGCGCGACTTCCCGCTCAAAAGCAAGACGGCAATCGTCGGTCGACGACTGGACTGCGATCTACGGATTCCGACGAAGGACGTTTCGCGCCAGCATTGCGAGATTCAGGTGAAGGGGGTGGAGGTCCTGATCAAGGATCTCGGCAGTTCCAACGGTACGTTCATCAATGGGAAACGGGTCGCGGAGTCGTACGTGAAGCCCGGCGACCGCGTGACGGTAGGACCGGTAACATTTATTGCGCGGATCGATGGCGAGCCGGCGAAGATCACCCCGCATGACGCACGGGTCGAGTTCGAGGAGCCGCCGACCCCGCCGAAGCCCAAGGCCGCCGCGAAGAAGCCCCCGCGTGAGGATGAGGAGACGGTGCTCGAGATCGGCGAGGACGAGATTTTCGACCTGACCGAGGACGAATTCGATCTTGACTCCATTGAGCTGCTGGAAGACGACGATGACGAGGATATGCCGTAGCCGCGCCGGTGCGGGTGCGAACCGTCATTGATCGATGTGTAGCGGAGTTGTGCGATGGCGTTGGAGCCGCG
The DNA here is from genome assembly GCA_028279405.1 of Phycisphaerae bacterium. Taxonomy (GTDB): domain Bacteria; phylum Planctomycetota; class Phycisphaerae; order UBA1845; family Fen-1342; genus JANQNU01. The sequence goes on from JANQNU010000017.1 coordinate 31,904, forward strand.
CCGCCGGCGGAAGGGGCTGTTGTTCTGGGGGTTCTGGGCGGGATTCCTGATGTTGATTACCGGGTGCTTCGGGCTCTTCCTGGGCCTGGTGTGCCGTCCGTCCTGGTACTTGCCGCCGGCGATCGACTACGAGCGGTTGGAGGAGGATAAGCGTGAGGTCGTGCACCTCTGGGAGGAAATCGGTCGATCGCTCAATGAGGGTCGTTCGATCACTATTGAGCTGGAGCCAGAACGCGTCAATCGCTGGCTTGCTGCTCGTGAGTTGATCTGGCCTGATGACGCTGTCCAGTTGCCGCCGTGGTGTAGTGAGCCGTTTATCCGGGTCAACGGCGATCATCTCTCGGGAGCCGCGCAGATCGAGTACGAGGGGCAGCGTGCCGTTGTGTCCGGGGAGGGAGCGATTCAGGTTGACGGAGACGTGATTCGGATTCACCCGAAGGACATTAGCATCGGCATGGTGCCGACGCCGTTGAAATGGAGCGAAACCTGGGTCCGTGACGCGCTGGCGCGCGTCGACGGTGTCATTTCGGTGTCGGCGTCGGAGATCGTGGTCCGCAACGAGTTCCTTTGGAGGAACGGCAAGGTCCCTTGTCGCGTTGAGGACATCAACGTTGCCGGCGGTCGCGTACGCGTCAACGTCACGCCGCGCTGAAACGCCAGATCTACGGTCCGAGAAAACCTCAGCGATCGGGCCTCAGGTCGTCGGGTGCGAACTGGACAGTTGGTCTTGGGCAGCGACCACGCGTGTTTGACAGCTACCTGATACAACGCGGTGCACGTCCGCATTCCTGCGCCGGCGGCCGCCTCGGCATATCCCGATAAGTTCTTCTTTTACAATGAGTTCCGATTATGTGACCGGGCCAAAAACCGGTTTCGCGAGCGGGCTTGTTGTGGTATGATCCGGGCGGGAAGTGCGCGATTCGTGGGATCGCGACTGGCGCGAATTGATGAAGCGCCTATGATTGCGTTGGCGAGAGGTGCCACTGGCGCCATTGTCAGGTGAAGCCGACCGATCGGACACGCAAACAGTCTTTCCAGCAAGCGTTGAGGACTTGCCAAGCCCCAATTTGGAGGAATCGGCGAATGACTCCGGGAAGTCGTCGTATCGTCGTCGGGTGGTTGCCGCTTTTCACGCTACTTGCGATCGTGCCGGGTGCATGGCTCGCGAGTGCGAATGCTGAAGAGCGCAAGCTCGTCGTCCTGCTCGCGAACATTCCGAAGGAGCGGCGCGACAATTCGCCGTTACCGAACCCGGCCGAGATCTGGGATCAGTACTTCGACAAATTCAAGAACGGCCAGAACGGCGGGCCGCGGGTCGACTCGCACGCCGAGTGGTGGGAGGAGATCTCCTACGGCGACGTCACCGTCAGTGGCGACGTCTTCGGCTGGGTCAACCTGCCGTGGCCGACCATTCCGTTGACGGGTGATCAGGGCCCGGCGGATCCCGGCGACCCCAATCCGCCAGCGGTCCCCACGGGCCGCGTACCGCACATCGAGCTGCGCGGCGGTAGCGACTACGAGCCGGGCATGGGCGAGTTCTTCCAGAGCTTCCGTTCGCGATTCCGGTTCGACCTCGACGGCGTGGGCGGCAACGCGGTCGGTCGCTTCGGCAACTTCTCGGTGGGCAACGGTCTTTTCAACTCCATCTTCGAGATTGATAACCGGTTCGGCGGTTCGGCCGCTACCGATGAATCGGGCGAGCAATTGTGGATGCCCGGTGAGCGCTTCCGGGATCTGAACGGGAATGGCATCTACGATGCCGGCGTATACGAGTGGGGGATCGACAAGAATGGCAACGGGCGGATAGACGTGCAGCGGCAGGCCTCCAGTTGGGCGCAGCTGCTCGCGGTGAATATCCAGTTCCCGCCGGAAGAGGATCCGCCGGAGGGTGCCGTTCCGGAGTTCGTCAACTGGGCAAACGACACCGAGTGGTTCGACAGCAACGGTGACGGCCAGTGGGCCGCTTACGGCGCCGTCTTCGACGCGCGCTACGCGCCGATTCTCAATCCGCCGGAGCCCGGTGGTGAGCAGGAGCCGTTTTTCGAGCCGCTGATGGAGCCGCGCACGGTCATCGAGTCGTTCATGACGTCGGCCGGTCCGATCCCGGTCACGTTCTTCCGCGGCGACTGGGGTGGAACTGAGATTTGGATCGACCGCGACGGTAACTTCGATCTGGATGCGCGCGCCACGCAGGATGACCGCGTCCGTGGCGAGGGGAACGCGGACACGAGTCGGCCGGCAAACTTCTGGGAGTTCCTGATTCAGTTGAACGACCCGGAGACGGAAGACGTCGAGTACTACGACGAGCAGTGGAACGATACGCACGACTTCCCGGAGCCGTTCGAGGACTTCATGCGGCGTTGGGGCGGCTCGGATGGGACGCACAACTGGGTCGAGATTGATCAGGCGTACGTCGACGCCAACTACCCTGGCGACGAAGCGACGATGGAGTGGCTTCGGAGTCGCACGGGGAATGGTCGTTACGATCCGCCGGACAACTGGTCCAATTTCGGGTCGAATGGGCAGAACAGTACGAACAAGTATCAGGAAGTCGCGGCGGGCAACCTCGTCGATGGCGAAGAAGATGCCGAGTTGCAGCGTCGCCGACAGTTCCTGACGCCGGTACCGGAGACGTACCAGGGCGAGCAGGGCGGCTGGTCGCTGGACGAGTTCTGGCAGACACAATACGGATCGGAGCCGCCGGCATGGGTTTCGCAGATTCCGTTCATGCGGAAGTTCGATCCGTCCGAGCCCCGGCCATTGGTTCCGGGTGATGCGGCGGGTGACCGTTTGATCGCGTTTCGGCCGAATCGCGGCGGTCCTACGCACACGGGTATCGACTATGCGGGTAACCGCTACGGCAACAGTGAGGCGCAGGTGCTTCCGGCGCCGACGAACACGGCGTTCGGTATGTATGACGGTCCGCGCGAGTTCCACGACCTGCCGTCGTCGATCTACCACAGTGCCGGTGATGGTCACCTCGGTGAGGTTACGTCGCCGCTTTCGATTGACTATTGGGGTGACGACCTTGGCACCCATGATCCGAACGGCGGCGGCGGTACGGGCGATCAGATCATCCCCGCGGCCGGTCCGTTGGCGTTCAACGTGCATGGCGATCAGGGCTGGGACGCCGGCAACCAATTCAACATCGAGTACATGACGTGGCGTCGCGATGGTCTTTCGTCGACCGACATCGTTGTTGAGCAGGACATCGATGGCGACGGCGAGCCGGACTTCACCTTTGCCGAGTACCACCGCGACATCAACCTCGACGGTATGCTCGACGTTGGCGAGTCGCTCGGCGACCAGGGCGAGGTGGGTCGGCCGGACGTGAATTCGTATCACAACTACGGAACCGACCCGGATCCGGGTACGCCGGTGAACGGCAACCCGATGAACATGTATCCATTCAATCGGACGCGGGCCATTGAAGACGTCGTGGCGGCGTTGGACCAGACGGTCGACTGGGAGAACTTCCTCGGCGGTCCGGGGCCGTTCGGCAATCGGGTGATGGGCTTGATTCTGCTGCCGGAGGAGACAGGACCGAACGGTATGTTCACGCTCCCCGCGTCGAGCGCAACGGGTTTTCCGATTCGGACGCGCGACATGGTCAACGCAGGTGCGATGGGCATCGAGCGTTACGTGCCGATCCCGTTTTTTGACGGTATGGGTATCACCATCGGCGGCATGGGCGAAGGCGGTGGTCTCCCCGCGGACGAAAACTATCAGATTGGTTTCGCAGGTCACGAGTACGGCCATGTCTGGGAAGGCTGGCCGGACCTCTACGACTATGACGTGCGTGCGGAGTTCCCGGTGGACATCCAGAACAACCCGGTCGCGCGTTGGTGCGTGATGGCGGGTGGCGGTCTGGTGCACCCGGTCGGTCCGCTGAAGGCCGACTCGGGCTGGATCCGGCCGGTGGACATTACGCGAGCGTTGCTCCCGGCCGGCACCAAGACGGTCACGTTGCGACCGTGGGAATTCAATCGAAACCAGACCCTGTTCATGTACGAGAACCCGCTCTTCCCGCAGGAGCGCTTCTGGATTTGGCGTACAGCGGAGGCGAGTCAGGGTGAGTTGACCTTTGACCGGTTCATGCCGGGCAATGGCGTGATCATTCTTCACACTGACTTCGGCGACAATCCCGAAGCACTTCCGCCGCAGCAACGTTTGGGTGCCGGTCGATTCACCTACCGGGTGATTCAGGCGGACGGTGAGCAGGCGTTGGAGGCGGGTCTTAGTGCGGGTGACGCTGGAGACCCCTGGCCGGGGACGAGCGGCGCGACGAAGTTCGACCGTACGACGGATCCGCGGAGTGCGTGGTATGTCGGTAGCCAACCCTCGGGTTTGGATATCGTCGAAATGCGCGAGTTCGAGGATCGCACGGAAGTCGACATCAAGTGGTCGCCGCGCGAGTTGCCGACGTTCGAGTGGATTCGTCCGCGTCCGTTCGGTACGCCGACCAATGATCCGGGTAGCGAGGGTGTTTCCGTCGATGGCGTGTACAACCTTCGCTGGCTGGGCTACGACCAGTTCGGCGGCACGACGCTCGAGTTCTTTGCGAACCGCAGCATTCCGGGCGAGCCGCTCGGGTTCGAGCAGGGCATTTTCCTGTCGAGCGACAACAAGGCGCCTGGTGAGGTGGACGGTACGACGGATGTGGACATCAGTACGCTTCCGGATGGAACGTACACGTTCTACGCACGGCTGGTGCCGGGTGTCGGGCAGGACAACAACGTCGAGAGTCCGTTCTCGCGTCCGCGTGCGAATCTGAACAACTTCGGCGACGGCACGATGGAAATCATCCAGGTGGACACGTCGATCTCCCAGTTCGAGCGCTGGAACGCGGTGTGTATCAATACGCAGCCGCCGGGAGCGGAGACGTGGCGGGTGACTGCATCGGCGACCGGGGAGCAGATCGGATTGGCGACGACTGGATCGCTTTACACTTCCGATCCGGACGTGTTCGGCCGCACTCCGGTGCAGTTCACGATCAATCCGGGCCAGACGCGGAACTACCGTGTCGGTGACGAGTTCATTTTCGTGACGACGGGGCTTACGCCGCATAGTACGGCGGTCCTGATCCAGGAAGGTGAGGTCGTGGAGCCGGAGGTTCCGATTGCGATCGCGGACCTTGAGGGTGTCGCGGTTGGTTTGGCGCCGTTGAACCTGGTCTTCAAGCATGAGAACTCGTCGGATCCGCGTGGTGCGGCGCTGTCGTTCTCGTGGGACTTTGGCGACGGAACGCCGGCTTTCGAGACGGAGCAGCTCGATCGGCCTGTGATGCATACTTACGAGCAGGCGGGCAATTACACCGCGACGTTGACCGTACGGAACGCGTTCGGCTTGACGGCTCAGGATCAAATTCAGATCCGCGTGAACGACGCGTTGCCGCCGACCTTGCGGTCACAGGCGGCTCCGACAGGCGGTGCATCGCCGTTGCTGGTCGACTTCAACGCGGAGTTGACCACCGACCCGAACACGGGCACGCAGGGGCTCGATTTCGTCTGGGACTTCGGTGACGGGACGCCGCCGGCGTTGACGCCGCGGGTGCAGCATCTGTACGAGGATCCTGGTGTTTATGTTGCACGGGTGACGGTGACCAATCGTCCGTTCAACAAGTCCGCCAGTCGTGTGTTCGAGATCCGCGTGGCCGGTACGACGGCGGATGATCTTCCGCCGGAGGCGATCATCGAGGTTGATCGAACGGTCGGTATGTCGCCGTTGTCGGTGATCTTCACCGGCACGAGTTCGAGTGATCCGGAGAACGGCGCATTGTCGTTCACCTGGGACTTTGGTGACAATTCGCCGATCGTTCGCGGTGCGAATGTCGTGGAGCACGTGTACACCCGTGTTGGTGATTTCAACGCGACCTTGATCGTTGAGGACCCGAGCGGACAGCGTGACACGGCGACGATTGCCATCTCGGTGATTGGCGACACGTCGGTGAACAACCAGTCGCCGGTGGCGAAGATCGCGGTTTCGTCGACGCAGGGTCCGGCGCCGTTCACGGTGCGGTTCGACGCGAGTGATTCGCGCGATCCGGAGGGTGGCAACCTCGCGTATGCGTGGGACTTCGGCGATGGATCCGATCAGGCGATTGGGGCGGTCGTCGAGCACACGTACACCAAGCCGCGCGATTACAACGTCGTGCTGGTGGTGTCTGACAGTGGCGGCAAGACCGGCGCGACGACGGTACGGATTACCGTGACGTCGCCGGTGGATACGAGTCAGCCCAACCAGAATACGCCGGGCGACGATGTGGCACCGACCACGATCGCGCCGACGTGTGGTGCGGGCTGCGGCCCGGTCGGGCTGATGCCGCTGGCCCTGACGTTGATCGGAATGGGTGGTCTCCGCCGGGCTGCCCGACGGTCGCTGCTGGGGTAGTGCGCCGCAGCGGGCGACATCTCTGACGCTTTAGACGCCGGCCCTTCGGGGTCGGCGTTTTTTTGTTTGCTCCGGCCTGATGCGGGGTGGGGTGCCTGGGGCCGTGATCTCGGCTACCCTACTCGGCTTGGGACGCGGATCGGTCTGGCGTCCGGAGTTTGTGCGACCGGGCGGGGCGGGAGCGCGGTCGGATGTGAGGAATCCCGGATGGGCTTGTTCGACATATTCAAGAAGGGCTTGAAGAAGACGCGTGAGAAGCTCGCTGCGGGCTTTCGGGCGATCCTGCCGTTCGGTCGCAAGATCGACGAGTCGCTCCTGACTGACCTCGAGGATGCGATGCTCGCCGGCGACATGGGGCCGCGCGCGGTGATGGCCCTGGTCGACGAAGTACGCGCGGCCTGGAAGGCGGGTCAGGTTAAGGAGGCTCAGGAGATCCTGCCCTTTCTGAAGTCGCGGATCGAGCAGACCTGGAGCGCAGCGGACCGTTCGCTGGCGCGTGCCGGGCAGCCGCCGACGGTCATTTTCGTGGTCGGGATCAACGGTTCGGGCAAGACGACGAGCGTCGCCAAGCTCGCGAACCACCTCAAGCAGCAGGGGCACTCTGTGCTGTTGGGCGCATGCGATACGTTTCGCGCTGCGGCAATCGATCAACTCGAGATCTGGGCCAAGCGGGCCGAGGTTGGCATCGTCCGGCACCAGCCCGGCAGTGACCCCGCGGCAGTGGCGTTCGACGCGTGTGAGGCTGCTATCGCCCGCGGTGTCGACTACCTGGTGATCGACACTGCCGGCCGGCTGCACACGCAGGACCACCTGATGCGCGAGCTTGGCAAGACCCATAAAGTCATCCAGAAGAAAATCCCCGACGCGCCCCACGAAGTTCTCCTTGTGCTCGATGCGACCATCGGACAGAACGCGATCAATCAGGCGAAGACGTTTGCCGAGATCGTGAATGTCACCGGCCTGTTCCTCGCGAAGCTCGATGGATCGGCCAAGGGTGGCATCGTGGTCGGGATCCGCGACCAACTCGATATTCCCGTCAAGTTCGTCGGGCTCGGCGAAACCATGGACGCGCTCCAACCGTTCGATCCGCAGTCGTTCGCTGAAGCGTTGTTCGAGGGCTGGGAATAGCGATCTCTGGCGCCCTATAGAGCTTCGGGCGCGGTTTCGGGCGAACGACGATGGTCAGGTCATGACGATCGTTGTTGGGTCCGTATGCGACGGGGCGCGCCGCTTACCGTCGGTTTCGTGGGATCGGCGCCGAATCTTCCGGCGGCGCGCTTCCTTGACAGAAATGGAACGGCCCGGGAAGCTGGCGTGTTCGAGGCAACCTGATGAACGGAGGTTGAACCATGGCAATCAGGGTTGGCATCAATGGGTTCGGGCGCATCGGCCGATTCGTGCTGCGAGCGGCGGAGAAAGACCCGAACATCGAGATCGTCGGCGTCAACGACCTCGTTCCGTCCGACGCGCTTGCGTACTTGTTGAAGTATGACACTGTCCATGGCCGGTTCGACGGCGATGTCTCCGCCGCGGGGCCGACGGAGTTGGTCGTCAACGACCGGACGGTACGATGTTTCAGCGAGCGCGATCCGGCGAGCATCGGCTGGAGCGGGCTGAACGTCGATTATGTCGTCGAGTCGACCGGCTTGTTTACTGCCGGCGCCGACGCGTCGAAGCACATCGAGGCCGGTGCCAAGCGCGTGATCATCAGTGCCCCGACGAAGGACAGCGAGGTCCCGACTGTCGTGCTGGGCGTCAATGAGAGCGCGTACGACAGGAACAAGCACAAGATCGTCTCCAACGCCAGTTGCACGACAAACTGCCTCGCGCCGCTGGCGAAGATCGTGCATGATGAGTTCGGGATCGTTGAAGGCCTGATGACCACGGTGCATGCCATGACCGCGACGCAGCCGACCGTCGACGGCCCCTCGCGGAAAGATTTCCGCGGCGGTCGCGCCGCCGGCCACAATATCATCCCGGCGAGCACTGGGGCGGCGAAAGCAGTAACGATCTGCATTCCGGACCTGAAGGGCAAGCTAACCGGCATGGCGTTCCGTGTGCCGACGGTGGACGTGTCTGTCGTCGATCTGACGGTTCGGACGGAGAAGTCGACGTCGCTTGCGGAGATCAACGCGAAGGTCAAGGACTACTCCGAAGGGCCGATGAAGGGCATCATGGGGTACACGGACGAGCCGGTAGTGAGCAGCGACTTCATTTCCTGCCCGTTGTCGAGCATCTACGATGCGACTGCAGGGATTGAGCTGAACTCGCAGTTCTTCAAGCTGGTGTCGTGGTATGACAACGAATTCGGCTATGCGAGTCGCGTTGTGGACCTCCTCGGCCATATCGGGCGCCAGGACGGCTTGATTTAGTCGACTCGGACGAAAGAATACGCTAATGAGATGAACACGCGGCCCATTGTCGGAATGGGCTGCGTTTCATTTGACTAGCAATGAGGGATTCATGGCCAAACGAAGCGTCCGGGACCTTTCTGTGAGCGGGCGGAATGTTCTCATCCGTGCCGACCTCAATGTCCCGTTGAGCGAAGATCGGCGGATCACCGACGATCGGCGCATCCGTATGTTTCTCCCGACCCTGCAACAGGTCGTGGAGTCTGGGGGCCGTGCGATCGTGATGTCGCACCTTGGCCGACCAAGCGGCAATACCCAGGAGGATCAAGCGGCGTTCTCATTGCGACCGGTTGCCGATCGCATTCAGGAACTGCTCGGCAAATCGGTGGCCTTTGCACCGGATTGCGTGAGCGATGAAGCACGTCGGCAGGCGGAATCGTTGGCGGACGGCGGGGTGCTGTTGCTGGAGAACCTGCGGTTTCATGCGGCCGAGACGATCATCGATCGCCGGAAGAAGAACCCGGACGGCAAGCTGACGGCGGATCAGGACCGCGCACGGACGGAATTTGCGTCGGCCCTGGCCGCGCTCGGCACGGCCTATGTCAACGACGCGTTCGGTGCCTGCCACCGCAATCACGTCAGCATGTACGACCTGCCGCAGCGAATGGAGCCGGGCAATCGTGTTGTCGGCCTGCTGGTCGAGAAGGAGCTTGCGTTCCTGGGCGACGCGCTCGAGGCGCCCACACGGCCGTTCGTCGCAATCCTCGGCGGCGCCAAGGTCAGCGACAAGATTGGCGTGATCCGTAACCTCGTCAAGCGGGTCGATCAGGTTCTCATCGGCGGCGCGATGGCGTACACCTTTCTCGCGGCCAAGGGGCACAAGATCGGGAACAGTCTTTGCGAGCAGGACCAACTGGAGACGGCGCGCGAGTTGATCCAGCTTGGTGGCGACAAGCTACATCTGCCGAGCGATTCGATCGTCGCGGCCGAGCTGCGGAGCGGAGCAGCGACGCAGACCGTCGGCCGTGATATTCCGGAGGGGTACCTCGGGCTCGATATCGGCCCCGATACCAGTCAGCGGTACTGTCGGCTCATTGCGGAAGCGAAGACGATCGTCTGGAACGGGCCGATGGGGGTGTTCGAGAAGCCGCCCTTTGACCGGGGTACGCGAGAGATGGCCAAGGCGATTGCCCAGCAGACGGATGGTGGGGCAACGACGGTCATCGGAGGGGGAGACAGTGCCGCTGCGATCGAGCAGGCCGGTTTGGCCGATCGCGTCACGCACATCAGTACAGGCGGCGGGGCTTCGTTGAAGTTTCTCGAGGGCAAGAAGTTCGATTCGGTTGCTGTGCTGGACGACGCTTGATGGAAAAATCTTCAACAGGACCCGACCTGCGGATCGCGCCATCGATCCTGTCGGCGGATTTCGGGCGACTCGCGGAACAGATCGAGTTGGTTGAATCGGCTGGTGCGGACGTCCTGCATATTGACGTCATGGATGGTCATTTCGTGCCGAACCTGTCGATTGGCGTGCCGGTTGTCGAGGCGGTGAAGCGGTGTACTGATCTGTTCCTCGACACGCACCTGATGATCACCAATCCCGAGAAGTACGCGGCGGCGTTCGTTGACGCGGGCGCCGACAGCATTACGTTTCATATTGAGGTCGCATCGGACCCGATGGCGTTGATCGAGCATATTCGCAATCTGGGTGCGAAGGTGGGCGTCGCGCTCAATCCCGGGACGGATGCGGCAACCGTACTCGATGTACTCCCGGCAGTGGACATTCTGCTGGTGATGACGGTTTGGCCGGGATTCGGCGGCCAATCCTTCATCGAGTCGTGTCTACGCAAGATCGAGCTGCTGTCCGGGCATCTGGGTGAAGAGCAGTGGCTCGAGGTGGATGGTGGCATCAACCTCGATACCATCGCACAGGCGGTGGAGGCTGGTGCGGACACGTTGGTGGCCGGGTCCGCGATTTTCGGCGGGCCCGACCCGGCAACGGCGCTCGAGCGACTGCGTTCGGCCGCCCTGCGGAGTCTCGATACGGAGCTCGAGGCATGAAGGTCCTGCTGGTCCCCGCGGCAGCGTCCGAGTGGCAGCGCAGCGAGCGTCTGATCGGTCGGGTCGATCTCGACCCTGCCGCCGACTGGGAGCAGGAGGTTGCGGATTGGCAGGCGTTGCTGGCCTCGAATGACGTCGCGCGGATTCTCTACGGTCCGGATACACTCAGTCAGAAGATGGCTTCAGCGCTTACCCGCGGCCGAAAAGTGCCGCTCAAGAGCGTCGACGGGCTATTGGAGGTCGACCTCGGCCTCTGGGCGGGGCTGACCCGCGATGAGCTGAAGTCTCGCTTCGCGACGGCCCATGCCGCTCTTGTGGATTCGCCGATGAGCGTCAGTCCGCCGAGTGGGGAGCGGTTCGGTGAGGCCGTGGATCGGATACAGGCAGCTCTCCGCAAGCATCTGAAAAAGAACGCCCGCAAATCGGTTGCGTTCGTGTTAAGGCCGTTTACATTGGCGATTGTAAACGGAATTCTGTCGGGTCGCGGCCAGGATGAACTGTGGGAGACCGCTCGGCGGGCCACGGAACCATTCGTCCTCGAGTTTCACGGCGTCCCGGTATCCTAGCCGCTGGCGGGCATGATCCCCGGCTGGCGTAGAGGCGAGAACATCGATGGCTGACACCGCCGCACGGATTCGTCGTGGAATGGAGATTCCTGAGGGGCTGTGGATTCGCTGCACACGGTGCGGTTCGATGATCTATCGTCGAATCCTCGAAGAGGAACTGTATGTCTGCCCGGACTGCGACTTTCACTACCGCGTCGATGCCCGGACGCGGATCGAGCAGTTGAACGACCCGGGAACGTTTGAGGAGTTCCTGGCCGACCTGGAGTCGACCGATCCGCTCGAGTTCGCGGATCGTATCCCCTACGAGCAGCGCCTGGCCCAGGTCAAGAAATCGTCCGGCGAGAAGGAAGCGATCGTCGTCGGCAAGGGATTTATCAAGGGCCGCGCCGTGATCATGGGGGTGATGAACCCGAATTTTATCATGGGGTCGATGGGCTCGGTCGTGGGCGAGAAGGTCTCGGCCGCGGCCGAACGCGCTGCGGATGAGGGCCTGCCGCTGGTCATGGTTACGTGCAGCGGCGGGGCGCGAATGATGGAGGGGATGGTCTCGCTCGTCC
>JANQNU010000049.1 GCA_028279405.1 Phycisphaerae bacterium
GGAACCGGCGGAAACGACGGACAAGGAAAAGGCGGCGCTATCTTCCTCCATCCGGATGCCACCGGCTACGCACAGGAAATCACCTGGGGCGCCGACACCGATGCCAACCTAGCCTCCGACGACACACCGGGGCTCGATACCGACGAAGACGACTCCTTTGGCGTCCTGAACGGCATCCCCTTTGTCTCCTCTTCCAGTCGCCTGGACGACACACTCAGCAACCTGGCGACTGTGACGTACAACGTGACGTTCTCGACCGAAGTAACCGGCGTCGACGTCACCGATTTCGCGTTGACCACGACCCCGATCGGCAGCAATCCGCTCAGCGGCGCCAGTATCCAGTCCGTGACCACCGACGACACACGGAGCTACACCGTCACCATCGACACCGGAACCGGTGACGGTACGATCATGCTCAACGTCCTCGACGACGGCACGATCCAGAACGCCAGCAGCACGCCGCTCGGAGGGTTCGGTAACGACAACGGAAACGCGACGACGAACGCGTACACCATCGATCGCACGCTCCCGGCAGTCTCCGACGTCACCGTTCCGGTCACGCCAGACCAACCGACCAAGGATGACGCCGTCTCGATCCGACTCGAGTACGCCGAAGACGTAACCGGCTTCACCAGCGCCGACGTCTCCTTCGCGACCACGGGAACAGCCAAGGTCGGCGCCGTCAACGTCTCCATCGAAAGCGAAACCGTCGTTGTCGTCACCGCGTTGGCACTCTCCGGAACCGGTACCGTCACGCTGGTCCTTGTCGACGACGCCGTCAGCGACGACGCCGGCAATGGAAGCGCCGTGAACAACAACGTCGTTAGCTTCCAGGTCGATCGGACCGCACCCAGCGTCTCGTCCATTACGCCAACGAAGACGGAACTCGTCGGTGACAAGAGCGCGTCCTTTACGATCAAGTTCAGCGAAGCAATCACTGGATTGACCGAGGACGACTTCATCGTCACCCACGTCGGCACGACCCACGCCGAGATAACCATCACCGAAGAAGACAGTACGACCTACACGCTCACGCTCACCGGCCTCGACGGAACCGGCGCCTTCTGGATCACGTTGCTGCCCGGCGCGCTCGCCGACACTACCGGCAACACCAGCATCCTGCTCGCCCTCAGCGCCCCCGTCACCCGCGTGCCGGCGCCGCCTGAGCAGCCCATGAACGACGACGAACCCATGGACGACGATGAACCCATGGACGATGACGAACCCATGGACGATGACGAACCCATGGATGACGACGAGCCCATGGACGACGATGAACCCATGGACGATGACGAGCCTGAGATCGAAGAAGAACCCGTTGTCGAACAGCCGTGGACGCCGTGGTGCAGCGGTCCGCCGGTCCTTGCAATGTGTGCGTTCGGTACCGCGCTCTGGCTCACGCGCCGCGAACGCAGACCCTGACCCGAATGTAATCTGAGCGCGCTTCCGCAACGGGAGCGCGCTCTCGCCCCCCTCCTGCCTCCATTCCTGCTAGCGCTTGACGGACGACTTCCACGGACGATATACTTAACCATATGGTTAAATATAGGAGCCTGGATGAGACGTTCGCGGCGCTCGCGGACCCGACTCGCCGAGCGATCCTGGAGCGTCTTCGTCGCGGGGATTGCAATGTGACGGAGTTGGCACAACCGTTTGCGATCTCGCTGCCGGCGATCTCGAAACACCTGCGCGTGCTGGAGCGGGCCGGGCTGATTCGTCAGGAAAAGCAAGGGCGCGTTCGGCGGTGCTGTCTATGTGCGGGGCCGATGCACGCTGCATTGTCGTGGATCGATCGCTATCGCGACTTCTGGTCGGACAAGCTGGACGCGCTGGCGGACTATTTCGAACAAGGGAAGCATGAGGAGGAGCAAACATGACCAGAACCGATCAACAACCGATGCTGGAGTTGACGCGCGTGATCCGTGCACCGCGGGAGCAGGTCTTTGATGCATGGGTTGTGCCCGAGGTTCGGCGTCAGTGGTGGGGTGCTGCGCCGGGTATGTTCTGCGACCTGGCAGACATCGACGCGCGCGAGGGCGGACGGTATCGAATCAACATGAAGGGCGACAAAGACGGGACGCTGCACGAGTATGTCTGTATCGGAGAGTTCGTCACGTTCGAACGACCGACCAAGCTCGTGTTTACCTGGTCGTGGGAGAACTACGACGAAGCCGAACCGGGCTCGGCCGCCGTCGAGACGCAGGTGACGATCGAGTTCCATGAGGTCCCGGAGGGAACGGAGCTTCGACTCACCCACGAACGCTTCGCGAACGACATGCTCCGCGACGAACACCTCAAGGGCTGGACCGGCTGCCTCGACTCGCTCTGCCGGACGCTCGAACGCTAGCGACGGCAGTCGTGTCGGCGAAGTAGTGTGTGAGTCCGTCCCCCACCCTGGAAGGGTGGGGCACCGGCGCCCCCCTGACGTGGGCACCGCAGTCACCCAACGGACTACGAGTAGCGCAGCCAGGTAAGCAGTTCCTTCGGCGTCGGCGGCTTGCCGTACATCAGGATGCCGACGCGGAAGATCTTGGCCGCCATCCAGATCACGAACGCCACCGTCGCCCACAACAACACGAGCGAGAGCGCGATCTGCCAGAGCGGTGTGTCCGGATCGGCACAGACGCGCAGAATCATGATGAACGGCGTCAACGGCGGGATGAACGAAAGCGTGATCGCCAACGTCGACTGCGGGTACTCGGAAACCGGGAACCAGAAGAGCATGGGCAGTACGCCCGAAAGCACGACCGGCGTGACCATCCCTTGCGCTTCCTTGAGCGTGTTGAACGCTGCCCCGATCCCCGCCAACATCCCGGCAAACAAGAGGTAGGCCGGCAGGAAATAGAGCAGCAGATAGCCGATCCGTTCGGAAGTAACCAGATCGAGCACATTGTTCGCCCGCGCGCCGCTGTATCCGACCGCGATCCAGACCGCCATCAGCATCAACCCGACCATGACCATTCCCAGAATCTTGCCCGCCATCAGTTGTAGTGGTGACACCGCCGACAGCAGAACCTCGATTACCCGCGAGCTCTTCTCCTCGATCACGCTCGTCAGCAATCCCTGGCTGATGCCGAACGTTCCCATGTAAAGCAGGAAAAGGAACGCAAACGGCGTCATCACGCGCAGCATTGTGTTGCCAGTAGATTGCTCGCCGGTACGGGGGTCGATTTCCAACAGGTCGACGCGCTTGCCGAGCCGATCAATCAAACCGGGATCCAACGGGGGATCGTGCCGGGCATATCGGGTTGTCACCACTGCGCGGGTCAGCAGTCGACGAAGTTCGCGACTGACCTGAATCTGACTCCCCTTGCGACCCACACGGATCGGCTCGTTCGAACGCGGATCCAACACGGATTGGGGAATCATCAGGTAGGCGAAGATCTCACCTTGCGTGAGGCGCTCTGTCAGCAACGCTTCTACCGGGTCGGTCGGCTGCGTTTCGGTCGGTTGGCTGGACGCTGGCGCGATTTCGTTCGCCGACATGTCCATCGACGAGACAAACTCGAACTTCAGCGGTTTGTTCGCATTTGCGAGGTTATACGCTTCCTGCGCGGCTTCGAGCGGCGCCTGCAACACGCCGGTGCGGTCGACGACGGCCAGCGTCCGCAGCGCTTGCGTGTCGGAGGCGGATGCCTTGATGATCTTCTCCGTGCTGAAGATCAGGCCGATCATCAACATCGGCATGATGATCACGCCGAAGATGAAGGCGCGGGTCTTGACCGTCTCCAGGAACTCCCGCCAGGCCACGATCCAGACCTTGTTCACGCATCACCTCCATTCGTCGCGACCGCCCCCCGCATCACCAGGCGCACGAAGATATCCTCCAAGCTCGGTCGCATCACCTCGTAGCGCGTGACCCGCACGTGCTCGAGCGCACGCTGCAGCAATTCGCTCGGCTCCGTACCGTCCGCCAGCTCCAGACGGGCGGTCCCGCTGGTCACCGTTTCGCGCGCCACTCCGTCCAACGAACGAAGCTGCTCGAGGTCGCCGTTGCCCTCGATTTCCACGACCCGCGTGGAGTAGCGTTCGCGAATCTCGCTCACGGCCCCGTCGATCAGCTTTTGTCCGCGATTGATCAACACGATGCGGTCGCAAAGTCGTTCGGCCTGCTCCATCTGATGTGTCGAGAAGATCACGGTCGTTCCCGCCGACCGCAGGTCTGCGAGCATTTGCTTCAGCGCCTCCGCGTTGATCGGGTCGAGCCCGGAAAACGGCTCGTCCAGAATCACCAGTTCGGGCTGATGAAGAATGGTCGAGACGAACTGCAGTTTCTGAGACATCCCCTTCGAGAGCGCTTCGACCTTCTTGTTGGTCCACTCGGCCAGGCCCACGCGTTCGAGCGCAGCGTGGCAGGCACGGGTGAGCGGCGCACCGCTCATGCCCTTGAGCTTGCCGAAGTACTTGAGCGTCTCCAGCGCCGTCATCTTGCGATACAGGCCGCGCTCTTCCGGCAGGTAGCCGATACGGTCCTTGACGTCCAGGGCGCGTGCGTGGCCCAGCACCTCCATGACTCCGCTGTCGGGAAACAGGATGCCCATCACCATGCGCAACGTCGTGGTCTTGCCAGCCCCGTTGGGCCCAAGAAACCCCAGCACCTCGCCCGCACCGACGCGCAAGTCGAGCCGATCGACTGCCGTGAACCGGCCGAACTGTTTCGTAATTTCCTGGAGCGTGATCGCGTCTGCCATCGCTCGCCTCCCATTCGAATCAACCCGCCTGGCACCGCGCGGCCAAGCGGAATGAACCGATTGTGCGGCAATCGGCTCGGAAGCGAAAGCGACCCATTGTCGGGATTTGTCCGCGAATGTCAGACACGCACGGCGCGGTCCGGCCCGAAACACGCCGTGCGTTGACGATTCAGACTCAGTTCGGTTGTAGCATCTGCCCGAAAATGTCCCACTCACCATCGCTGGCAAGACTCCGGACGTCCGGCCAAATGAACAGCACGTCCCCGGTGTGCGGATGCTCAACCAGCGACGGCCAGAACTCCTCCGCGACTTCACCCACCCCCTGACTCGCAATCGTTCGTTCCCGAATCAGATTGAGGTCCAGGTCATACGCTGCCACCCGGCCGGCAACGTTGTCCTTCAGCCAGCCGAGAACGAACATGTTCTCTTTCTCCGAGCGCAACAGCGCCGGCCCGGTCAGCTCCCCAGTGTCCGCAACCAGCACGCGCTCCTTGCTCAACAACACCCCTGCGGGGCTGACCAGACGAGCCCGGATGTCGGCATTCGTCGTCGGGTACACGACCAGGTACCGATCGCGGAGTGGGTCGAAGGCGGCCGACGCGTTGAATCCGCCCGGAGGCAATAGCCGAGAAATTGGAAACGACGGACCGATCGGCGTCCCGTCCAACCCGACGATCCGACCATCCAAGCGAAACTGGCTGCCCAGATTCCGCACCCACGTCACGAGGAAACGTCCCCGCGTACAGTCATACGCGGGCCGACCCAGTGGGGCATCCCCGAGTTCCGGAACAAAATCGTGCAAGGCCGACGGCGCTCCCAACGGGATACCGTTCCCGTCGACCTGAACCGCGAAGAAGCCGCCCGCGCCTCCAGGACTACAGCCGGCCGGCATCAGCATCCGCCCGAACTGAACAAACATGTTGTCGCCGACCTCATAATGCACGTACTGCTCGAAAGCGCCCTGCGAGAACGCATTTGACCCGCCCGGCGCCAGCCACATCTCGGGCCCCGTCAACAACCCGTCCGCCGACACCGGCCGCGCCCAATTCGACCAAAGCGAGCACGACGATCCGAACGGATTGAGCGGATCACCGCGGCCCAGTCGCCTTCGATACGAAATCAGGTAACCGCCTGCGGCCCGGTTGTAGGCCAGCCCCGGCTCCAGAACTGGCCGGGCAGCCCCGCCGACCAGTTTTCCCGCAACCGTGTGTACGCCCGGCATCGGCGTCCCGTCGGCCTGCACCCGGCGGGCATGAATCGCATCGTCGTTTACGCCGAACGCGAGAAGGAAATCGCCACGTCGGCGGTTGGCCTCGATTCGAGGAAAGTAGATCTCCCCTCCGAAGCTCTCCGGCGTCAAATTCGTCGGTGACCCTACCAGCGTAATGTCGGTAGGCACCGCACGATGACCGTCCGGACATTGCCCCAAACCCGATTCCTGCGATCCCCAGACGATAAACACTGCCACAGCTACATATCTCACTTGCTGTCTCCGCTAGTTGCCGTCGGCCGCGTTCCGGTGCGTCGGCACCCACACGGGAGCGCGTCCCACGAACACGACCTCATTGGGAGCGTCTCACTCTTCCCTGACCCGTGTCATCGCTGGCCCCAGCGCCGCATGCGTTAGCCCCTCGTCACCTCCTTTCCCTGTTTCAGTTCCGCGGGAGGCGCTGCGCTACCTGCCCGCTCAAACCACACTTCCACGAGCAGCTTCTCATCATTGCGAACCACACTCGACGCCACATGCCTCGCACCTCCCGACCCAAATGTGCTCTCGACCCACCTCCGCCGATGTGTCTAATTAATTGATCGATCAACTAAATCATCGTATTGGCTGGAATCGTCGGTGTCAACCCGCGGTTCGGCGGTCGGCGTTGGCTGGTTGGGTTGGGGTTGGTTGCGATTTCGGCCGTGAAGCCCGGCGGGTACTCGTCGCCGGGATTACGTGCGGGAACGGCCCGCCTCCCGGTAACGTCAGAACGAGGCAAACGTGGCACGTCCAGAGAAGCCTTCCAACGCGAAACGACGTCTGTGCGGCTGCCGATTCGGGCTTCGCACGCTGCTCGCGGATCCGTCCGAGTTGGTTCACGATTGCCCGGATCACACCGTCGCACGAATCGGCATCCCTAGCGCGACCGCCGACGCGGTTCCTACGCCCCGCGCCATGCAACAGCTGGCCCGTGTCGTGCGTGGTGGTGATGCCCGTACGATCCGGACGTTGCTGACAGCCGGCCGGCTCGTGCTGGTTCGTCGAAAGTGGGAATACCGTGCCGACGGCGCTTTCGAGCCGACGACGCCGATCGTTCCGGCCGTGCTCGCAGCGGTTCCGAACAAGACTTCGTGGATCAAGTTCAAGGTGGTCCACAACCAGACCAACGATCCCGTAGTCGGCGTTCGGCTCAAGATCACGACGCCCTCGAAGACCGTCCGCGATTACCAGACGCGTGCGGACGGCATGATCGACGTTCAGGGCATCGACATGGGCGCCTGCGACGTCACCTGCGATCTGACCGAGGCGCTGCTCGCCGAGACGCTGGCGTTCAAAGGGATGGGCACGACGCCGATTGATGTGGAGCCGCCTCCGGAGGGCGCGGAACGACCGTCTGCATCTATCGAAGATGAGCCGCTCGAGGCGCAATGGATCGCAACGGTCGAGCGTCACAAGGTCAAGACCGGCGAGACGCTCGAGCAGGTCGCCGCACAGTATGGCACGACCGTTCCGGAACTGGCGCGTTTCAACTGGGGAACCGACGACCCCTACGAGATCAACGATTGCCTGCACGACTACGTCGGCAGTTGGAAGAAGGACCGCGACGGGCGCAGTTTCCTGCTCGACAGCATGGATGATCCGGGTTTGATTTTCGTGCCGCGCCAATGGTCGCTGGCGGGACTGCCCACCGAGCAGACGCACGTCCTTCGGGTCACCGATCCGGCCGGATACCGGCTGATCCTCGAGAACGACTATGGGCTGCGGATCCCGGAGGCGCACTACCGAGTACGGCTCGCTGACGGCAGCGTCCGCGAGGGCCAACTGGGTCGGGCCGGCATGACCATGATCGAGGATCCGCCGCCGGGCGTGGTGGAGGTCGAGTACACCGACCTCGACGATGTCGAGGCAAAGTCATTGGCCGCCTGCGCGCGTCAGGCGTTCGATGAGCGCAACCTCGAGGAGATCTTCCGCGTACTCAAGCACTCCGGCGAAATGGTCAAGCGCGCAATCGCGGCCTACGACCAGTACTACAACGACTACACGGGCAACGGTCTGTTGGGCGACATCGACTTCGAGTTCTCCGACCCGCTCGTCCGCCCGCCGATCGATGCGTTGCTGCGAATCGCCGAGATCAAGGAATTCACCGACGTCTATCCCGATTCGGAGCTGATGGCATGAGCGACGCGACCATCACCGAAGTTGTTGGCAAGATCATCGCCACGCCGGACCACCATGCGGTGGTCAAGGGCTCCAAGGTCAAGTACCGCTTCATCGTCGACGAACGTCCGTTCGGCGGAATGACGGTCGAGGACGAAGAGCTCGACGAGAGTCCGCCGCCCGCGGATTGGCAGACGAGCGGTTTCAACTGGGATCCCGGCCAGATCGGCAAGGATGCGTTCAAGAAGACCGGCCGCACGACCCAGGTGATCCCAATCGACATCGTTGCCGAGCACAACGGCTACCCGACCGGCAAGAAGCTGGCATCGATGCTGACGTGGTACGTGATCTACGACAAGCACGTCAAGCAAAGCGGCCAATTACCCTACCAGCTCATCGGTCACGGCAAGAACGAGATCGAAATCGAGTGGAAGCACCACGGTCAGCATGTCGTGATGTGCTGTATCGGCTACCGCCGACCGACCGAAAAGAAGTCGAACACCGAGCTGGCCGCCGACCAGATTCTGTTTACGCAGCGTGTCAACAACGTCAAGGCGATCCAGCAGCGCCGGATGAAGGCCCAGCGGAAGCGCAAGATCCCCAACCCGTGGGACGAGCGACTGGTCGCCGAGAAGTACCTCGAGGCGCTCGAGAAGGCCGAAGAGCACGCGCCCGTTCCCGAGGACAAGCGCAAGGCCTACGAAAAGGAGAAGAAGCAGCGCGAGAAGTACCTGGACAACCTCGACATCCTCCTCCGCGGCTATCGCAAGGGCAGCGGGCAACCGATCCGCGCCAGCTACGTTGCCAAGAACTCGAGCGAGCAGGCCGACTTGCGCGTTTGCATCTTCTCCAATTGGGGCGAGATCTTCATGGACCGCGATGCGGAGACTTGGGTCACCATCGTGGACTGGACGAATCCGCTGACTTCGAAGCTGCGCGGCCGTTACTTCGGCAAAGGTAAGGACTACCACGCGGCACTCAAGGCCGCTCTCGAAGAATGGAAGGACGACAACGAGTACTATCACCCGGGCCGCGTGGTGCTGGAGATTCCGGAGTTGTTCTCCTTCGATCGCAGCGGTCCTCAGAAGTTCCAGCGCCATACGTTCGACACGCCCGGCGCGAGCTTCTGGGACAAACTCAAGGAGTTTCTGGACTGGATCGCGATGGGGACCGGGCTGCTGGCCACGGCGATCATGCTGATCTCGCCGGTGCCGGGTAGCCGAGTGGTGGCCGGCCTGATGCTGGCAGCGATCTTCACCAGCTCGGGGTCGTCGATCATCGGTATCGGCCGGCGCAAACGTGACGGCTTCGCCGACGCGACCGACGATCTGCTGGACATGATGACCCTGGTCGGCAACGTCTTCACTGCCGGCCGCATCGGCTGGGCCCGACGGGCCGCCATCGCCACAAAAGCCATCAGCAGTCGCCACCGCGAGTTCTTCCTGTTCGGCGAGACCGCCGTCGATGCGATCGAAGGCATGTTGATCGCCAGGCAGACGTACTCCCAGTTCGAAGAGATCCTGAGCGATCCGACACTGTCGCCCTCCGAACGCGTCGACAAGATGCTCGGCCTGCTATCGTCGGCCGGCGCCAAGGGGGCGATGCGCGCCGTGAGCATCAAGGCGCGCAGAGTCCAGGAGCGCGCCCGCAAGCGCATGGGGAAAAAACGCACGAAGCTCGACGAGGACGGTGACGACGACGGCAGCAGCAGTAACAACAACGGCAGCGCTGGGAGTACCGATAGCGGCAGCGGCAAGAAAAAAGGCGGCAAGAAGAACGACGGCGACGATGACGACGGCAAACTCGAGATCGAGCCCGATATGCTCAAGCGGCTCAACGACCCGAATGAAGTCATCGACATCGACAAGAACCCGAAACGTAAGGGTCACACAAAGGACCGCGCGCATCGGACCCGGACAGTTGACGATCCCGAGCGCGCCCGGAAAAAGAAGGCCCGGCGCAAGAGCCGTCGTAATGCGAAACGGAACAAGCGTCGCAAACGAGGCAAGTTGGACTTTCCGGAGCCGCCGTCCCCGCAGAAGCGCGGCATGCGCAAACAGGACGACCTCGACTTCCAGGACGAGGTGCTCGAGAACAAGAAGATCATCCTTGTCCGCGATTCCAACGAGGACGCGATCAAATGGATGAACGGCAAGGCGCGTCCCAAGCCGGTCGAGTTGAAGGCCAAAACGCTTAAACAGGGCGAGCACGCCGGACTGGCGGCCGCTGACCCCAACAGCCAGCCGACGCGCGACATGCTCGCGGCGATGAAGTCGCCCAAGACCGGCAAGCCGCCGATGGCCTACGACGAGTATGTCGAGATGCTCGACAACAAGGGCCTCAAAGTCGACCCGAGTCGCGACCACATCATCGTGGACAAGAAGACCGGCGAAGCGTTCTACAGCGATCTGGATCTGCACGGCGTTTACGATCCGAAGACCGGTCGCAGCGCCTACAATGAAGGCTTCCGCAACCGAATGAACGATCGCTTCGGCGGCAAGGAGCTCATTCAGCACGGCCCGCACGACGAATGGCCGGATCGTAACAAGAAGAAGGCCGGACCGAACCGCGGACCACAGCCGCCCGTGACGGCGTACATTCCCGTCAAGGGTAAGGTCAAGAAGGTATGGCTCGAGACCAAGCAGGACCTGAAGGACTTCTACGAGTCGTGGGGCCTGCCCTGGAAGGAACGATACCCGAACGACTGGGACTTCGACGACTAGCCGCAACCGCGTCGTACGTGTCGGAACAAAACTGGGAGCTGACCGATGGCACTACCGCCGTTTGACAAGCAAGAACGCGACCAACTGCTGACGCAGTATCACGATGCCGCACGGCAATACAGCACCTTGCGGGAGCAGGACGAGCGCGCGAAAGCCAAGCCGTTCTTCAACGAGATGCGGCAGCTCAAGGAACGCTACTTCGAGCGGCTGCCACGCATCGTCATGGCCGCCAGCCCGTTCAGCGGCCGCCCGCTGGTGCGAACATTCGATCCGTTCGGCTTCGACGGCCTCTGGTGGCATCGGCAGGCAAGCACCGAAGAGCCGCCGCCGGGTCCGCACTTCTGCGTGCTGCGCGGCGCCGTGCACCTGCACGACCAACCCTTCGACGCGAGCGGCAACGAGGTCAACCCGGGGCCCGAGGTGCCCTACGTGATTCCGCGACTGCTCGAGATGGATGGCATGGTCATGGTGATCGGCGAGGTCGAGATGGAACCCGGCTACACCGCGTATCCATGCGCGTATTTTGCCGAGCGCCGACCGACCGCCGACGAACTGACTGCCGACTGGGGCCGGTCGACCTACACCTACACGCTCGCCAACGGCGAAACCGGCTGGACCGTCCCGACTGACCCCTGGGACTTCGAGCTGCGTCCCTGGATCGAGCAGGGAAAAGTACGCTGGTGCGTTCCGGGCTCCGGCAACGAGCAACTCGCGACCGGCAGCGTCGACGAATGCCCCTACCTCGACCTGGCGGGCGTGCGTGAGGAACGGCTGATTCGCGGGCACGACCTCCAGAACGTCGGCGTCCCGGACGGCCAACCCATCTTCCCGATCGACTGAAGAAGCGATCTCGCTTTTTTTGGCACGCCGTGCGGCGAGCGTCCGCACACCCGGTATGCTGTGCGTTCTGCGAGCAGTTCAATTCCGGAGGCAAGGCCATGACCCCGTGGGATCGCTCCGTCTCGTTTGGCGCTGTCCTGCTCCTCACCCTGGGCATCGTGACGCACGCGACAGGCGACGTGCAACTCTTCGACAATCGCGACGGCACGTTCGCTTGGAATCAGCAGTTCATCATTCGTGACCCGCTGGCGATCGACGCCGGCGTCGGGTTTCGCCAATGGCAGGCGCTGCGCGTGACGCAGCCGGCCACTCAGGACGGGATTCCGGATCCGTTCAACTTCGATGACCAGTTCTACCTGCAATACGCGACGAATGTCATCCCGATCCAGAATCCGCCCGCCTCGCTCTACACGGCGCGGGTGATCGCTGCAGCCGCAAACATGGACCTGCCCCTCGACCGGATCGTGAACGTCGAAGACATTGGCGCCGGCTTCGCCGTGCCAAAAGTGCTCGCGTCGGGGGACACTGTCGATGGCACGCTCGACTGGATCGCCCAGGGCCCGACGATGACACTGATCATGAGCAGCGACGTCTCGAAGGAGCTGCCGTACGCAGTCTTCATTCCGGACGTCAGCTACCTGCCGCTTCGATTTATGCTCCCGGACAAACAGCCGCGTTTCGGCTGGGTCGAGTTGAGCGCAATCTATGTGGAAGTTCCGGGTGAAGAAGACCCGCTGCTCTTCCGCTTCACGGCTACGCGCTGGGCTTACGAAACCACTCCGAACACGCCGATTGTCATCACCCCGCCGTCCGAGGTCCTTGGCGACCTCAACTGTGACGATCAGGTTACGGTTACCGACATCAACGGCTTCGTCCTGGCATTGACCGACCCGGACGCGTTCGCGAATGAGATCACCGACTGCACCCGCCGACTGGCGGACATGAACCAGGACGGCGCCGTCTCCGTCAGTGATATCAACGGCTTCGTGACGGCACTGGTGAGCGGCCGGTAGTTGTGTGGACCCGTGCGTAGGTCCAAGGAGTGCCAACGCGAGCCTGGAGCGCAAGCGAAGGGTCAGTGGCAGGCGAAACGCACCGGGTACAAGGTGCCCAGGGTTCTACCCTGGGGGACAACTCCCTCGGTCGGCGAAACGCGTCCTCCACCCTTAAAAGGGTGGGCGCCTCGCACAGCCCTACTGCCGAGAAACTGCCGACTCCTTGCGCGCTAAACGTGTGGGCTGCTCGACCGCTCGGTATTCTCGTTGGCCGATCGACGTATAGGCGCAGAGGACTTCGTGTGGCCGCACGTGCAGTTCGGACGCCAGTTCCTGCGCCGCCAGCGCCGGTCCCAGCAACAGCACTTCGTCGTCGACGCGATCGTCCGGATGCGCGCTGACGATCGTCGTGTTCATGCCGACCTCGAGCATCCGTTGGCGCCGGCCGTTGATGACAACGGGGGCCGGTCGCACGCCGTGACTGTAGCCCGCCAGGAACACACCGATCCGGCCGGCCTCGACGCCCGTGTAGCCCACCCCGCCAAGCGTCTCGCGGACATGCGTCAGCCGCGTCGCGACGCGAACCGCGCCGTCGTACAACGCGAAACCCGGCCGAACGGCATCGAGCCACGCCTCCGGCGCGTCGAGCAGCGCACTCGCAGCGGCGTGGAGAGGGACCCCGAACGGTCGGCATGACTGCTCGAGTTGTCGGGCCGCCGCGGGCGAATTGGCGTGCGTAAAAATGTCCCGGACGTTGCCATGAGCGACGATGGCGCGCACGCGGTCAAGATCGCACCCGAAACGCTGCATCCCGGTGTCGAGGTTGACGGTGACCGGGATCCGGGCACAGGCGCGCGCGTCCGATTCGTTCTCAACGGTCGGCCGCACGTCGAGCGCCGCGCACAACTGCGGATCGGCCCCCTGCATGGGACCGATCAGAAGGCCCGGTCGGCGAACGACCGCCGCCTCATCGACGCTGAAGTATGCAAACTCCGTCGCGACCTCGTGCAGCGCTTCGGCAACCGGCTCGGCGCCGAGACCGTATGCATCCGACTTGATGACGGCAATCAAGGGAACCTGGGTGCGCGTGCGGATCGCGTCCGCATTCGCACGGACTCGCTCCAGATCGATCGTGACGGTAACGTGAGATGATCGCATGGCTCCGACCTCGTGAGGGACCTCCTTGTCCGCTGTCCAGTATACCATTGAAGAGGAGTGACGATGCACCGAAGCGCGCTGCACTATGATTTGCCCCCCGAATTGATCGCCGACCGCCCCGTCGAGCCGCGTGATGCAGCCCGACTGCTGGTCATCGATCGGGAAACGGGCGCGCTCGCACACCGTGCGTTTCGGTCGTTGGGTGACTACATCGGGCCGGACGATTTGCTCGTGCTGAACAATACGCGCGTCATCCCATCGCGGTTCTATTGCCGACGGGAGACGGGTGCCCGGCTCGAAGCGCTCTTCGTGCGGGCCGAAACCGTTGGTTGGCGGATTCTGTTGCGTGGCGGCGCGCGGCTGCAACCGGGCGAGACGCTCGTCTGCGAGGCGGCCGAGGGCTCTGTCAGCACAGTCGCCGATGATGGAGCGGAGCCGACGCGCCTGAAGCTGATCGAGCGACTGGAACGCGGAGAGTGGCTCGCAACGCCGAATCCGACAACGAATCCGCTGACCTTGCTGGAAGCGATCGGCGCGCCGCCGTTGCCGCCGTACATCGTGAAGCGCCGTAAAGACTGCGCGGCACCCGTCCTCGAACCCGCCGATCACGAACGCTATCAGACCGTCTACGCGCGGTACGCCGGGGCAATCGCCGCACCAACGGCGGGGCTACATTTCACCCGCGAACTGCTCGGCACGTTGGCAGCAAGCGGAGTCGGCGTGACGGAAATCACGCTGCACGTCGGCGTCGGCACGTTCACGCCCATCGAGACCGAATCGGTCGAAGAACATCGTATGCACCGCGAGTGGTTCGAGGTGTCCGACGAGAGCGCCGCAGCGCTCGCGCGGGCGCGGCGGAACGGTCGACGGATCGTCGCCGTCGGTACCACGGTCTGTCGCGTGCTCGAGACGCTCGCCCGCGATCCGGACTGGATGGCGGCACCGACCAGTTGCCGGCGCTGGACCGAGTTGTTCCTCTACCCGCCGACGAAGCCGCTACTTGTGGATCGGCTGATTACGAACTTCCATTTGCCCGAGAGCACGTTGCTCGCGCTGGTGATGGCCTTTGCATCGCCCGACCTGATTCGCAGCGCCTACGCCGCCGCGATCGCGGAACGTTACCGATTCTTCAGCTACGGCGATGCGATGCTGATCCTTTGACGAACCGTGTGCGAATCGAGCGCGAGGCGTTGCACCGGACGGGGCGCTCGATTCCAATGGACAGCACGCCGTTGGATTCGCAAGAAGGACCTGAACCGATGCTCGGACGAGACGCGTTCGCCCATATCCCCGCGGGAGTCGATCTCCCATCCGTGGTCAACACGATCATCGAGATTCCCAAAGGGAAACGGAACAAGTACGAGGTCGACAAGGAAACCGGTCTGATCAAGCTCGACCGCTACCTCTACTCATCCAGCCACTACCCCGGGGATTACGGCTTCATCCCGCAAACGCTTGCCGAAGACGGGGACCCGCTGGATGTGCTGGTGATGGTCAACGAACCGACATTCAGCGGCTGCCTGATCGAAACACGCGTGATCGGCATGTTCCGCATGCGCGATCGCGAAGCCAACGACTTCAAGGTGCTCGGCGTGCCGGCAAACGACCCGCTCTTCCTGACCATGAAGGGCCTGCAGGACGTACCGCCGCACTATTTGCGCGAGGTGGAACATTTCTTTGCCACATACAAGCATCTCGAAGGCGTGAATATCGAGACGCTGGGGTGGGTCGACGCCAGCACGGCGACTCACGAAGTCGACGAATCCGTTGACCGCTTCGCACGCGGGATCGCCGACCGCTCGAAACGCGGCCGATCACGCTAGCGGCAACCGGCTCCGAACATCAGCGGTCACCCACCGAGCCGGCACAAATGCGCGCCGTCATCAACTCGAGGTTACTGAGGTAGTCCGCACAGAGCGGATCGATCGGGACAACCTCACCATCGATCTCGCGCGCGATCGCCTCCGCACACTTCGGCGAAAACTGCGGCTGAACGAAAATCACCCGGACCCCCGCCGTACGCGCCTGCTCGACCAGCCGAACCACGTCCCGCGCCGTCGGCTCCTTGCCTTCCACCTCGACTGCCACCTGTTTCATCCCGTATGCGTCGGCAAAATAGCCGTACGCAGGATGGAAAACGAACAGCGGACGTCCCTCGAGCGGCTTCAGCGCCTTTGCAATTCGGCCATCAACCGCATCCAGGGCTGCCGCGAACGCCATGCAGTTGCGACGATACACCTCGGCGTGCTCCGGATCGGCGCGCTCCAACGCCATGCAGATCGTCTCCGCCTGGATCTTCACCAGCCGGGGGTTCATCCAAAAATGCGGATCCTTCGCGCCATCCGGCTCGTGCACGTGCCCGTCGTCGTGGTCGTGAGCACACGGCCCCGCAGCACGGCGCAGCGGTATCCCCTCACGCGTATCGACAACGGTCGTCCCGCCCTCGGTCAGCCGCGCAGCCAGCCGCTGCTCGAACGGCAGCCCGATCGTGAAGAACAAGGCCGTCTCGCTCAAATCCGCGATCTGCTTCGGCGTCGGCTCAAACGCATGCGGCGACTGCCCCGGCGACAAGACCAGCGTGACGTCAACATGATCCCCGCCAACCTGCTTGATGAAAAACGCCTGCGGCGGAATGCTGGCCGCTACCTTAATCGGCGCATGACCCGCGGCGCCGGTCGCGGTCTCAGACCGCTCCGACGGGCGCTCGCAGCCCGCAAAGGCCATGCCGAGCAGCACCGGAATCAGGTAACGCGTCAGTCCAAACATGCGGCTCATCCCCAAACGATCCTCAAAGCTCGCTTAGTGATAATAGTATATCAATATGACTGCGGAAAGTAAAGGCCGACGGTCCAATCTTGGTGACCGCTCGTCCCCGCGGAATTCTATCCGGCCTCGGGCGCCGAGGCCGCTCCCGGTTTCCGACCCATCACTAGCAAAACCACGCAAAGCAGCAACGATCCGGCCGCCATGCCGACCCACCACGGCTGCTCGAAGGCCCGACACAGCACATCGCCGGTCAGGATCGAAACCGCCGCAACTGTAAGGGCATACGGCATTTGCGTCCAAACGTGCGCTTCCAGCGAGCACTCGCTCGCGATAGATGATATCACGGTGGTGTCGCTTATGGGCGAGCAATGGTCGCCAAAAACCGAGCCCGATAATACGGCCCCTACCGTTGCGTAGAAAATCGGCAGCACCATCTCTGACGAGACCTGCGTGTCCGCATCCAATAAACCGGCGGCAAGAGTGACCGCAATCGGGCACAGGATGGCCATCGTGGACCACGACGAGCCCGTTGCGAATGAAACGACGCACGACGACAGAAACACCAGCAGAGGCAGCCATTGGACCGGAAACTCCGCCCGGCTCAGATAAAAACCGGCCACCTTGCCCACTGAGAGGTCGTTCATCGAACCTGCCAGCGTCCAGGCCAGCACCAGCACGACGATCGTCGGCAGCATGCGCGCCATCGTGTCCTGAGCCGCATCTACGCATTGCGAGAGCGTCAGCGCACGCCCCAGCACGCTGATGACGACTGCCGAGACCACGCCGGCAAGCGATCCATAGAGCAGTGCGTCATAGGAGTTCGAGTTGCTGATGACCTCCTGCACCAACTTGAAACCCGTCGGCTGCTCGGCCTGATCCGCTACGGCCACCCAGCCGCTGACCCCCAGTAGTACAGCCGTCACGACGACCATCACGCCTACCGGGATCAGCGCCTGCCAGACGCTGCCGACCCGTGGCGCTGCATCTCCGGCACCGCTCGCCGCCAGCGCGTCATCGTCGATTCCCGCCGCGCTACGCCGCTCGGCGCGCAGCATTGGCCCGAAATCGCGCCCGAGCAGGCCCACCATCGCGACGAAGAACATCGCA
Source organism: Phycisphaerae bacterium (assembly GCA_028279405.1). Taxonomy (GTDB): domain Bacteria; phylum Planctomycetota; class Phycisphaerae; order UBA1845; family Fen-1342; genus JANQNU01. The sequence continues at coordinate 17,648 of JANQNU010000049.1, forward strand.
AGCCACGGATAGAACCGGTAGGGAATACTGTAGAGAAACGCATCGTACGCCGTCGTGCCCTCGAGAAAGGCCGGCAAGGGCGTGAGCTTGTCCAGCCCGGCCCTGACGTACGAGATCTCCGTGCCCACCCACGTGCCGATCAAAGCGATGGACGACACAGGCGCCGCGGTCGAGTCGATGATATAGGAGAGCTTCGCGCGGCTGATCTTCAGCCGATCGGTTACCGGCCGCATTGCCGGCCCGACGATCATCGCGTTCGCATAGTCATCGAAGAATACGATCAGCCCGGCGAACCAGGTGCTGAGTTGCCCCCGGCGCGGCGAGGACGCCCAGCGCGACACACCCTGGACGATCGCCGCCGTCCCGCCGTTGGCCGCGATGATGCCGACCATGCCGCCGATCATCAAGGTGAAGAGAATCACGCGAATGTGACCGTCGTCCGCGAGCGCGCCGATCAAGTACCGCTCGACGCACATCCGCAGCCCGGCAACCAACGGGCCGCCCGCGGGAACCTGCGCATCGAACGGCGCCGTCATGTAGCCGCCCACGAGGATACCCACCGTCAGCGCCGGAACGACCTGCCGTAGCGCGACGGCCAGCACGATCGCAACCATTGCCGGAGCGAGCACCCAAAGGCGGTAGTAGTTCGCAATTCGTGGCAACGAGGCTTCAGAACTCATCGCCGGCGCACTGGCAGCGGCCGGGGCCGACGCCGTCGGCAGCGACGACTCCGTCGCAACCGTAGGTCCGGCGTGTGCGGAGACGGCGATCCAGAGCATCAAAAGCACCGTCACCAGCCCCACCCACAACACCGGCATCGCCCCACGGCGCATCGACGACAGATCACGGAAAGGCCGACTCGAACCGAAATGCATGAGCCGAACGGTACCTATCACCCACGGGCACGTCAATCCTCACTTCTTGGAACAAGCCGTCGTGACCCTTGACCGCTCGCTCGCGCTCGCGGCTCGTTCTGTGCGCCGAGGGCGAGCCGCGAGGATCCCCGGTATGGGCTGGTCACGAACCTTGAATTCGCGACTTAATTTTGTTAGTTTTTTTAAATGGTCATTCGTGGTGGTAAACGACGATCACCGACGCCGGTCAGTGCGCAGCAGTTGCGGGCGCTCGCGAGCCCCGTACGGCTCGAAATCATGGATTGCCTTTCCGCGGATACCCCGATGTCGGTTCGCGAGGTTGCTGCCGACCTTCGACGGCGCGCGGACGGTCTCTATTTCCATGTGCATCAGTTGCTGGAGGCGGGGCTCGTGTTGGCGGATGGTGAGCGCCGGTTGGCGCGACACACCGAGACGCTCTATCGGGTACCTACCGGTCTGCGGTTGCAGTACGACCTGTCCGATGCGGCGACGCGCGACGCCCTCGCTTCGATGGCAGCGGCGATGTTGCGGGTCGCGCGTCGTGATTTCGAGCGCGCCGTCGAGTTGGACAATGCGCGCTCGCAGGGTCCGGCACGCAATCTTTGGAACGCGCGCGTGGTTGGGTGGGTGACGCACAAGCAGGCCGCGCAGATCAATGAACTGCTGAATCAGATCCTCGACGTGCTTGGCACCGAAAGCCGTACGACCGATCGAGCCGAGCGGGTGTCGCTCGTCTGGTCACTGGCGCCGCTTGGCGCCAGCCTCACGGGCAAGGAGGGTTCGCAATGACAACGAGTACCGTCCTGGTCGCGTGGTGCATCGTGGTGTGCCAAGACCATGCGGCGGCGCAAGCGACGTCGCAGATGGCGAAACCGGTGCGACAGTGGCGCTGGGACGCGACTGCGGAACCGCTTGCGCTGGTCGGCGGGCGCGTGTTTGACGGCAGCGGCTTCGCGGCGCGACCGATCTACGTCGACGGAGGCAAGATCGTAAGAGCCCGGCCGACCGGTGCTCGGGAGATCGACCTGACGGGGCGCTATCTGACCCCTGCCTTTGCGGACGCCCACGTGCACCGTTTTTCGAGCCGTTGGGACGCAGCGGAATCGCGCGAAATGTACTTTCGTCACGGATTCCTCTACGCGATGAACTGCGGCTCATCGAAAGCGGCGCGGTCCGAATGCGAGGCGTACATCAACCGCCCGACCGGGGTCGACCTGCTCTACGCAAACGGCGGCTTCACGGCGGCCGGCGGCCATCCGGTGAAGCTGAATGAAACGCTTCACCGACGCCACGGCGGCGATCCGGCGACATTCTTCGAGCAGTGCGCGGACGACCGCTTCTACATTATCCGCTCGTCATCGGACATCACTGAGAAGGCGGAGTTGCACGCGCTCACCCGTCCGGACCTGCTCAAGCTTTTTCTGTTGCATAGCGACGAGTTTTCGCTGCGCGCCGCTGACGAGCAATACTACGGGCGACGGGGCCTCGACCCGGCGCTCGTTCCGTTGATCACGCGCGAAGGGCACCGGCGCGGGCTGCGTGTCGGTGCGCACGTCGAGAGTGCCGCCGACCTCCGGACCGCAGTTCACGCCCGCGTCGACTTCGTGTTGCATACACCCGGCTACAACATCGGCTCGTCGAGTGGAGATGTGGCACGATTCCTGCTCACGCCGACCGACGCGCAGCTCGTGGCCCGCAACGGAACGTTCCATACAACGACCGTCTCTTGGGTCCGAACGGAAACGGCGCTCGATACGGTACGCCGGAACCTGAGCGTGCTGAAAGCCGCTGGCGTCCGCGTGATCTTCGGCAGTGACGATCATTCGAACGGGCCGACGCGCGAGATCCGGCTGTTGCGTGCATTGGGCGTATACTCCGGCATCGAGCTGCTGACAATGCTGTGTCACGACACGCCGCGCGCGCTGTATCCTGATCGTCGGATCGGGCGACTCGATACCGGCTATGAAGCGAACCTCCTGGTGTTCGCGGCGGACCCGCTCCGCGATCCGGGGCAGCTGATCGAAGGCCCGGTCGGTGTGATCAAGCAGGGCGCCGTTCTGAGCATGGGGGAGTAAACGAGCGTGCTTAGAGCCTCCGGGCCCGGCGCGTCCCGGTTGCCGGCGCCCGGAGGTTCGGCACCATGCGAGGCTGCGTCGAAAATAGAAAGCCCCGCTCCCGATGGATCGGGGCGCGGGGCCGGATGCGATCGGCGTAGATCGAATCGTTCTATTGCAGGTTGACGAGCACGAGCACCAGTCCGGTTTCGTCGGCGGCGAGCGTGGTCATTGCCTTGCCGATGACGGCGCCCGTGGCGCGGGCGTGGTCCTTGACGGCCATCGCGTGCCCCGGCGTGTTCGAGGTCGTGAGCAGGTCGCCGAGCTCGATCCCCTGCGTGCCCGCGTCGCAGCGCACCCAAACCCGGCCGCTCAGCGCGATCGGCGGCGCGTCTTCATGGCCCGGCAGGTGGCCGAGGACGGCACCGACGGGCAGATTGCCGGCTCCGCTCACGACGCCGGCGACGCGCCGGTTGTATTCGCCGCGAGCGACCCGCAGCTTGCCCGCGTTCTGCGGATCGATTTCCATCACCGTGCCCGGAATCAGCTCGGCCGCGTTCTCGCTGGTCGGGAACTTCTCGGCGACGTCCGCACCAGCAATCTCGAGCACGTCGACGCGTGCCTTTCCGTCGACCATGAACTGGACGCCGGACGGGATGGAGGTAGTGCCGACACTGATCGGGCTGAGGAAGTGCGACGTTCCGACGACCAGGACGCCCTTGCCCGGCGTTCCGAGGTCACCAAAGACGCCGCCGTAACCGCTGGAGCTGTTGCTGACGCCGCGAACACCCATTCCGGCCTCGGAATAGCCTTCGACGCCGTCTCCGCCAGCGGCGTGGGTTCCACGAACGCCGTCGCCACGGCTGTTGGTGGCGAAGTTTCGTCCGAGGACACCGGCAGAGTTGACTCCGGGTGTTTCGGAGTTCGAGTAGCCGCGTACACCGGCCGCGTTGCTGGACGCCGAGGTGGTCTCGCCCTGCACGCCGGGGAACGTCCCGTTGCCCTGCTTGATACCCTGGATCGCGATGCTGGAAGTCTCGGAGACGATGCGACCGCCGACCACATGCAGGCGGTGTGCGGGCGCGACCGTTCCGACGCCGACATTGCCGTTGGATCCGATGGCCATTCGGGTGATACCCTCGGTTCCGAATCGCATGGCGACTGGGGCAAGCAGGCCGGGGCCGTTTCCGTACTGCACCGTGGCGCGGACCGCGTTGTCTGCGTCGAGGAAATTGACAGCGCCAAACGGGCGGTCGATGCCGGTCGAGTTACTCTTCAGCTCGACGGTTCCGGTTCCGAGCCCGACGATCGGTCCGGAGCCGCCATCGTATGCGGCGCGGATAGTGCCACGGACTTCGAGCGGTCGTGCGGGGTTGTTAAAACCGATACCGACGTTGCCGCTGTTGTTCTTATAGATGCTGCTGCCGTTGGCACTCCAGAAGCCGCTGCCGCCCGGGGCGCTCAGGGCGAAGAGCGCGAAGGGTGCCGGCGCAACCGGTTGCCTCGGGCTCAGCACGGAGTAGAGGCCCGTGCTGTCGCCGGGCCGGACTTCGACCTGCAACCAACGGTCGCTTCCGTTGAAAACACCGACGCCGAAATCCAGGTCGACGGTCAGCAGGCCATCCACGACGGGAACGTTGGAAAATGCCTCGGTACCCCCGACCTGGCTCCCGCCGACCTCACTCGTATATACCCGGAATCGCAGGTCGTACTCGCCGTCAGCGGGCAGACCGGCCTCATTCAGGAGGCCCTGGTAGGTAATGCTCTGTGCGGATGCGAGCCCGGCAACGGCCAGTACGCCCAGCAGCGCGGCCGGTCTGGCGAATCTGTGAATCATAGTCCTCTCTCCTTGATTTCAGCGTTGTCAGCGGCTTTTGTTGCCGTTCTCGCTCCCAATTCGACCTTTTCCCGGGAATGCTGTCAGAATTGATGCGGTTCGGCCGGGGAGTCGCCGGAACGCGCATAGAATCGGCCATGGAATCCAAATGGGACAAACGCTTTGCAGAGCCGGGATTCGCTTACGGACTGGAGCCGAATGACTTCCTCGCCGGCGTCGCGCATCGGCTGCCGTCGGGCCCGATTCTCTCGCTAGCCGAAGGCGAGGGCCGCAATGCGGTCTTTCTGGCGGGAATCGGGTACGACGTTACGGCGGTGGATCAGTCGGACATCGGGCTGACGAAGGCCCGTCAGCTCGCGACCGATCGCGGCGTTCAGATCCGCACGCTACTGTCGGACCTGGGCGAATATGCGATTGAACCGAATGCATGGGCTGGGATCGTCTCGATCTTCTGTCACGTTCCGCCGGAGATTCGCCGACCGCTACACGCGGGAGTGGTACGCGGGCTGCGACCGGGCGGCGTTCTGATCTTAGAGGCCTACTCGCCGCGCCAGTGCGGTCGCGAAACGGGCGGGCCGCCCGTCCCGGAGCTGGCAATGTCGCTCGAGGGTCTCCAGGAAGAGCTCCACGGCCTGACGTTCTTGCATGCCCGCGAGCTGGATCGCGAGATCCACGAAGGCGCCTACCACACCGGTTTAGGCTCCGTCGTTCAGATCGTGGCGCGGCGGGACACGGACTAGCCGCAGCACGCAACAGTAACCCGCGCGATCAAAGCGACACATCTAAACTCTCCGTTCGAAAGATAAGTCGTTGGGTGCCTGGTTCTTCCGATTCCGTTGCCGCTACAGCGGCGACCAGGCTCCGCGCTTGCACACCGCCCGAGTCAAGTGGACTTGTTGCTCCTCCTTTGATTTGAGAGCCGATCGGCAGTCAGCCGCGGTGATGCTACATCCACGCCCGCGACAACGAGCGTCGACGACCGAACCGAGTCTGTCCACAGGAAGGACCGCCTGACCGGCAACAAACGATGGCGCGGCGCCACGCTCGAGCCGATTTATGGAGGGGGATCTTGGCGAGCACCGAATCTTGGAAAGATTTCCGTCCATGCGCTTGATAATCTAGTAGAATCTGCTCGTCGGGGAGGAGTTGGTTGCATACTCCTAGTTCGAGTTTTGGGGCCCATTTTCTTTTTTGTTTGTGCGTCTTTTGTCGACGTGGTGGGCCGTAGGTCAACCGCCGACAACGGTGCGTTCGATTGATGGACTCATTTAGCAAAGGGAGGACTTCCATGCACCCCAGAATCGCAATTGCTACAAGATCGTTCATCTCGCCAATTCATGTAGCGCTCTTCACCGTTATCCTTGCCGCAGCCGCGCGGGCCGGAGAGCCAGTCTGCCTGAGCGTATCCGGCAGCCCTGTGATTTGTGTCGATTGGGACGAAGCGACGGGTCCCGTTCACCCCGATGATTTCGAAGTAGACTTCACTGACCCCGCTAGCCCGGACATCGAGCTAAAGACCGGCAGCCTGACTTGGCAAGTCAGCTCGTTCAGTGGACTTACTCCGGCCGACATCGGGACGATCACCACGACCGGCTCGGAAAACTACGTGGTGACGATCAAGGGCAGCGGTACGAACCCCGGAGCAAACAACATCGCGACGCTCAACTTCTCTCCGGCCGGCAATCACTACTCCTCAATCGGATCCGGGACCAAGATCGCAGGCGACCTGACCAGTGATCTCACGGTCGTTCAGGATAGCAACGGCGACGGCGGCGAAGTCTCCATCGAGATCGAAGGTGACGCGAGCGGCAACATGACGATCCCGGTAGTGAACTCGTTGAAGGTCGGTGGCAACGTATCGAGCACGATCGACATCGTTGCGGTCGGGCCGGATGGCATCGTGGACATCGACGGTGACGTGACCGCCACTGCCGATATCACCGTCGATGAGATCTCTGTCGAGCAACAAGTGGACGGCGACCTGCTCATTGGCGGAGACGTCATCGGTCGGATCGAGGTCGGGATCAACGGCTCGGCCAACTTTCGCATCACCGGGCAACTCACCGGCGAAGTCGAAGTGACGCAAACGCTGAAGAGTGGCCGGATGTTTTTCGACGGCGGCGTATCGTCGACCGGAACCATAACCGTGGCCGACATGGAAGGTGACAACCCCCGAATCTTCCCCGGTGCGTTCGACGGCACACTAATCCTCAGCAACGGCCTCCCCGCGGGTATGGTCTGTATCGAACAGCCCCTGGGAAGCAATGCCGTCATCAACCTAACGGACAGTAACGTGACTGGAAGACTCGATATCCGCGGCGGCGGGAGCGGTGAGATCATCAACGGCGGCGCTATCACCACAACGACCGTGAACGGCAATACACTAGTGGGCGACGTGCGCCTCGGCGTGGACTCGAGCGTCTTTTCCGGCGAAGCCACCTTCGCCAGCGTGTCCGCCAACTCACTCGGCATTCACCTGGACAATGACGCGGACCTCAACGGTACCGTCACTGTCACGGGCAACGTGGACGGTGACATCCGTGTAAACGGCTCCGTGGGAGCGAACGGTACGGTCGCCACCGGGAACGTCAACGGCACGATCACGGTCGGCGACTCAGAAGACCCAGGTGAACTGGCAGGCGACCTCGACATCGGCGGAACGGTGGACGGCGATGTCAACGTCTTTGGCGCGGTCTCCGGGACCATCGTCATCGTCAAGGAACTACATGGCCTGATCGATATCAGCAGCAACCTGTCCGGAGACATCACCATCAACGGCGACCAGACCGGCGACGTCGACATCAGAGGCAACCTGTCCGGCAACATCACCGTGACCGAAAATCTGTCCGGCGATATCACCGCCAGACGCGGAAACGTCTCTGGGAACATCGATGTCGGCAAGACGCTGGAATCAACCGGCCGGATTCTGGTCGACGATCTGACGACCGGGGACATTGCCATCGGCGAGAATACTGAATCGTTGTCGCTGATCCTTGTCGCCGACGGGGTGGGGGCCGGCGCCTCGATCGTGATCAACGAAAGCAAGGGTGACCATAACGCCGACGGCCAGATCACCATCGGGCCTCGAAGCAATCTTCAATCCGTTACCTTCGACGGAACGATCTTCATCAGCGACAACGTAGCCGGTACCAACGGCGGTGATTTGAACGGCAACATCACGGTCACCGGCTGCCACACCACCGCCGCCGACCTGGACATCTGCGTTTGCGGCAACACCAATGGCACCGTCACAATCGACCAGAGCCCGTTCTGTGGTTCCCAGGTCTCGTGGTCGTGTGTGAGCGGATGTAACTAGAGACGATTGAGGCCGTTCGCAGGCCGTCGTACGAGTGCGCATCTCGCCTAACAATGGGGTGAGGTTGCTCAGGAGCCAGCCAGTGGAATCGTCCGGTTGCATCAAGGCGTGAATTTCCGGCGACTGGAGGATACACTGGGCTTGGCCTTCTCAGCAGCCCGTTCGGCTCTCGTCGTAGCGACTTGGGCTGAGCCCCCACTTGCGGATGCTGAGTCTACTACGTCCTGCTCAGAGGTCTCGATTATGTACGGCTCACATCGTACGCGGTACTTCGCGTGCATCCTGGGTGTATTTCTTGGTGCCTCGTGTTTCACCAAGCACGCGGCGGCGATTGTTCGTCGCCATGATCGTGAAGACGCGCGGTTTGTTGAGGCCGCCGTCCCGCTCTCCCGCGCCGGATTCGTCGTACGTGTCGGCCGTGGTTGTGGCACGCTGATTACGGATCGACATGTGCTCACGGCGGCGCATGTCGTCGATCGATTTACCGCATACGGACCGAGTCTCCGAATCGGACAAGCGACTCGCAAGATCGTTCGTATCTCGGTGCATCCGAAGGCTGCGTTTCAGCCGGGCGAAACAGTCAGGCACGACATCGCTGTGCTCGAACTCGACGCTGCCATCACCAACATCAAGCCGGCGCGACTTGCTTCCAGCGAGCCCGACGTCCGAAGTCCGGTTTGGTTAGCTGGATATGGCGACTTCGGAGATGGCATGACGGGGCCAAAGCACCGGTCCGACGGCAAGCTGCGGGCCGCGACGAATCGACTCCACAGAGTCAATTCCGAGTGGCTGATGTTTCGGTTCGATGCACCAGGGAAAGAAGCGCTGGACCTTGAAGGAATCTCCGGTACGGGAGATAGCGGCTCGGGTGCCTATCTCGAAACACCTACCGGCTGGACCATCGTCGGCGTGAGTTCCTGGAACGACGGCGAAGGTGATCGCTTCGGAAAGTACGGCTCACTCGAATACTACGGCAGCGTCGCTCGGTACTCGACGTGGATCAATCGGTGTATCAAGACGCCCGAGCAGGCTCCTATGACGGACAGGATCGTCGCCGGCCCTCTTCCGGATACGCGTGCCGGACGATTTCTTCAGGAACTGATCGCGCTCTTTGGTGATTGCAACGATTCAGCATTGGCGGTCTTCACGACCAAGTGGTTGAGACATGGGACGACGAATGCTGAAGCCCGCCAGCAAGTTCACAAATGGCGAGAGATGTTTGGACAGCTAAGGCCTGACCGATACCACTCGAGGGCTGATCACACACTTGCCGTCGAGTTCGAAAGTAATGATGGATCACGCAAGCTCATTCGCGTCTACCTAGACTATGGTCCGGCGGGCCGTCTGCTTGCGATTCGATCGAGTACTTTGGAAACCGATCCAGAAAAGTGAATCGTCCGGCTGGATCGGATGGTCCGTTCCGCCGCAACGAGCATGAAACCGCCAACGATCGGCCACAGCAACCGCCGAGGGCGCTCGGATCCTGTTGTGAGGCGAGCGAGCCCCTCAAACCCATCCGCGCATGGTTCAATCGGCCAGCCCTACCGCGGCAGTCGTGCCACGCCTCAGAACTGCCCGTTCACGTGCTTGAACAACTCAGGCCGGTCGTCGCGCAGCCATCGAAAGTAGTCCGCGATCGCACGATACCGGGAAGACCGCACCTCATTGTCCTCAACGGGGCGACGGGCTCTTCGGAGTTCGGTGCCACCACTGACGAACGCCCCCTCGCTAAAGTCGTGGCCGAAATCGTTCAAGTCCTTACCCGATATCGCTTTGATTCCCATGTTGGAGATGTAGCGCGACATGTAGTAGTCACTACCCAACCCGTCGTAGAGAAACAGCATCGCATCGGGTTCGCCCAACTGCGCGAGCGACTTCGCAGCGGCCAATCGCGTAAGCTGATCCTGTTCCGAGTCTTCCATCAGCAACCGGAGTCTACGATGAGCACCGAACACCTTGTGTTCGCCCAGGCTGAAGGCGCACGTGTACCGGATCCGCGTTGACGCATCGGAAAGGCCATGTTGATAGATTGTCTCGCGCGCTTGCTCATCATCTACAAAGTGATTGATCAACAATGAGTAACATTGATCGCGAACGTCGTCATCGGCATGGCGCTTTGCCCCACGTCGAATTACAGAAAGGGCCGGTTGGCCGATCTCGCCCAGACGATTCGCTGCATCTCGTCTCTGGCGCCAATCCGAGGCGTTCTCAAGCGCTGCAAAGGCCGCTTTGACACCAGAGACGTCACTCGGCGATTTGTCGACCGATGCTTTCACCGGAGTCGGTGCGACGTCGTCAGCGTACGATTGGAAGCTCAGCGATAGACAAAGAACCACGCAGGTACCCACATCGATCATGCCTGTGCTCCTCGCTCAATGGTCGTCAACGTCCAGAACCGTCGACCGACGGCCCTTCATTGGACGTACGGGCTCCGGTTCAGTTCCCGCCACTTCGCTTTTTTCGCCCGGCAAACCACGCGGACAGCAAGGCCGCAATCGCAAACCACAGCGACTAATAATATCCCACAGTTTCGGAGATTTTTCGAGGGCGACCTGCCGAACACAAGTCTTTATCCAGAAATGACTTACCGAATGGAGCCGATGAGATTCGAACTCACGACCTCTTGCATGCCATGCAAGCGCTCTCCCAACTGAGCTACGGCCCCAGGAGTGGTCAGGGGCGGACTTGAACCGCCGACCCTGGCATTTTCAGTGCCATGCTCTACCAGCTGAGCTACCTGACCCTCGGGTCTCGCGAAACGCGAGTCACGTAAGCTACGGCGACGCCCCCGTCGCGTCAACGTCAGCCCGCCAAATTCGACCACCTCCCCCCTCCGAGCGTGCAGCCTTCGGGGTAACGCGGTCCCGGCGCCACTAGCCCAAGGCCGGGCCGTCGAATCGCACCGTCTGCTACCACGGACGGGGCAACGGAAACGCCCGTCCGGCGACGGCTCGCGGCGCGTCCGTTCAATAGAAGCAGCGCGGGGCCCCGAAAGGCGCCCGCGCTCAAACCACCATGCTCCGTTTCCGCGGAAATCCGCTACTGGAGCGTCACCAGCACCCGGATCACGCCCGTACCGTGATCGAGCGAACCGAGCGACTTGCCGACGATCGTGCCGGCCCGCGGATTGTCATCACGCATCGCATGTCCCGGCATACTCGACGTCACCAGCAGATCGCCGGGCTGAATCGGACCGTTCTCGTCCGTGACCTTACACGGGACAATCCCGACCACCGCCAGCGGGACTTCACCGATCATCCGTCCGAGTTCCACCGGCTTGGCCGCGGTCATCTCGTCGGGATTCTGCGAATCCGGACCGAGCAAACGACTCGCGACCTCGTCCCAGTCGTTCTCGGAACCGAGATACCCGGGACGCGTGCTGTAGATACCCGCGACAAGCGTCGACCGCGGCGTCGTAGACCGTCGAACGGCGCGGTCTGCCGTCGGATCGATCACCAGGACGTCTCCAGGTTCGACAAGGTCGACGCCGTCTGTGACATGAATCATCTCGGCGAAGTCGGCCGGGCCGCTGAAGGTGCCGTCGGCGGTCACGTCGCCATCACCCCAGACGCGAAACTCGATGTCCGCGCCGCGCTCGCACTCGATGAACTGCGTGTTATCGTCCGCGTCGACGTGCGCTTCGATCTGCAACATGTCGGCATTCGCGACCGAGGCTTCGGTGCGCTCGATGTTCACGATGTTCGAACTGGTCGACACGTCGCGGACGTCGAGTTGCGTCGTGGGGGACGTGGTGCCAATGCCCAGATCGCCTTGCGAATCGATCACGACTTGATCGACAGCACCGTCCTGAAAGCGCGCGATATGCCCGATGCTGGTCTGGTTCACGACCAGCCCGGTACCGGTACCCTCGGCTTGGAAGATCGCGGCGGCTCCGGAACCGCGAACGCGCGTCACGATACCGTGGCCGGTCCCCGCGGTATCGTTGCAGAAGAAGTTGGCCGCAGAACCGCTGTTGTTGGAGATGACGCGCAACGCGTACTGGGCTTCATTGTTGGAGGCCGAACTGATCGCCACCGTCGGCGAGAGGGTATCCGTATTGCTTTGCGAGAACGAGCCCGCCGAGCCGGTGCCGACCGTCGTTGCGATCAGCGCGGCGCCGCTTCCGTTGGCGGCGTCGACAGAGAAGCGAGCGCACGCGTTCGTACCGAGCGTCTGGCTGGCGTCGATCGCGAGACCGCTGCCACCGTGAATGATGTTGACGGCCGGGTCGAACCCGGCGTTCTCGCGAACGTCGAGCGTCGCAGCGGGAGTGGAAATCCGGATGCCCATTCGCCCCTCGCTCGTGATCGCCGCAATAGCGGGATTGGCCGCGAAGTTGTCGCTTGGACCGTACGTGAATTCCAGGTCGCTTCCGCCCGGGCTCGTTTCGCGCACGATGCCCCACGTGTCGACGATGTTCCCGCCGGAGACTTCCTTGAGTGCAATGGCGGAACCCGTGATCCCCTGCGATGTACTGTACAGTCCCATCACGGCATCCCGGGCTTCGACCACGATCTCGTCTTCTTGGAGCGCGCCGGACGTGAGTCCGTTGCTCTCTCCCGTCACGTGAAGCCTTGTCAGCGGATCGGCTTCCGCGACGCCGAGGCGCCGATTGTCGGTGAGCCGCATGAGTGTCTGGTCGCCGACCCGCTGGAACGAAAAGCCCCCGTTGGCGCCGGCACCGCTGCCGCCGACACGGAACCGCGCCGTGTTGTTCAGCCAGCTGAAGTGGGCGCTCGCGCCGGGGTTATTGGGGTTCACCATATAGAACCCCGCCCCGCCATCGCGGCTCCGAATACCGCCCACGACCTCCAAGGGAGCGCCAGGCGTATCGGTGCCGATGCCGACATTGCCTGCATCGTAGTGAACGTTGCCGCCGTTAACCTCCCAAGGGCTGGCGCCTGCCGAGTCAAGCGCGTAGAGCGCGATCGGCGTTGCCGTCAATGGCTGGCGCGGATCCAGGGTGGTAAACGGTGCCGCGTCGTCCGGATCGTGCGGCGTACGAACGTCGACCTCGACCCAGAGCGCGTTGCCGGTGAAGGCGGCGAGCCCGAAGTCGAGCTCGACCGTGAACAAACCGTCCACCACCTCGACATCGCTGGCCGTCACGGTGACACCGATCTGGCTGCCGCCGACCGCCGCATCCCACAGCGAGAAGGCCAGATCCGCCGACCCGTTGACCGGGTCGCTAGCATCCTTGAGCTGGCCCTGATACGTAAACCCGGAGCCGGCCGGCGCCGCCAGCCCGATCGGCACGAGCAGTAGTCCGAGAACAATGGTACCGGTAGTGCGAAGCATGTCTTTTCTCCTCGTGTTCTGGCGCGGACCGCGCCGCGCGGACTCGTCGTCCGAGTTGGGAAACGCGGCCGTTTTTCGTACAATTCGTGGAGACGTCCACGGTCGGTACGATGTCGACTCGTCTGATCAAGCAGAATTCCGAACCGGATTCCATCAGGGTTTTCCAACGAACCAACGAGGCGGGTCATGAGCAGCCCTGCTGAACAGAACCTGACCCGGATCCGTGCTGCCCTTGCCGGGGATCCGCAGGAACAGGCGCTGACGACGCTGCTGCCGTCGGTCTACGATGAGCTTCGGCGGCTTGCTGAATCGCTGATGCGATCCGAGCGTGCCGACCATACCTTGCAGACGACCGCGCTCGTCCACGAGGCGTACGTTCGGCTGGCCGGGTCCGGCGAGCCGCGTTGGCAAGACCGCAAACACTTCTTCCGACTCGCCGCGATCGTCATGCGCCACGTGCTGATCGACCACGCCGAAGCCCGTCGAGCACAGAAACGCGGGGGCGGACGAGCCGGCCTGTCGCTCGAAGAGGTGACGATCGCGCTGGGCGATCCCGATATCGACCTGCAGGCCCTGGACGAAGCGCTGACGGACCTCGGCACCCGGGATCGACAGAAAGCCGATGTCGTCGAACTACGGTTCTTCGGCGGATGCACGATCGACGAGACCTCCGAAACGCTCGGGATATCGACCGCTACCGTCGAGCGTGAATGGCGGTTCGCACGGGCCTGGCTTCGCTCCCGTCTGGCGGAAACCTGACGAAACGCGCTTTGCAGATGATGGAGTCGGACCGCGAAACCCGCTCCTGCTAAAGACGCGAGATCCGTGTATGGAGCGCCATACCGATGGCGATTGATCCTCTAGCCAACCCGTTGCGCTGGCAGCGTCTGGACGCGCTGTTCCACGAAGCCTTGAAGGTGCCGATCGCGGCGCGGGCCAAATACCTGGACGACGCATGTTCAGGCGATCGTTCGCTGCGCGAAACGCTCGAGCGCCTGCTGGCCTTCGACCAGGCCGAGTCCGCGTCCTTCACCGCGCGCGGCGGGATCGTCTCTGGCGGCGGCAGCAGCTCGCTGCGGGCGGCGGTCGCCCTCGACGGGAGCGCTGACACGGGCGACCTGGTCGGCAAGCGCGTCGGGCCCTACCGCTTGAACCGCCTGATCGCTTCCGGCGGCATGGGTGCCGTCTGGCACGGGGAACGCGCCGACGATCAGTATCGGATGGCTGTCGCGATCAAGCTCATCCGCTGGAGCACCTACGACAGCGATCTCCTTCGTCGGTTCCGCACGGAACGCCAACTCCTCGCCAATCTCGATCACGCCAACATCGCGCGCTTGCTGGACGGCGGCGTCACTGATGACGGGGCGCCCTACCTGGTCATGGAGTATGTGGAAGGACACCCCATCACGCGCTACTGCAGCGAACAGGAACTCGCGACGCGCGGACGACTCGCGCTGTTTCGCAAAGTGTGCGCCGCGGTGCAACACGCACACCGGCACTTGATCGTCCATCGCGATCTCAAGCCGAACAATATCCTGGTAACCGCCGCGGGAGAACCGAAGCTGCTCGACTTCGGCATCGCCAAGGTGCTCGAAGATGGAGAACCGAGCACGCCGCGCGCCGACGCCACACAGAACAGCGCAGCGTTGATGACGCCGCGTTACGCAAGTCCCGAGCAGATCGACGGGGCACCGATCACCACCGCCTCGGACATCTATGCACTGGGGACGGTGCTCTACGAGATTCTCAGCGGGCAACCGGTGCACCCGCCGGATCGGCGACTCGCCGATCTCTTTCGCGCGATCCGCGAGTCGGCGCCGACGCGCCCCTCGTCGATCAACCCCGAGTTGGACCGCGACCTCGATGCGATCGTTCTCAAGGCGCTGTCGAAAGAACCCGAGCGGCGCTACGCGTCGGTCGATGCACTGGAGGCCGACATCCGGCGCTACCTGGTCGGTGAACCCGTCCGGGCCCACCCGCCCAGCGTCTGGTACCCGGTCCGCAAGTTCGTTCGTCGCAACCGACTTGCCGTCGGGCTGCTGGCAATGATCGCGACGTTGATCCCGGTCATTGGCGTTGGGGGCTGGCTCCTGGCGGCGCGAGCCGCGAACGAGCGTGACCAGGCGCTGGCAGCCCGAGCGCAAGAGGTGGTGGCGCGCGCCACGGCACAGGAAATCACGCGATTCCTGCAAGAGATGCTCGCCTCCGCGCAACCGCAGCGGATCGGCACAGCGGACCTCACCGTCCGCGAACTGCTCGACGCGGCCGGCGCGGAAATCGACACGTCGTTGGCCGATCAACCTGACATCCAATCGGCCGTACGTCTCACGGTCGGCGACGCCTACCGCAGCTTGGGTTTTTATGAGGACGCCGAACGGCACTTGAGGGCTGCGCTCGAAACGCGCCTTGCGTTGCACGCCGACGACCACCCCGATGTTCTCGAGGCAATCGATCGCTACGCGACGCTGCTCCAGGAAACAGGTAAGTATGCTGACGCGGAATCGCGGTTTCGGGCGGTTTTGGCCGCGCGCCGCGCGGAGAATCCGCGCGCACCGCTAGCCATTGCACTCGCTGAGAACAACCTGGCGCTGCTCCTCGATGACATGGGACACTACAACGAAGCGGAGACCCTGTTGCGCGCGGCGCTGGCGGCGCGCCGTGGTGCACTGGGTACCGATGCACCGCTGGTCGCGGCGAGCCTGGCCAGTCTGGCAGCTACCGTCTCCCACCAGGGCCGACACGCAGAGTCCGAAGAACTGCTCGAGGAAGCGTTGACGATTCATCGTCGCGCGCGCGGCGACGCGCATCTCGACACGATCAAGACGCTGGCGGAGTTGGGAACCTGCCTGTTGGAGCAGGATCGGCTCGACGCGGCCGAGTCGCGATTGCGCGCGGCGCTCGACGGGTTTGAGGCAGTCCTCGGTCCGGAGCACCCGGACACGGTCAAGGTGTTGAACAACCTGGCCGGCGTGCTGACGACCAAGGAGTCGTGGGAAGCGGCGCGACAGCTCCTGGAACGGGCCCTCGCGGTCCGCCGGGACGTACTCGGTCCCGAACATCCGGA
Source organism: Phycisphaerae bacterium (assembly GCA_028279405.1). GTDB lineage: Bacteria > Planctomycetota > Phycisphaerae > UBA1845 > Fen-1342 > JANQNU01. The sequence goes on from JANQNU010000049.1 coordinate 34,092, forward strand.
CGTCGCGATCGCGCTAAACAACCTCGCCGCCGTCACGCGCCGCCAAGGCGATCTGGAGCGCGCGGAGACGCTATACATGCAAGCCCTGGAGGTGGCCCGCAACGCGCTGGGGCCGCAACATCCGCTCGTTGCCACCACGCTCAACAACGTGGCGTTTGTAATGTCGCGACAAGGCAAACTGGAAGCGGCCGAGAAGCACCTGCGCGAGTCGATCGAGATTCAACGGGTTCGCCTCGGTGCCGATCACCCGCGCTATGCCGTGGCACTGAACAACCTCGGCAGGCTGGTCGAGACGCAGGGAGATCTGGAGCAAGCCGCGGCGCTGTACGAGCAAGCGCTGCAAATCCGCGAATCGGCTCCCGACCCCGACCGCCGAACAGCGGCGACGCTGCTGTACAACCGTGGGAACGTTCTTGTACGACTCGAGCGTCATGCCGAAGCGGAGCCGTTGTTGCGCCGCTCTATGGACTTGCGTCACGAGTTGCATCCGGAGGATCACTGGCAAATCCAACAGGTCCGCAGCACACTCGGGGCGTGCAGGGCCGGGCTTGGACAACTCGATGAAGCGGAAACGCTGCTCACAACGGCGCACGAAGCGTTACAGAAGGCGGGGCCGTCCGCCGACCGCGCGCGACGAAAAGCGGTTACCCACCTCGTCCAACTCTACGAACAATGGAACAAGCCGGCCGAAGCCGATCGCTGGCGCGCAGTAGCGGAACGCAACGCTCCGGCAGAATGACCGCTCGTTTGCGCTCGCGCGTTGAGTGTTTCTTGCCCTTCCCGTTACGGCCTGACGCGGTTACGATATTAGGGAAATGTTCGCACGTCTGTACAGTATGGCCCTCGCGGGGATCGACGCGACACTGTGTGAGGTAGAGATCGATGTCAGCGGTCGCGGATTCGGGATCCCGACGCTGGTCGGCCTGCCCGACTCGGCGGTCAAGGAGAGCCTCGATCGCATTCGCAGCGCCCTCGTCAACTCGGGCTTTGCGCATCCCAGGACCAAGACGACCATCAACCTTGCACCGGCAAACGTCCGCAAAGAAGGCCCGGCGTTCGATCTGCCGATCGCGATCGGCTTCCTGCTCGCGGACGAGCAGCTCGCCAGCGACACGGTCGACGACTACCTGATCGCCGGCGAATTGGCACTCGACGGGCAGATTCGGCCGATCAAGGGCGCGCTTTCGCTGGCACTGCTCTGCAAACAGCATGAGTTTCGCGGCTTGATTCTGCCGCGTGAGAACGCCAACGAGGCCGCCGTGGTCACCGGCGTCGAAGTCATCGGCGTCGATTCGCTTGCACAGGCCGTTGGATTTCTGAGCGGGCAATTGCCATTGAACCCGGTGGCGGTCGACATTGCGCGAATTTTCGAGCACGCGGCGCAGTACGAGGTGGACTTTGCCGACGTCCGCGGGCAGGAGCAGGCCAAGCGGGCGCTGCTGATCGCGGCCGCCGGTCGGCACAATCTGTTGCTGATCGGACCGCCGGGCACGGGCAAGACGATGCTCGCGAAGCGGCTGCCGACGATCCTGCCGGCGTTGTCGTTGCCCGAAGCGCTGGAAACGACACGAATCTACTCCGCATCCGGCAAGCTCAACCATGGCACCGGCCTGCTCGCTACGCGTCCGGTCCGTCAGCCCCACCACTCGATCAGCACGGCGGCGTTGGTCGGCGGCGGCACCATCCCGACCGCCGGCGAGGTCTCGCTGGCGCATCACGGCGTGTTGTTCCTGGATGAGTTTCCGGAATTCAACCGGACCGTGCTCGAATCGCTGCGGCAGGTGATCGAGGACCGCGTCGTCACGATCTCTCGCGCACACAGCTCTGTCGAGTTCCCCTCCGACTTCCTGCTGGTGGCTGCGATGAACCCCTGCCCTTGCGGGTACTTCACCGATCCCCGCAAGCCATGCAAGTGCTCGGCACCGCAGATCGATCGCTATCTGGCGCGAATCTCGGGCCCACTGCTGGAACGGATCGACCTTCACGTGGAGGTGCCCGCGGTCCCGATCGAAGCGTTGCGCGAACTGCAGCCGGGAACGGGTAGTGCTACGATGCGCGAACAGGTGCAGACCTGCGCTCACGTCCAGCGGGAACGGTTCGGTCCGGAATCAACGATGACGAACGGACGCATGGCATCACGGCAACTGCGGCAGCATTGCAAGCTTGACGCGGACGGGGAGCGGCTGCTGCGCCAGGCCGTGCGCGAGTTGGGTCTGAGCGCCCGGGCGCACGACAAGGTCCTGCGCGTGGCACGCACCATCGCTGACCTGGCGGGTGCGCGCGACGTGGCGGCAACGCACCTTTCCGAAGCGATCCAGTATCGACGGCTCGACCGCGCGTTGTGAGCGCTCTTCGGCGACACAGGCGGCGCGAACGAAGCGAGCGCCAGTCATACCGCCGGCGTCGACAAACGGACGTCGATGGTCCGATTCACTCTCGCGCGGGATGTGGTTTACCGTTCAGATCGAGGCAGAGGATGAGGGTATCGTCGTCGTTCTCGAGCGCGCGAAAGCTGCTCAGATCCCGTCGCAGGCGAGCGATGATCTCATCCGGCGCGTCGCCGTCGACTTGCTCAAAGGACTTTGCCAGCCGCTCGATTCCCAGCATCTTACGCGCGCTGTCGTAGCGCTCGATCGCCCCGTCGGTGAACGCCAGCACCGCATCGCCGGGCGCCAGGAACGTCGTATGCTCGCCGGGGGCGAACGACTCCCCGTCGAGGATGCCGAGCATGGCGGTCGTCGCCTCGAGTTGCACCACTGTCCGATCGGCGCGCCGCACCAGCGCCGCAGGATGCCCCGCGCTGCACAGCGTGAGGGAACGCGTGCGTGGATCGACGCGCAACGCGACCGCGGTCGCGAACACGTACTCATCCGCCAACGTCAGGCGAATGTACCGGTTGAGCGCCATGATGATTTCACACGGGGTGGCCTGCGCGTTCTCGGCGAGCGTCCGCTTGATCTCGCCGTGAAGACGATTGACCGCCAATGCGGCCGCAATGCCGTGGCCCGTGACATCCAGCAGGACGACCGTGCAGGCGCCGTCGGGGGTCGTCACTACATCGACGTAGTCGCCTCCGATCTGCCGCGCGGGTTCGTAGCTGTAGGCGAACCGCACCGGTCCACTGTGGCTCGGCTCCGGAAAGAGCCGTTCGTGAATCCGCCGAGCCAGCTTCAGCTCTTGCTGCAGTGTGCGGTAGCGCCCGGTAAGGTGGGCCAGGGTCAGCCGTTCGCGCCAGCGGCTGTAGCGCCACCAGCTAATCAGCAATCCAGGCGAGCCTGCCAGCAGCACCAGCAGGGAATTGGTCGCCTTGGACGTTACGGAGTTGGTCAGCGCGAACGTCCCGACTGCGACGATCAAGACCATCGCCAGCAACGGCGTGACGGCTTCACGCACGCTCCACGGGACAATCAGCGCCGCCGACGAGTATACCAGCGTCAGAATCACCAGCAGCGGCGGCAGCGCCCCGACCTCGACGCCCGAGCCCAGACTGTGCGCGATCTCGGTCAATACGCGCCCCAGCAAGCCGGCGCCGGGCACTTGCGTGAAAACGGCCAAGACCACCAGAACGCTCATCGCACCCACCAGTTGGCGACGACTGAGGCCGGCAACCCAACGCCGATGGAAATGCGGCAAGGCGATGATCGACAGCCCCAAGGCGATCTTCATTGCAAAAACAGGCGGGATGAAACTCGCGAGTTCGAGACCTTGTCGAACGGCCACCAGCCCGACCAACACCGATTTGACGACCACCAGCGTCCCGATCACCGCGGCAAAGACGGAGAACCGGCGCCGGAGCAGTTCGAGTCTGGCAGCGTTCAACTGATGGGACGTCAGCGCCCCTGCAGCTGCGCCCCTGATTGTCGCTTTCGACTTCATGACTCGCTCGTCATTCCGCTGTTCGGAGTATTCCCGCACGGATCTGAGTCACGGGAGCGCGTGACGCGAAACGCCAGCAGTTCTTCGTCCGCGCATTCCGATTGTACCCCGATGCGGTCCCTGAAGGCGATCGCGATAACGAGGTCGCGCCGCCAAATCGCCCAACGGCCCGTTCATTCGGGCAGCGGGCCGTCAAGCCGGGACGCCGCGCGCTGACGGCGTCAGAAATCGCAGGTGAACGAACCCGATGATGGCCGCCATGACAGACGCGGCGATGACAGCGAGTTTGGCCGACTCCACCGGCGTCCCCGCCGCGAACGCCTCGTTGGCAATGAAGATCGACATCGTGAAGCCGATCCCGCACAGACAACCCACGCCGAAAATGTGGCTCCAACGGGCGTCGTCAGGCTTGCGGCCGAGTCCGAGCCGATCCACGAGGAACGTTCCTGCGAAAATTCCCAGCGGTTTCCCGATCACCAGCGCCAGCACGACGCCCAGCATGACGGGGTCCGTAACGGAAACATGCTCGAACGAGATCAGAATACCAGCATTCGATAGAGCGAAGATCGGCAGAATGAGGTAGGCCGACCACGGCTGCAGCGCGTGCTCGAGCCGTTCGGCACTTGGGACCAGGCGCTCCTCGATGGATCGAACGCGCTGCGCCATGCGTTGCCGCTCTTCCTCTTCGCGATCCGTGTCATTCTCCAATCGTTTGATCGCCTGCTGGATCCCGGCCGAGCCCTGCGCAAGCAAGGGTAGCAGCGGCGCTTGCCGTCGGGTCGGAATGGTCACCGCCAGCATGACGCCCGCGAGCGTCGCGTGCAGCCCACTCAGGTATACGGCCAGCCAGAGCAGCGTGCCCACGGTAAGGTACGGCCACAAGGCATATACCCGCGCCCGGTTGAAACCGAGCAACAGCAGCATCAGCAGGAGCGCAGCCCCGATGGCCTCCCACGAGAGCCCGTGGTTGTAGAAGATGGCCAGGACGAGAATCGCGCCGAGATCGTCCACGATCGCCAGCGCGGTTGCAAAGACCTTCATGCTGGCGGGGACGCGCGTCCCCAGCAGCGCCAGCACGCCGAGTGTAAAGGCGATGTCGGTCGCCATCGGCACCCCCCAGCCGGCGACACGGTCTGTCCCGGCGTTGAACGCCAGGTAAATGCCGGCCGGCACAACCATGCCGCCAAGTGCGGCCGCGATCGGCAGGACGGCGCGTTTTGGATCTGCCAGCTCACCCGCCCGGATCTCGCGTTTGAGTTCCAGACCGACCACCAGAAAGAAAACCGCCATCAAGAGATCGTTGACCCAATGGTGCAACGACATTACCAGCGACCGTCCGGCGGCCATCAGCCCGGCCTCGAGGTGCCACAGCGTTTCATAGCCGTGGCCGAACGGTCCGTTACGCCACAGCAGCGCGAGTACCGTGGCCACGATCAATAAGGCACTGCTGCCGGCAGCCCACCGTGCAAAGTCCAGGGCCAGCGTGTGGACACGTCCCGCCAAGGGCGGCTGCGCCGCTTCGCGAATCGACTCGACGTCCCACGTGCCGGTATATTTCCGCCCGCGGATGAACAAGGTCGGCACTTGCGCGATGCCGTGGGCCAGCGCCTGATCGATATCCTGCTGCACCTCTTCGGCGATCGCCGGGTCCGCGCGATCAGCCTCGAACCGCTCGAGATCGAGCCCGGCCTCGCGGGCCGCCAAGAGGATATTCTCGTCTCCCGCCGATGCGTGCCGAAACAACGCCGCGTGCATCTCCCAGAACAGGCCTTGTCGCGCAGCCGCCTCCGCCGCGATGGCCTTGGCCATTGGATTCGGGCCGCTGGAGACGAGCGGCAGGTGGCGAAAGACATATTGCAGTGGGCGACCGGATTCGCTCCGTACTGCGCAGAGCACATCGTGGAGCCGTCGACAGTCGGAGCAACCATAGTCGCCATACTCGACAATCGAGTCGCTGAGCTTCGCGTCCCCAGTCGCATGCCCCTTGTCAGCCAGCGCGTCCTGCTGAAGGCGCTCCGACATGTTGCTCCCTTCCAGTGCGTAGACGTGAAACTTTAACGCCGATCGCGAGTGTGCCAAGGACAGTCGTCACCGCCCTTGCACGCTGGCGATCTCAAACCCAATCGTAGCGCTCCGGCGCCCGGATTCCCGGGCGACCACAGGCAGTTCCGACCTTGTATAGCGATTTGTGGCAAAACGCGACAGGCGATCATAGACTCTATCCAAGACTGCTCTTCGACGCGGCGCGACCGTCACACGCGGCCGGCTGGGCGCCGGTCCTTCGTTGACTGCGAGCATTATTTTTGTTGGTGGAGAATCGGGCTATTTGGCGGGCATGCGTGAAACGCGTAGGGTCGCCGATCATCGAATCTCGACAGGGTAGCGCGCCCCCCTTCAACCGACGGGAGGGGAAGCGCGATCTCGACGAGTCGGCGGGAGTAGCACGCATGATTGAGGGAGGGACGATTCGACGGCGCTGGATTTGTGCGCTCTTCGCGGCAGCGCTGGTGCCGGCTGCGCGACCGCAAGCCGTCCCCGTCACGGTTGATCCCGTTCGAACAGAGCGCCTGGGTTCCACGGCGCGCGTCACCGGCAGCTTGCGTTCGGTCTCGCGTGCAGGCGTGGCCACGCAGGAACCGGGGCTGGTCACGGAAGTTCTGGTCGACGTCGGCAGCGTCGTGCGCGCCGGCGACGTCCTGGCCCGGCTCGACGCCCGGCGGCTGCGTGCGGAATTGGCGGCGCTCGCGGCCGAACGCGAGGTTGCCCAGGCCCAGGAACGTGCGGCCCAATCCGACGCGGAGTACGCGACGACGGATTTCGAGCGCGTGAAGCGGCTGCGTGAGAGTGGCACCGCCGCCAGCATCGAATTCGTACGGGTCAAGACCAACCGTGACGCTGCGCAAGCACGGATCACCGCTGCGCAGCGGACGATCGAGCGTATCAAGGCGCGCGAGGACTTGCTCCAGATTCGACTGGGGGACATGGAGTTGCGGGCGCCGTTCGATGGTGCGATTACCGACCGTGCGGTAGATCCGGGCGAGTGGCTTTCGGCCGGCGATCCGATCGTGACGATGGTATCGACCGGAATTCACGAGGCTTGGCTGGAGATTCCGGAGCGATATCTGGGCGACGTCGAGGCGTTGGGATCGAGCCTGCGCGTGCAGGCCGCGAACACGCAGGAGGCGTTGCGGACCGAACGCGTGCGGCTATCGCCGGAGGTCGAACCGCGCGTGCGAACGTTCATGGCGATCGTGGACGTCAGCAGTAGCCGCAATGATCTGGTTCCGGGCATGTCCGTGACCGCATGGGTGCCCACCAGCGCTGTAGAGGAACGTTTGACCGTCCACAAGGACGCACTGATTCGCGATCCCGGCGGTTTCTTGGTATTCGTCGCCCGCGCGCAGGGCGAGGGTCACGTCGCGACCCCGGTACCGGTGAAGGTGGCATTCGAGACCGACGCACGGGTGGCGGTCTTCCCGGGTGCCGTCCGCCCGGGTGACCTGGTGATCGTTGAAGGAAATGAACGGCTCTACGCGGGCGCCATGATCGCGCCGGAGAGCGCGACGCCTCAGTAGCCGACGCTACGCGGCCGGAAAGGAGCACGTTGCGTGCAGAGTCTGATCGAAACGGCGGTACGGCAGCCGATCACGGTCGCCGTCGGTGTTATCATCTCGCTCCTTGCGGGTCTGATCGCGCTCCAGTCGGTTCCAATCGCGATGACGCCGGAGGTTCAGGATCCGGTGATCTCGGTGACGACCACGTGGGAGAATGCCAGCCCGCAAGAGATCGAAACGGAGGTGATCGACGAGCAGGAGGAGCGTTTGCAGGGCGTCTCCGGCTTGCGATCCATGACGAGCACGAGCCGTAGCGGGCTCGGACAGATCCGCCTCGAGTTCCTCACCGGGACAGACCTGCGCAACGCGATGATCGAGGTGCAGGACAAGCTCCGCGAGGTGGAGTCCTACCCGGAGAACGTGGACCAGCCGATCGTTGAGGACGTCGACCCTGAGAGCCGCGACTACGTTGCCTGGGTAGTGCTGGTGACGAGCGACCCGGAGTTCGACGTGCTCACGCAACGAGACTGGCTCGAGACGCGGGTCCTCCCGCGACTGGAGCGCGTCCCGGGTGTATCGGAAGTCGGCCTTCTGGGCGGGACCGAGCGCGAGGCACAGATCCGGGTCGACCCGATCCGACTTGCGCAGCGCGGCATCACGATGTCGGCGTTCGTCGACGCGCTGCGCGCCAGCAACGAGAACTTTTCGGGCGGCGCGCTTCCGGAGGGTAAGGCGGACGTGCGCGTGCGCACAGTCGGCCGGTTCAGTGATCCGCAGCAGGTGGGTGACGTCGTTATTCGCCAGACCGCAGCCGGTCCCATCTACGTCAAGGACGTTGCAACCGTCGTCGAAAGCTACAAAGAGGTTACGGACTTCGTGCGCGCCCGCGGGCGCCAGTGTATCGGCATCAATTTTCAGCGTGAGCTCGGCTCGAACGTCATGGAGGTCATGGCCCACCTGAAGGAAGAACTCGGGCGCCTGAATACGGACGGCGGCGTGCTCGAGGTGCGGGCGCAGCAACTAGGGCTGAACGGGTCTCTCGAGCTGGTGATGACCTACGACTCGACGACCTATATCGAGGACGCGATCACGCTCGTCCGCGGCAACATCTTCGTCGGCGGTGGCCTGGCGATCGTCGCGCTGATCCTTTTTCTGCGATCCGTCCGATCGGTGGGGATCATCGCCATCGCGATCCCGATCTCGATCATCGGGACGGTGGTCGTCATGGTGGCGCTCGGGCGAACGGTCAACATCATCAGCCTCGCCGGGATGGCGTTCGCGATCGGAATGGTCGTGGACAATTCGATCGTCGTACTCGAGAACATTTACCGACATCTCGAGATGGGCAAGAGTCCATTCGCGGCTGCGGTCGAAGGTGCGCGCGAGGTGGCGACGGCCGTGTTGGCCTCGACCCTGACGACGCTCGTGGTATTCGTTCCGATCCTGCTCGTGCAAGAGACGGCCGGCCGCCTCTTCCGCGATATCGCACTGGCGATCTGCGCCGCCGTCGGCCTCAGCTTCGTCGTCGCGATCACCGTGATCCCCTCGGCCTCGCGACTGCTGTTGCGCGAGCGCACGGCCAAGCAAACCAAATACGGCCGGGCTGCGTCCGGTCTGGCCAACACGGACCGTCGGGCGGCAGAACGCAAGACGATCGTGCAGTACGGCATCTGGCTGCTGCTGATGCCGCTGCGGCTGTTCCAGCTGATGCCGCGGCTCACGGCCGGGCTGGTCTATCGGCTCAGTGGCTCCCTGGCCACCAAGCTCGCGACGATCGGCCTTTTCGTGTTCGTCGCGGTCGCCGGCACGTGGTGGCTGATCCCTCCACTCGACTACCTTCCAAAGGGCAACCGCAACATCATCTTCGGACTGCTCTTCCCGCCTCCGGGCTACAACGTCGCCCAATTGAACCGTCTGGGCGCGCGGCTTGAGAACACCATGCGGCCGATCTGGGAAGCGAACGGCCCGAGTATGCGCGTCGAGCAGGAAGAAGGTTTCGCCAGTGCAACGATCGATCCGCAGGAGCTGCCGGAGTACGCGGACCTGCTCGAGCCCGGCGACAACACCTACCGTCCACCGCCGTTGGAGCACTACTTCGTCGTCGCCTGGAATGGCGTCGTCTTCCATGTCGGGATCGCAGCGGAAAAAGACGCGGTGGTGGATCTGCTGCCACCTTTCTACGCAGCGGCGGCGCCCAACATCATGCCCGGCGTGCCGTCGTTCGCATTCCAGCTGCCGCTGTTCCGCATCGGTGGTAACACCGGTTCGGCGGTCAAGGTCAACCTCTCGGGTGCCGACCTGGCAAGGGTAACCGCCAGCACGGAGGCGTTGTTTGGATCACTGGCAAGTGAGTATGGCCCGATGAGCCTGCAACCCGATCCGCCGAACTTCAACCTGCCCGCTCCGGAGCTTCAACTGATCCCGGACCATATCGCGCTCTCCGACCTTGGACTGACGGTTGCCGACCTGGGGCTTGCCGCGCAGGCCGCGGGCGACGGCGCGTTCATCAACGACTACGAAATTGCCGGCGAGTTGATCGACATGAAGGTCATCAACGCCGACGCGGTCGGGCGCACCAGTCTGGCAGGAATCGGCGACACGACCCTCGCGACGCCTTCGGGAGCAATTGTCTCGCTCGGCAGCCTCGCGGCGATCGAGCGCGTGATCGAACCGGAGCAGATCCGACGCGTCGGTCGGCAGCGCGCGGTCACGCTGCAACTCACGCCGCCTGAGGGCATGCCCCTCGACCTGGCAGTACGCGGCATCCACGAAACGGTCGATCGGCTGCGCGCCGAGGGCGCCATCACGCCGGACGTCGAGGTGTCATTGGCCGGCTCGGCCAGCAAGCTGAGCGAGCTGAAGGTGGCCCTGCTCGGCGATGGATCGTGGACCGGCTTCCTGACGAGCGCACTGTTCCTCGCGGGATTGGTGGTCTATCTCCTGATGTGCGTGTTGTTTCAGAGCTGGGCCTATCCGTTCGTCATCATGTTCAGCGTGCCCCTGGCCACATTTGGCGGCTTTCTGGCGCTGGCGATCGTCTATGCCTGGAGCGAGACCAACCGTTACATGCCGACCCAGACGCTCGACGTGCTGACCATTCTGGGGTTCGTCATTCTCGGCGGCACCGTGGTCAACAACGCGATTCTGCTCGTCGACCAGGCGCTGAACAACCTGCGCGGTGCCACCGACACCCAGGTCTGTCCCGAGAGCGTTCCCGAAGACATCCCCGGCGGCGTGGTTTCGGCACGCTGCGCCATCGCGATGTCGGTCGAGAGCCGCGTACGACCGATCCTGATGAGTTCGCTGACCTCGATCGGGGGGATGCTGCCGCTGGTGCTGGCGCCCGGAGCGGGCGCGGAGCTCTATCGCGGACTTGGAAGCGTCGTAGTGGGCGGACTGGCGGTCTCGACCGTCTTTACGCTGATACTGGTGCCGCTGGTGTTGAGCCTGGTGCTGGACATCCGCTCCTGGTTCGGCACGCAAACAGACGAAGAGTCCGAGAGCCCCGTCGATACGACGCCGGCACCCGCCTCTTGAAGGAACAATCACGCCCGATGCGACGGCGAATGAGGTTACGATGCAACGACAAACGATCTCGAGGGAGTCGATGATGCAAACGATCGCTTCGACCAACCCGACGGACTGGATTCCCTCGGGCACGATGCCCGATCCGAACGATGAAGTCTTCTTTCCGCTGATGCCGCAGCGGATGGTCGATGCTATTGCAGTGCACGCGGTCAAGCGGTCGTTCGAGCCCGGCGACATGCTCTTTGCCCACGGCGTGCGCAACGCGCCTTTCTTCGTCGTCGAGTCCGGACGGGCCGTTTTCTTCGACCGCAATCGCACCGCCGAGCCGAATACCTACTTCTCCCAAGTCTTCGCCGGCATGTTCATCGGCGATACATCCATGTTTACCGGCGAACCCACCGTGGCAGAGTGTCGCGCCTTCGAGCCCGTGGAAGCGCTCGAGCTGCGGCATGACCAGTTGCGTGAGTTCGTACGCACCGACAGCGAGGCATCGGACCTGATCCTGCGAACGTTGATGGCGCGTCGTGCCTGGCTGGAGGGCCATGGTTACGGCCTGGTGCAGCTCATCGGACCGCCGACGTGTCCCAATACGCTGCACCTGCGCGAGTTCTTCGATCGTAACCAGATCCCGTTCACGTGGCGCAACACCGCCGAAGACCGGGACGCAGCGGCACTCGTCGGCGAGTTCGGCGTCTGCAGCGACGACTACCCCGTCCTCACCAGCCCAAAGGGCGTCTACAAGAACCCGCCGGTGCGGGACATCGCCAACTGCATCGGGCTATTGCCGGAACTCTCCACGAAGCCGTATGACCTGGTCATCGTTGGCGCCGGCCCCGGCGGTCTGGCAACAGCCGTCTATGGGGCCAGCGAAGGATTGAACACGCTGCTGCTGGATTCCGTCGCCCCCGGCGGACAGGCCGGGACGTCCAGCAAGATCGAAAACTACCTCGGATTCACGACCGGCATCAGCGGCCGCGAGCTGTCGCGGCAAGCGGTCCTGCAGGCGCGCAAGTTCGGCGCGACGATCTGCAACCCGGTACGGGTCACGGAGATCGAATGCGACAAGCCGTTCAAGACGCTCACCCTGGACGACGGGCAGCGCGTGACCGCGAAGTCGGTCGTGCTGGCAACCGGTGCACGATACCGCCGACTGACGGCCGACGGCTGCGAACGTTTCGACGGAACGCACGTTTTCTATGCCGCCGGCCATATGGAGGCGATGCTCTGCCGCTCGCGACCGGTCATCGTGGTCGGCGGTGGGAATTCCGCCGGCCAGGCCGCAATCTTCCTGAGCCAGCATACCTCGAAGGTGTGGGTGCTAATCCGCCGACCGTCGCTCAGCGAAACGATGTCGCAGTATCTGATCGACCGCATCGAACGCACGTCGAACATCGAACTGCTTTGTGAAACAGAGATCAAGCGGCTGGACGGTGAGGAAGCGCTCGAGGAAGCCGTGCTTTCGTGCGCCGGTACGCCACGCACGATTCCGTGTGCCGCAGTGTTCGCGATGATCGGAGCCGCGCCGCATACCGAATGGCTTCAGGGCTGCTGCGGTCTCGACGGACGCGGCTTCGTCCCGACCGGCGGTGATGCCATGCAACACCCTGAGTTCGCGACGCACTGGGGCGATGACGCGCGAATACCGTACCACCTCGAAACAACGCGGCCAGGCGTCTTCGCAGTGGGCGACGTTCGCAGTGGTTCGGTCAAGCGCGTCGCGACCGCGGTCGGCGAAGGCGCCATGGCGGTCACCTTTGCCCATGCAATGATCCGCGAGATCCGCTGACCTGAGAGCAGGGACTTAATCAAACGCCGGCATCCTTGGGCGACTCCATCACGGCCTCGAATGCCCACTGACGCCGTTTGATCCCCTCGCTTGCGCTCGGGGCTCGTTGTATCTGGTCCCTGGTCCGCGCCAGGGCCCGTGGCGTAGACGCGGGCCTCGCAAAGGGAGCTTGCTCCCGACTGGCAGACAAGCCGCCGCAAATCACAGTGGCGCGTCCTTGCGACGGGTCAAATGGCGGGCGAGACGCCAGCCCCTTACCCTTGGAGCGCGAAGCCAAGCGACGTCAATGCGAGCCGCGAGCGCAAGCGAGCGGTCCAGGGCAGGCCGCGTAGACGCTTGCTAGATCGCATTTGATGTTATAGTGGTGACGCGTGAGCCGAGGGCGCGAGCCCGAAATCGATAGCAAGGTGTGCGATGGCGTGGATCGACACTGTTTCGAATGCGGACGCGAGCGGTCCGCTGCGTCAGATGTACGAGGCCGCCGAGCGCCGCGCGGGTCGCGTGTTCAACATCGTGCGGGCCATGAGTCTGAATCCACCGGTCCTTCGGGCCTCAATGGGGATCTATCAGGCGGCGCTCTTCGGACCATCCGAGTTGCCCCGCGCGCTGCGCGAGCTGTTGGCCGTCGTCGTCAGCAGGACCAATGGCTGCCGCTACTGAGTGCAGGCTCACGCGAATGATCTCCGGTCGGAGATCGAGACCGACTGGCAAGCACTGACCGACGAACCGACCTCGACGACGAGCTTCGATACGTTCGTGCATCAAGCAGTCGATGACTGGGCCGAGTGTCCTCTGCGTCCGGCGGTGCGGCTCTTGCTGGAGTACGCAGTGAAGATTACGCGCACACCCATGAACTGCGAACCCGGTGACGTGGAACGCCTGCGGGCAGTCGGATGGACGGACGCCGCCCTCCACGATGCCGTACAGGTCGTCTCCTATTTCAACTACATCAATCGGGTCGCCGACGCCCTTGGTGTCGCGCCGGAGCGAGACCTGCCGTGCTGGGGCGTCACGGAAGGAAAGAGCCCATGACCACGCAATCTCTGCGGTTGCCGAAGGCGGCGATGATGCGCTGGTGGCTGGCGTGCACGCCGCTGTTGCTGACAACGCTGTTTGCAGTCGGACGGGTTCAGGCCCAGGGATTGGGGCGGATCGTGGTGGGCGCGCCGTTCCCGGACATCGCGCTGCCGGCGCTGGCCGATGGCCGTCGCATGACGATGGAGGCATTTCGCGGAAAGCGGGTGCTGCTGCTGGTCTTTGCCTCGTGGTGAGCGGGATGTCGTCGGCACGTGCCGGTCTGGCACGAACAAACGCGCGCCCTACGCGCCCGCAACGCGATTCAGCTCGTTGGTTTGATACAGGAACAACACCCTGAGCGCTGCCGACTCTTCATGCAATGGAAGCAGCTGGACTGGCCGGTACTCGTCGATCCGCTGAACCTGCTGGATGTCAGCGTTGTTCCGCTGGCGGTGCTCATTGACGAAGAGGGTGTCGTGCGTGCCTTGCTCCGCGACCCGCGGAAGGCGGAAGAGATATTGTCGGCTCCACTGAAGCCTCTCGCCCGATCCGCGACGGCCCCGGCCGGTGAAGAAACGCCTCGCACGAGAGTAGCGAACGCTTTGCTTTTCTCCGATCCGCCGCGCTACGACAGCGCGATCGAGCATTTGGATCGCGTCCTGCAAACGAACGAAAACCCGGGCAGCCTCTACTTCGCGCGCGGTGTGGCTTACCGCATGCGGCACGACTCCGATCAACGTCGTCCGGACGACTTCGCCCGTGCGGTTGCCGACTGGCAACGCGCGCTCGACCTCAATCCGAACCAGTACATCTGGCGCCGACGCATCCAGCAATACGGCCCGCGACTGAGCAAACCCTATCCGTTTTATGACTGGGTCGCGCGCGCCCGCCGAGAGATTAGCGCTCGCGGCGAGACTCCGCTCGCTCTTGCGGTGGAGCCGCGCGGTGCGGAGCTTGCGACGCCCGCCCGGCGTTTCACGACCACGACGCAGCCCGCGGCGCCGGATTCCGACGGGCGAATCACCCGCGATACCGCGAGGCTGGTTGACGCCGAGGTCACTGTCGTGCCGCCCCGGGTCCGCCCGGGCCGTACCGCACGCGTGCACCTCGAGTTGCGCCCCCGGCAGCCCGGCGGCGGAAAATGGAGCAATGAGGCCGATCCGCTTGTCGTTTGGGTCGACCCGCCGACGGGTTGGAGTGTCGATCGGCGTCACCTGACCGTGCCGAACGTCGGCAGTCCTGTGAGCGCTGAACCGCGGACGGTGGAATTCGAGTTGCAGGCCCCGGCCGATGCTTCTGGCACGGCACGATTCCGAGCATACGCGTTGTTCCACGCCTGCGTCGATGAGCAGGGCACGTGCGTGTATCGGCGTAAGGACATCGAGATCCGCGTCAACGTCGACGAACGCCCTTGACGCACGTGGCGTGATCGTTACGCGGCCGCGTCAGGGGGTTGCGTGCATGCTGCGCGGCGTGTCGAGCGTCCCACTGGCCACCCACCGGATCCAGAAGCTGCAGATGCTCTCGGCGAGGGTCGCGAACTTCCGAAAGTCGTCGGGCTTGACGATGTGCGCGTTGGCGTGCAGTGCATAGCTGCGCTGTGCGTCCTGATCGGACCGGGATGCCGTCAGCACGATTACGGGGATGTCGACGCTGCGCGGCTCCTGCTTCAAAGCGGCGAGAATCTGATGCCCGTCACGTCCGGAGAGGTTGAGATCGAGCAGGATCAGCCGTGGGCGCTCGGGCTCGCCGATATCGGACAAGCGATCGAGCGCCGCGTCACCTTCCTCGAACAGCTCGACGCGCGCCTCCGGCAGGCAGCGTTCGAACGCCGTACGTATGAAATAGGCATCATCCGGGTTGTCTTCAATCAGCCAGATTCGAGGCACCTCGCTCGTACTTGCCATCGACACTCGGCTCCCGTGGAATCGAAAAGTAAAAAGTGCTTCCTTGGCCCGGGGTCGATTCGACCCAGATCCGTCCTCCATGTTTATCGACAATTCGCTTTGCGATCGCCAGCCCGGCGCCCATACCGGCGGATTTCGCGCCCGGATTCAGCCGCTTGAACATCTGGAAGACGCGGTCATGATGCTCGGGGCGCACGCCGATTCCGTTGTCCTGGACGCCAAACACCCATTCCGCGTCCTTCTCGGCAGACTTGATGACGATCTTCGGCTTCCGCCGACCGCGGTACTTGACGGCATTGTCGATCAGATTCTGGAAGACCCGCTCGAGCAACTCCGGATTCACCTCGGCCTGCGGCATGTCGTCGCGCCGGACGTCCGCACCGGCCTGACGCAGCGTGGAGTCGAGTGAGGCGATCGCATTGTCGATCACCTGATTGATGTTCGCCGCCCGCCGATCGACGTTGTGCGGCCCGATCTGCGAATATTGCCGCAGCGCATCGATCTGGCCCTGCAGATGCCCCACCGCCGCCTCGATCCGCTCGAACTGGAGTGTTTCCGTGTCCTCCAGCTTCTCCGACAGCCGATCGCGCAGTAATTGGCAATAGCCCTTGATGGTTCGCAGCGGCTCGTGCAGGTCGTGGGCCGCGATGGTTGCGAACTGTTCGAGATCGCGGTTCGTCGCCTCCAGCAGGTCGGCCGTGCGCCGGATCGCCGCCACCTGAGTCCGCTGGTTGGTGATGTCGCGCAGAATGCCAGTGAACATGCGCTCGCCGTCGATCCAGAACTCGCTGACCGAGAGGTGCAGCGGAAACTGGGAGCCGTCCTTCCGCTGCCCCATCAATTCGCGACCGGTCCCGATAATCCGTGGCTCTCCCGTTTCGTAGTAGCGTTCGAGATACTGGCCATGCTGGTCGCGATGTGGCGAAGGCATCAGGAGCGAGACACTGTTACCGACGAGCTCATCGGGCGCGTACCCGAACATACGCTGCACCGACGCATTGACGGTTTGCACGATCCCTTGATGATCGATGGTGATGATCCCGTCCAACGCGCTGTCGACGATCGAAGCCAGTTGGGTCGCGGCGCGCCGCGAAGCGCCTTCGCTTTTCTTGCGATCCTCCGTCTCGCGCCTCAATGCCGCTTCGGTGCGTTTCTGTACCGTAATGTTCTGATGAGAAATGCAAACGCGCCAGGGCCCAGCACCCGCAAACGGTCGTACACGTAGCGTGAACCACCGCTGCTCGGTGCGCGAATGGCACGGATAGTCTGCGACGAACTCCTCCCGGCTGCCCGCCAGTACACCACGAATTCCAGCCACCAACGCCGCAATCTCGTCGCTGCCACCATCCCCTGCCATGGCGTGCTCACAGACCGCCAGGTAGTTCTGACCCGGCCCGCATGTCTCCATCGTGCCGTCGTTGTGCATCGCAAACTCGCGCCAAGCCTGATTGACGTAGACGATCACGCCATCCGCGTCGAGAATTGCAATCTCGGCCGAGAGCGAGTCGAGCGAAGCCTGTAAGAACTCTTCGGACTCACGCCGCGCCGCTTCGCTCGCCTTGATCCGATCGATCGGGATCAGCGTCATGACGGCACCGTCGACCTCCTGCCGCTCACTCATGAACGGCAGCACGCGCAGCAGATACCAGGTGCCGGACTCGGTCTGGACTTCCTCCTCAAGAAGTTCCTCACGATCGATCACCCGCCGTACGCATTCGCCGAGCTGAACCTCGCGCAGGCTGGAGCTGAACTGCTGAACGGGCCGCCCAAGGTCGTGGTCCATCAAATGAATGACGTCGCATACCGCCGGTGTGAACCGGCGAATCCGCAGCGTGCGATCGACGAAGACAGTTCCCAGTTGCGTGCTGCGAAGCAGATTGTCGAAGTCGTCGGTAAGTCGCGTCAACTCCTTGATCTTTGACTGGTACTCCGCGTTGACGGTATACAACTCTTCATTGACCGAATGTAGCTCCTCGTTTGTGCTCTGCAACTCCTCGTTCGACGCCAGTAGCTCTTCGTTCGTGCTCTGCAATTCCTCGTTCGATGTCTCCAACTCCTCGATTGTCGCCTGCAGGCTCTCCTTCGTCTGTTGCAGGTCGAACTCGAGATCCGAGATCCGGGAGTCCTTCTGCTCGCTTTCATCGAACTCGATGCCGTCATGGATCGGAGTTCGTCGTCGCTCCTCGAAGACGATCAACAACAGGCTCGGCTCGTTCTGTGCACCCGGCAACGGCTCTGCACGCAGATTGATAATCCGGACTTCTTGTCCGACCTTGACGCGCACATCGCGGTACAGCACCGGCTCATTGGACTTGCTCGCACGGTGCAGCGCGGTGACCAGGGCGATCTTCACCTCGTCGGTCGCGGTCTTGGAAACGTCCGCCGTAAAGGCTCCGGGCGGGGTGCGCAAATAATCACTGACGTCGCCGAAAGTGTGCATCACCTCGAAACTCGCGGAGACCACCACTGCCGGCGGACAGTAGTGCTGTGCAATGTAGTCAAACGCCCGGCGCGACGGCGTCTTCTGCGGAGTCCACAAGCCCAGGTCCGGCTGGGAAAGCGGCGCCCGCAACCGAGTCGCGATGTCCATGTGCGTTTGGCTCCGAACCACCGGAACCGTTTGTGCGGGATCGCGCTGGTAGATCCGCAGTTTCTCTGAAACCGGCTTGAAGGCGAACTGCAGATCTCCCGGCGTCTCGCTTTCGCCCAGCGCGAGGAAACCGGTCGGACGCAGTGCGAAGTGGAGCATGGAAAGTACGTGCTGTTGCGCACTCGTGCGAACGTAGATCAGGAAGTTCCGGCAGGTGATCAGATCCAGCTTGGTGAACGGCGGATCGCGCAACAGATCGTGCCGCGCGAAGACGACCATCTCGCGCAACGACCGAACGATTTCGTAACCGCTTCCGCGGCGAATGAAGAACCGACTGAGTCGGCGCGGCCCCACATCGGCCGCGATGATGTCCGCATAGCGTCCTTCGCTCGCTTTATCGATTGCTTGTTGATCCACGTCCGTCGCGAACACCTTAACGGGACGCTCGGTCCCCAGCTCCGACAGGCTCTCCTCGATCATCATCGCCAGCGTGTATGCTTCTTCCCCGGTGGAACAAGCCGGAACCCAGAAGCGCAGCGTCTCATTCCGCGGCGTTTCAGCCAGCAGCTTCGGGAGCAAGTTTGTGCGCACCATTTCCCACACATCGCCGTCTCGGAAAAACCGTGTCACGCCGATCAGCAGATCTTTCGTCAGCGCAGCGGACTCGCTTGTCGACTCTCGTAGC
The DNA here is from genome assembly GCA_028279405.1 of Phycisphaerae bacterium. GTDB lineage: Bacteria > Planctomycetota > Phycisphaerae > UBA1845 > Fen-1342 > JANQNU01. Next base: position 53,035 of record JANQNU010000049.1, read on the forward strand.
AGCAGCAGGTACTTGTCGAGGTCGGAGATATGGTTGATCCCCATCCGCCGCTCGATCCTTCTGCTCAACGTACCCGGCTTGTAGAGCGAAAAATCAGCCCCGTGCGTGTTCTGAAGAATCCGAACGACTTCGTCGAGCTTGGTGGTCTCCTTCAACAGTTGCTGCGATGGCTTGTTCTCTCGGAAACCAGGGGCGCTCACCAGGCGCCGCAACTGCTCCGCCAGTTCGGCCGGCGATTGTACGAAGTCCGCAAGCCCGGTCGCGATCGCGGCCCGCGGCATCCCGTCAAACTTCGCGGTCACCTCGTCCTGGACCATCACGGTCCCGCCAGCCTCCTTGATCGCGCGAATTCCGCGCGATCCATCGCTCCCCGTGCCCGAGAGCACGACCGCGATGGCGCGCTCGGCGACATCCTCGGCTAACGACTGAAAGAAAAAATCGATCGGCAGGTTGAGCCCGTGACGGGTCTGCTGCTCGGTCAGGTGTAGGCATCCGTCTCGGATAACGATGTTCTTGCGCGGCGGCAACAGATAGATCGTGTCCGGCGCCACCAACAGACCATCCTGGGCCTGTTCGATTGTCAGGGTCGTGTGACGCGCAAGAATCTCATCCATCAAGCTTACGAAGTCCGGCGACAAATGCTGCACAACAACAAAGGCAGCGCCGCAATCCGGCGTGATCTCGTGAAAGAACTCCTGTAGGGCCTCAAGCCCGCCAGCAGATGCACCGACACCTACGATATGGGAAGGCTGCGGCGTCGACTCCTGCTCGGGCGTGCTGGCCGAAGTTTGGAGTTGCTCCTCCATTGTTGTGCTCCCAGGTTGACTCTCCTCGTCAGTTCACCACAACGACACCGACGACGGAACCGCACCCGACATACGATTCCACGTCCTACATCTTGACCCGTAGCGTGTCCGTGACGGCCGTCAGCAATTGCGCTGGAAGAAACGGCTTCGCCAAGAACGGAACATCTTCGAACTCAGTCAACGCCTCCTGCAACACGACTGCTCGCTCGTAACCCGAACAGAGAATCGCCGGCAGCGTCTGCCGCTGGCGACGGAGACGTCGCAACACGTCAAGCCCACTGCAATCAGCAAGGCGCATGTCCAACAAAACCAGATCGAACGCAACGGGCCCGGCGGCCGCCTCGAGCGCCTCGTCACCCGTGCTGGCGCAAACCACCCGATGTCCAGCGTCCGTCAGAATCTCGCACACCACTTCCCGAACGTCGACCTCATCCTCGACGACCAAGATCCGTGCCCCCGACTCCGAAACCGGCAGCTCCGGCTCCGGCTCCGGCGGCAACACGCAAGCCGCAGCTCGCGGCAGGAACATGTGAAACGCCGTTCCCCGTATCGACAGCGACGTGACGAGCAGCCCGCCGCCGTGAGAGTTCACAATCCCCTTCACCGCCGCGAGCCCGAGGCCGCGACCGTCACCCTTGGTCGAATGGTAGGGTTCGAACATCGTCGCGCGGACCGCGTCCGAAACCCCGCAGCCCGTGTCGGCAACGACCACGTGCACGTACTCCCCGGCAGGATGCCGCACGTGCAGATCGTCGATCCACGGCTCCGACTTGCAGATGTTCTCTGTAAACACCGAGAGCGTGCCCTGACGCCCCATCGCTTCACAGGCATTGAGACATAAGTTCAGCATTGCCTGCACGAGCTGCGCTCGATCGGCCTCCACCTGCCAGAGATCGTCAGACAAGAAGTCGCGGACCTCAATGCCAGGCGCTACCGTCCCGATCAGCATCGCCAGCGTATCGTCAATCACCTCATTGATCGCCGTTGGGCGCGGGTTGTACTTCCCGCCGCGCGCGTAAGCCAGCAACTGCCGCGCCAGATCCGCCAGCCGCTCGCCTGTCCGAACGATCGCGTCGCAGCACTCGATCCGCTTGTCTCGCGATTCCTCGTTCCGCAACATCGAGGCTTTGCCGAGAATCCCGACGAGCATATTGTTGAAATCGTGGGCCAGCCCCCCCGCGAGCGCCGCGATACACTCATCCTTCTGACGCTCGACGAGTTGCCGCTCCTCCCGCTGCCGCCCGAGCACGGCGCGAATCCGAGAGATCAGCCCCGCGGCATTGAACGCTTCACTCTTGGGGAGAAAGTCGCGTCCGCCGCTCCGCAAAGAAGCGATGATCGTCTCGCTGTCGCCATCCGACGACACGACAATCACCGGCGGACGTCCTGGGACCTCGTCGATCTGTGGCAGGATCTGCGGCGCATCGCAATCCGGCAGGTGATAGTCCAGGAGCGCAACGTCGTAACGCCCCGCCCGCAACTGGCGGACGAACGCCTCCCCTGTATCAACCACGGTCACGTGCGAGTCCGCCTCGCCGCTGCGGATCAGAACCTCCAACAACTCCTGGTGGGCTCTGTTGTCCTCTGCAACCAGAACGTTCATCCGGGCACTCCGTTGCCAACTTAAACAACTCCTTTCCCTAGGGAACTGAAATGGTGTTCCCTGGGGAATTATAAGGCGCTATCGTCAGCGTCCACTATTGGACTTGTTCAAAATCTTGAAAGGATGGCCCGGAATCGCATCGGATGCGCACCTTCCGCGCCGGCCCGAGACCCCGCGCAATCGCCCCCGACAACCCCCCTTGCCTGGACATAGACATTTTGTCTATAATGACCGCTCTGGCTTTGATTGCTTAGAGGATAACCGATCCAGTGCTCAGCAGGACGAACTGAGAAGGAGACGACGATGAAATGGTGTAACAGGCGCAGGTGCTACGGCGGCTGGACCGTGTTCACGAGCCTGGCGGCGTTGTTGTTCAGTGTCGGTTGCAGTCCCGAGGCGCTGCAGGCGCTGGCGAATGCATCGCTGCCCAAGGCGGTCGAGTTCGTGCGGTCTGACGCGTTTGCGCCGACGCCGAGCGCGACCACGTCGGCAGCGGACCTCGAGGGCACCGACGAACTGGAAGTAGCGGACATCGAAGGATGCTGGGGCTGGCGTGAGTCGGGGGAGAACCCCGATCCGGCGCAACTCACGAGTGGCTTCGTGGTCTACGAGGCGTTCGTCGTTACGGGGCTGGAGTTCGACCGGCAGACGCTGACAGAGCTTGATGGCCAACGGGTATTGTTGGCCACGGAACGTGGCACGCTGGCGAAGGTCGGTGAGCATGGAATCCGCCTCACCGGTTCTAACGACTCGACAGTTCTCACGGCCTTGCGCGATCCCCCGTTACCGCCGGGACATCGTGAGTCGTCGGCAAGCCAGGAGGTGCTGGTAGCGATCGAGGATGACCTGATGACCTTGATCTGGGTAATGCGCGACGGATCGGAAAACGCGATCACGTATCGCCGATTCGAATGCCCATAGTCCGGTAGAATGGGGCATGGTCGACAGACGCGCGGCCATGTCCCGTGCAGCGCAACCGTGACCATCGGCGTGGTCATACGCGCGGTCGTTGAACGAGTCGTGCTTGCGATTGCTATAATGCGCGGGCTCGCGTGAGACACCATCGATTGCAATGAGTGATGACCAATGGGACGGACGGCGCATGACGTAACCGAAGCTGAGTTGGCGGTACTGGAGGTCCTTTGGCGGCACGGTGCGGCAACGATGCGTTACCTCGCTGGACAGTTGTACAATGACGAGGGTCCCTCCGCGTGTGCGACAGTCCAGAAGCTGTTGACTCGACTCGTGGCGAAGAAAATCGTCGCCCGATCAGCGAAGGAGAGCCCGATTCGGTTCAGGCCCACGATCGATCGCGATGAATTGATCGCGCGCCGTCTTCGCGAAACAGCACAGCGCCTATGCGACGGTTCGCTGACCCCCTTACTCACGCAGTTGGTCAAGTCGACGCCGTTTTCCGACAGCGACCGGCAAAAGATGCTCGCGCTGATCGACAAGCTCGACGAGCGCGACGCTCCCGATGATGGCGAGCGGTAATGCCTGAGATCCCCTCCTGGCTAGCGGTCCTGATCGCGAACACCGCAGTGGCAACGCTCCTCGCTGCGCTGGCCATTGCCACGTCACTCCTGCTGCGACGGTACCCGCAAGTCGCGCACGCATGTTGGTGGTTGGTCCTGCTCAAGCTCATCACGCCACCTGTGTGGCACATTCCGGCAACGTATTGGCCAGCTTTGGGACGCACGCCATCGGTCGCCGCAGCCTCGCCCGGTGAAACGAACCGGACAAGCGTCCTGGCCAGTTCGCGCGCTGCTCCCGAAACGCAGCGATCGACTGTCGAAGACCCACGAACGAGCGTCACCCGCGGCTCCGAGACGCCTCCGACCGAACCGCGACCCGCATCGACCTCCCCGCTCCATTGGTCGTTCGTCATCGCTGGCGTTGTCCTCGTTGTCGCATCCGCGATCCTCGTCGTAACAGCCCGGCGTCTGAGTACTTTCGCGCGCTGGCTCGAACGTGCGTCGACGCACGATGATCGGTTGACCGACCAAATCCGGTCCATTTGTGCGCGGGTGGGCCTTCGAGCGCCTGCCGCCGTTCGGGTGGTGAACGCGCCCATTCCGCCGATGCTCTGGGGATTCGTGGGCCCGGCGACGATCGTCTTTCCGCGTCGATTGCTCGAGCAACTCGCGCCGGAGTCGGTGGATGAAGTGCTGCTGCACGAGGCTGCCCACTACCATCGACGCGATCACCTGCTGCGCGTCGTCGAAACAGCCATCGGGGCGCTCTTATGGTGGCATCCGTTGGCATGGATCGCCCGTCTACAGATCCGGCAGACGGCTGAACGCTGTTGTGACGCAATCGTCGTGACGGCCGTGGCGGGCCGCAGGAAAGCGTACGCGACGACACTGATCGACTGCCTCAGCCTTCTGGACGACCGCAGCGCACCGGTCTCCGTCGGCGCGCCACGGTTTTCGTCTCGGTGGCTCCTTCGCAAGCGCATCGAATCGATCATGACCGCCGGCGTCCGTCCGCACCTACAAAAGTGGATGACCGCGCTGCTGCTGTTGGCGGCGACCACGGCGCTAGCGCTATCCCCGGCCAATGCCCCGGCCCTCTCCAACATACCAACGGTCGAGCCTGAGCCTGCGGCGTCCGGTGAGATCGGCCCGACAACATCCCAGCCCGCGAACACCACCGCGGATCGAACGACCGCAGTCGAGGAGGACGTGCGTGCGTCTGACGAATTTACGCCGCCGTCGTCGCCGATCTCCGATTCGATCCCGGCGGCGCTTGGAGTCGTGCGCGATCACGCCTTTCGTACGCCACAGGAAACGACGCTGACTGCTGCGGCGCTGGGCTTTCCGGATCGGTTGGCGCTGGACGCGCTTGAGGGCTGCTGGGGTGCCCGCGTCGGTCAGCTCGTGCAGAAGCACGACGTGTTCGTGATCGCCGACGGCTCGTTCGAGCGACAGCAGCTCACCGAGATCGACGATGTGCCGGCATTTCTGTTCATGGATGCCGGACCACTCGAGAAGACCGGTCCGAATCTGCTCCGCATCACGTTCTCGAACGAACCGTTCTTCCGTTCGGCCATCAGCAACGAACCGCCGCCGCCACCGCCGATCGGTGACGAGCCTCCGAGTCAGGAGGTCCTGGTTGCGCTGGACGGCGACCAGATGACGATGATCTGGGTCCTCTATGATGGAACGGAAGAAGCGCTGGTCTACCGCCGATTCGAATGCCCCTAGGCCGACGGAGTACGCCGGCCCGACGTAACTTTCCAGCCGCACTCCGGACAGCGATCGGACACGCTCCCCCGCAGGTTGTAGCCACACTGGGGACAGTCGAACGAAACACCCCTGGATCTCCGCCGGACTAGACGCACGAACCAAATCGCGAGAATCGCCGCGATGGGCCCCGCCAGGAACCAACTGCACTCGAAGTAGACCCAACTGCTCCAACTTCCTTCGCGGACCCTCAAACCTGGAACAATCGTACGCATTTGGTAAACAAAGGGGGAATAAGGGGCGGTCCGCTGTGGCGGTCTCCAAGAGATCCCCACGGCAATGTTGCGTCCGAAGTTGATGTTCACGGATCGGAAGCGTGGCCTCAGCTCGACCCGTTCCACTTCACCGCAGCCGGCGCTCATAGCGCTGACGAGCACGAGCAGGGTCCCTGGCAGCACCCAGCGCGACCACCGACAGTTGCGTCCAATCGCACACATCCGTCACTCCCGGTGTGATTCGGCTCCCACTGCCCGCCATTGTGGATCCTGGCGCGGCTAAAAACGACCCCAGGGCTCCGTTTTCGCGACGCCGACCGCTTTCGCGACAGATCGCTCGCGCTTCCGACCAAGTCTCAGGAATTCCTCAGAATTGTGTACGGGAGTATTCACGGATGACCGCAAAAAATCGCTTCCGGCCGCGTCACACCGCGCTGGTCGGCGTTCTCCTTTCCCTAAGCTCGACTTTCCTGGTATCCACGCCCTGCGTAGGTGCCGAGTTGCAGACGACCGCCGCTGAACGGGGGCGCTTGTACGGCGAGGACAATCTGTACTTCGAGTCCTACGGCCGCCGAATTGCCATGGACGCTGATTGGATGGTGACCGCTGGCGTGGATCAGGCGGTGGTGTGGCAGCATGACGGCGCCGACTGGAACGCGACTCAGGTGCTGGCCCCGAGAATCGGGGGCATCTCGGATGTCGCGTTGCATGGCGAGTGGCTCGCGATCAGCCACGCGCTGACCCCCTACGGCGCCGGCGGCCCGATCGACGGATTCGTCGTGGTCTATCGCAAGACCGGTCTCGACGGCTGGGTCGAGCAGACCCGCTGGTCCGCGCCCGCGAACAGCGTCACCGGATTCGAAGTTCACAACTTCGGCAGCGCCGTCGACATCTTCGAGGGCACCCTGGTCGTCAGTGCCCCCGATTCCCGCGAATGCTGCTCGGGGAACATCGACGGCCCCGGCTTCATCTTCGTCTACGAATGGGACGGCACCGACTGGGAACTCGAGAACTACCTCGCCGACAGTAGCGCGCGCTGGCGCTACTTCGGCGCTTCGCTGGATATTGAAGGCGACACGCAGGGCACTTTCATCGTCGCAGGAGCACCGGCTGAACTTGGCGCCGGCCCGAATGAGTTCGGTGCAGGCTACATCTACCAGAAGACCGGCAACGGCTGGAACCGCATGCGCGTCGTCGATCCGATCTTCGACGACGACCCGTTCAACGATCGGAACTGGGGCGTCCACGTCGCCAACGATCGCGGTCGGTTCATGGCCGTTGGCGGCAACGACGGCGTGACGATCATCACCAACAATGGCGCTTTCGGCGGCTTCGCGTTCGACGACGTCCTGTTGCCCGGCCGATGGCTGCGCAGCTCGACCGACGGCCTCGACTTCCACGACGGCCATCTGCTCTACGTCGACTCCGCCAACGACGTCGTCACCAGCATCTCGCGCAACAACGACCGCTGGCAGGCGGCCCAGACACTGCTCAACCCGTTCGGTTCCTACCCGTCGGGAGCCGCGGTCGACATGGGACGAGCAGCCATCGGCTACCCGACCGAGAGTGTCGCCGGCCCCCGAACCGGCAGCTTCATGACCTATACGCGACCCGCACAATTCGTTGCGGACCGTTCACTCTCATACGGCGACGCCCAACCAGGCGACGAGTTTGGCGCGAGCATCGACGCGTTCATCGATTCGGACGGCAACATGGTGAGCCTGGTCGGCGCGCCAGGCGATCGCAGTGGCCAGGAAGCCCGCGGAGCGGCATACCTCTTCCGTTACAGCATCGAATCCGACCGGTGGCACAAGTTCGGCCGCTGGCAACCCGACGACCTTCGTGGCAACGCCGGCTTCGGAACCGCGGTCGCCTATTCCGCAAGCGGCGGCCAAGCCGTCGGCGCTCCCTGGAACGAGATCGACGGCCGACCACACGGATCGGCCTACGTTCGGGGAACGCCCGGCGGGCCCATGCGGTTTGACGCACCCGGCCCGGACGAGCGCTTCGGTCTTAGTGTCGCGCTCGGTGGCCCCGACGATCGAAACCTCGCTGTCGGCGCACCGAGCGCGGACGCGCGCGGTGTGGTCTATGTCTACACCAACGATGGCGCAAACTGGGACATCGGCGTCCGCGTCCGAGGCACGAGCCTGCTGTTCGATCCGCCAACATCGGGCGCCGCATTCGGCACCACGGTCGCAATGACCGAAGACCTGCTGGTCATCGGCGCCCCCACAGACAGTCGTGACGGAATCGACGCCGGCGCCGTGTTCGTTTACGGCAGAGACAATCGCACCTGGGTCCCGCTACAACGACTCGAAACGTCTCTCGTTTCGCCGAACGATCGCTTCGGATCAGCGATCGCGATTGCCGGCGACTGGATCTTTGTTGGAGCGCCCGGCGATGATACCGTCGCGGATGAAGCCGGCGCCGTGTTCGCGTTTTCGTTCGACGGTACGCAGTTCGCGTACGTCGAGCAACTGACCGCAGACGACGGAGCACCGGGCGACAGCTTCGGGTCCACGCTCGCCGTACGCGGTCGCGACCTGTTCGCCGGCGCACCACGTGTCGCGGACCAGGGTGTCGCGGACTCGGGCGCCGTTTATGCATTTCGGCTGTTCGCTGGCGGCTGGATTCCGGCAACCGACCGCATCGTCCATAACGCACCGGTCGTCGGCGATGGCGCCGCCACCGCACTGACCGTGGCCGGCGAAACCTTGCTCGTCGGCACACCTGAAGAGGATCGCGCAGCGCCGGACGCGGGCGCGGTCGTCGTAATGGAGTACAGCTCGCGGGTCACCGTTCGATCGCCGATCGATCCTGGCATCGGCGGGCAGCCTTGCGAGCGTGATTTCGAGGTAACGTTCGAACAGGACTTCATCTCGCCGATCGATCCCGCCGCGACCGACTCCTTCGGCGGCACGATCGCGGTCTCGCTCGACACCCTCGCCGTTGCCGAGCCATGGTCGCCTGTAACCGTCGTCAACGATCAGGGCCAGGAAGTGACGCTACGTGTCGGCGTCGTCCACATCTATCGTCGAACGGACATCGCCGAGTGGACGCTCGAAGAAACGATCGTCCCACCGACAGACGATCTGACGCCGATCGTCCGGGTTGGCAACTTCGGCCAGTCTCTGGCGCTGGACGACGATTTGCTGGTCATCGGGAATCACCAGGCACAGATGGCTCACGTGTACGAACGGACCGTCGCGGGCTGGCGGCTTCGAACGCGCCTGACGCCACCCGACGCCGGGACGGGGCTGCAGATCGGTTTCGGACGATTCGACCTCGACGTCTCCGAGGACACGATCCTGGTCGGGGCGCAAAACTACCAGGCTCCGGGAAGCGCGATTCGAGCGGCCGGCGCGGTCTACTTCTACGAACGCGCCGCGATCGACGCGTGGGAGCTCAACGCGGGCCCGCTGCTCAGCTCCGAAGCGCACTTCGGACAGCACTTCGGACACGACGTCTCGCTGGACGGCGGATTCGCCGCGGTCACCGGCGACGCCACCCAACCAGGCCTTCGGAGCGCCTATATCTTCGAACGGCTCAACGGCACCTGGCAGGAGACTGCGATCCTCAACGCCGATGCCGCCGGCGCGACCACCAACTTCGGTAACGGCGGCATGGACCTCGGCGGCAACGTCGTCGTGGTCGGTGATCCGTTCGTCGTTGACCCGCTCGGACAGGGCACCGGCGGCGCCTTCCTTTGGGAACACGACGGCACGCAGTGGATCGGGCCGACCGTCCTGCATGGCAGCGGCGCCACCTTCCAGGACCACTACGGCACAGACGTTGCCGTTGACGGCGGAATGGTCGTCGTCGGCGCCACAACGTCCCCACGCATCCCCGGCTCCAACCGCGATCGCGACGGGGCCATCTTCACCTATGCCCGCCAAAATGGACAATGGACCGAGCGACTGCGCCTCCTGCCAACTCCGACCGATATCCGGAACTTCGGCATTACGGTCGATCTCAGCGGCGGCATCCTCGTCACCGGAAACCGATTCGGCCCGGACAGCACCCCGGACCATGACGGCGTGGCATTCGCTTTTGACCTCGATTGCGGTAGCGGGTGTCCGACAAACAGCTGCGCCGACGCCAATTGCAGCGGGTCCGTCACCGTCGGCGACATCTCGTTCTTCGTCGCCGCCGCAACGCAAGGTGAGAGCGGATGGCAGGCACAGTTCCCCAGCGGACAGGCAACCTGTGACTTCGTCTGCGCCAACGACGCGAATCGCGACGGCACGGTTTCCGTCGCCGACATCGGCGCTTTCGTCGACGCCCTGATCAACGGCGGCTGCCCGTAAGCGAGAGGTGCGTTCCTTAGATCGGAACGCACTGTTTCGTGACCCATCGCTTGCGCTCCGGGCTCGCACTAGCGCCCCTGAGCTGATGACGACGCGGCGCTAGCCGCCCGTCACCAGCTCGACGAAGCAATTGATGTCGCCGACAGTCACCTGACTGTCACCGGTGCAGTCTCCGCTGAGAATACTGCAGTCCGGAAACAGCGCGGCGTAGCCGTCCGGATCGGTCAGCGCCAGAACGAACGGGTTGATATCGCCCACGGTGACTGCACCGTCACAGTTCATGTCACCCGGAGCGACCATCACGTCGTCCACCCAGCACGGCACGGCACCATGCTCGATGCCAAGCGACGGTCCTGCGACCAGTTGGCCGAAGACATGTACCGATCCGTCAACCGTCACCCCGCCGGCGGCCGGCACCACCGGGCATTCGACGCTCTGGCCGACGACCGATGTAGCTGCAAGCGCGCCGCAACAGCAGGCAGCAAGGATCATTCTGTTCATTTCGATCACTCCTTATCTCGATTTCGCTACGCTCATCGGGCCGCAAATCAGGGGGTCAGAACGGCACCACCAAGCGGCGCCTCGATCGTCATGGCCTTGTCGAGAACCGTCGTTCCGGCCACGTACGTTCCTGGCTGTAGCAACCACACCGTTCCACCGGCCGGTGTCCCGACGAGGCCCGACGTGAACAACCGCCAGGGGTTGACGAACGACCCGGAGCCGTTGCCCGATCGTGTCGTGTCGACGAAGCGCCAGTTCGCTTCGGGATACAGGAACGACATGATCCGCTGATCCCAGAAGCTGAGATGGTCGCGCTGCCCGATCGCATTCTGCCATTCGTCCGCGAAGGCCGGCAGCACGGTGATCGTCCGGCAATTGGGCAAATCGTTCGGGCATTCCGGGCAACCGGTCGTGGCACAGCAGTTGGAGAAGAAGCACTGACCGTAGTGCATGACGGAATCGAAGTCGTAGGGGCCGTAGGCGCCGGCGCCGTTCTCGAGATCGAAGTTGCCCTCGGCTCCGCTACGGATGTTGTTCGCCTCGATCTGCACGAAATTGTTGCGGTCGGGCCGCGACTGTTCGTGAAAGTACCCGAGGGTGTGGGCCAGCTCGTGCGCCTGAATGAACTGGTTACCCCAGCTCGTGATGTTGATCGTCTGCTGGCTGCCGACGCGACCGATTGCCGAGTTGTTGCGCGGATTCTGGTCGCCACTCGAGTCGCGAATGTGTACGAACGCGGTCTGATTCGTCCGCAGGATGAAGTCGACGTTCGCAGCCTCTTCCCACAGCGCCATCGCACCGAGCATCGACTGCCGCTCTGACTGGCTGACATTGGCGTCGAAGCGATAGGGTACGATCCCGTTGGGCCAAAGGTCCGCGTCCCAGGTCCCTTGTTCGACACCGATCGGCATCAGGATGTCACCGTGTACGAGACGAAACCCTTCGGGAACGCCGTTCTCGTCCACCACCAGCGGCGGCGGACCGCTGTCTTCGCTCGTCGTTGCCGCCGCGCCGTCGGGCGCCATCGGCTGTTGGCCGAGCGTTCCGCAAACCAGGCTGAGAACAGCCGTTGTCCCGATCAGTCTGGCAGCTCGCTTGATGTTCATTTCACATACTCCTCTTGGAGCGTCTATCCGTTGCGCCACCAAGCGTGGCAGCGACGGAAGAAGCGCTATTGCAGGCTGACCAGGACCAGGACCATGCCGCGACCGTTGTCGAGCGCCGTCATCGCTTTGCCGATGATCGCACCCTGGGCCGCCGTGTGGTCGCTGACTTTCATGGCATGCCCTGGCGTGCTCGACGTTGTCAGCAGATCGCCGGGTGTGATCGGCCCACCGCTGGCATCACAATGCACCCAGACGCGGCCGGTCAGCGCGATCGGATGGGCGCCGTCGGCGAGCGTGCCGCGCTGGCCCATGACGAACCCGGTGTTGACACCGTTGGCGCCGCTGACGACGCCGGCAACGGTGCGGTCGTGCGCCGAGCGGCTGATCTTGAGCTTGCCCGGTCGAGCGGGATCGATGCAGACGACCATCCCGGGCTCGACGGCGCCATCATCGGCCGCGACGTCGAACTGTTCGGAGAGGTCGGACCCGCCGGTGATCTCGAGAACCTTCGTGATCGTGCGACCGGTCGAACCGAGGAGAGTGATGGCTGCCGCCCCGCTGCCGTCACGAACGGCAATGGCGCCGCCGTCGAAGTCCCCGTTGTGTCCATTGATCAGGATCGACTCGACACCGTCTCCCTGCGAGAGCGTGATCGCCCCACCACGGCTCGATCCGCCAAAACCGCCATCGATGAAGACGGTCCGCGTGTTACTCGACGCGCTGTTGTTGTACATCGCCAGACCGGCACCCGAGCCGTTGTCTTCCTCGTTGCCCTGCAGTTGCAGCGTCATCCGGTTGGCGGAGCTGTAGAGTCGCACGTCTCCCGCCGCGCGATTGCCGCTTGCGATCAAGTCGATGCCGCTGTTGCCGCTGACGTCGTTCAGACGCATCAAGCCGCCGTTGCTCTCGCGCGAATCGAGCTCGACTGTCGTGGTGTCGGCGGCGCCGTACATGAAGATCTGCGAGCGGTCGTCATCGAACCCGGCGTCGGACATGATCTCGAGTGTCGGGTTGGCGGCGGCGTTGAGCATCCGGAGCGTGCCCGCTCCGCCGTTGCCGTCACCGATGACCTGCACGGTCGGAATATGGGCGGCGTTGTTGAAGAGCGCGGTCGCACCATCGTTCGTGACCAGTGCAAACGCGACATTGTCGTTATCGCGGAGCCGGATGGCGCCGTTGCCGCCACCTTCGCTGGCATCGAGTTCGATCGTGCGGTCGCCGTTTTCGTTATCAAGGAACAGAACGGCTCCGCCGTCGGCCTCATCAGCGTCGATCGTGACGGTCTGCGTACCGTCGCCGCTCCACAGGGCCAGCCCGCCACCGTCCGTGCCGGACATCGTGCCGGTCAACTGGGCGGTCGTGGCGCCGGTCGCCCGACGCAGGTATAGCGACGCGGTCCCGGCGTCGAGGTCGATGAGTTGCTGGTTGCTGTCGTTCCACATTTCGAGCGAGCCGCTCGTGTTGGTGCCGCCGCCGGATGAAAGATCGATCGTGCGCGAGGTCCCGTTGCGAAGGATCATCCGTGCGCCGGTGCTGGATTCCGCCCAGGCCTGAAACGAGTTGCTGCCGCCGGTGCTGAAGAGCTGCATCTGCCCGCCGCTGGAACTCCCGCCCAGGAACTCGACACTGCGGGTTCCCGTGTCGCGGTACATCGTGAAGCGACCGGCGCTGCCGAAGGTGTCCGTCTCGAAGTAGAACTCACGATTGCCTGCGGGATCGAGCAGTTCGACATCGCCGGCGTTGTTGGCCGTGAGGATCGGCGTGAACGTGACCCCCGCGCTCAGTCCCTCGGCGAGCGCGGCCTTGCCGGCGAATGGCGCCAGCCCCAGCTGAACACGCGGCGTCAGCTCCGGTGCGCCGTCGATACCCACGCCGATCCAGACCTCGGATGCATCGAACGCTGCGTCCGGCACGCCCCCGACGGTCGCCGCGCCGATCAAGACGGCGAAGACGCCGTCTGCCGCCGAGACCCCGCTCTGCGTCTCGCTGAACAGCAGATTGCCACCAGCCGGTGCATCATAGAACCTGACGGTCACGTCGATCGAACCGGAGACCCCACTGTCGAGCCGGGCCTGGTAGTTCAACAACCGCGGAATGTCCGCGACTGCCGTCGCGCTCATAATCCACAAGAACGCCAGTCCCACACCTGTCATCGCTTTCATCGTAAACCTCCATCCGGGAACGGAATGCAACAGAATTGTCACGTTCCTTCATGAGTCGCGAACGCGCGCCACGCGCAACGGGTCCCGGAAGAAAAAGGCAACGTCAAAAGCAGGCAGGTTTGGTAACACAGCGTACGCCTGACAGCGCACGCAGCCATGAAGGAACCCGCGACCACACCCCCGGGGCGGTCGCGGGCCGATTGACCAGGACGATTTGGCGGATCGCTGCTAGCGGCCGGCGCGACGCCGACTGGCCAGCACCGGAACCGCCGCGGTGAGCATCGCGAAGGTCCCCGGCTCCGGAACCGGCGTGCCGTAGAAGTCCATCGTCAAGGTCGCGCCGAACTCGGTCTGCCACCAGTTGATCGGGTCGCCCGGCACGAAGTCGGGGTTGTGCCCGAACAGCCATGTATCCAGGGTGAGTTCAACACGATCGACGAAGTGGCCGACAAGGTCGCCGAAACCGTTCGGATTGACCCAGTTTCCTTCGATGTTCCCTAGAAGCCAACCAGTCCCGGGCACGTCATCCGGAGACCACCCCTGGAACCCAACCGCGATCTCGTCGAAGGCATTGCCGTTCGTCAGGATCTGCTCCCACTCCGTCCCGAACGCGGCCGTGCCGAGATCAACCTCGAGAGTCGTCCCGGAAGTCGTGGACGCGTCCAGCCGGGGATCGCCCACGAACTCGTTCAACTGAAAGAGCTCGTCCGTATCTTTGTTATAGGTCTCGAAAATCGGGGTGACATATCCGAGCAAATTAACCGTCCGGAGTGTGCCCCAATCCTCGCTGTGCGAATGTAGCAACTGCTCTGCAGACGCTACGCTCGTCGATCCCATCAAGACGACAATCACCGCCAGGATGCTTGTACTCGCTCTCATTTCTTCCTCCTGCGCTGAAGTGGTTCGACGGATGAAGCTCATCCGACGCCCGCGATAATACCACATGGATTTTTATATGGAAATCGAATTCTGTGATTTCCGCGAAAAATGTCTGAGAGATCGGAGCAGAATACTTAGCGGCAGCTCCGGTTGGGCGACCCGTTCGGCTGCTTTCATGCAATTGCATATGCAAGAGACTGGCCGTGCAGGTAGCGCTTCCCGTAGACTCGTTGTCGATGACCACAAAGAGCAAGGACTTTCACGTGACTGCGGTGGACGCGGAGTTCCGCGAGCGAGCGATCGTCCATCTACGGAGCGTCCAATCGGCTTGGTTGGATCTGCTTTCGACGTCGGATCTGCGCCGAGCACGACCGACCGAGATCAGTCGGCGGCTCGGCATGACCTCTTCGATGGCCTGGAAGATCTGGAAGTTCGCGCACACCTCCGACGTATCTCAGGCCTCGAAGCACCTGCCCGGGGCCGGCGGTGTACAGATCCTCTTGAAAGCCGCGCGGGCCAACGGGGTGCCGAAGAAGTGCGTCGATGAGGTCCACGATGCCGACCGAGCGCTGCGCAGGTTCGTCAGCGAACACGCCGGGAGCCGACGGACGTTCGAAGCGATGCTTGCCGGTACGCTGCGCACCGAAGAGTCCGACTACGAGGAGCGGCGCGCCATGTACCGGGCCGGCTCGATCGTCTGGGGCGTACGCGCTCGCGTGCAGATGGGTGCGATGATCATAAAGCCGTCCGATAATGCGCCTGGGATGATCGATACGATCACGCTCAGCGGGCTTTTCGATTTTGAGCGTCTGCGCGCTGACATCCCGTGGATTATCCGACGGAGTCTACAGATCGATTCGCCCGATCACGATCCGACCGCGCGTCGTCCGCTCGTCTCGCCGACGTCCGACGAGCACTCTCTCTCGCTGATCCCAAAGTACTGCTCTGGTCCGCTCCCGGGCATCCGGGAATTGGTCGGTCCGGACAAGATGGTGTACACGGAGATCGTCTCCACGCCGGTTGGTCGTAGCGGGGCGACGACGACCGTGATGGGCGACCTGTTCACGGATTGCGACATCGGCGGTCCAGGGGCCGAGGGGGTCTTTGCGAACATGGAGCTCCACACGCCGGTCGAGTATGCGGTCAACGATGTTTACATTCACGAGGACCTTGCTCAACTGACAGACCCGCGGGTACATGTTTTCAGCCGCATCGAGCATCGACCGAATACGTGCGATCTGGAGAACCTTCAGGTCGCGCTCTATCAACCGACGACCGCAAGTGAGCTGGGAGCGCATCGCATAGGCGAGCCGCGATCGGGCGTTCCGAACGCCCGCATCGACGTGTACGAGGAGATGCTCGCTGACGCGATCGGGCTCGCGGGATGGCGACGGGACCTTCGCTTTCGCGGCTTCCGTGCCGAGCTCACATACCCCCCTGTGCCTTGTCGATTGACCCTGCACAGCGAACTCCGGACCTAGAACTCGAATCATCCGGCACCAGGCCGCCGGCCGTGGCTGATCGTCCAGAAAAAAGCAGTCACGGCGTTGCGCGGCGCGCTTGCAAACGACTCATAACCTACGGGCGTCGAGATCGACGATCGAGCGCGGTTGGGCAATGCCCATCCGTTATACTTGGTCGATCATGGTCGAAGGCACTCCGTTTACGGACGATGACGTCGTACGAGCGGTTGCGGGCGATAGTGACGCGCGCGAGCGTATCGCGGCGGTACTGTCTTCGCAGGTGCGGCTGATGATTGTTGCGCGACTCGGGCCTGGTTCGCCGAACGATGTGCTGGACGACATCGCGCAGACGGCGATGATCGGACTGACGGACGCCCTTGGCTCATTGAAGACGAGGACCGTTGGTGGTCTGAGGGCTTTCTTCAGCACGATCGTTTCCCGGCGCGTCGCAGACCACTTGCGTCAACGGCGCCAGGGCGACGCGCGCGGCGCGCGTCCGGCTTCGCTCGACTCCACCGTCGCTGGCCTTTCGGGCGCGGGTCCGTTGTGGCAATTCCTCTCCCAGTCGGGTCGCTCGCCGCTGAGCAGCGCTGCGCTGCAGGAGCAGATGCGGTCTGTGCTGGAAGCACTGGCGAACCTGAAAGAGGAGCATCGCGCGATCATCACGTATGCCTTCTTCGACCAGCTCAGCACAGGGGAGATCGCCGAGTTGATGGAAATATCCCGCCCGGCAGCGTCGATGTTGTTGATCCGGGCGATCAAGACGTTGCGCCGCGCGGTCACGGGCAACAGCCAGGTAGGTCAGCATGGCGACGCGCAAACCCGCTGAGCGTTCCGACGGACCGACGTCCGCAGACCTCCCACAGCGCGTCGACGCCGCATTGGCCGCGTTCTGGGCCGGCGACGCCTCCGCCCTCGACCCGCTCGTGGACGAGGGACCACTCGGGCCGCTGTTGGCGGGCGCGCTGCGTTCGGGCGCGACCGCGGCGCAGCTCCCGGAAGCGATTGGTCCCTTCCGCGTGCTTTCCGAACTCGGCCGCGGTGGCATGGGCGTGGTGTATGCCGCCGAGCAGGACGCTCCACGGCGTCGGGTCGCGCTCAAAGTCGTTCGAGGTGGGGCGACCGCCGACGAAGTTCACCTGCGCCTGTTTCAGCGCGAAGTGCAAACACTGGCGCAGCTCAACCACCCGGCGATCGCATCGCTGTACGAAGCAGGCGTTGCGCAGCCGGACCTTCATTACTTCGCGATGGAACTGGTCGAAGGCCTGACGCTCGCTGGTCAGTTCGACGGCCGACCGACGGACCGGGCGCAACTCGATCAGCGCTTGCGCGTGTTTGTTGAGATCGCCGACGCGATCCACTATGCCCATCAGCGTGGCATCATTCACCGTGACCTGAAACCGAGCAACATCCTTCTCGACCGCAGCGGGCGACCGCGAGTCCTCGACTTCGGCCTGGCTCGGCTGGTGGGCAGCGACTTGCAGGCGACAACCATCCTGACCGAGCCCGGGCAGATTGCCGGCACATTGCCCTATATGAGTCCCGAGCAGGCAATCGGCGACCTGGAACAAATCGACACCCGTAGCGACGTCTATGCCTTGGGCGTGATTCTCTTCCAACTCATCACAGGAGCGCTCCCCTACGCATTGCGCGGAAAACCGATGCACGAGATGGTGCGTACGATCTGTGAGCAACCGGCCAAACGGCCGTCCATCATCGAGCCGCGCGCCCGGGGCGATCTCGACACGATTGTTCTCACGGCACTCGAAAAGGAACCCGTTCGTCGCTACGACAGCGCCAGCCGCCTGGCCGACGACGTCCGCCGACTACTCGACGGCTACCCGATCACGGCCCGGCCGCCAGGTACGTTCTACCAGATTCGCAAGCTCGTCGGGCGCCATCGGATCCCGTTCGCGCTTGCGGCGATCCTGCTGCTCGTCATCAATGGCGCAGCCGTGTTCGCCTCGCTTCAGGCGTGGACCATCTCGCAGCAGAAAACACAGATGCGGAAGGATCGTGACGCAGCCCTTGATGCCCAGCAGCTCGCTACGAAGCGCACGGCTGAGGCCGAACGCGAAAGCCGCAAATCCACCGCCCTGGTTCGGTTCTTCCAGCAGATGCTGGCGCAGGCCGACCCGGCGATGAGCCGCGGAGGTGACCCGACCGTTCGCGAAATCCTCGATCTCTCGGCCCAAGAACTGGATGCGAAGTTTCCCGACGAGCCGGACGTCCGCGCCGCGCTGCATGAAACGATCGCGAACACCTATTCCGCGTTGGGGGCGTTTGACGAAGCGGCCGACCACATCGCCTCGGCGGTCGCACTGCGCAACGCATCAGAAGGCGAACAGTCGGTCCCTGCCGCCAACGCACGCGTCATGCAGGCTGGAATCCTCGCCGCCCAAGGACTGCACGATCACGCCGAGCCCATAGCGCGCGACGCCGCGACACTGCTGACCGCCCTGGTCGGCACGGACCACGTGCATACGCATGCCGCCAACATCGAGCTGGCCGCGATACTACGCGCAACCGGCCGCTGGCCAGAGGCAGAGCAGCTGTTGCGCGACGTCCTCGCGGCCCAGCAAACCACCGACACCGACCCGGCTCGTACGCTGCAGGCGTTGGGCGAACTGGCCACGCTCCTCTGGAAGGACCATCGACTGGACGAGGCCGAGCGGCTCGCACAGC
This sequence comes from Phycisphaerae bacterium, assembly GCA_028279405.1. Lineage (GTDB taxonomy): Bacteria > Planctomycetota > Phycisphaerae > UBA1845 > Fen-1342 > JANQNU01. Next base: position 72,010 of record JANQNU010000049.1, read on the forward strand.
AATGCTACGAGGGACGAAGCGCCCTGCTCGGGCCGCGTCACCCGCGCACGCTATCCTCAGCGAATACGTACGCGCTCGTACTTCGCTCGCGCAACAAACTCGCCGAAGCCGAGGAGATTCAGCGCACGGTGTTGACGGCACGCATCGAGTTGCTCGGCAACGATCACCCGCACACCCTGACGACCCAATCCAACCTCGCGGTGATCCTGGAGAAACAGGGCCGTCATGACGAATCACGCGCCCTGCAATCCGAGGTTCTCGCAGCCCGTGAAACCGTGCTGGGCCTCGAACACCCCGACACTCAGATCGCGATGGTCAACCTCGCGATGCTGCTGACGAAAATGAACCAGTTGGACAAAGCCGAACCGCTGGCGCGCCGTGCGCTAGCGCTCGCCGAGGCCCATCTCGGAACGACCCACCCGCGAACGATCCAGGCACGCCGCGGTGTGCTGAACGCACTCCTCGCAATGAAACGCTACGACGAAGCACTACCGCTCGCCGAAACGCACCATCGCATCCTGGCGGATACCCGCGGCGACGACCACGAGACCGCGCTCCGCTCCATGCTCGACGTGGCGCGGATCCTTGGGAAATTGGGCGAACATGAGCGAGCCGAAGCGGCCTATCGCGATGCCATCCAGACTGCCGACCGCGCGACCGGACCGATCAACCGTCAATCCGGCGTACTGCGCGGCTATTTCGGAACGTTCTTGCGCCAAACAGGTCGGCTGCGCGAAGCGGAAGCCGTGTTTCTCGAGGCGGCCGACTGCTTCGATCAGCTCGATGACCGGACCCGCCGCGACGGATGTTACCGTACCCTCGTCCGCATCGCGGAAGGCCTCAACGACGACGAGCGCCGCGCAGAATACGCCCGCCGACTTGCCCCGCAGTGAGCGCCAGTCACCGCAAGCGCGGGAGCCGAAGCTCCGCCAGCATGCACCGCACACCCCCGCCACCCACGCGCTCAATCGTCGGTATCGCGACAGGCAACAACTCGCTCAGGCCGGTCATTCGGTCACGCTGCGCCGACGACAACGCGGCGTGGGCCGTCTCCGACAACACAATCACCCGCCCACCGCCGGCCGTGGCCAGTTCCAGAATGTTTCCAGCGAAGTCAAACATCTGATCACGACTAATCTCGATCAGCGTGCGCCCCTGCCCGAGATGGTGTCGGACCCGTTCCCGGTCACCGCCTGCAATCACGTCCGGACAGACAACTGCGAACGCCGACCCGATCGCAAGCAGCACGTTCGTATGATAGATCGGTTTCCCGGAACCATCGTCCGTCCGAAAGGTGACAACCTCGTAGCCGAGATCCTCCGCAAAAGCCTCCAGCACGCGATCCTGTGTACGCGGTGACAACGCCGCGTACGCCCTTCGCGCACGATGATCGAACACCAGACTCCCGGTCCCCTCAAGAGCCGCTGATTCCGCCTCGAACCGAGAAAAATCGGCAATCCGTGACACGCTGAAACGCGCACGCAAGGCGTCGATCACATCCGATCGACGCTCTCGCCGACGATTCGGCGCATGGATTGGGTAGAGCACGATCGTTCCATCACGATCCGTCGAGAACCAATTGTTCGGAAACACCGCGTCCGGCGTTTGGAACTTCGGCTGATCATCGAGCACCATCACGTCAACGCCCGCAGCGCGCAGGCGCCCAACCACGCCATCGAACTCGGTCCGCGCCGCGGCCAGCACGTTGCCTGCATCGCTCTGGTGCTGGAACGCGTTGGTCGTAGCCGTCTCGGCGTTGTAGCCGAACGATGACGGCCGAATCATCAGCACCGCATCAGCCAACTGGATGTCGATCTCGTGCATCAACGCGCCTCCACACCCGGTAACAACCACGTTCAAGCTGCGATTGTCGGCGAAGTGGATGCGCGACACAACCGATGCGCTGGCGGCCGACTCGATGTGTCGCAAGAAAAAGAGATGCCCCGACCCTCGTGAGGAAGGACGGGGCATGTGCCGGCTTGTTCTGACGGGTAGCGAACGCGCCCAGGCGACCGACCGCTACACCTCAGCGAGCGTGGCTTAGTTCCAGTCGCCGCTGACCAGTTCGACGAAGCGGTTGATGTCGCTGACGCTCACGGCATCGTCACCGCTCGTGTCCGCGTTCATCAGATCGCATTCCGGGAAGGCCTTGGCGTAACCGGCCGGGTCGGTGATCGCGAGGACGAACGGGTTGATGTCGCCGACGCTGATCACGCCGTCGCAGTTCATGTCGCCCGTACCGAAGGCCGCGGTCGGAACGTAGATCATCATGTACTGACCGCCCTCGACCAATTCCGGATCCGGATCGCCGAGGTGGACCTGCAGGTTGTAAAGGTACCAGCCATCGCCGAAGAACTCGCGGGCATCGAGGATGCCGGTCGACTCTTCGTTGGTGGTCAGGAACTCGGGCTGGCCCGACTCGAAGAAGTCAGGATTGGCCTGCGCAACGGTGAACAGCTTGTCGTTGACCAGGTCGTACTGCCAGATACGACAGAGCAGCGACGATCCGCCCGGATCCTCCTGAATGAGGACGTGGTTGGTCTCGGTCACGACCAGGTTGTCAGGACGCTGGGTACCCTCGGTACCGTCGAGCAGCATGTCGATCCAGCCGCCCTGCGTCGGGTCCTGGATGTCGTCGAAGCGCACGCGCCACAAACGACCCGGAGCGCCGCTCGAGCCGGTGGTCGTGAAGATGTAGTCGTTGGCGCGGGTCGGGTGCCAGTGGCCATCTTCCGGACGGAAGAAGCCGGTGACGTTGGCCGCATCGGCGGCCGCCTCGAGCTGGTTGCCGTTCAACGCTGCGACGTCGCCAAGGTTGATCAGTTCGAACCGACGACTCTCCGCACCCAGCAGGCCGGTGTCGCGGTCTTCTGCCGAGTTCGTGCCCCAGCCAGCCTGCGGCTGACCCGGCGTCGGCGGCAAGCCGACGATCGACAGGCCGTAGAGATCGCCATCTTCGAGGCCGGCGCGACGGATGTCGTTGCCGACGTTGGTCTTCTGACCGTAGTAGAAGAACACCTGACCGGCGGTCGCATCATCTAGGCCGGCGACGACGGTCGTATCACCCGTCAACGGCGAAGCATTGACGTTCTCCCAGCTCATGTTGCCGAGCCAGGCCATTTCGTAGGTCGTTCCCTTGGCCGGGCCGGACGCGATGTGCGCATACGGACGACCGTTGGCGCCGGCTTCCTCACCGTTGTTGTAGATCAGCGCCTGCGTACCCATGCCGGTGTCCGGGTTCCAGTACGCCGTGGGCTCAGCGAGCGTGCCCGAGCAGAAGCGCGCCAGCGCCGGGCTGGGACTCGGGATGTAGCTCTGCGTGCCAGGATCCCAATCGAGAACGGTCTGGATCAAGTCGGTACCGGAGATGATCTCGAGCGTCTCCTTGTCCATCACCCACTCGGAAACCAGCGCACCCGCCGCACCGTGTGCCCGCGCGATACCGGCCGACGAACTCAACTCGTGGTTCGACAGGAACGTGATCGTGCCGTCACCGTTGTCGTAGGCGCCCATGCCGTCCGGAATCCCGACCATCCGATAGCCGTTCGTCGCCGACTCACCCACGGTCAGCAGCGAGACGATCTCGACACCGGGCTGCGTGGGGACCATGTACGGCCGCACCGCCGTGCTGGGGCCCATCGAAAGCTTCCCGGTGGACGACGAGAACGCCGCGATTGCGCACGTCGCCGCGACGCCCGCAATCCAAGGCACATACCATCGCTTCATCTGGCTCCTCCTTACGAATTGAATTGTGAAGCTGAGATTCTGCCTGCAACGCGCACAAGGTAGCGCGCACGCGTGAAGGGATCATGGTCCGATTATTAAACCATCAGTCAGATTCGATTAAGAAGCGCGCCCGACCGACGCGTGAGATGGCGCATCCATCAACGACACGCAAATGCCACTTGCGATCGTGCGCGTTTACGGCGAAGAATCGCCAGAAGGAATCGTTGCTTGATATTCCACGGGGATCTGACCGCGCGCCGCCTCGAGCAACTCCCATGCCATCGAACGTTGTTCACTCGCGAGCGCGACGCGCGCCTCTTGCGCCCACGCCCGCAAGCCGGCGCTGTTAGCGCTCGGCTCCACTGCGCTCCTTCCGCGCAGCACAGCGCCAAGCGTGAGCTTTGCTGCGAGTTGCTCCGTCTCGCCCAGCTGGTAGCGTGCCCGTGGCAAGTCGCCGACACTCAGTGCGCTGCATGCCTCACTAACAGCCCGATCCAATCGCTCGTAGGTCACCGCCGGCGATGGGAAATAGAGGTAGGTGCAAATACAGGCATAAGCCATGGCCAACCCGAAGGCCACCGCCTGTGGCGATCGAACACGAATCGGCCACTCCGCTTGCCGGTCGCCTCGCGCGGGAAGCACTCGCTGAAGAACGTCGCCGGCCATCAACAAGGCCAGTAACCCAACCAGCGCTGCGCCGTTCACGCCGATCAAACGCGCCATGCCCGTCCGTAACGTTTCGGTCGCAACCTGCTGCAGACTCAATGCTCCGGCCGGTCGGGTTAACGCGTCAAACGCGCGCGTCGCGCGCGTTCCACCCAGCCCTTCCGAAAGCACGAGTTCGTAAGCAAAACCGGACGCGATCGCGAGCGGGATGACGCACACTAGCGTGATCGCCATCACGCGCACGCCACAGTTGCGTTGGAGCCAACTCAACGTGCCGACGAAGAACGCACCGCCCAGTATCACGATCAGATAAGCCGCACCGGACATCTCGCCCGAGCGCAACACGGCATGCGCCGCGCCCAACGCTTGCTCCTGCGTCATCGCCAACGGCGCGAACAGCAAGCCGAGACGGAGCCATTGCCGGCCGGATAACAGATCCGCAAACTGCGGCGACGACACAACAACCGTCATCGCAGAGCAGAGCGCCAGGCCGACGGCCAAATCGACCAGCACCGGGCCCCGGGCCGTTTCAGTAGCCACCTGCAATGCACGCCGCCAGCCAAGTGCCGGCACATCCGCCACGGACAGCTCATCGTCCGAAACCCCACGTGCCGCAAAGCGCGCAACCGCAAGACCGGCAAGTATCGGTACGATCAATGCAGGAATGCACAGGAAGAAAACCGTCGCCGCCGGCAAGCGCGAAAATGCGAGCGCAATCGTCGCTAGATTCATCAACGGCGCCGACAGCAGACACGTCACCACCGCGGCGGCCGGCATTCGCGCCCGAACAAGCACAACACCAACGGGTAGCGCGCCAAACAAATCGAGGGGAAGCAACTTGGCAAGCAGTGCCACCCGAAGCAGGTCGTCTGCATTCGTTCCACTGCCGCCCAACCGACGAAGACGCGCATCGCCGACGAATCCGGCCAGCAGCGCTGCGCAAACCAAACCAAGTACGAGACCCGGCAAACCATCGATCGCACCGCTTACGAATCGAGCCCCCATCAACAGCAACACCTTACCCGGCTGCCGCATCGGCGGGATCTGTTCGGAAAGCGACTCGTTAAGCGTGGCGTCGGGATCCTCGGTCGGATACTCCGAATCCAGCCCCGTTACCTGGACCGATACCGCCAACACCAGCAGCGTGCACCACGCGACCATTCGCTCCTCCTCGTTCGCGTCGGCGAGTATAGAAACTTATGGAGAAAGTCGTGCTCGCTTAATCAAGATTTAATTGACTCTCAGTCCAATGCTATAGAGAGAAGCAAGGAATCCATCGGCGAACAACCTTTAAGACGAAGTGATCCTGAAGAACACCGCACAGGAGTCGGCACCGCTACTCCGGGCGCTCGTGATCGCACTGCTCGCAGCGTGTCTGGCCACGGGTTTCCTCGGACTCCGGTTCCATTTCATTCCCGCGACCGTGCTCTCTGTCGCGTTTGTCATCAATGGTTGCGCCTCATGGCTTACCTACCGCGCTCGTTGCGCGCGCCCAAGCCCGTCGACTAACCCGGACGTCATGACGGGAAACGATGACCTACCCGCCGAACGCAAAACCCCGGCCCATCGACTGACGCTGGCGACCGTCTCCGCCTTCGCAGCCATCGTGCTCGGTCTGCATCTCATGCAGCACGGCGCACTCGCGTCGGAACCGTTGCCAGAGATAATTGGCAACTGGGTGGGCGGTCTCGCGCTCGCGAGCATGCTACCCTGGTTCGCCATTGGGCGGCTGCTGCGCGAGCTCGACGCGGATGCGGTACCCGAGAAGGCCGCCCTCGATCGGATCACGCGCGAAGCACTCGCGCTCAGTACACTCTTGGGCGCCACTGTGCTGGCCAGTCGCTGGCTGAGCCTGGCACCGCTCTGGGCGGCGCACGCGTTCCTGATCTGGGTGTTGCTGATCGCGGTGGAGTATGTGGCACGTTTCCTGTGGGGGCTGATCACGGCGAGCGCCGAACCGCAGTCTCGCGTGCCTGTCGAACTCTATTCGCGACAGATCGTTTTCTCCGGCTGGAATCCGCTCATCAATGCGATGCGGCTGGTCGAAGATCATTTTGGCGTCAGTCTACGCTCCTCGTGGGCGATTACGTTTGTCAAACGGGCCGCCCCGACCATCGGCGGCGCGTTACTGCTGCTCTTCTGGGCCACGACCTCGATCTGCGTCGTTCGTCTGGACCAGCTTGCCGTTCGGGAGCACTTCGGTCGGCGCGCCGGCGCCGCGCTCGAGCCGGGACTGCACTTCAAGCTTCCCTGGCCGCTGGGCCGCGTACGCTACTTTCCGGTAAAGACGGTTTTCTCGAAGCCGATCGGTTTCGTCGAAGCGGACGAGCCGCTGCCCGACGGGCCGTCTCCAGCCGCGACAGGCGATACGCCGCGGGTGCTGCTCTGGACGCAGCCGCATGGCCGTGAGGAGTTTGCCCTCGTGCTCGGCACCCAGACCGAGCTGCTTGCGGTCAACGCGATCCTTTTCTACCGGATCGACAACGACCCGGAACGTTTCCTCGATTATGTGTACGGTGCGCAGAACGCGGAAGAAGCGTTGTCCGCTTTTGCACACCGTGCGCTGATGGAGTTGACGCGCGACCGTTCGCTGGAGCAGGTTCTCGCCACGCGCCGTGACGCTTTCGCCCGCGAGCTCGAGTCCGCAGTCGCGGAGTATGCCCGCACGAACCGGCTCGGGCTCGAGGTCGTCGACCTGGCGCTCGTCAATCTTCACCCGCCGATCGATGCGGCGGCAGATTATCTCGATGTGATCAGTGCCCGTCTCGATGCACGCCGTGCGGTGGTCGAAGCCCATGGCGAAATGGCCAAGCGTCTCAACGAGCAGCGTCGCGCGCGCGACGAGTTGGTGGCGGAAACGCGCGTCGCTGCGGCGCATCGAATTGCCCAGGCGCGTGGCGAAGCGCTCCAGTTCGCGGCCGTCAACGAGGCGTTCGCGGCAGCCCCCGCGGCCTTCCGACTGCGGACCTGGATCGAAACGTTGGAAGAATCGCTTCAGGGCCAGCGTTTCTTCCTGGTCGACAAACGCGTCATGGACCGCGGCGGCGAGATGCTGATCGACGCCCGACCCGCGAGCGGCGACGCGGCGGTCGAGCTTGAGTAAAGGGAGGATTTGTGATGCAACCATCCCCATCCCGCGCGACGCTCGTCTCGCTTCTCGTACGGCTGACGGTCGGCGCGGTCGTCGTCGGGCTGCTGGTCGCCTACAGCATGTACTTCGCTGTCTCGGAAGGTCAGGCGGCAGTGGTTACGCGCCTTGGAAAGCCGATGCGTGAGATCACGACGGCAGGCCCCTCGTGGAAGCTGCCGTGGCCGATCGAGGAAGTCCATCTGATCGACCGGCGCCAGCGGCTCTTCAACACGCCGTTCACTGCGACCTTCACGCGTGACAAGAAGAACGTCATCCTGCTGACGTACGTCATCTGGGAAGTCGCACGACCCCTGGCGTTTCTACAAACGGCAGGCAGCGCTGCGATTGTCGAGCAGAAGCTTGACGGAATGGTCACGGCCGCCAAGAACTTCCACCTCGGCCGCCACGAGCTCTCCGCGTTGGTGTCGACGACGCCGGAAGAGATCGCGACCCACGAGATCGAACATGCCATTCTCGCAGATGTTCAGCCGCTCGCCCTAGAGAAGTTCGGCGTTGCGGTCAAGCAGGTGGGTTTCAAGCGCATCGCGTTCCCCGCCGAGAACGTCACGGCGGTTCTGGCGCACATGCGTTCGGAGCGGCGTGCCGAAGCCGACCGGCTGCGGGCCGAGGGCGAGCGAGAGGCGCAGGAGATACGCAACGCCGCGCTGGTGCGGGCGGCAGATATTCTGCGCAGCGGGCGCGAGGAGGCCGGGCGCCTCCGCGGCGCTGCGGAGAAGGAAGCTGCGGAGATCTATGCAGCGGCACATCGCGCGTCGCCGGAGTTCTATCGGTTCTGGCGCTCGCTGGCCGCGATGAAGTCGGTACTCGGCGCCAAGTCGACCGTGATCCTCCGAACCGACCAGGGGTTTTTTGATGTGTTGACCGATCCTGCGCTGGATTCGGATCAGACAGTGCTTCCGCCGGAAGACCTGGCCCGTACGAACACGCAGAGCGAGTCATGACGAGCGCGACCACGTCCAACGCGCGGGGGTTGCTCGGAACGTTGACGTCGGCGTTCCGCATGGTTCGCTGGGTCGCGCTGCTGATGGTCGTCCTTTTTCTGTGTTCCGGGGTGACGACGATTCAGCCGGGCGAGATTGGCCTCGTCTTGCGCTGCGGTCGGCTGCACGGCATCAACCCGCAGGAGCAGATCAAGCAACCGGGTCTGCTGTTGACCCTACCCTACCCGATCGACCGCGTGATTCGCGTCCCGGTCAAGCAGGAAGGCGAGGTCCATGTCGATCGATTGTGGCAGCCGCTGGGCGGCGCGGTGAGCGAGGGGCAATCGATCGACCCGGTGGTTGAAGGCTATTGCCTGGCGGGCGATCAGAACATTCTCCAGGCGCGGCTGGTGGTCAAGTATCGGATCGCGGACCCGATCCGTTTCGTGCTGCACGTCACCGATCCGGAGGCGATCGTCGCCGATGTCGCGATGGCGGCTCTTACGCAGACTGTCAGCTCGTGGCGGGCAGATGACGCGCTCCGTTTGCAGGCGCAGGCAGGCGCGGAAGCTGCCATGGCCACGAACCGGAGCTTGAGCCGCACGGTCCATCACGAAACCCAACGCCGACTGGACGCGCTCGAAGCGGGTATGCGCATCACGGCGCTCGAGTTCAAGGAGATCCAGCCGCCGCGGCACGTGGTGCGGGAGTTCCGCCGGGCCCAGAGCGCACGGATCGAGAAGGAGACCATGAAACGCGAGGCGGAGGGGTTCGCCTCACGCGAGCTTCCCAAGGCTCGTGCCGAGCGTGATCGGCTTGTACAGGCGGCGCGTGCCGATGCCAGCCGACTACAGGCCCGCGCCGTGGAAGAAACGTCAGTCTTTAGTGAGTTGCTGGCCGAGTATCGTCGAAACCCGGCCTTGGTTCGCGAGCGCTATTACCGGGAAGCGGTCGAGCACATTCTCGCCAACGTCGGCAGTCGCTACTTCGTTCCGCCGACGGTCGGTCCGGGGGACGTTCGCCTGCTTCTTGCGGAGGAAAGACGATGAGCAGTATCAGCGCCTCCCCGGGCTTGCAGAACATCGAACGAACGCTGGAAGCGACGCTCACCGGTCGTGAGCGATTGACAATCGGACTCCGGCTTGGAATCGACATGCTGGCGTTGGGGCTGCTCGCGGTGGGCTGGCTCCAAAAGACGCTTGGCGACCCCCAATTGGCGATCGTGGCCGAAACGGTCATTGCGATCGGTGCGGTGCTGGTGGCGACGCCGTTGTTCGTGACCGCACTGCATGGCCTGGTCACCCACGACCCGGACTCGTTCTCGGAGCAACTCGTCTCGCTGGCGATCATCGCGGCGATGGCCAGCGGAGAGTATGCCGCCGCGATTCTCGTCCCGGTCATCATGGACATCGGCCACTTCCTGGAAGAGCGCAGCGTCATGGGCGCGCAGACCGCGATCGATGGTCTGTCGAAACTCCACGCGCGTAGCGCCACCCGGCTCACACCGACCGGCGAAGAGCAAGTCGAGCCCGACGCGCTCCGAATAGACGACGTGGTGCTCGTCCGCCCTGGCGACATTCTGCCGGCGGACGGCGAGGTCGTCCGCGGGCATTCGACCGTGGACCAATCGTCCATCACCGGCGAGTCCGTTCCTGAGGAGGCCCTGGTCGGCAGCCAGCTCTTTGCGGGCTCGGTGAATGTCAGCGGCGCGATGGAGGTACGCGTGACGCGCGTCGGCGCGCAAACGGCCCTGGGGCGCGTACTGGCGCTGCTGCGCGATGCGGAGCAGTCAAAGGCACCGGTGATGAAGCTGCTCGAGCGCTATGCGGGCTACTACGTGCCCGTGGTCCTGATGGTGGCGGCAGCTACCCTGTTCTTCACGCGCGACATGTCGCGGGTCGTCGCGGTCCTGGTCGTCAGTTGTCCGTGTGCGTTCGTGCTGGCGGGGCCGTCAGCGATGGTCGCCGCGCTCGCAACCGCATCTCGACTGGGCATCCTGATCAAAAACACGAAGTTCCTCGAGTCGCTCGCGGACATCGATACCGTGGTTCTCGACAAAACGGGCACGGTCACGCTCGGGCACCTGAAGGTCACGCGTGTGCTGCCCGCTGCCGACGTTGCCGAGCGCGAACTGCTCCAGGCTGCCTCACGCTGCGCCGCGGGGTCGCGGCATCCGGTCTCCGCGGCGATTGTTCGCGCCGCCTGTGCGCGTGGCATCGACACATCCGAGCGGGCCGTCGACATTCGCGAGGTTCCCGGAAAAGGCGTGATCGCTCGCGATGGTCAGACGCAGGCATTGCTCGGACGCCGCGAGTGGCTCGTCGAACAGGACTTCGCGATCGCGGCCGACCCGCACGGGGACGGACCGGTGGCGTGGGTCGCGCGGGACGACAAGGTGCTGGGCGCCATCCTGCTGGAGGATCTGCCGCGACCCGAGGCGACGCGCGCCGTTGAGGATCTCCGTCTGCTCGGACCCGATCGTTTCATTCTCCTCACGGGTGACCGACGGCAGGTCGCGGAACGCGTCGCGTCCACACTGGGAATTGAGAACGTCGTCTCGGAGGTGCTGCCCGAACAGAAGCTCGACGTCGTGCGTGAGCAAGTCAGTGAAGGTCGCTCGGTGATGGTTGTCGGCGACGGCGTGAATGACGCGCTGGCGCTGGCCAGCGGCCATGTCGGCGTCGCGATGGGAGCGATGGGTTCGGACGTCGCACTGAAGAGTGCCGACATCGCGTTGATGAACAACGACCTTCGCCGGCTGGCGCACAGCATCCAGCTCTCGCGTCAGACGCGGCGTGTCATCAACCAGAACGTACTGATCGGCGCGGGATCCTCGATCCTGATGCTGGCACTGGCATCCGCCGGGCTGTTGCCCGCTCTGGCTGGCGCTGTGCTGCACAACTTCGGCACGGTATATGTCGTGATCAACAGTGCCCGGCTCCTGCGTTTCGGTAATGAACTGGAGTCGGGCACCGCGTCCGCCGTTCCCAATGACGACGATAGCCTCCATCGCACTGGCGCGCTACAGCAATCCGATCAGTCCGAGCTGGTGCATGTATAGGAGCATCGGTTCTGCAACGAACCGAGCCGGGCGCCCCGCCTCGCCGGCCCGGCCGATTCTGAACCCGGTCGTCCTGTAGACTAGCTGGGATTTCCGATGACGAAGGTAACGTCATCGATCCCGACCATCTGCGTCAGGTCGATATGGACCTCAAACGATGGTGTCGCGGCAAAGTCAAGCCGCACTTCGAACATGCCGCCTCCGGTTTTGTAGTTGGAAAGCGGGTCCGTCGTGGAAAGGTCGCGGTACTCGACGACGGCATCGCCGTTGCTTGGCAAGGTGATGTTGGTGCCGAGCTTCTCCCACGTTGAGGTATTCTGATTCTTGACAAAAATCTCCAGCGTCACGTCCGACGTGGCGCTCTTGAGAGCCCCCTCGAAATACACGCGTAACGCGTCTGCACCGGAGCTGTCGAACGCCGTCGTCGGATCATACTGTTGCGTGAAGACTGCCTGGTGCTCCAAACCGAGGAGAGCCGACTCGACAGTCCCATACGACCGGTCGGCCGACTGCATCGCATCTTTGTATTGGGCATTGGTCTGCGAGCCGGTGCCGTGGATCTTGGTTACTGAATTCAACGACACACCCCAGACCTGATCGATGGCGCTGGGCATTTCGTCCCAGGCATCATTCAAGTTGTTCACATAGATACTCTCCGTTGAGTCATCCTCAGGTGTGCCGAAGAAAATTGCTTCGGGAACATTTCGGCTGCGCAACAGCGCAAACATTCGCCGGCAATCGTCTTTGTCGAATGCGTACCCCAGGAACGGCCAGCCCGGGGATGGGATCCACGCCGCGATCTCGTCCTCATGCGTCCCGCCGCTGGGGAACGAGTGGATGATCGCGTCGAGATTGATGCGCGCGTACCGTATCGCCACGTCCGCGTGCGTGTCCGGACTGGAAACAAGCGATGGGGCAACTTGATATAGAAATGGACTCTGCAAGGTCGCCGAGCCGGACCAATAGGTATCGAACAGATCACCGTTATTGTCGGCAAGGCCGTTCCGGTCCAGGAATACCCGTTTCGGTGTGCCTTGCCCATCGAGTCGCAGACTCAAACGGGTGTTGCCGACCTTGCAGCCGGTCCACGCGGTCTCGATCGGTTCGTACGCCGCTTCCGAAAGCGCCCCGTCCAAGGCTTGCCTGCTGACACCGATATACCACTCCGTCCAGTCGTGGTTCACGCTCGACTTCCAAGTATTCGCGCCAGTCTTGTCGGGAGAGTCCATAGGAATTGTTCCCGCCGTTTCAGCATCGTCATACAGGTCCTTCAACGTCTCGTTGGTGCTCCATCCACGAAGGAACTCCGCGTCCACGTGCCCGGAGTCCGACCGGTTGTCCGCGAGCATATCGTGGAACATGTCTACCGATTCGCCAAAAAAAGGCTCGATCCCCTTCTCGACGTTGAAATGGAATCGGTGCGGTGAATCGACGCTGTCAATCGCTGCGAGCCTGTCATACTCGGTAATGAAGTCGTCTATCCATTCCTTGCCGCCATACAGCTTGCCGTTGTAGCTCGCGTTGGTGATTCCGTTCTCAAACCAGGGCGTCTTCCAATAGTGGTAGTCAGAATCCGGCGGGCTCGGCTCCGGCATCGAGTCGTCGGGATGGAACGAAAGCACTGGATGGAGCCAAGTCGTCAAACTCATCGAGGAAACCGGTGTCGTGGGATCGAACCCCAACCCATACCCTTCAAAGTAGATGCCGATCGGGCCGTTCTCCAGCCCGGCGGTCACTATGTCGTTAACAAGCTCGTCGGCAACATCCTCCGGCGATCGAGCCGCGATGCTACAGCCCATCGTCCACGGAATACACGTCAGTTCCTGACCATGGGTGTACACATGCATCATCCGCGCGATGTTGGCATGCGTGAAGATCGAACTCGGTGCAGTAAAGCGATCGGTTGCAACCCAGAATACCGGATTCGGCGGGTCGACCGCGAATCCGGCCGACGGAAGCACCAGCGACAGTGCCAACGACGCCCCCATCCACTTGAAACATCGCTTCATGATCGTACTCCTTCCGTTGAGACGTACCGACCGCGCCGAACGCGCGAGGGCGCGTCTTTCATGAACATCACTCAACGAACACAAACATCGATCAACGAAACAACTGAGCTATCGCGAGTTGGTTCCCTCCTCCCCTTGGAACGTTCCAGAACAACCTACGAGCGCTATCGAAGATTCTGGACTTTCCAACCCCAATCGATGCTATTTCGCTTCTGGCCAGAGTCAAGCATCGTTTCGATCCAACACCCGAATGGCCGGCGCCGTGAGCGCGGAATTGCCGCCGGTTCGTTCCAAGAGATAACTCCGGTGAAACTGTGCTCGGGCTCGAGCCTCGGGTCGATTGGCGTTGGTGCCGGAGGCGGCATGCGCTGCGTGCCAACGATCAAGGGCGCGCTGACTCGCGCGCCGCTCGGCTGAACTCCGATAGAGACGACGGGCCGCATAGGATCGCGAGCCCGTAGATCGCGACACACACCCCCGCCAACGCGCCACACGACTGCAACAGCGGATTGCCCATCGCGAGCGTCAGCCCGCACAGGGGCCAGATAAACAACATCGCGACCGCGATGAACTTTCGCGGTCGCGCAGTGCGATCATTCGCCCGCGGGCGAAGTAACTGCCAATGACGCTCGAGAGAAAAGACCCCGATCGCGCCCGCCAGCCCGAACGGGGAAAAAAGCACGCCGGCTTGAAACGCCAGGTACGCGAGGGGGCTCCTCCATCCGATCGACGAGAGGATCATCATCGCGATGCACCACACGCCTGCGACCGCCAATGCGGCACGGGCAACCCGTCGCGGGACAGTGAGCGGCTCCAACCCGCCTTCCCGTCGATCGCGAGAGGTAAGCAGCCACACGCCGAGGTACCCGGTAAGCAACAGGGACACACCCGCGCCGACAGTCCATACGCTCACGCGCACAAAAGACCCACCACCAATACTCTCACCCAAAAACCCTACCACCAACGCCGGCGTCATGATCATGCAGCCGATCACCAGCCGTTGCCCGATGACCAGGCGTCGCAGCCACGTCGGCGAAGCGAACTCCAGCCCCCGTTGCAACGTGACGTGAATCTCCAGCCCGCATTCCGGGCAGTGCCCGGAGAACGGCTGCTCGAACAGGTCGTATCCGCAGCCGACACATACGATGTGCCGTCGAATCACCCGAACGGTACTCACCGCAGCATTCTCCTCCCAGTTCCTCCGCAGCCTCCCGGTCACGCGACGATATGGTACCAGCCAGATTCCAACCGCCGGTCGGCGATCGCGATCACCCCCCTCCGGCGTCGCGCATCCAGCCGACCATCCGATCGGCGTTGTCCTGAATCCAACGCACCTTCCGCCGAACCATCTGGAGCACGCCGTAGCCCGGATGCATCCCGAACGAGCCGGTGACCGCGATCGGCACGACCGACTCAGCGATCAGCGCTTCGACCGCGAGCGCCGGCAAGGCATCGAGCTGCTCGTCCGACACCGCCACCCGCGACTGGTATCCCATCAGGAACCGGCGCATGCGGCTCTCGTCGAAAAACGCCGGCCACTCTTCCGGCGGCGCGTCTCCCCGCAAAATCGAGAACTGCAGCATGCCGTTCGCCAGATCGATGATCGCCGGCTGGATCCGCACGCAATCGAAATCGAGCACGACCGCGACCTTCTGCCCCCCGAACAGCATGTTTCCAGGATGCCAGTCGCCGTGGATAAACGTCTCCGGCCATTGCGCAAAACCTGCGCGGTTCACGGCATCCCCGGCTTCCTCGTAACGCTCGTACAGCTCCTGCGTGAGCATCAGCAACTCGGTCTCATGACCGATGACCGAGTCGTGGCTCGAGACCGTGTTGGGGATGGTATTCAGTCCCTTGAGAATCTTGCCGCGATCGTGGTAGCTGACACGACGGGTGGTTGTGTCCCACTCGAAGGTCGAAACGCGGGCGTGATAACGCCCCAGCGTCCGGCCCGCGTGCTGCGTCTCGCCAAGACCGCTATCGTAGCGTTCCGCGCGCACGTACGTGAAGAGCTCGTAGGTCCGCCCGTCAAGCCGCAACAGCGTCTCGTCTTCAGTGGTCGTGATCAGCTTGGGTACCGGAAACCCGGTCGCTTGCAGGTGATCGAGCAGCGCGTGGGTGAAGGCCACCTGCTGAGGATCATCACGATCGACCGCGCGGCGCTTCAGCAGAAACGACCCGCGCTCCGACTGGAGAAACACCTTCGGCGATCGCCGCGATCCGCGCGGATAGTCTTTGGCAGTCCCCAGCTTTCCCAGCGCATAGTGCTGCAGGACTTCGCGCAGTTCCTCAGGTGTAAAGCGTTGTCGCGCCTCGCTCATCGCAGACTCCCGGGCAAGGGACGCGCGGCCGGCCCGCCGCCGATCCACTTGCGGCCTATCGTAACCGCCGATCGGCCTCCGCACCGTATACGCGGGCTAAAGCCGGAATCCGGAATTCGGGAGCGGGCAAGTGCTTGCGAATCGGTGCCAGATCGACTCTGATCCAGGGGAAGGAGTACGCTCAACGGAGGTCGAAAATGGATTTTCGCAACTCCACCCAGCTCGACAGCACGCGCTTGCATGCGCTGCTGTTGCGATACACCGTCGTCTGGCCACATGACCCACTGCGCGTGCGCGTGCGTTATAGCCGCGGTGCGGAATTCTCGGGAACGTGTTACTACCAGGACGCCCGGATCTACGTCAACCTGGGACGCAACAACCGCTACCCGTACGCGCTGGGGACCAATCTGGCGCGCTGCCGAACGGACCGCGGCGGCTGGTCGCGCGAGATCTACTCCGTCCGCCTTCGGGATGCATACCAGCTGGTTCTGTTCATCTATTTGCACGAACTGTACCACTACCTCATCTATCGGGCGGGTCGTTGCCCGCGCCAGAAGGAGGGAATGTGCGATCGTTTTGCTGCCCGGGTCCTGGTGGACGATTTCGCGGCACCGGTGACCGATGGCCGCGGCCGGGAAGTGCCGCGCTTGGCATGGGATTTCCAGGACCTGCATCGATTCGTCGCCGCCGCCCGCCTGCGGCCCTGGCGGCCCCCAGGCCCGCGCAACCCTCAAGCGGTTGCGGGGCGGGAACGAGGCCGCAGTACCCTCGGCCCCAAGGGCTGATGGGTCGCCCCGCTCGCGAGGCCCGGCCCAGAGCCTTGCGGACGGGACGCGTATCGCTTGAAATGCGGATCTGATAGTGGAATCCGAGAGGAAGGTCAGAAACGATGAACGGACTGCTCCGATGGACGCTTATTGCTGCGGGTATGGCCTGGGTCACGGGTTGTGCCATCACCCCCGACCAGTTCGTCGAAGACGGACCCGCGACGCGCATGGCGTGGGAGTCGGCCAGTGCCGCCGACATTCGCGCCAATCATCAGCCCTCGGCGCTGCGCGTGCGCGAATGGCCTGAGGTGCGCATTCGTACGGTGGACATGGCAGTCTATCATCTTCCGCTGTACTTCGAGGACCCGTTCGTGGACAAGGGTCATCTGCGCACCGAGGATACGCATCCGCTCAACATCTACCGTTGGGGCTGGGAGGACTTCTTCGCCGGCTTCTACACCTACCCACGCCACTGGCTGAATACGCTCGCGCTACCGATCTCGGTCATGGTGCAGCCACCGTGGCAAATGATGGAAAGCGATGGCCGCGTCAGTCGCCAGGCCCTGGGCTACGATCACGATGCCACCGAGTCGTCGCTGAGGACGGAGCCCGCAATCGCCGACCACATCCCGATGGAGACCGAAGACACTGCACAAGGCGCCCAGCCCACGACGCACGCAGCGCCGACGCGGCGCGGCAGCGCGCCGGCGCAGCCGATGCATCCCGTAAAGTAGATACGACATCGTTGCGGTCCGGGAAGTCGTGGCGTGATTGGTCGATAGCCGGCTACACGGGCGACGAGCGCTGCTTCGGGGAGTATTCGGTCGCGTGGGTCGTATTCCCGGCGCAGCCTCACGATCTAGAGAACAGGAACGGTCATGACCGATACCCGCGTTCGCACACGATTCGCTCCCTCGCCGACCGGCTACCTGCACGTCGGCGGGGCGCGCACCGCGCTGTTCAACTACCTGCTCGCGCGTCAGACCAACGGCGTGTTCGTCCTGCGCGTCGAGGACACCGACCGAAGCCGGAACGTCGCCGGTGCCGAGCAGAAGCTGCTCGATGATCTGCGCTGGTTGGGTTTGCAATGGGACGAAGGCCCTGACGTCGGGGGTAACCACGGCCCGTACCGCCAGTCGGAACGACTCACACGGTACGAGGAGTGCTATCGAACATTGCTTGACCAGGGCGCCGCGTACTACGCGTTCGACACGGTTGACGAACTGGACGCGCTCCGACGCGACGCCGAGCGGCGCAAGGCCAACTTTCGCTATCCGCGTCCGACTACGTTCCCCTCCGAGCGCGATGCGCAGCGTGCACGAGACGAGGGTCGTCCGGTCGTTGTACGTTTCAAGATGCCCGCGCGAGAGTTCCGTGTCCCTGACGTGATTCTGGGGGAGGTCGCGTTCGAGGCGGATGCGCTGGACGACTTCGTCATTGTGAAATCGGACGGCTGGCCAACCTACCATTGCGCCGTCGTGATTGATGACGAGGACATGCAAATCACGCACGTGCTCCGCGGTCAGGAGCACCTGATGAATACGCCGCGGCACATGGCGCTGCAGGAGGCGCTCGGCTATCGCACGCCCGTTTATGCTCACTTGCCGATCATTCTAAACATGGACGGTTCGAAGATGGGCAAACGCGACAAGGACAAGGCGGTGCGCGCAACCATCAAGGAGGCCCTGGCCGCAGAACGGATCGAGTCGGCATCCGCGGCACAGCTGGCCCGCTGTTCTTCGGACGAGTTCGCCGGATGGTTGAAGAAGAAGTCGCAGCTGGACAGTGAGGCGCTCGGTCGGCTCGGGCAGGCCGTTGGCATCGAGCTGCCCGAGGTGCAGGTGCACGACTTCCGGGCAAGCGGGTACCTGCCCGAGGTGCTGGTCAACTTCCTGGCGCTGCTTGGCTGGTCGGCGGGAGATGATCGTGAGCGCTACACGCTCGACGAGTTATGCACGGCCTTTCGGCCCGAACGCATCGGCCGAACGAACGCGCGTTTCGACCGTGACAAGCTGCTGAGCTTCAGCACGACCGCGCTCGCCGACGCCGCAGCGCCTCGGCTGCTCGACGGTATGCGTGATTATCTCGTCGTCAATCCGGAATCGCCGCTCGCCGGAATCCAGGACGAGTCGACCTTGAGCAAAGTACTGGAACTGACGGCCGGCATGCGAACGTTCCGCGACGTTGAGACCAAAGCGGGTGCGATGTTCGTTGACGACGACGCGCTGCAGTTCGACACCGCCGCAGTTCGCAAAGTGCTGCTCAAGGGAACGGCCCCGGCGCGCGGGCTCGACGTGCTGGAAGCGCTGCGCGCCGAGCTGGCGCGGATCGATGCTACGGGTTGGACAGTCGCAGCGATCGAACGTGTGGTTCGTGAGTTTGCCGAGGGGCGCGGGCTCGGATTGGGCAAGGTCGCCCAGCCGCTACGCGTCGCCGTCACGGGAGCGACGATCAGCCCCGCGATCTTCGAAACCTTGGCATTGATCGGGATGAACGGCACGTTACGGCGAATCGATCGCGCCATCGAGCACGCGCAGTCCCTCGACGCATGATCCGCGGACCGGTGCGTTCCGATCAGCTGACGGCCAGCGTCGCGGCCTTCTCGATCAGTTGCGGCAGGAGTGCCACAACATGATCGACCTCCTCGTCGGTATTGAATCGCCCGAATGAGAAGCGAATCTGGCCGCGCGCTTGCTCTGTCGGCACTTTCATCGCCTGCATCACACGCGACGGCTCGATGGCGCCGCTACTGCACGCCGCCCCGCTCGAGACGCAGACGCCGGCTTCACTCAGCAGCATCAGAACGGCTTCCGCTCCAGCACCCTCGAAGCACACGCAGCTCGTGTTCGGCGTACGGGCCGCCGCAGCTCCGACCACGTTCGCGCTGGGGATCCGCCGAACGACCTCGCTCTCGAAGCGATCGCGCAACGCCTTGACCTTTAGCCCGGCGGCGGGGCCGCCATCGGTCAGTAGACGACAGGCGGTCCCGAAGCCGACGATCCCGGGGGCATTGAGCGTCCCTCCCCGTCGACGCTGCTCCTGAGGCCCGCCGATGATCAACGGCGAGAAAGGTGTCCCCTTACGCACGAACAGCGCTCCGACCCCCTTCGGGCCGTGGATCTTGTGACTACTCAACGCGACCACATCCAATGGCAATGCACGCAAGTCCAGCGGCATCTTGCCCAGCGCGTTGACCGCGTCGCTGAACACCGGCACGCCGTGTTGCCGCGCAATCTCGATAATCTCCGCGAGCGGCATGATCACGCCCGTCTCGTTGTTCGCAAGCATCACGCCGACCAGCGCCGTATCCGAACGGACTGCCTGTCCGAGAGCCTCGAGGTCGAGCGTCCCGTCGCGGTGCACCGGCGCAAACGTCACTTCCACGCCCTGCTGCTCGAGCGCCTCGCATTGCTCGATCACCGCATGGTGTTCGACAGCCGAAACAACGACGTGCCGCTTGCCGGGGTTGGCTCCCAGCAAGCCGTGGATCGCCGCGTTATCCGCTTCCGTGCCGCCACTCGTAAAGATAATCTCGTCCGGACGCGCGCCGATCAGGGCCGCGACCGACTCGCGCGCCTGCTCGATCAGCCCCCCCGCGTGCGCACCGAAGGAATGCGCGCTGGACGGGTTCGCGTACCACTCGGTGAGAAGCGGAACGATTTCGGTAACGACGCTCGGATCGACGCGCGTCGACGCATTGTTGTCGAGATAGATCATGCGTTTGCTCACTGGTTCGGTGTGTCTGGATCGAGGTCCCAATCCTCGGCCAGTTCCTCCTTGAATCCCGTCCGACGTTCAGCATGCCCGTCGTTGAACGAGTAGTTTGCACCCCCATAATGCCGTTCATCAATGTAGGCCTCGCCGACGAGGCCGGCGAGATGCTCACGCGGAATGTCGCTGCGAAGCAGGTCCTCCGTATCCGTCACATCCGGATTCGCATCAACGATCAACGGCAGACGGTGCTTGACCGCATCAAGCGAGCCTCGCCCCCAACTTAACTCATAGACACGATAATGCCCGGTGCTGTTGGACAGCGGACGCCCTTCCTTGCACTCCCACAAGTCGTACCGACCGCGATCGTTGCGCATCACCGGATAGTCCACCGTGTGGTCGAAGTCGTCGTCCTGATAAACATAGTAGTACAATGCCTCTGCCCACCCATGCCGCACCACCGCCGATCCTTGCTCGACTGCGTACGTCGCCGGCGGAAGCTGAAATGCATGGTCGCTCGAATACGCTGTCAGCCCCTTCATGAATTCGCTCAAACGCGTCAGACAAACGACAGATTTGGCCTGCTGCCGCGCCCGGGAAAGCGACGGCGTCAGAATCGAGATCAACAGCGAGATGATCGCGATCACCACCAGCAGTTCGATCAGCGTGAAACCCAGCGTCGCGCGCTTTATCGGTCGCTGTCTCATCGAGTCCTTCCGTCGGCGTGCACCGCAACCCGCCGTTGCGCCAGTTCCCTCGCAGCCCACACTATCATTGTAGATCGTACCGTCGACGGCCGCTGCTCGAATCACAGTTTTTCGGAATCGACGTGTGATATGACGCTCCTCGCGATCTCCAGGTCGGAAGGACGCCAACAATCGAAGCCCCCGTCAGCGGTTGTGCACGTCGCTGCCGCGCGCATTCGCCAGAACACGACAGCATCCGCGCAGGTTCGCCCCCCTACTCCGCCCCACAATCAGTGATCCCCCGATTCAGCTCGGGTACGAAACACGGACGACACGCGCCGTGATCACTCCCGAGACGGCTCGGCAGCGGCGGACGAATCATCGTTCGCCGGCCATTCGAGCCGACGCGGCCAAACGTCGTCGAACGTGGTCTCCGGCGCACCATCCGGACGGATGTGTGCGAACAGCGTCTCTTTCTGCTTGTTGTATGCGATTCGCCCGTTGACGACCGCATAGTGCACCTGGGTCATGTAGTGGAGCAGGTCGCCGTCGCAGACGATCCAGTCCGCATCCTTACCGATCTCCAGCGAGCCGACGTGGTCGTCGATCCCCAGGATTCGAGCGGCGTCGATCGTCACCGCCCGCAGCGCATCCGCGTCGCTCATCCCGCCGCGCACCGCGAACCCAGCCTCCATATTCAGGTGCAGCAGATCGCGACCGGCAAGTCCCCAGAACGTGATCGACGTCGTCGGCGGCACGATCGCCACCGGAATCCCGTGCCTTCGCAGGATTTGCGCGTTCTCGATTGACGAGCCGCTCGGCTTCACCGATCGCTGATTCTCGAAGACGGACGCCCGCGGCGTCACGATCGCTCCCGCAATCGCACCGGCGATCTGCGGCGCAACCGTCCAGCCTTCGTAGGCACCGCGAACAATCAAACGAAAGCCGAACTCGCGTGCCAGCGCTGCCAGATCGAGCAGATCCTGGCGGCTATTGGCGGTCGCAACGGCCGTGGCACTCCCACGGATCAGTTTTAGGTATCTCCGGTTCACATCCTCGTCAGGTTCCGGCTTTTCCGCGTCTTCGTTCGTCGCGCGTTCGATCTCGTAACGATCAAGCGCCCGCAGATGAGCGCGCGCCGCCTCGAACGCCGACCGCGTCTCTGCCCGCTGCAACGGTCGACGACGCGAATAGTCCAGGCTCGTATACAAGCCCTTCTTGACGATCATGTCCTCGGTCGTCCCGAAGGTCAGCTTGGCGGCGTCATTGCCGGCAATCGCCGTCGTAATCCCGCCAGCCAGCGCTACCTGCATGTTCGCCGAAAAGACATTGGTCGTGTCCGCCGCGTTTCCACCGCCGTGAAGCCCGCCGGCACTCGCAGCCACCAATCCCGGATAGACGCGCTTCCCGTCCGCGTCGATCACCTCGCACTCTTCCGGCAAACGAACGTCCGTACCGATCTCCACGATGCGACCGTTCTTGCTCAAGATCGTCGCGCCGCGCAGAGCGGGACCGTTCACGGTATACACGTCCCCGTTAATGACGGCGAGAAAACGATCCGGCTCCTCCTCCACGCCGGCCGTACTTGTCCCGGTCGACGTCGTTGACGTCGTGGTCGGCTCCGACGTCGGTGCGCTCGACGGCGGTGCGTCCGACTCCCCAGCCCACGCCAGAACGCCCGACAACAACAGCACCGTGAACATCGCAACGAACCGCCAGGGCGCGCCCAGGAGCGGCGCAGAGGTCCCTCGTCGATCACCGCAACGCAGATTGATCTTGCTCATCGCTGCTCCTCGTCGGCGCGGTGGACGATCTCACCGTTGATCATGACTTCTCGGACTCGGGCCCCGGGACGCAATGGGTCGGCGTCGAGCAGGATCAGGTCCGCCACCTTACCACGCTCGATCGACCCGAATCGATCATCGAGCCCCAGCAGCTTCGCCGGATGGAGCGTAACAGACTTGAACGCTGACGTTCGCGACCATCCTTCGCGAACACTCTCACTCAGCCGCTGCAAAACGACGCCCATCCCGTATTCGTTGTCCCCGCTGGGCATGACCGAGACGGTGCAGCCGGCTGCCTCCAGTTCCTTGACAAGCAAGTAGCGTTCAGCCGAATTCGGCACCGTGTTGATGTACGGCCGTACGACAACGTGCGCCTCGGCCTCGCCGAGCGTCTCCGCTACGCGAAAGAAGTCAGTCGACTGAAAACTGCGCAGCATCAGGTCGTGCGCTATCTCATGCTTCTTCAGCACTTCACGGACATGGAGATACTCGGACGCGTTGTCCACCACGACCAGCGCCCGATATCCCTCACGCTTCTCCAGCAACGCCACCAGCGGCTCCAGCTCGGGCCGAATTTTCGGCGGCTCAAACGCCGCCGGCTGTGAGGCGGCCGGTTGCGTCGTCGGCTGCGACACGGGCTGTGTGCTGGGCGGTGGCGTGTCCTCCTCCCGAGCCTGCTCCTTTTTTTCCTCGTACTTCTTGCGCGCTTCCGCGACCTTTTCGATCTCCTTCTGCGCCTGCTCGAGGGCCGAACGCAAGCCACGCTTGCTCGCGTCGATGTATACGTAAGAGGTCTCAACGACGACTTGCTGATCCGTCGGCCCCATCGTGCGAACGACCATCCCGCGTCCAGGAATGCCGCGACCGTCGGGACGCAGCGCTAACAACGTATAGCCCGTCTCGCGCAAGCGCTCATAGGTGTAATCGTTCGAGAAGAATTCGCTCGCGACCGTCTGGTTCGCGTGAACGCCGGTTCGACGGTAGCGCGGCAACCGGAAGCGACTGGACGGGTTGATCAAACCAGGCATCACCACGCGGTCGCGTGCGTCGATCACTTTCGCGTTACCGGGATACTTGATGGCCTGTCCGACATTACGAATCTTGCCGTCCGCGATGACGATTGTCGCGTTCCGCAATTCGCTGCCGCTGACCGTGATCACCTTGCCGGCCCGAATCACGGTGAAGCGGGCATCCGGGCTCAGGTCGTCCTCTTCACTCTCCAGCGCCGCGGCGCGCGGCCCAGCGTACGCAATCGGGCCCGTCGCGTGCAACACGCCCAGCGCAGCCAAGACCATCACGAGGCGCAAGATACGCCGTCCGTGCGGTCCCCAATGTCGATCGCTACCAAAAAACGTCTGCACGTTTGATTCCTCTTCGCGAGAACAGAGTCTCGAGTCCGCGGCGTTAGAAGCGACGTACATCCTCGTCAGCGGCGTCGTACGCGATACGTCCGTCGACCACCGTCATCAGACACGCCGAACGCGGATCGATCGGATCGCCAGTCCAGATCGCGAAATCCGCGATCTTGCCCGCTTCGATGCTGCCGCGCTGCTCATACAGGCCCAGTGCCTGAGACGGTACGCGGGTCACACCCGCCAGCGCGGGGTACGGCTGCCAGCCATACCAGCAGGCCATCGTCGCCTGATAGCTCAGCTCGCGCTCGGGAACGACCGGTGCGTCCGTGTTGACGCCGAGCTTGCGCACGCCGTTCTTCCACCAGCCGCTACAGTTTCCGATCATGCGGTTCATCGTCCGGTCGAAGTGGTACTCCCGCGGACCATTCAATACCCACAGGTCCTGCGCAACGACCAGCGGCCCCACTTTCCACGCGTCGAACGTGCAGTGATCGAGCACGACCCAGAGATCGAGCTGTCGGCCCAGCATCTCGACCGTCGTCAACAACACCTGATAGATCTGCGTGTGAACCGTGGCCGGGAACTCTTTCTTGAACAGCCCCCGGAAACCGTCAAAAATCGGATCGTACTCGGGCTTGGTCGTCGACGTACCCGCTTCGTACGATGTCCAACGGTCGTTGTAGTCCATCGCCTTGAGCAAGGTCTGGCGCGTGTTCCAGTTCATGAAACGCCGGCCGACACCGCCAAAATACCACTCGGGATTGCCCGCTTGCGCGATCTTCAACGAACCCGGCGTCCGCAGGATCACCTCGTCCGGCGTATCACCGGCCGTTTTGCTGACCGTCCCGAAACCGCTCATGTTCGTCCCACTGCCGGGAATCAACATCACCGCGGTGACGCCGCCCCAGCGGGCACTCTCGATCAACCGATTGTTCGGGTCGATCGTCGCCCGCGTGTCGAGTCCGGGGTTGGTCAGATAGACCATATCGTTCAGGTCACCCAGCCCGCCGGCCGTATGGTTGTGCCCCTCCACCATCCCCGGGACCAGCCACTGATCCGGCATGTCGATCACCCGCGCGTCGTCGGGAATCGTCACCTCCGCACGCTTGCCGACCGTCACGATCCGTCCTTCCGCGACCAAGACGACCGCATCGTTGATCACACTATCCGCGGCGTCCATCGTCACGACCTTCGCAACCCGGAAGGCCAGCGACGGCGACTCTGCGCTGACCGCGAACGATGTGCCCAGCCCAACCAGCAGCGCCGCGACCAGCCTCAGCCGACTTCCAAAATCCATGATCATCTGCACATCTCCAAACGCATCGATCAACAGCGTCCGACGTCGCTACTCCGCGTCGCGTGGCACCTCTTGTCCGTTGACGATCACACGCTCGACCCGACTGCCACTATCAAACGGATGCCCGGAATGGATCAGAACGTCCGCGTCCTTGCCCACTTCCAGCGAACCCACTCGATCATCGATCTTGTACATGCGGGCTGCATCGATCGTCAGCGCCCGCAGCGCGTTGTCGCCGCCCATTCCGCGATACACGGCAAAGAGCGCCATCAACGGGAGGTTGCGGCCACCATCTTCCGCATTGCTCTGGAACGCCACCGGAACGCCTTTCCGAGCCAGATCGGCCGCCTGACTATAGGGCCGTCCTTCCCGACGACGCTCCAGCCGCTCCGGCAAGATCACTCCGATCTGCTCCTTACGCGGCTTCAGTTTCGCATCCCCAATGTCTGCGAGATTGGATGCGTTCAACAGCACGAGCGGCAGCTTCTCACGGTCGAGGACGAACTCCATCACAGAGCTGGCCTGAGCGGCAGAAAAGACCTCGATGACCGCCGGAATCCGACCCGCGATCCATGCACGATAGGGCTCCAGCGCCTGATCAACTTTCGGCGGCAACGGCCGACCGTCCTTGCCACGGCGCTTGCGCCGCCCCACCTTGAACTCGACCGGATCCTTGTTGGTTCGCGTCGCCTCGAAATCCACCTGAAACCGGTCACCCAGCGCCACGATCCCGGCCATATGGTCCTCTCGGTCGAGCGTCGCACGAATCTGCGGATTGCCGAACGGCGTCTCCTGCTCGACCTCCAGCACTACCTGATCGCCTTCGAGGGTCCCCGACAGCACGACCTCCTCGTCCGGTGCAATCGGGATCGTCAGCCGGCCCTCGATCTTTGAGCCCGTCAGCTTCAACGTAACCGTCCCGCTCACCTCCTCGGGTAGCGGGCCACCGCTGACCTTGAACTCCCAGATGCCGGTGATTGGATCTTCCTTGGCCTTCTCGACGACTTGCTCTTCCTCTTTCTGCACGACGGTTTGCTTACCCGCCGCCTGCGCCTCCTGCCACTTCTTCAACTCCTCCTCGTACTTCTCCCATTTCTTGACATACTTCTTCCCCGCCTCGAGCGCCGTCTCGATCGTCTTTACCGCCAGCGACGGGTCGTTGCCCATTCGGAACTTCAGCCCGGCCGTAGATCGCAGAACGAGATCGTCGCGACCACTACCGTAGGTCTTCACCGCGGCAACCCGCGCACCGTTGTTCGCCGCCCGATACGCGGACAGCATCACTGTCGTAATCCCCTCACGCGCGACGCGCAGGAACTCCCGCCCGGCCACCGCCACCGTCTTGTCGATCTCCACCTCGGGCCCCGCCGCGCTGTTGTCGCCGCTCAGCCCCAGGTGGCTGTGCGCATCGATAAAGCCCGGCGTCACGAAACTGCCCGCCCCGGCGTCAATGACGCGCGCAAAAGGCGGCGTCGGAACCCGATGCCCGATCGCCTGAATCCGTCCATCTTCGATCAGCAGCGCCCCGTCGTTTAACACCGTGCCGTCACCGACCCAGAGCGTCGACGCCTTGACCACCAGTGCATCCGTTCCCGGCGCCTTGAAGACCTCGCGACCGCCGACGTACGCCCGCAGCACATGCGAAGAGATCTTTAAAGGCGGACCGCTGAGCACCAGGAAGTCCGCATCCTTGCCAGCCTCCAGACTGCCCACACGATCAGCGACCCCCAGGATCTCCGCCGGGATGCGCGTGATCGAGGCCAGCGCCTGCGCTTCGCTCATGCCGCCCCGCATCGCCAGTGCCGCGATCATCTTCAGGTCGGCGCCTGCGTCCCCTTCGAGGCCGGCAAGCGCAATCGGCAGTTCGCTCCCGCGCGCGACCGTAGCGGCCACCGAACGATCCGGCTCATAGACCTCCGGATTCGAACCCAGGTTCCACGCCGGGAAGCGATAGGGGTCCTCGATCCGTACCACCAGCGGCAACCCGCTGCGCACCAACGCCGGAAGCACGTCGTCCGCCTCTCCCAACCCGACAAAGTACGCGTCGCGCTCGTGCCGCCGAACGAAGTCGATCGCGCTTGCGATATCCGCCGCCCGGCGAACCTGGAGCCGCAACCGCAACCCGGCGCGCCACGCCTGAACGAACGCGCGATCGTGATGCTCGAACCGTCTGCGGCGCGGATCGCCGAGCCGTTGGATCAGCGCGTCGCCGCGGGCAATCAGTTCCTCGATCGCGAAGATCTGTCCCATCCGCGAGTCGGGTCCCTGCAAGGTTGCCGGCTCGATGCCGACGTCCGACGACGCGTAAAACGGAATGTCGACGACCGGCGGCGGATCGTACGTCCCGAAGTTGATCGCGAGATCGGCCCCCGCCTTCAACGTCCGCGCCGCGTGGTCCCCCGCCAGCTTGACCACCGCGCCACGCCCGGAGACCAGCCGATGGCCACCCGGGTCGAGATGCACGGTCGTAAGACCGGTCGCTAGCTGGAGCGGATGCTCGTCATAGCCGTCGAAGGCGTCGATCGCCTGATAGGCGCCGCTGATCGAGTGCTCACCGGCATGCGGGCGAATCAGCGAGGTCGCAGCCGAAACGAATCCGGGGCAGAGTACCGCATCCCGCAGATCGATGGTCGCGATACCCGCCGGCACGTCGATGTCCGTTCCGATCGCCGCGATCTTGCCGTCCCGAACCAGCATGACCCCCGGCATGAATGCACGGTCTGCGCGCATACCCTTGCGGACCGGATAAATCGCCTTCGCGCGCACAACATAGGACTCACCAGCCTGCACACCGGCCGTCATCGCTGCCAGCAACAATGCCATGGCCGTCGCGCGCCACGCCCGGCCGCCGATCCAGGTGTCTCGATCGCGCAACACGCTAACTCCTTTTCCTACCGGCCCGCCGCCCGCGGCCATTACTGTTCGTCATCCGCGGACTCGTCCGACTTCGTCGTCAGCAGTCGCTTGAGCCGAATGTCCTCGCTACGGTCGTACGCCGGTATGCCGTCGATGAACACGCGCTCGACGACACTCGTGAACTCCAGCGGATCGCCGCTGAACACCACCAGATGGGCGTCCTTGCCGACTTCGATCGAACCCAGCCGCTCCCCGACGCCAATGATCTCCGCCGGCATCTGCGTGATCGCCCGCAACGCGTCAGTTCGCGAAATTCCATACCGCATACATCGCGCCGCCTGATACGTCAGCATTCGTTCCGGAAGCGACGCGCTCGGCCCGGGCAACAACGCGAATTGCAGCCCGGCGTCCGCAATCACCTTGGGGACGAACGTCTCCTCAATCTTGTTCGTGAACGGATCGACGTCGCGATAAACCAGATTCTCGGGCAATACCACCGGACGCGCCGCCTTCTTCAACGCCTTGATCGCCTTGTGACTGTCGCCGCCAAGCACCAGTACCAGTCGATCGAAGAAACCGTGCGCCTTCGCGAACGCAATCGCCCGCGGTACGTCCATCGCGCTCCCGCAATAGACGAACGCTCCGAGCGGGCTGAAGAGCGTCGGCCCCGACTCGCCCTCCACCGTTACCTGGCCGCCCTTCAGTCGTATCAGGTTCCGATGCTCATCATCAATGTGGTCGGCCTTCAACTCCTTGCGGCCGCGCTTGCGCGCCTCGACCGGCAACACATCGATCTCCCGCTCCTCCTTCGCCAGCTTCTCTTCGTACTTCGTCTCGGCCAGTCGCGCCACATAGTCCTGCAACTCGGCAAACGCCTCGCGCAAGGTCGCCATCTGCAGCATGCGATCCGATCCGCGACGCGGCGCCATGCTCAGCTTCATGAACCCGCCGTCATCGATCGTCATCTCCGCGACACTCAGCCCGATCGGCCGCACGACCTGGCCCAGGCCACCAACGACCGTGTTGTTCGCCGGCATGACGTGCACGACCGTATGGCCCAGCCGCAGACACTCTTCGAAGTAGAGTTGCGACGGGTCGATCGCATCGGCGGCGTCGAGTTGCGGCACCACGGGCCGCGACTCATTCGGGATGTCCATCCCCCGCCACGTGTGGGCCACAACCATCCCCGGCATCACTACCTTGCCGGAAAGATCGAACTCGCGCGCGTCGTAGGGAACCTTTACGTCTTCGCCGACGGCGACGATCTTGCCACCCTCGATCAGCACCGTGCCCTGCGCAATCGGCGGCCCGGAGACCGGGACGATCCGCACGTTGGTCAGCGCCACCTTACTCGGCGGCGCCGCAACCACCATCGAACAACAGGCCGCGACCAGCAACGCACCAAACCCGCGCCGCACCGTCAGTATCCGCTCAACCCTCATATACCACCTGTCCATCGATCAGGACGAGCACCGGACGGCTCGTCGCACTGAAAGGATCATCATTCCAGATAACCAGGTCCGCATCAGTCCCCGTCGTCAGACGACCAAGCCGGTCCGCAAGCCCCATCATCTGCGCCGGCGTCTCGGTCACTGCTCGCAGCGCCGCCGATCGCGGCAAGCCATATCGCACCGCAAAGAGCGCCTGCCGCGCCAGCCCCTCCTCGTCACGAAGGTCGCTGGCCGTCAGCGCGAACGGAATCTGACGCGCGTGTAACCGGCGCGGCGTATCCAATCGCGGATCGTCCGCTTCCCCGACGCCCCGCCAACCGCGCGGCGTCATGAAAATCGGACCGTAAATCACCGGCACGTCCGCCGCCTTCAACTGCGGCAGCACCGCGTACGCCTCCGTCGCTTCCGTCAACGTGAACGGAAACTCGAATTCGCGACTCAGCCGCAACGCGCTCAAGATGTCGTGCGAAAGCCGTGCTTGAATCCGTAGCGGAACCTCATGCTTCAAGATCGCACGCAAAACCGGCAATGCCGCCGTCGGCGGCACATCCGCGCCCGACAACGGCAAACCCCGACCATCACGAACCGCGTCGTAGAACGCCTTGCGAAAGACGAAGTCCACTCCCATCCGCGTCGTCGGTCGACGGGTGAACACGCTCGGCGCCGGTCCATAGAACGGCGGCAGCCGATTGCTGCGGCCCCGATAGCTCGGATCGCCGCCCATCGCCGCCAATACCGCATCATGCTCCCGAACGACCCGCTGATCGAGCTTGCCTGCGGTCTTCACGATCGCACCCCGCATACCGATCACGCTCGCCGTATCCGGCGCCACGAAGACCGTCGTCACGCCGGAACGCACGAGCCGATCGAAGTCGCTCGACAACAGGTTCAACGAGTCGATGACGCCCAGATGCGCCACGATCTCGGCCGCATGCTCGGTCCACGTTTGCCGCGTCGGGACACCTAGCGCGAACGACTCACGCGCCGTCGCTTGCTGCAGCATCGCCGGCGGGCGCCCGCAAAGACACTCGCCTTCGGCATGCGCCTCAGCATGGATGTGAACCGCCTCCGCCAGGCGCCACCAAAAACCGTCCGCCCCCTGACCGCCACTGACACCGTGCCGATGCGCTTGGTCGTGTCGGTCCCACAGCGAATCGCCGCCATTCTCGAACGACGGATCGTACATCGACGCCATCGCCGACTCGCGATCACGCACTGTGTTGGAAACGATCGGCGACGCGTCCGTCAGGTAACGCTCCCGCCAGAGATCCGGCGCCGCGCCAACCACGACCCGATCGGCATGTTCGCAGGCCTCGTGGTCGTGCTTCGTCGCGTACGGGCTCCAGCGCACCGCAAGCTGTGGAATCTCGAAGTTCAACGTGCAGTTGGCGTCCACCAATCCTGCCGTCACGACCCGCTGGCCATCGGCTTCGATCACCGTCGCCCCGTCCGGAACCTGAACGTCCGGTCCGATGGAAACGATCTTGCCGTCCTCGATCAGAATGACCGCCGCACCACCGGTACCGTCGGCCCCCAGCAACTTGGCGGCCCTGACCGCGATCACCTCGGCCACGCTCGCGGGTGCCAGCGCCGACAATAACGCGAGCCCCGTGACGACAGCCGTCCAATTCCCCGAAAGAGTCGAGCGGGGAGACATCATCGAACCTCCTATGGCTGGTCGTCGGCGGTCGGCGCCCGATAAACGCGTCGACCGTCGATGTAGACTGCAAGTACACGCGACCGCAGGTCCAGGGGATCGCCGGAAAAGACGACGAGGTCAGCCCGTGCACCGGGCTGGATCACGCCGAGTTGTCCTTCATGCCCCGCGAATGTGGCCGGAACCTCCGTAATGGCGCGCCGCGCCGCGGCAGCGGACATCCCATGACGCACCGCAATCGCGGCTCCCGTTCGCAAGCTGTCGGCAGACCAGGCAGGCAGCCCTCCAGCGATCGCAACCGGTACTTCCGCTTTCTCGAATTGCGCCGCCGCCGCCGCATAGCGCCGCGGCGCGCCGAACGCAAGCGGGCCGACGATCACGCCCCGCGCGCCCGCTACGGCCCCGGCGACGTCCAACGCATCTGCCGTATGTGTGAGAATCAGCGGCAGGTCGAACCGTCGTTGCAATTGCATCGCGGCGAGCACGTCAGCGCCACTGGGCGTGGCAATGATGCCCACGCGCTCCTTGCGAACGAAGCGATCGAATGCTGTGTTCGAGTCGCCGCTCCGGGACTTCTCGAACGCCTTTCGCAGCATATCGATCGCACCTGCACGCGACGTCGGTGCAACGTTGAGTCGGAACGCGTCCGGAGCAACCGAGAGCTTCACCGGCCCGTCGGTCGAGATCACTTCCGGGCCGTTCTCCGACCCGGTGTGACAAACAACACCGGCGCCACCCACCAGATTATTGTCATTGGGCAGGAGCACGAACGCCGTCACGCCCGCACGCATCGCGAGCGCCATGTGGCGATGATATGCGTCGAACGCGGCCCCCGTGCTGATTCCCAGTTGCAGCGGCGCGGACCGCTCGGCCGTCTGACCGTCGGCCCCCAACTGGCCCGTGATGTCGATCAGGCCGGGGCAGATGACGCCGGTCTCGTAACGGTGATGGGGAATCGCATCTGAATCAACCGTCTGCGATACCTGCTTGATCTTGCCCGCTGCAATCTCGACGGCGCCTTCGCCGATCTCGCCGCCGGGCATCAAGACACCCCGCGCTTGAATCAGCAAGCCGTCGGACGCCAGTCCGCTCGAGGCCGTTAGCGCAAGAACGAGAATGGCACAGGCCGCCAGCCTATGCCACGGAGTTGAAAACAACGATTGTCGCTCGCGAGCGGGCAACGTGCGTTCCGTTCGCGGAGCACGCTGACAGAGGACGTCGCGTGTTCCGTGAGCGGAACGCCATTGACAGCCGCACCCGAGACGCCGTGTCGGACGATGCATCAGACTCATCACTCGTCAGCCCCTTGCTTGGGTGCCTTCCATACCTCCTCGCCGCCGACGACAACGGACTCGACGCGCGACGTCGGATCGAGCGGATCGGCGCTCCACACGACGAAATCGGCCGACCTTCCGACCCGCAGCTGGCCCGCGTCCGCGATCTCCAGCAACTCAGCCGCCTGACCGGTGATCCGCTGGACGGCGGTCTTTGGCGCCAAGCCGTGCCCGATCGCCGCCGCCACCCGGAGGGCCAGATGGGCCGTACTGCCCGCAGCGTCCGGGCCACTCGCGATGAAGACCCGTACCCCCGCGTCTTGGAGCGTCTGCAGCGCCGCGTTCGAGGCGTGCCGCCGCGGGTCACCCTGGTGCCGCATCGTTCCCACCGGCGCGTCCAGGATCACCGGCACCTCCGCCTTCGCGATCGGCTCGGCAACCCGATGGGCTCCGGTCGCACCCTCGAGAATCAGGCGCAGGTTGAACTCCTCGCCGACCTCGAGCACATTCAGAATATCCGCCGGCTGGTATACCTCGACCCGCACCGGTATCTCGCCGTCCAGCGCCCGGAGAAGCACATCCATCTCCGGATCGCGCGCCGGTTCCTCAGGCTTCTTGATCTCGTCCCCGCTTTTCTTCTCACCGTTCTTGCCGTTCTCGTCGGCGCCATTCTCGCCGTCGCGCTCGCCGTTCTCACCGTTCTCAGCCGTCATCGTCGAGACGGCGCGATCGATCATGACCGCATCCGCCGCTTGTGGACGCGGTCGGGGACGTGGACGTCTCCGCCGCCGGCGCCGGTTCTTCGGCTTGTCGTCTTTCTTCTTCTTGTCGCCCGCGTCTTTCTTTTTGACGGACTCGTCCTTGGACGAGGATTCGCCCTTCTCGGCTCGTTCCTTGAGCTTCTTCTCGTATTCTTCCAGCTCGAACTCGTAGTCTTCGCGCGCGGTGCGATAGTCCTTTGCATCCTGCCAGCGTTTGCGAAACGCGGCGGTACGCGCCAACCGGCCCAGCGCCCGCTCGCCTCGTGCGCCGATGGAAAAGCAAACTGCCGCATCGTCTTTGATCACCGCATCCGCGGACGCCGTCGGCACCAAGCGAACCACCGCACCGAGTCCGCCGGCACCCTCGATCGCGCGCGCCGGTACATAGACCGTCGTCACCCCCTGCGCCAGCGCCGCCTCGATCGCGTCACGATCGAACGCGTCATACGCATCCGCGGCCTGTCCCGATGCCTGACCCTCGGAGACGATCGCCGGGACGCCCATTCCGCTCCAGACGTCGATCAGTCCCGGGGTGATGAACTTCCCGGCCCCATCGATCGTCTTGCTGAGGAATCCGGCGCGAACCCGCGGGCCAAGTCCGGTAATCTTCCCACCTTGGTAGGAAACACTGGCCTTGGAGTACACCCGACCGTTGCCGGTCACCACGGTTGCGTCGCTGATAACGACCGAACGCATTTGCGCGTTCGCGTGCGCGCCGGCAAGCAGCAGCCCTGCCACCAACGCGAGTCGACTGGATTTTTTCTTCACGCGTGTCTTCCCGATCGTTCGATTCTCGGCCAGAACGGCCCTACTGCACTGCCTGCCGGGGAGGAACTCCCCAGATTAGCATCGGCGGACGTGTTATTGTGTCCAATTGCGCGTCCGAACGCAATTCCGTCCGTTCGGTGATTCCGCCGAACCGACACACCCGCCGACTGTTAAGACGGCCGCACAGGCCGGCCCCGCTCAAAAACGCGCCACGCCGACCGACCGCTGCATCCCGGTCGCCAATCACGAGCGTCGCCGCCCTTGCCAGTCCGCGAGCGCGCGGATAGAAAAGCCGTTTCGCGTTGGCGCCGGTGCCGAGGCGAAAACGGACCAAACGCGTCCGTGCCGCACAACCGCGAGGGCCCCAACGCGTGAGACAGCAAACCATCCGCAACGTCGCCATCATTGCGCACGTCGACCACGGCAAGACCACGCTCGTCGACCAGATGCTGCGCCAGAGCGGCCAATTCCGCGAGGGGCAGCTCAAAGGCGAGCGTATCCTCGATTCCAACGACCTCGAGCGCGAACGTGGCATCACGATTCTCGCGAAGAATATCGCGATCCAGTATCACGGTACGAAGATCAACCTGATCGACACACCGGGACACGCCGACTTCGGCGGCGAAGTCGAACGCGTGCTGATGATGGCCGACGGGTGCCTGCTTCTGGTAGACGCATTTGAAGGGCCGATGCCGCAAACGAAGTTCGTCCTTCGAAAGGCATTCGAGTACCACCTGCGACCGATCGTAGTGGTCAACAAGATGGACCGCCCCGATGCGCGCCCCAAGGAGGTGCTCGACGAGGTACTGGATCTGTTCATCGAACTCGGCGCCGATGAGGAAGCCCTCGATTTTCCGGTGGTCTACGCTTCCGCCGTCAACGGCTGGGCATCCCCGCACCAGGACGAAGCCGGATCGACGATCGAGCCGCTCTTCTCTGCAGTCCTGGACCACGTCCCGTGTCCGGACGTGGACTCCGAGGCGCCGGTGCAGATGCTGATCACCACGCTGGACTATAGCGATTACGTCGGCCGAATCGGCATTGGCCGCGTCTATGCGGGCACGCTGCGCGCCGCGACGACCGTGTGCGTCATCCACCGCGATGGTACGGAGGCGCGCGAACGAATCGGCGAATTGCACGTCTTCAACGGCCTGGGCCGCGAAAAAACGGACGCCGTCCAAGCCGGCGACATCTGTGCCGTGATCGGACTCGAGTCGGTCGACATCGGCAACACGATCGCCGACGCGGACAACCCGCGACCGCTGCCGATCATCCGGGTCGACGAGCCCACGCTCCACATGCTCTTCCGCGTAAACGACAGCCCCTTCGCCGGCCGCTCGGGCAAGTACGTTACCAGCCGCCACCTGCGCGAACGGCTCGATCGCGAATTGCAGCGCAATGTCGCGCTGCGCGTCGAGCAAGGAACCTCGGCGGAAGAGTTTCACGTCTCCGGACGCGGCATCCTGCACCTCTCGGTTCTGATCGAGAACATGCGCCGCGAAGGCTACGAACTGACCGTCGGTAAGCCAAAGGTGATCTTCCGCGAGCTGGACGGCAAGAAAACCGAGCCGATCGAACAGTGCGTAATCGATGTGCCGGCACAGTTCGTGGGCGCAGTGATGGAGCTGATGGGCGGTCGGCGTGCCATTTGCACGCAGATGGAGGCCCGCGACAGCGGCACGCACCTCGAGTTCACGATCCCCACCCGTGGCTTGATCGGCCTGCGCAATCGGCTACTGACCGCCACGCAGGGGAACGCGATCATGCACCACGTGTTCTACGAGTACGAGTTCCTGCGCGGCAGCATCCCGACGCGTGCGTACGGCGTCATGATCGCGAACGAGGCCGGCCCCGTCACCGCCTACGCGCTCGACGGGCTCAAGGATCGCGGCGACATGTTCATCGGACCGGGAACGGACGTCTACATCGGCATGGTCGTCGGCGAGCATTGCCGCGAGAATGACCTGGTCGTCAACGTTTGCCGTGGCAAGAAGCTGACCAACGTCCGGGCCGCCTCGGCGGACAAGAACATCATCCTCAAACCGCCGCGCGAGATGACACTCGAAATCGCGCTCGAGTTCATCGACGATGACGAGCTGGTCGAGGTCACGCCGGACGCGATCCGCCTGCGCAAGCGCATCCTGGACGAAAACGAACGCAAGAAAGCCAGCCGCCGCGAACGTGGCTAGTCGAGTCGCGCTGACGAGCCAGTAGCTAGCGTGCGTTCCTTTCCATGAATACACCGCGCCCGCGAACTCGGTGGCCCGGCCTGCAGCGCTCAGCGCGCCCCAATACCGTCCAGCCGCTGCACGGCCGCATCGAGTTGCGTGTCGGTCTGCCCGATCCAATCGGTCGGCGTTTCCTCCACCACCACGTTCGGCGTCACACCTTGGCCGTCGAATAGCTGACCACCGGCTCGATACGACGTCATCGACGAGAGCTTGATCCGGATTCCGGAGTGCACCAGGGCCGATTGCCGCGTACGACCGCTCCCTCCGCCGCTCGGCGTCCCAAGCAATGTCATGTTCGGCGCCTGTTCGAACGCGCTCAGAAAGACGTCGGTGGCGCTGAAACAATCTCGATTCATCAGCACGACAACCGGCTTGTCGAAGTGGTAGACGCCGCTGCCACCGGGCGCGACAACCATGTAGTGCCACTCGCTGAAGTCACCGGCGCTCGGCGTCCACGCGAACCGGACCTGGCTCGCGAAGTCGTTGATGACGTTCCGTTCCGCCTCGGTCCAGAACGACCGATCGTCCGGATAGAGAAACCGGTTGTGCAGATGGTCCCGGTCGAATCGCGGACCGAGCCGATAGCGAGCGGCGTTCACCACAAGCGGTCCACCAGTCGGATCGAGGAAGAACGGCAGCAACGCACGTAGCAGGTCGCGTCGACCGCCGGTGTTGCCCCGCACATCGATGATCAAACCCTTGGCATCGCGAAACCGCTCCATCGCCCGTTTCGCCGACGGGACCGCCGACCGCGACATTTGCGCCAGCCGGAGGTAGCCAATGCCGTCGGAACGCAACGTCGTCTGCGTTCGCGGCCATTCGCCATAGATCGGCTTTCGTCCAGTCACCGGAACTTGCACGGTTTGGACGTTTCTGCCGTCCTCGTCGGCAAGTCCGAGCGTAACCGTTCCCGCGGTCGGCTGACCGAGTTCGTGGCGCAGATAGTTGATCAGGCGCAGGTTCCGAATCGCCCGGCGTTGCCGCAGCTGTGCCGAACCGTCCGCCTCGATCTGCGCGGCCGCCGTCAGCCAACGCTCGATCGGCTTGCCGTCGATGGACACGATGTAAGGAGTGGTCGGCTCGACGAATCCGGACCGATCCGCCTTGAACGCGACGAGTCGTCCTCCGGCCTGTTCAATGAGGACCGGCAGGTAGCCCGCTGGCAAGTACTGCTCTATTCTGCGTACGCCTGCGTGCCCGTCACCCAACAGCGCGAGCAGTTTCGCAAC
This sequence comes from Phycisphaerae bacterium, assembly GCA_028279405.1. Classification (GTDB taxonomy): domain Bacteria; phylum Planctomycetota; class Phycisphaerae; order UBA1845; family Fen-1342; genus JANQNU01. Next base: position 109,691 of record JANQNU010000049.1, read on the forward strand.
CTGCAATGCCAACTCGTTTCGTCCGATCTCCGCGCCCGCCGCCACGCGAATGCTGTCGAGCGCCGCCTCGATCGGGACGTCCTTGAGGGTCAGATACGAGTGCTCGTGCTTGAGATGCCACTCGAGTTGATCCAAATCGTGCGCGACATGCGCGGCCGCAATGGCGGGCCCACCGGCATCACCCAGCACGCGGCGCGTGAGGTCCGTGAAACGGGCATCGACCGCGATCGCGTGGTCGCGCTCGATTCGTCGGACGGTACTTTCGCGCCAGAGTCGCTGGCGGTTCTCGGCGGTCATCGGAACCTTTTCGAGCCCCCGCGTCTCACCCGCCGCCTTGTCGAGCCGTTTGAGACGCAACGTGACGGTTGCCCCGGGCACATGCCCCATTTCGGTCAGCAGCCGGACGAGGTCCTCGCGAATCCGCTTGTCAGCCCGCTCTTTGTGCCGTTTATCAGCATGCGCGCGGATGGCGTCCGCAGTGATCCCATCGATCTCAACGAGTTGGTGCCACGTCGGCTCGCCGTGCACCTGGACGTGAATCTCCGATTCGACGAACCGGATGCCCGTGAACGGCGATCGTTCTGGGGCGCCCCGGGCGCTCGACGGGACGAGCACGATCATGACAGCGATTGCCAGAAACCCGCGTGCACAGCTGGGCAACATCGAACACCTCCCAAACATGGAACCTACAGACGCTGTCTGTGATAACACCAGAGTGTACGGAAGAGGCGCAAACGATCCCCTCTTTTTCTTCCGAGTTGCCTGAACGAGACCCGGCTCCACTATGCAATCACAAACCGGGCACAATCGCATGAGCCGAACGCCTCTTCGGCACGAGAGCTAGACGATGGACCGCCCGCTAGGGCTTGTACCGGGCTGACGCGAGCAGCTGCGATGAGATCGGAGGGAACCGGATATGCACGCGATAACCGCGGAATTCGGTCTCCGGGAAGCCCGCGGCCTCGAATCCCGTCTTCAACAGGCGTGCGTGCTCGGGCACAATCTTCAGATGCGTCTTAGTGAACGGGCTCGCAAGACGTTGGATGGTCTCAACACAGGGAAGCTGCGGTTGCTCCCAAGGGTTCTGCTGCGGTGCGTGCGTGTCAGCCCGCAGCAAGCTCACCAGCCTGAGCTCATCAAACGGGCCAAATCGGACGTCGTCGTGGCAGAACAAATCGAGCACGCCTTCCCGGCACGCTTGTTCGAACCCGAGTCCATAGTTTCCACGATCGTCCTCGTCGATCATCCGATTCGGCGAAAATTCGGTCGTGCGCGACCCCAAGGCGATATTCACTTTCGACTGAGAACCCAGTCCGGTGGGAAATAGTCTGACGATATGTTTCCTTTCGCGCCCCGTTTCGAACGTACACATCTCGAGCCTGGCGTCACCGACAGTAGAGAGCGTGTCCAGGATCAGCGAGTTGTCAAACCCAAGGCCCCCCGCAAAGTTGATTCTGGATTCGACAGGACGCTCGACCTCCAGCGTCAGGTGCGGACTGTCAACGCACAACCATTCTCGGGGTCGCAACAGGTGGAGACCGCCGAGCATTGAAAGACGCACCGCACACAACTCTTCCCGATCGTCAGTCGGATAAATGAAGAACGCGGCGTACTTGATGTCCGCCCGAATCCCCCACGTCAGCGACGCCCCCTCGAAAAGCGATCGTCGCGACGATAGCACCGCATCGATCGCCTCCGATGCTGTCTGCTCGCGACCGAGCATGGCCTCGAACGCGACCAGATCGTTGTCAGCGTGCTTACTGATTAGCGAAGCAAGCAACTCGTAGCTGCTCCGCAACTCATCCAGCGTCCCAGCCGTCACACCACGCGACCGCGCCACGCCGACGAACCGTTCGAACCCAGTCCGCCCAGGCACATGCTTGGATATCGAGCATGGTCGCGTCGTGTCCCCGAGCTTCCAAATCCGCCAAGCAGACGCCCGCGCCATGCCAATCGAGTCAGCAAGCTCGGCGGGATTACGCACCGGCCCCTGAAGCTCGTTGATGGTGCTTTGAACGGCGGCTCTGAGGAGGCCGATCGCATTCCGAACCTCCTGAAACTCACTACCGGCGGCGCTCATTGTCTGACGACCGTGCTCCTTCGCATACCTGCTTCTCGCGAAAGGGCACATTCTAGTCTCGTCCAAGCCCTCAGCCATCCGGCCCGTCGATTTCGACCCCATTTTCTGAAGCGGTCTGGCCCGCGACCGCTTGCCTCGATTCGCGACCCGATGCCAAGTCCGCTCGGCCCCTCCGATTAACGGAACGGGGCCGAGCCAGACCGCCTCGCATCACAAACGCCGACGCACCATTGCAATCCCACCCAAGCCGAGCAACGCCAGCGCCGACGGCTCCGGAATCACCGTTCCGTAGTACGCAATCCTGAGGTCCTCGAAACCGTACTCGGTCCGCCAGGAAATGTTCGGGTCGTCGTTGTATCGGAGAAACGGATCGGTGACCGTGAACTCGACGCGTTCGATATCATAGCCCGCGAGGTCGACTGGGAACTCCGCGGGGTACCATGCACCCGGATTTTCGAAGGTGGTGAAGTCTCCGCCGCGAAAACCGTCCTCAAAGTCAAACCGGAACGCGTAGTACGGCGCCTCGAACACGCCGTCCGTGACCGTATCCTCCCAAAATGCGCCGTCGGGCGCCTCATCAACGACCTGGACGTAGGTGTGCCCCGATGGCAGCGTTCCATCAAACGCTCCGCCAAAAAAACGCCCGAAGCCCAGAAAGTCCGTGTGCTCATTCGGCTCCTCGAACCAGTTGCCGAACGTCAATTCGAAATTGGTCAGATGATCGGCCCACTGGGAATGCTGAGCGCCCACGTCCACCGAGGTAATGAGCTGCTCACCCTGTACCCCGCCAACCGCAACCAACACGAATCCGCACGCTGCAATCCACTCTCTCGCTCTCATCCTCTTACTCCTACCTCAACAACAGTGCTCCCGCCGCCAACCGTTCAGCGACAGACCAAGCCAATTCGAGGGCAAGTCCGGACAATCGCCACCCGACCTATTCGTCATCCTAGCGAGCACACCCGAACAAACGCAAGATTATTTCAGGAAATATTCACTGAAATTGACTGCCTTCGTGTCGATGGCTCGTGGGACCGTGCGTTTTGGCCTCTTTTGTGGATCGTGATGAGGTCTGCGGTATCGAGGCGACGGACCGCAACTGGCTGCGCCCCGCGTCCCCGCCGAGAGCGACCCAACAAAAAAAAGGCAGGCCACAAGGGCCTGCCTCTCGTCCATCGGCGCCAGTGGGACACCTGATCGGGAGCGGATTAAGCTTGCGGTGCGGGCCGGGCTGTGCCCGCACGCGTCGGACGTCTTACGTCTCGTCGGTACCGTCACCGACAATCACCGACTCGTCTGCGCCTGTCGGCCCGTCGGCTTCGGAGAGACCGGCCTCGGGTTCGATCCCCCGCAGCGTGGTCGTCACGCGGGGCCAGGGATCGATCGCCCGTCGGCGAGCGCGGGCCTTGGTCTCCGTCAGCGCCACGCGGACCTCCGCGAAAGCCTTCTTGACGCTCGACAAGGCGGCCTCGGTGTTGCGGTTGAGCGTACGCAACGACGTGACCTCGGTTTCGTAGTATTGCCGCTGCTCGACGAGTCGTGCGTTCTCCCGTTCGACATGCGCGATGTGGCCTTGCAACGTCTTTTTCTCGTTCCGCATATTGTCGATCTTGTCGACCAGCGATTCCTGCACGCGCGTCAGCTCGCGGCCCTTGTCCTCGGAAGCCCGTAGTGCGATCTGCAATTGATGACGGTCGTTGCGCATCTCGTCGCAGGAAGCCTGGAGGTCCTTGGTGCGTACCTGAAGCTGGTTGCGTTCGTCGGTGGTTTCGCGTGCGGCGCGCTCGAGTTCTTCGAGCTTGCCGCTGAGCGACTTGACGTCGGTCCGCAGGCCGTCGCGCTCCTTGCGCGTGGCCCACAGTTCCTCGAGCTGCTTGGTGGAGTTCTTGAGTTCGTTCTTGAGCCGCGTGCGTTCCGCCTCGCTCTTGGTGAGCTGCTCGTTGAGCCGTTGCGCCCGACCGGTCGCATCCTGCAACTCCTCCTCGAGCATTTGCACTTCCGTGCGGATCTGCTCGAGCGCGTCGACGCGTGTCTGAAGCGTGACAACCTGCCACTCCAGCTCCTGAACGCGCTGGGTGGAGGTCTGCAGCGATTCGGATTTGTCGTTTAGTTCACGTTCGAGCGTTTCGCGCAGCTCCTGGCGATTCTCCAGCTGCTCCTCGAGCTCGCTGATGACGGCCAGCACGTCGTTGCGTTCGTCGAGGAAGGCATCCTGGAGCGCCTGCGGCTGCTTCTCTTGCGCCGCGGTCGCCATCTTGATCCGCTGCTTGGCCTGCTCGATCGCTGACGCCTTCGTTTCGATGATGACGTCCGTCGTCGGCGACTGGCTACCATCCTTGGCAGTCGACGACTTGCCGCCGTCCGTGGCGACAGGTCCGGACGTACTCTTGGATCGGCCGGCGTTCTTTCCATTCCCGCCAGTACCGCCGTTGGCCGCCTTGCCCTTGCCGTTCGCGGGCCCGTTGTTCGAGCGATCGTTCGTTTCTTTCATGACCTGCCGTTTCCTGGTTACGAAGAACGCCGTTAATCGAATCGATTCCGCCCGTCACATCGGCGTTCTCCGCGACGCCGATCTCGAGCCGTCCAGCAACCTTCGTTATCGGTGGCGCAGTTTCGGGCCTTGACCCCCCGGGCTTGCGCGTCGGCAGGAATTGCCGCGAGACGCTCCGAATCCGCGCAGCAAGCTCCGTTTCGGCCGGAAAACCGCCAATTCGAGCGCAAAAAAGGCAGATCCCCCTCCCGCAGCCAGCCCCCTGCTACCCCCACTATCCCACGACCGACGAATATCCGGCAGGTCGCGGCCCCGCCTTACTCAACCAGTTCGATGTCGACCACCCAGACGACAGCGTGCCCCTGCCGCTCAGACGGAAGCCGCGGCTCCTTCGTGAAGAACCGCCAAAGCACCTCCATCCGGCCAGTCGGCAGACGGTAGTAGCCCCGGCAGCGCATACGCAGGTCCGGAAATGTTCCGTCCGGGCTCGATACCACCACCGCCTCGCGAACGTAGCCCGGCCACTTCGGCTGCTCCAGCTGCCGGAGCATGGGTAGCAGCGCCCGGTCGACCTTGGTCGAAATCCGCTGATAACGGTGATGGACCTGGCTCGGCTTCAACGTGATATAGCGCATTGGAGCGGACATCAGCCAGCGGTGAAAAAGAGCCGGCCGTACGGCATCCGTGCTAATGAAACCCCGGCGGCGCGTACCCATCACCGGTACCACATACGGCTCGATGTGGCCGGAAAGCACGACCGATGTCCGATCGCCGGGACGGCGCGCTTCGTTGACGGCATGCATTCCCGCGCCCACGAGATCCGCACGATAGATCACCGACGGAAGGTGGTTCGCACCACGCAGAAAACACCATGGCCCGAACAGGATGACCAACGCGAACGGCCCCGCCAGAATCGGGAGCCGCCAGGACTCGAACCACTCGAGCACCCGCGTGCAAACGAGCCCGACGATCAGCGCAACAAACGGCAGCACCTGAATGTAGTACCGCGCCTGCAAGCTCGGCGGCGCGTACTTCGTCGGACTCACTGATCCCCAGGTAAAGAACGCGAACGTCCAGATCGCCAGCGCAAACACCCACCACGATCGGCCACGGAAGAACGGGAACGCCACCAGACAGACCAGGGTCATCCACTTATGGGCGTGCGGGAACGTATACGGATCGAGCGCGCGATAGATCAACCAGTTCCAACGTTCGACCGGATCGGTGCCATACTTGTCGATCATGGCCAGCGTTGGGCTGTAGTCGTCGTCGACGGTCCACCCAAGCCGGAGAAAAAAGCGGTCGGTTGCGTCGCTCAGGACGATCGTCTCCACGCCAACGAACACCAGCAGCCCGCCCGCAAACAACGTGGCCAGCCAGAGCGATTGCCCAATCCAGCGCCCCGGCAGCGCACGCCGAACGTGCAGCACGCCCCAGATGACCATGACAGGTAACGAAACCAGTACCGACTCCTTGGCCCCATACGCCAGACCAAACAGCAGACCCGCGGCCTGCATCCACGCTGCCTGAACGACGGGTCGCGTATGGATCGACGACGGTAAACCGTATGACAGCGCCAGCAGCGAAAGGACGAGGAAAGCAGCGCTCGCGATATCGGGCAATATGGTCGAGCTATAGACGATGACCATCGGAACGAGCGCAAACAGATACACGGCCACCAGCGCCGGCCGCGGACCGAACAGCCGTTTGCCAAGCGCGAACGTCGCGACGTTCAGCAGTTGATGCAACAGAATGTAGGATACCGCAACGCGCTGCGCAAACGGACCCAGCAACTCGACGACCAGCGCGTTCCAGATCAACAGCGTGAGGCGGGTCTCCGCCAGCAGGATTTCCGGCCCCAGCAGCCCCTGAAACAGCGCTACCCCGCCGTTGAAGTAGTCCATGTCGTCACTGCCGACGAAGCCGGTGAAGAACACCCCATCGACCAGCGACGAGCCGAGCAACAACGCGCCGAGCCAGATTGGCCACGTACGTTGCGTCGAACGGTCAACTATTACCCGACGCGCACGCAGGTGGTCCGCCTCACCCGATCCTGACAGAGAATGATCCGCAACGGATTCGATATTGATGCCTCAGTTACCGGAAAAATGACATCCGCGACCTGAGCGACGTGGGCCGCCCGCAGATGCCCCTCGATCGGTCGGCATGATAGCCGCGGCGCGCAGTCCCGCAAGCGCTTGCGAACCCGACACCTGGTAGTTCGGGTGCCCAGCACGAGACCCGTGCCCGAACGAGAGACGAAGGCGAATCCGAAATGTACCATCAGCTTAGGCCGGTCCGGCCGCCAATTCGATCTCCACAAGCCAGATGATCGCGTTCGCGTAGGCCTCGGACGACAGTCGGGGCTCCTTGGTGAGGTACCGCCAGAGCCCCTCGATCCGCCCGACGGAAAGCCGATAGGACCGACAACGGACGCGCAAGTCCGGCAACCTCCCATCCGCATCGGAGACAACCGCAGCTCGAGCATTCCCCGAACCCTCCGACCCCAGCGTCCGCAGCATCGGCAACAGCATCCGATCGAGATGCGAAAGAATGCGCTCATATCGCGGATAGACCTGGTCCGGGTGCAGCGTGACGTACCGCACTGATTGCACCGCCAGCTGCTCTCGGAATTGCTCCAAGGACATCTCATGCGACGCAACCAGGTTCTCCCAATGGGCTCCACGGACCGGCTGCAGATATTGCTCGACGTGCGTCGCGACGACAATCGGCGGCCGCTCTCCCGAACGACGGGCCTCGTCGACGGCGTGCATCCCCGCGCCAACCAGATCGGCTCGGTAGACAACAGACGGCAGGCAGTTGGGTCCCCGGAGATACAACCACGGTCCAATCAGGATCGCTAGCGCAAAGGGACCGGCCAGCACGGGAACCCGCCAGGACTCGAACCACTCCAGCAGCCGAGTACAGACAAAGCCGACGATCAGCGCAACAAACGGCAAGACAACGATGTAGTACCGCGCCTGAAGGCTCGGGGGCGCGTACCGCGTGGGACTGACCGAGCCCCACGTGAAGAAAGCGAAAATCCAAATCGGCAACACGTACACCAACCAACCACGACCGTGCAGAAAAGGGAAGGCGGCAAAGCAAATGAGCATGAGCCACTTATGTGCATGCGGAAGCGTATGGCGATCGAACGAACGGAAGATCAGCCAATTCCAACGTTCAATCGGATTCGTGCCGTACTTGTCAACCATCGCCTGGGTCGGGCCGTAGCCGTCGTCGATCGTCCACCCGAGCCGGAGAAACAGCCGGTCCGTCGCGCTGGAATAAACCGCCGTCTCCAAAATGACGAAGAGCAGCAGTCCGCTCGCAAACAACCCCGCGCCCGCAAGCGACCACGCGATCCACCGTTGAGGCTGTCGATATCGCACCTGCAACAGGCCCCAGATGAAAAGCGCGGGCAGCGTGACCAGCACCGATTCTTTGGCGCCGTACGCGACGCCAAAAAGGAATCCCGCCAGCGACATCCACGCCGTCCCGACTGCTGGATGCACCACCTTCTGCGAAGGCAGCGCGAACGACAGTGCCAACAATGTCATCACGAGAAACAATGCGCTCGGGATATCCGGCAGCATCGTCGAGCTATAGATGATCATCAGCGGCATCAACGCGAACAGGTATACGCCCACCAGGGCCGGCCGCGGCCCGAAGAGCCGCCTGCCCAACACGAACGTCGCGACGTTGAGCATCTGGTGCAGGAGGATGTACGAAGCCGCCACCCGCTGGGCGAATGGGCCCAGCAGATGAACCATCAAGCCGTTCCACGCCAGCAACGTCAGACGCGTCTCGGCCAACTCGATCTTGGGTCCTAACGTCCCCTCGAACAACGCCATGCCCCCGACGAAGTAGTCCCGGTCATCACTGCCGACAAAGCCGGTGAAAAAAACGACATCAATGAGCGTCGAGCCGAAAATCAACATCGCGAGCCACAACGGCCAGGTCCGCGCTGTCGAGCGATCCGGAGCGCCCCTCGGGCCCGTCATCTGCGGATCACCCCTCATGTCATGCCCGGCGTTCGCCGGGTCCGCAATGGTGTCCATCTCGTCCACCCTCAGAACGGCTCGTCACGCGTACATCGATACCTCGCTCAGCCGGCGCCGAGCCCCGCTCACACGAACGGTAGCCGCTTGCGGAACAGCGCCCCGATCACCACGCGCATGAAGCAATCGCGTCGCTCCGTTGTCACTACGCAGCAGGCTTCGCGCGCACCCGTTCGTTCCAGACGCCAAGCGCAGTCGCGCGTGAACGACAGAAGCGAGGGTGGCTTCGAACTGCGCAACCCGCCAACATCAATTAAGAAAATAATGAGGCCGTCCGACTCGGTCTCAGGCAGCCCCGCCAGGACCGTACATCACCAGGTCGTGCGTTACTGCACCGGACCGACCTCCACACTCAAAGCATAACAACGAGGTCAATAGTACGGCGCTGCACGATGACATTCAGTCCAGGGTACTTCCTTCCAACGACCGCTCGATCTCCACAAGCCAGACCGCACGATTCGTCCGGCGCCGCGGTTGCCCCGCACTCCCGGAACCGAGAACTGCAAATCGCCTCACGGGTGCCCGATACTCGTACCAACGAGCGCGGACGGGGATCCCGCTCGCAGCGCCGAGCGTCAGTACGGCTGCTCCGCTCGATGCCGTAGCCAGTCGTGCGCAGATGTCGGCCAACGCGCGATCAAGTGTCACATCCAGCAAGGAGGCCCGTCGACGATAGGACTCGGTCAATTCGTCCGGCCGGATCATCAGGTATTGCACAGGACCGGCGGCTAGCCGCGATCGCAGTTCCGCCCCACTCAACGCCTCCGACGAAACGACGTCAGCGGCACCCCGTACGATCGGCGACAAATCGAAGGCGAGGTAGTCTGCCAGAATGACTGGAACATCGGGTTGCGTGGAACGAGCCTTGGCCAGCGCTGCCTGTCCCGCATGGACGACATCCGCATGGTATATGTTCCCCGCCAGCCGATTCGGCCCTTGCAGGTGCAGCCACGGAAAGACGAGCAGGGCCAGACCCGTCGGAGCGGCGATCAGCCCCAAACGCCGCGTCTCGAGCCATTGCAGCCCGCGTGTACAAACGACGCCCACGATCAGAATCGCGAAGGGTAGCACTTGTATGTAATACCGCCCCTGGATCGACGGCGGCGAGTAGCGCGTCGGACTGACCGAGCCCCACGTGAGATAAGCAAACGACCAGAGCGTC
>JANQNU010000074.1 GCA_028279405.1 Phycisphaerae bacterium
GCCAATACGGCGGTTGCCGAGGCCATCGATGCACAGATCGATGCCGGCTTGCGGGTGCCGGGTGCGGTCGATCTGACGCGCACGAAACGCGGCGCCGGCCGGCTGGTGAAGCAGGGGAGCGTGGCATATCTCCTGCCGACAATTGTGTGGATTGATGCCGCGACCCGCGAGCAGGAATCGGACCCAGCCTTTCAGGCGGTGACGCCCGTTGAGGAGCACCCGCTGACGCATCGTGAGTATCTGTTTCCGTATGCGTCGGTTGTCGAGGCGCCGATCGACGAGATTCCGCATGCGATCGGGTCGACGCTGGTCTGTTCGGCGATCACACGCGATGCCGCGCTGATTTCAGCGTTGATGAACGCGGGCCATGTCGATCGATTGAACATTGGCGCGATTCCCACGTACCAGCTGAGTTGGGACCAACCGCACGAGGGCAATTTGTTCGAGCACCTTTATCGCCAGCGTGCGTTCCAATCTGAGGATGCGGCATGACCTGGATCCTGGCTGGCCGACGTCCCGAACCGGGGGCCTGCTTGTGACGGAAGGCTTCGTTCTCCGCGATGTGTCGGACCATTCGCCGGTCCGGGTGGTGATGGAGTCCGGGGCCCTGCGCCGGCTCGGCGCGCTCGCGGCGGAGATCGGTTTCCGGCACGCCTTGCTCGTAACCGATCCCGGGATTTGTGCCGTCGGGTATTCCGACCGTGCGGTCGAGTCGTTGGATGCGGCGGGAGTTTCAGCGACCGTATTTGCGGGTGCCACGGAGAACCCGACGACTGCGAATGTTTCCGCCGGGTTGGACACGGCCCGCTCCGTCGCGGGGATTGACGGCATTGTCGGTCTTGGCGGCGGTAGTGCGATGGACTGCGCCAAGGGGATCAATCTTTTGTTGACGCAGGGGGGTGAAATTCGCGACTACTGGGGAGTGAACAAGACGACCCGGCCGTTGTTGCCCAGCATCCTGGTGCCGACAACCGCCGGGACTGGTAGCGAAGGGCAGTCGTTCGCGCTTATTAGCGACGAGCACACGCACGTGAAGATGGCCTGCGGCGATCGCCGACTGCCTGTGGATGGTGGACTTCGGCCGCGCGTCGCGATCCTCGATCCGGAGTTGACCCGCACGCAACCGCCGACGGTGGCGGCCGCAGTGGGCATCGATGCCATCAGTCATGCGGTCGAGACTGTTGCGACGAATGCCCGGAACGAGCGTTCCCTGGCATTCACGGTTGCAGCATGGCGGCATTTGTCGCGCAGTTTCGTCGCGTCGTTGCAGCGACCGGACGACGCGCAGTCGCGGACAGACATGTTGCTTGGTGCACACCTCGCAGGATGCGCGATCGAGCAGTCGATGCTCGGGGCCGCTCATTCGTGTGCGAATCCGCTCACGGCGCGGTTCGGCGTGATCCACGGTCAGGCAGTCGGCATCATGTTGCCGCACGTTGTACGCTTCAATGCGGAGCTGACCGGGGCCCGGAATGGCGCTACCGGGACTGAGAATCCCTACGAAGCGCTCGAGATCTCACCAGAGGCGCTAGTCGAACAACTGATTCATTGGCTATCGGCTGCGGGTTTGCCGACGCGTCTGTCCGAGGTCGGCGTTGAAGAAGCTGCCTTGCCGAGGCTGGCAGCAGAGGCGGCGCAGCAATGGACGGCTCAATTCAACCCGCGCCCGGTCGACGCGAATGCGATGCTCGAGTTGTACCGGGCTGCGCTGTAGCGTGATGAGTCGCAGTTCCGCAAGCATGACCCTATCGGGCCTATCGAGGGAGTGCGGATAGGACGTCCACACTCCCCGCGGATCGGCTGCAGTAGTCGGCTAGCTGACGATCCAGGAGTCGGGCGCGCGGGTATACTCGACCAGTTCCTCGGGCTTGAAGAACAGGTCGATTTCGGCGCGGGCCGTATCCTCGCCGTCGCTGGCGTGCACGAGGTTGTACTGCTTGTCGAGGCCGAAATCGCCGCGAATCGTGCCGGCGGCCGCCTCCACGCCATTGGTGGCGCCCAGCATCGAACGGACGACCTGAATCGCCTGCGGTCCCTCGAGTACAGCCACGATCACCGGCGCGCTGGTCATGAAATCGCACAGGTCGTTGTAGAACGGTCGTTCCTTGTGGACTTCGTAGTGCTTCTCCACCTGGGATCGCGCCGATTTTTGTAGCTTCATCCCGACCAGTCGCAGTCCCTTGTCCTCGAAACGCGTCAGAATGCGGCCCACCAGCATGCGATTCATCGCGTCCGGCTTGAAGATGATCAGTGTGCGTTGCAACTCCGTCTCCCAATCTCCAGGTGCCCCTTTTGTCGGTAATAAATCCACGCCGAGCGGATTCTAGCGAAGTTTCCGACGTTGCAACAGCCACAGACGCTCAACACGCGCCGCTGCTGGTGCCCACTACGATCGAGCGTTGCCCGCGCGTCGACGACTCGCTGCGACGAGCATCCCGTCAGCGCCGTCGGCTCCGGGATCAGAACCCGATAAATGCCATCAGGGCGACTGACGAGGTCGAGGATGACACGTCGGACGGTATCTTCGAAGAGAGCTGGTCGCTTTGCAGTATCAGCCGATCGTTGACCGCGTCGGGCCCGAGGAACACGCCGTGCCGTCCGTCGGGCCGCCGGGCCGTGAACGCGACGTCGCTTGCGTTGTTCATCGTGATGCCCCGCTCGTTTCGGATACCGGCGAAGTTGACTGGCGCAAAAATCGAGCGGCGTTGCAGAGGCACATGCGGACGGCTCGGATACGAATTCGGCTGGGCACACCGGCCGATCTTGACGGCGGGCAGCGACGGCCCTAGATTGGCGGGTTCCCGGGTTGTCCGGGAGACGCCCGGGTGGCGGAATTGGCAGACGCGCCAGGTTGAGGGCCTGGTGAGGGTTATACCTCGTGCTGGTTCGAATCCAGTTCCGGGCATGAGCACCCCTAGCTCAATTGGATAGAGCATCGGTCTACGGAACCGAAGGTTGCTGGTTCGAATCCAGCGGGGTGCGTCCTCCTTATTCAATTCATCGGGCTCCTTTACAGCCCATGTCACAACTCATTGTCACAATGGATCACCTTCGGTCCTATGTTGATGTAGGTTGAGACGCCTTGCGTGTCTCGACCCGGCGTTCGTTCGTGGTCTCCCCCTGTGATTCGGTCCACCCTCCCGTTGGTCGATCGCGCATCGGACGTCGTTGGGTGAGGGCTGCGTCGGCCGACGGACCCGGTGCTCTTTGCGCTCGCGCTCGGCAGGGTGCGTCTGGCCGCGCCGCCACCCGACACATTTCGCAATGCGCAAACGCGTCTTTCGCGGGCCGAATCGTACTTTTTCATCGGAGGTGATCGAAGTGAACCGTTCTCTTGCTACAACCCATGATTGGGGACTCCCTATGTACAAACGGCTGACGCTCAGCATGGCGATATGTGCGGCCTTGGTCAGTACGACTAACGCTGCTGACCTCTTCGGCGTCGCGTCCTACGATATATTCGAACCGCAGCGACTGTACCGCATCGATACCGCGACCGGAGCCGCGACGCTGGTCGGCAATACCGGCGTCAACGAAATCAACGGGATCGCCTGGGACGCCAGGAGTAACACTCTTTATGGTTACACGAAAGACGCCGGACTCTACACAATCGACCTGCAAACCGGGAACGCGACGCAGGTCGCGGATCAGCTCGGCGAGATTCCTGAAGGCGGTCTGACGTTCGATTCGAACGGTACCGCGTTCGCGGTAAACGATCGCCAGCTCGCTACCATTGCGCTCGATACCGGGGCGCTGTCCAGCTTTGGCGACCTCGGGCAGGCGGTCGACGTTTCCGGGCTCGCATTCAGCCCGACGGGAATGCTCTTCGGCTACGCGAAGAACGGCAGCGCCGAGGATGCGCTGGCACGCATCGATCCGCAATCCGGGCTGGCGACCGAGGTCCGCGAACTCGACCTGAACGGTCCCATCGGTGTCGGCGGGCTGTCGTTCGATCTCGACGGTCCCACACTGTATCTGAGTGATGGTCGCGAACTCTTCACCGTTAACCCCGGTGACGGCAGCTTGACGCTGATCGGTCACCATAACGTCGTCGGAATGAGTGGAATTGCCTTCGTGCCCGAGCCCGCGTCGTTCGGTCTGCTGGTCGTCGGTCTGACACTGGGCGCATGCCGCCGCTCAGCCGGCTTCCGCCCGCAGCGCCACGCGTAGTACTCATCTTGTGCGGCGTTGCCGGGAGCGCCGCCAGACTACTTTTTCTGCAGGCTGTACGAGAACGACTCGGTCGTCCCGTCCGGGCGCGTCAGGTTGAACGTGCCTTCCAACTCGTCAGTAGCGGGGTCGTCCTCGTACAACCGTAGCGCCCAATCGTACGCGCCTCCGGGGCCGTCGAATGACTCGCTGTGTTCCTTGAAGCGCGGCCCGAGCCCGGCGGTCAATGCCACCGTAAAGTTCTCGGGGGCCGTCTCCGTGTAGGTCACGTTTACTTGAGCTTCATTACGGGTCGTCATTTCGATCGGCGTTGCGATGTACGCCACCGACACCTCGAGCGTTGCTTCGGTACCGAGACTTCCGGTGACGGAACCGGCGAACCCTGTGAAGAGATCGTCGCCGGCCGGGTGAATGATCACTTCGTGGGTTGCGCTGATCAGATTGCAGCCGTTCGTGACAACCGTAATCGTCGCCCACTCCGCGTCGGTCGGCGTGAAGCTTACGCTCCCAGCTGTCGTTTCGGCGGGCACGACGATCTCATCCTGTCGGCTCCGTAAATAGGTGAGTCCGTAGCGGCTCTCCGAATCGCACGGAATCGCGAAATCGACGCGCATCGTCGCTTCTTCGCTGGGGACCATGATCAACGGTTCCCAGGAAAACGCGGCCCGCGGTCCGCCGCCCTCGTTCGTCATGACTTCGCGCGTATCATGTTCACCGAGGCGGAGAACATCAGCAAAGTACTCCCATTCGACGAAGATCTTTGTGACCCCGGGCCGCAGGCCGACCGGTCTGACGGCTGACCCGCCTGCCAGTTCATCGCGCCGGATGATGTTGAGGCCATTCCGATCACCTTCGTGCTCCAGGATGATCTGGATCTCGGTAGCATCATCGGGGATGTCTTCGACACTGACAGTAAGCTCGTAAGGATTGAGATTCTCGAAGTGCAGCGTCGGTGACGTGATCGTAATGTCGTAGTTGCGACCGTCGTCCAGTACGACCTCAACCGTGTCGCCGCTGCCCGAGTAGTTGTTGTCGGGGTCATCGTCGTTGTTGAGGTCGATTCCCGCAGCGTCCAGAACTTCGACGGTGAAACCCGCTTCGCCGACGGTTGCGTCGCTCAGGACCGTAGCGACGATATCGAACGTCTCGCCAGCCGTCGGATAATCGAACTCCCACGGTCCGCCCGCGATTCGCCGACTACCCGTAACCCGAATCGTGGCTGCATCCGGGAGAATCGGCTCCACTACCTCCAACTGGACATCGAATGACAGGCCGGCGCGCACCACCGTCGCTGCCGTCGTGAGTTCGTACGCCACGCTGGCGAACCCGGCACCCGTACCCGCCGGTGAAATACTGTCACCACGAACGTCCAGCACACACGTGTCGACAATCGCAACGGCGGAACCTTCTTTGTTCCATAGTTCGATCGTCACCCGCCCGTCGGACACCGGCATGATCGGGACTTCAATGGTGTCACAATTGTCGCTGTCACAGACGATGTTGCGTGGATCATCTTGCGTACCCCACGACATTGCACCTCCCGCGAACGCAACAGCGCCGCCGTCACTGCTCGCCTGGAGGATGTAGACGCGGATCGCGTTGCCTTCCTCCAGGAACGGATCCACGAACAACGACGCCGAGCCTGTACTGGTAACGGTCGGGCATCGCAACTCGAGTGAATCGTCGTTGTCGCAGATCATGCCGAGGAGCAGTGGCGCCGTTGATAGGATTGCCAGGATGATCAATCGCCGAGTCGTGCCGGACATGATGAGACTCCGCTGCTTGCTTGATTTCTTCGCCGAGATCGGATTCGCCGACGCCCCGCCTTCGTCGCGCTGCAGACAAGACGTACCAGCCCAAGTCTATAGCTCCAGCAAACACGATTCAATGAAATTGTGCGCTGGCTCAGGCCTCCTGCGATGCATTGGTCCGGGGCAGGAACGCACGTGGAAGGCGTGCTAGGACTCTCAGCGCGGATCCAGCAGGGGGAACCGCATAACGACCGCTGTCGGGATCACCGGATACTCCATCCGGACGCGGAACACATCGAAGTCGGCAGGGTTCCAGCCGAGTTTGTCACAAGTGAACGCCAAGACCTCTCCGTACCGCGGCACCTCGGTAAGGCTGGCGCTCGCGATTCCCTCGGGCAGGCGGACGACGCGCTCGGGCACCTCAAGCTGCGCCAGTCGGTCCGGCGGCTGACGGTACCACGGGATATCCGAAAGCTCACTCGCGACGATCAACTCGGGCGACAAGCCGGCCCCGAACAGACCGCGCTCGATAACCAGATCGTGCACGAGCAGCTTGATCGGCGCGCGAATCCGAACGCCGTGGCGGGCCCAGCGGTCATCGCCCGTGGCATACAGACTCGCACCGCCGCGCCATACTTCACCCGTAAAGCACGTCACGGCCGATCGTGCACCGATCGCGACGCCCTCATCAAACTGGAGCAGCTCCTCGCCACCAGGACCCCGTTCCCTGACGATCTTCGGCAGCGGATCGCTGCAGAACGGTCGCAGCAAAGGCACTTCGTTGTGCAATCCGTCGATCGGTTCCATGCCGACCGACGAGGTCCCCTCGCCCACGAGCACGCGGCGCGCCAAAACCAGCGGCGATGTCGTCCGCAGCCGGCGCACATCGACGAACCCCCTGACCTGCGCGATGTCGATCCGCCCCGAATCCGTGGCTCGATGAACAACGTGCGCCTGCAGACGAACCCGCGTCTGAACACCCCAGACAAAGCTGTTACAGCGATACCCGGCTCGTCGATAGCTGGTCGGGTCCGGCTGTTGTTCGCTCGCGAGCCCCCGAAGAATAACATCCCGCGATTCGCGATCGCCGGCGTGGGCCAGCATCGTCTGCTCGAAACGCGTCCGGGCCTCGCGGACCCGCTCGATCGTGTCACCAGCGGCCCGTCCGGTAACAACACTCAGGAATCGCTCAAACCCCGATTCGCCAGGCACGAATCGCGCATCCTCATACGGGTCGCCGCCATGCGCTACCCGCGTGATCTTCCACGCCAACGTCTGGTGCAAGTCAAACGTGCGAACCAGGTCTCGCGGCCGACAGCGCGGACCGACAGCCTCCTCCAGGACGCCGGCAACTGCCTTTCGCAGATCCTCCAGCGCGACACGCACTTCCTGCTTGACCACGTCCACCGACATGTCGGCTCCAAATGTGCCCCACACGAACACCAGGAATACCGCATCGAACACGCTGACGCAACAAGAACTCTGAGAGTACTCTGAGAATGCTCTTGAGGCGTCTGATCGGTATCGGTCATAATGAGGGGCGATAACAGTGATACCCGGGGTGAGGTGCGCGCAATGAAGCTGGCACGATTGGCAACCCAGACGGCAATTTTGCTCGCGGCCGGTCAATTGGTCGGCGCCGCGACTGTCTATGACAACACAACGACCGAGGGTGGCACGGCCGTTTTTCCGGCGCTCGGTACGGACTATGGGAACATTGTCACGCTCGCCGGAGCGGAGCGCTCGGTGACCGAGGTCACCGTGCTTATCAACAAGCAGTCGGCATCGAACATTGGGACGATCGACATTCGTCTGCGCCTGTGGTCTGTGAGTGGAGCGTTTCCGGACACGATGCTTTTCGAATCTGCCGTAATGGACAACCTCAACATCACCAACCGACCCATCGTATTTCCGGTGACGTTTGACGTGCCGAGTGTGCTGGTCGACGACAGGTTTGCCTTCTCGACTGCGATTCTGGAACGAAACTCGACGATCGCTGTCGGCTACCGCGAGTTTGGTCCGCCGACGGTCGGAACCTGGCGCACCACGGTGTTCCGGGCGCGAGACGCGACGGTTTGGCGACAGGCTGCCGTGCAAGTTTCGCTCGGGGCGCGCGTGATTGCCGTGCCGGAGCCGCTATCGATAGGCGGACTATTTGCGGGGGCAGTGCTGGCATTCCGTCGGCGCGGCTAGCGGTTGGTTCTTTCTTCCTATTGGGTGCCCGGATTGGGGTGGCACTGGCAAACGCGAAGGGTCTAGTGGGGCCCTTCGCGGGCCAGTGTCGGCACGTCGCGCGAGATCGGTCCGGAACCATCTTGCGACCTGTGCTCGACAATTCATCCCTGAGCCAACGACCGTCAGCATCATGATCGCTGCGCTGCCAATCCTGCGCAAGCGCCCGAGGCTAACCCTCCGCGCAAAGGGCCGCCAGGCGGCTGTCGACCCGCGACCAAGTGCTCAGTGCAGGACGTAAGTATCTGTAATTTATCAAGGTGCGTCGTTTTGCCTAAGGCAAACGTGGCGATGTTTGACAATTAAATCAATTGGTCGTATAGTCAATCCCGTTAAAGGATGACGGCGCTGTCGCCCGATAGTGGAAGCATAATGTCTGCCCAAAGAACAGCATGGCTCCCAACGAGCAGTCTCGCCAGTTTCCTGGCGCGGATCGGCTGGCTGCTGCTGTTCGCGATGCACCTGCCCGCGGGCCTACGGGCGCTGTCCGAGATCGTTCAGACGGGCTCGGCGGCGAGTCTGGTTCGCGTCGTTCTTCTGGTCGGCACCCTTGTCTTGTTGCTCGGCTGTGGGGTGGGCGCGATTCGACTGCCGAATTCGGCGGGCTTCTGGATTCGCTTCTTACTGATTGTCGCATTGTTACACGTCGGCGTTGTCGGCGTGCCGGTCGACAATCCCCAGATTGTGGTTGAAGCTTCGTTCGTCTTGCTGGTAATGCCGTTGGCACGGGTCGCGCGGCTCGCCGGTCGTTTGGCGCGCGTGCTGCACATTCGACTCCGCGCGGCGATGCGCTCCGATTGGCGAAACACATTGTTCAACCTCCCGCTGATGCAGGTGGCGTCAGCGGCGTTGCGCTTCCTGCTTCCTACCTGCCCACATCGCGCACCTCCCATCTTGCGCTGATTCATTCTGAGTCAGGTTGCCGGGGTCCCGGAGGGGAGCCGTCGTAGCCTGTCTAGTCGCACCTAGTTAGAAGTCCGGCGCTTCGGAATCATCGTCCGATTCCGCGCTATCCGTCGGACGTTCACCAGATCATCGTATCTCGGTCGGCTCCTCATTCTGCCTGCAGGACGACCGAGCGGTCGGCGGTGCGCAACGTAATGGAAGGGTTGCGCATTCGCCGTTCCGTTGACGATTGAGGCGCGCTGGGTGGATGACGTTTGTTTGCAGACGAAAGAGGGAGTGTTGAGCATGCGTTTGAGATCGAAACAAAGTGCCACTGCGATCGGGTTGGTGTTCGCGAGTGTCACTATCGCGGGGAGTGTGACGATCGAGCCTACCGAAGACGTCATGACCTCCGGGTTCTTCCAGGGGGACAATCTCGTCCGCGGCTATTCCGGCGACAACCGGCCCGTGCATCGCGTTAGTACCAACGAGCCGTTCGGTACGGGGGGCGCCGAGACCATCTACATGACGTTCGACTTTGATGCCTCGCAGTTTTCGGGGCCGGTACCCGCGGCGTTCCTGTCGGTCGAGAGCATTTCCGGCGGCTTCGGTGCTGATGCCGGTCCGGGCAGTCCGTTCACTGTTTCAGCGCACGCGGTGTCCGTCGATCCGATCGAGTCGATCACCGATGACACGAATCCGGGCGGAACGATCGACTGGCTGACGTTCTTCAATGACAACATCGAGCAAGCGGACCCCGCGGCGCTGACGGTCATCGACGACTTTGGCACGTTCACGTTCGACGTCACGCAAATCGTTAACGACTGGATCGCTGGCAGCAACACCGCGTTCGCAATCGCGCTGACCGGCAAGAACGACACGTCCGGCGGCGAGTTCCTGCACGGATTCGTGAACAACACCGAAACGCCGGGATCGACTTTCCTGCAGATCGTTCCCGAGCCTTCGAGTCTGTTGTTGGTGGTTTTGGGTGGCTTCGCGGCTGTTCGCCGGGGGCGCAACTAGTACGGGGCAAGGTCGCAAGAGCTGAGCCGAGGGGCTCAGCCTCGAGGAGAGCGCACCGACCCCGCGTAAGGCAAAGGAGGATACGACAATGAAGACCATGCACGCTGCATCGGTTCTACTGATAGGCTTGTTCGTTGCCGTTTCGTTCGGTCAAACGGTGATCTTCGATACGCCATCCGACGACCGCTGGCACTACCCGTTCAACGCAACGCCGGGCAATCGAGGTGTTGCGTCGGTCTTCGGTGCACCGGCCCTGAACGGATTCAACGACCGCGACGGCTCGGTCTACGTCGGCTGGGACACGACGCTGCAGATCGAGCCCAACCAGGGGCCCGAGAATTACGAGATCGCGAGCGTGGTGGTTGTGGTGACGAACGAGGCCGGCGCCGTCTGGCCGATCGACGTCACCGTCGACGAGTGGTTCTCGTTTGACCTCGACGGTGACGATCTGATCAACGGCGATGGTGTTCCGCGCGGCGAAGTCGGCGATGTCGACGGCGAAAGCGACGACGATGATCCCGGCCGTCCCGTAGAGCTGTTCGGGCTCGGCTTCGGACCGGATTTCACCGAGACCGGCTGGAACGAAACAACGGTTTTCGTCGGCTCCAACGGCACGGGCAACTTCCAGCGCGACCCCTTCCCCATGACGTTCGATGATGCGACCGGCGAAATGTTGCACATCGAGGATCACGTCAAGGGCCTGCACAACGACACGCTCAGTGTCTTCGAGTTCACGCCGGAGCCGTGGGCGATCGGCGTTCCGATCGACTACGAGCCCGGTAGCCAAGCTGAACCGTTCGAGATTCGCTTCGAGGTTGATCTCGATCTCGCCGACGGTCGTGTACGCGAGTACTTCCAGCGCCAATTGGATACCGGTCGCGTGTTGGTTTCCGTCACGACGTTGCTCGAGGTGTTCAACTTCGGCGATCCAGGCGAGTTCCTGCAGATCGTGATGAAGGAAGGTGTCGATACCGGGCTGCGAGCGCCGGCGCGACTGGAGATCACGCTCGGACCGGCCCAGTTGATTGGCGACATGAACTGCGATGGCACGGTGACAGTCTCGGACATCAACCCGTTCGTGCTCGCGCTGACCGATCCGGATGGATACATGGCGCAGTTTCCGGACTGCAACCTGCTGAATGGTGACGTGGACGGTAGCGGGGGCGTGACCGTCAGTGATATCAACGGATTCGTCGCGCTGTTGACGGGTTCGTAGCGGACTTAGTTGGCGGTTCCGGGCATCTCTCTAACCCCCTCTCCTTGCAACTGCCCGGGGCCGCCGCTTTTTGAATGGTTCTGGAGAAACTGATGCGACGTAGCGCTCGAACAGGTCGCGGATTCACGCTCATCGAACTGTTGGTGGTCATCGCGATCATCGCGTTGTTGATCTCGTTGCTGCTGCCGGCACTCAACAAGGCGCGTCATGCCGCCAAGCGCGTGTACTGCAAGAACAACCTGCGGAACATCTGGCTCGGGATCGTGATGTACTCTCAGGAGAATCAGGATCGCGTCCCGTTCATGGAGGACGTCAACGCGACCGGGTCATCCGTTGCCGGGACGGGGCCTGACGCCGACCCGTTCGACGAGCACTTTCCGACGACGGTCGGCGTGGTACTGCTCAACTATGTCCAGCCGGACAGTTGGGTGTGTCCGAGCGCGGTGGCAGGTTTTCCGCGCAAGGATGAGGGCAACTGGAAGCTGACATATACATTCAGCGACGCCGGCCCGATCGGCGAGGGTCGACCGTACGATTCGGTGCCGCACAACGGCGGACTGTTGGACCCGGCGGTCTCGAACTATATCCATTTCGATGGTCGGCCGATGATCAAGCTCGACGGCCGGCGCTACGCGTCGTTCGGGTTAAACGAGAATCGGCGTGGGAAATGGACCGTCCGGTTTCCGATCGTCGCCGACATGGTTCTCAACCAGGATCCGACGGGGGTGCGTTTCAAGCCGCGCTATCCGCATCGTGGACAGCTTGAGGCGCGCGTCGATCTGCAGGTCGCACAGCGGCAATTTGAGTCGAACTCGAATGGCACGCATCAGCTCACCGGTCGGCACGAACTGCACGCGAATGGCGAAGAGGTCCAGATCCTCATGACGCGGGACTGGCAGCAGCACTGGCCGGGGTTCTGACGGGATCGTGACAGTCGTCGATCCGGCGCAACGGCGTTTCACGTGAAACGCCGTTGTGAACAGCACCGGTGCGCCCACTCAGTCGTCCTCGTTCTCCGTGTCGGCGATTTCGCTCAAATACGCCTGAAACTCGCTCATGCGGTAGGAAATGAAGCAAAAGGCGTGATGGAGCGCCAGATACTCGATGTCCGTCTTGTCGTCCTCGGCATCGTGTCGCAGCTCGTTCAACTTGGCCAGAATCGGCTCGGCCTTCATGAAAAGTTCCTTTCGTCAACGAATCGTCGTCCCACGCGGAGTCGCTTACCTCCCGCGCCGTCATCATCAGTCCTTCTCGATCCTATCCCAATCGATACCGATGGTCACCTGATCCGTCGCTTGCCAGGGACGGGGCCATTCGTTTCACGCAACTTGATCCCCTCGCTCGCGCTCGGGGCTCGTTGATGAGGCGCCCGCCTTGCCCCCGTGGCGCCAGACGTCCGAGCCTACATCGGTTATCCGCGGGTTACGACGCCGACGAACGGTTGCTTGATGAGTTCGCCGCTACGGTGCCGGCCCGCCTTGAAGCGGACGCCGGCGCGAGCGTCGACGGACGTGTTCGGGTCGGTGATCTTCTGTCCGTCGAACTCGAAGGCGCCGCCTTGCACCATCCGGCGCGCTTCGGACCGCGAGAGCGCACCGGCGTGCGCCAGCCAGAACAGCTTCCATGCGGGTAGACCGCCGTCCTCGATCTCCTCATCCGCTACACGCACCGCAATCTCCTCGGCGTTCTTGCCCTTGCCGAAATGCGCGTGCCAGTTCGCGGCGGCCTGCTCCATCGCTTCAACGCCGTGGTAGCGTTGCCCGATCTGGCGCGCCAGATAATCCTTGGCTTTCATCGGGTGCTCGGCGATCCGCGACTGCCAATCCGTGTCGGGTACTTCGGTCAGCAGGCCGAACCACTCGGGCAGCAGTTCGTCCGGGATGCTCATCGTCTTCCCGAACATGTCCAGCGGCGTGTCGAGCACTGCGATCGTATTGCCCAGGCTCTTGGACATCTTGTTCGTGCCGTCCAGCCCGCGCAGCAGTGGCAGGATCAGGACGATTTGCGGCGATTGGCCCGCGCCGCCCTGCAAGTCGCGGCCCACGAGGTTGTTGTACGTTTGATCGGTCCCGCCGATCTCGACGTCGGAGGCGATGTTGACCGAGTCCCAGCCCTGTACCAGCGGGTACAGCAGTTCGTGCAGACTGATGGGCGTCTCCGATTCGAAACGCTTACGGAAATCGTCACGTTTGAGCATCTGCCCGACCGTCATCTGTGCCGTCAGGCGGATGACGTCGTCGAAACGCATCGCGGCCAGCCATTCCGAGTTTCGGCGGATCTCCAGCTTCTCTGGCGAGGTGTCCAGGATTCGTCCGGCCTGGTCGAGATAGGTCTGGGCGTTCTCATCCACATCCGACTCGGTCAATACCGGACGCGTCTTGCTGCGACCGGTCGGGTCGCCGATGCGGGCGGTGAAGTCGCCGATGATCAGTACGGCCTTGTGTCCGAGGTCCTGAAACTGCCGGAGCTTTCGCAATTGGACCGTATGGCCCAAGTGAATGTCCGGCGCCGTAGGGTCCATGCCCAGTTTGATTCGCAGGGGCTTTCCCGATTTGCGCGCAGCGGTCAGCCGCGCCTCGAGTTCCTCCGGCGTATAGACCTGGACGCAGCCATCCACGAGTTGTTGCAATCCTGAGTCGCTCATTAGCGGCCATGATAGGAAACCCCGACGTGCGTTTCCAGTGGGGGCTGCATCCGCATCGCGATCCGGTGATGCAGACGCTTGCTTGCCGATTGTGGCGGCAGCGGTTTTGATACAGCTGCCTGGCGACAAAGGGGGCGACAAGGAGAGGTGATGGTCGACGAGGGTGCCCAGGGGCCGCTGCAACGGGTGATCGAGGCGTTCAAACGACTGCCGGGGATCGGGGCGCGCTCCGCCGAACGGATCGCGTTTCATCTGCTCAAGGCGTCGCGCGAGGAGGCGCTCGGGCTGGCCGATTCCATTCGGGCGATCAAGGAGCAGATTCGGCCTTGCCGTCGATGCTTCAACCTGACGGACCAGGAGTTGTGCCATATCTGCAGCGACGGTCGGCGGGACGCGGGTGTGATCGTTGTGGTCGAGCAGCCGAAGGACCTGCTGGCGCTCGAGGCGACCGGTCTGCACCCCGGTGTATACCATGTGCTGATGGGCCACATCGCTCCGCTGGACGGCGTCGATGCCACGGACCTGACACTGGATGCGCTCGCGAAACGCATTCGCTCCGAGGAAGTGCGGGAAATCGTGCTCGCGACCAATCCGACCGTCGAGGGCGACGCGACGGCGCTGCACATCATGCAGATGCTCGAGGGCAGTCCGGTACGCGTCACGCGTCTGGCGCGCGGAATTGCGCCCGGTTCGCATATCGAGTACGCGAATCGATCGATGCTCGAGGAGGCGTTTCGGCGACGTCAGGACGTGGAGTAGGTGCAATAGACCAACCCTACGTTCCGAACACAGGCGGACGAGGGGGCATCGCCCCCGGGCATTGCCAGTGCCACCCGTCCGCGCGACGGGTCGATGGCGGGCGAGACGCCCGCCCCCACCCTGTTCTTCTTAGGATCGTTCTTACGAGGGCAAGCGCCGGGTGGCAGTGGAGGATTTCGCATGAAGGTAGTTAAGCGCGGAGTGATTCGGTATTTTGGGGTGGCACTGGCGGCTTGTCCGCCAGTGTTCGGAACGTAGGGTTGATCAAGTCGCTAGTGGATCAACGGATACTGCACGAGCACCCTCTAACACTGGTAGCAAGCTACCAGTGCCACCCGGTTCATGCAAAATCCTCCAGTGCCACCCCGAGCCGCGAGCGGGTCGTTACTTCTTGGACGGCGCGGGATAGAGAAAAGCGAGGATGCGG
This sequence comes from Phycisphaerae bacterium, assembly GCA_028279405.1. Classification (GTDB taxonomy): domain Bacteria; phylum Planctomycetota; class Phycisphaerae; order UBA1845; family Fen-1342; genus JANQNU01. Next base: position 15,108 of record JANQNU010000074.1, read on the forward strand.
TCGATCCTGGCGGCCCAGGCGGTTTCGTGGTGCGTGCCGCCGGGCACTTCCTCGGCGTGAAGCACTTCGTCCGCGGTGAGGCCGGCTTTCTTAACGACGGCCACCGCCGCACGGAGCTTTTCGATGCGTCGCGCGCGATCGTCGGCTTCGTCACCCTCGCGGGTTCCCATATCGATCCACAATCGAGCGCTGGCGGGGGCCGGCTCCGAAGCGATCATCGTCAGGATCCGACCGTCTGCCCACTCGAGTGTGGGTGACAGCGCTGCTGCCTTGGAAAAGACATCCGGATGCTTCCACAGGGCGTAGAGCGAGATCAGTCCGCCGAGCGAGGAGCCGCCGATGCCGGTGTGCTCTTGTTCGGGGCGCGTGCGATAGGTGCGATCGATGAACGGCTTGAGCGTGTGAACCACGAACGCGAGGTAGGCGTCTCCCTTCCCGCCACCGAGCGTATTGTCTTTGAATGGGGTGTATTCGGCCGTTCGTTCCGAAGTGTTGTGGATACCGACGACGATCAGTGGCTCGATCGACCGTTCGCGGATGAGCCGCTGGCAGGTCTCGTCGACCTCCCACTCGTAAACGCCGTAGGAGGTTGCGACGTCGAACACGTTCTGGCCGTCCTGCATGTAGAGCACGGGATAGCGCCGCTTGCGGTCGCGGTTGTACCCCGGCGGCAGGTAGACGTCGACTTGCCGGACGTTGCCGAGTCGTTCGGAGAAGATGTTCGGATGCACGCGAATCTGGCCGGTGCGCGTGCTATGCTCGCCCTCCGGCGTTCCGTGTCCGAGTGCCGCGAGCCGCTGGAAGCTTGCCTTGCGTGACATTCTCGGCGGCGCGCGTCCTGCCCAACGTTCGACCTGATGAAAGACGGTGTACTCCGACACCCCCTGTGGGATTCGGATGTAGCGGTTCGCAATTTCGCGCCCAGCGGCATCCTTTTCGACTGTCGACCAGTTCGGGCCGCGCTTGAACTTATATTCGACCACACGCCGGGCGGGGAGCTTGATACGCGCCTCGTACAGTCCGTCCGCAATGCGTTCCAGCGGGCGGCCCTCCGGCGCCCAATTGTCGGTCGACAGCGAAACGAAAATCCGCTCCGGCGGCTGTTCCTCGACCGGAATGATGACGACCAGACGCACGGACACCTGGGCCGCAACCGCTCCCGGCAGTGCGAACATCGCCGCACTCAACAATGTCATCCAAAGGGTTCTGTACACGGCGCACACTCCTGCGACGAGATCAGTAACGACATGACAGGATAGAGTTTAGCGAGCCTGAAGGTGCCGGCCAACCGAAATCGAACGCGCACTCATCGAGTGGTCCTCGCGGACAAAGGTGCTTGACATTCCGCGCGAGCGGCATACTGTTTCCGACAGCTGGGATGGAACTTTGCGGTGATGCGCGTATGACCGTAAATCACAATCTGGTAGTCGTGGCCGCGGTGATCTTTCTCATCGGGCTGGGCCTCGCGGAGTATTACCTCCACCGGGGCAACCTGCGGCGGATCGCCTACCGCATTCACATCAACGGTACGCGCGGCAAGACCAGCACCACCCGACTCGTGACCGCGGCGCTTCAGGAAGCCGGCGTGCGAACCTGCGGGAAGACCAGCGGTACGATCGCTTCGGTCACGCTTCCCGACGGCAAGCAGTACCCGGTGTATCGCCCCGGACGGGCCAACATCATCGAGCAATTGCGGATCGTGGCCGTGGCTGCTGCGTATGAGGCGCGGGCGCTGGTCATCGAGTGCATGGCGCTCCAGCCGCACCTGCAGTCCCTGTGCGAATTCAAGATGGTGCAGGCGACGCACGGGATCATTACGAACATCCGGGCCGATCATCTCGACGTGATGGGGCCCGACGAGCGCGGCGTCGGCCTGGCACTGGCCGGAATGGTGCCGGTCAACGGCAAACTGTTCACGTGTGCGGACCGGCATTTGGACGTTCTCGAAGCGGCCTGTCACGAGCGTGGAACGCAACTGGTCCGCGTCCTGCCGGAGGAGTTTGCGCAGATCACAGACGCCGAGATGGCCCGCTTTGCGTATTCGGAACACAAGGAAAACGTCGCACTGGTCCTACGGCTGTGCGCGGATCTGGGTATCGATCGCGAAACGGCCCTGCGTGGTATGACGCGACTGAAGCCGGACGAGGGCAACGCGATCGCGCATGAGATCGAGTTCTTCGGTCGGCGAATCACGTTCTTCAACGCGTTTGCAGCGAACGATCCGGAGTCGACCGAGCGGCTGTGGCGTTATGCGCTCGACAAGTATCCGCACGTGAATCGGCGGGTCGCTGTACTCAACTGTCGCGCCGACCGACCCGATCGCTCGCGGCAGTTCGGTGAGATCATCACCAACTGGCAGCCCGCGGATGCTTATGTGTTGATGGGTACGGGGACGTTCATCCTGGCCCGCGAAGCCGCGCGACACGGTCTGGATACGAGCAAGATCGTGATGGCAGAAGGCAAGGACACCGCCGAACTGTTCGAGACGATCATCGAGGTCGCCGGCGACTCGGCGCTGATCGTCGGAATGATCAATATCCATGGCGGCGGGCTCGAACTTGTCCGGCATTTTCGCAATCGTGCCATCGTTTCGGAGGCAGTCTAGATGGAGATCAATCTGCTGGCCGTCTCGATCGGTATCGGCCTCGTGATCAGCCTGCTGTTCGCGGAAGTCTTCGGCCTGGCGGCCGGCGGGCTGGTCGTGCCCGGCTATATCGCGCTATTCCTGACACAGCCGCATTTGGTGTTGATGACGCTGGCCGCGGGCTGGCTGACGTTCCTGATCGTTCGGCTGTTGTCGTCGTTCATCATTGTCTACGGACGTCGGCGAACCGCGATGATGATCCTGATCGGGTATCTGGTCGGCGTTGGAATGTCGCTGCTGACCGGTGGAGGTGTCGCGTTCGGCGGTGGTCCTGCAACGGTCGACGGTTCGCTGGTTCCGCTGCCCCGCGCGCCGGCGTTTCTCGAGTTGACTGTCATCGGCTACATCATTCCGGGGCTGCTGGCGATCTGGTTCGATCGGCAGGGCGTACTGCAAACGCTGAGCGGGCTGTTCACGACCGCCGTCGCGGTGCGGTTGATTCTGATCCTGGCGCTGCCCGATGCGTTGCTCGAGTACGAGTTGCGGCATCCCAATCCGTGGCAGCTCTGGACCGAGTGGATGAATCAGGGGGCGACCGCGTGAGGAAAATCTACTGGCGCCCGCAACAGATCGCACCGACGGTGCTCTACGTGTTGATCCTGATCTCGCTGGTCACGTTCGCCGCGGTCGAGGTCTACAAGGCCGAAGACACGCCAACGTACTCGAATCGGATGTACGCCGCGTCGCGACTGGCGCGAGAGTGTTTCGAGGCGGTCAAGCAGGAACGCGAACGGCTGGGGCAGGCGCTGAACGAGCGGCTGGATCCGGCGGACTCCGGCTTGATCGGGCTGGAGTCGTCGGCGGTAACCAGTGTTTCCGGCAGCCTGGTCGCCAAGCAGACCAGTGTGAATCCCAACTGGGCGGCCGTCATCGTGGATATGCTCCATGAAGCGGGTGTCGCGAAGGGCGACGTCGTGGCGGTTGGTGCCTCCGGGTCGTTCCCGGCGCTGAACATCTGCGTATACGCCGCGCTCGAGGAACTCAAGGTCAAGCCGATCGTCATCAGCAGCGCAGCCGCGTCGCAATACGGTGCCAATATCCCGCGGCTGCTATGGATCGACATGGAACGGCTGCTGGACGAGAAGGGTCTGATTACCACCCGTTCGGTGGCGGCCTCGCTCGGTGGCGCCGGTGATGTTGGCGCGGGGTTGTCGGACCGTGGCAAACGTATGCTGGAAGAGGCCATCCAGCGGAACGAGCTCGACCAGCTGAAGGAAGAGTCGTTCATTGAGAACGTGCAGGACCGGATGTCGATTTATCGGGGGAAGGCAGGCGACAAGCAGATCAAGCTATACATCAACATTGGTGGGGGGACGGCGTCGGTCGGAACGATACATGCTAAGAAAGAATTCAGCCCCGGGCTGATTTTCGACGCGCCGCCGACGGCCCTCGCGATCGAATCGGTTATGGGCAACTTCATCAAGCAGGACCGTCCGGTCATTCATATGTCCAGCATTGCCACGCTGGCCGAACGCTACGGATTGCCGGTGAGCCCGACGTCGCTGCCGCAGATCGGTGATGGGGGGGTGTACGCCCGTCGGCGGTATCAGCGCTGGCTGGCGGCGATGGGATTGGTCGTTGTTATCGGCGGATTGTTCCTGTTCATGCGCTCGGGACGCGCCGCCGTGGCCTTCAACTTAGGAAAGGAGTCGTCGACACAGTTTAAGCCGATGGTATAGGCGCGCGCGCAGGGTATTCGACTTGCGACGCAGTTGTTAGCGGTCACACCGATAACTTGCCCCTGAACGACCCCGCCACGCGCTTGGGATGGATGGAATCTGAAAAAAGTTTGCCCTGTGAAAGTGGGCAATCCAAGACTTCATGGCGGACACGATCTTTTTGACGTGTTGTAGTTAGTGTACGTCCGGTAAGGGGAATGAGTATGAAACCGTTACGGCACGGAACTCTGTACCTATCTACCTTGATTGCTTTGAGCCTGGCCGGTTGTCCGCAACCGGGTGCCCCGGGTACCCCGGGCGGTCCGGGCGGCGGCGGCGGGGGGGGCGGTAATCCGTTCCTGCCCGGTGCGCCGAACGGAGAACCGACGGTCAGCATCAGTATGTCGCCGGGAGAGGGAGCCGGCCCCGGTGTCGAGGTGACACTCGATGCGTCGACGGCCAGCGACCCCGATGGCGACGAGCTGGCGTTCGTGTGGACCCAGACCGCCGGTCCGTCGGTCGTGATGAGCGGCCGGGAAGAGGCGGTGATGCGTTTCACCTTCCCGTTCGTCGTCGAGGACGCGGCGCTGTCGTTCCGCGTCACGGTCGATGACGGGCGTGGCGGCGAAGTCAGCGCGTCACAGGAGCTTTCCTTCGCGGTCGCGGACGCGTTTGCGGGTCATCCGCAATCGGTCGAGGCCTACCGCGATACGCTGACGTCCGACGAGGCCTATCACCTGTTGCGGCGTCTGGCGTTTGGCGCGCAGCCGGATGACGTCACCAACCTGATCGACCGTGGCCTGTCGCGCGTGGTCGATTCGATGCTCGATGTTCAGGAAGACCCCGCGTCGCTGGTTGCGATCGCGGAAACGTATGAAGAGGACGTGGCCCGTCGCTGGATGGTCCACCTGCTTCAGGGACCGAGCCCGCTGCGCGAACGAATGGCCATGTTCTGGCACGATCGTTTCGCGACTTCGCGGCGCGTGGCCGACGGTGGCGACCGGAATCTCGGTGTCGTGCACTACCAGATGCTGCGCCGCAACGCACTCGGTAACTACCGGCAGTTCCTCGAGGACCTGACGCTCGATCCGTTGATGCTGATCTGGCTGGATGGTGCGAACAGTCCGAAGGAAAACCCGAACGAGAACTACACTCGCGAGTTCTGGGAGTTGTTCACGCTGGGGCGCGACGTGCTGTACACCGAAGAGGACATCCGCGAAGGCTCGCGGGCCTTCACGGGGATCACGCTGCTGCGCGAGAGCGGACGCGATCCGCGGCCGATCTTCGACATCGTGCACCACGACGAGACTTTCAAGGACATCTTCCCGGAGCGGTCCGAGCCGGCCAATCACAACTTCGAGTCGGTGATCGAGCTTACGCTCTCGCAGCCCGAGGCGCCGCGCTACGTTGCGCGCAACCTCTTCGTGTTCTTTGTCCACGACCATCCTTCGGATGAGACCGTGCAGGCGCTGGCTGATTTCTTCGTCGAAAACGACTTCGAGATCGCACCGCTCGTTCGGAAGATCCTGCTTTCGCAGGCAATGTTCTCGCCGGAGGCGCGCGGCAGTCAGATCGCTTCGCCGGTCGAGCATCTGGTCGGCGTGGCGCGAACGCTGGATATCCAGCTGTTCCGCGAAGACTCGCAGGGATTCCTGATGGATCGCGTCCGCGACGAGCTACAGAACGCCGGTCAGCTACTGCTCGATCCGCCCGGCGTGGAAGGCTGGGACGAGGGCCTCGCGTGGCTCGAGGACCAGTGGGTCATCAGCCGGGTACACGGTCTGCGCCGCTTGCTGGAGATGGACTACGGCCCCAACCATACGGAAGGGTTGCCGTACCACCTGCTGCCACCGGTTGAGGAATGGGACCAGCGCGAGGTGCGCGAGAAGATCGTCAACGCCATCGCGGCGGTGTTCCATCTGAACCTGACGGAAGAAGAGCGCGCGATCTATGTCGAAGTGCTCGACCAGAACGGTTGGCTGGCATTCCATCTGACCGACCCGGATCGGCAGCCCCGACACGTCTTCGAGATGATTCGGCTGATGTGCATGGACGAACGCGTGATCGGACGATAATCAAACACCGGACCTTTCTGCGAGGATGATCGTTATGAGTGGATGCAAGGAATGTCAGGCCCTATCACGACGTTCGTTTCTGGCCCGCAGTGGAGCCGGTCTTGGTGCCTTGGCGCTCGGTGATTCGCTGCTGCGCTTCGCCGCACCGACCTATGCCGCGACGGCTGGCGGCACGGGGAATATCCTGGTGCTCTGCGAATTGGCTGGCGGGCTGGACGCGCTGAGTTTCCTGGCGCCGTTTCAGCATGCGGCATACCAGGATCGTCGGCCGCAGTTGGCGCTGAGGTCGTCCGAGGTGACCCCATTGCCGGACCAGCCCAACATGGGCATCAACAACCAGTTCGGGTTCTTCTCGCAACTCTATGCGCAGAACGAACTCGCGATCGTGCAACAGGTCGCGTATCCGGACGGTAACGGTTCGCACTTCGAGAGCCAGGACATCTTTGATCTCGGTGTCCGTCGGCTCGGCGGAACGTCGACGCCGTGGTATGAACGGTTGCGAAAAACCTATTTCGATGAACCCTTCGGCGTCATGAACACGCGCCGCATCGGCGATCCGCAGCGCTACGGCTATCCGGATACCACTGGCCGGCGTGCCGCGCAGGATGCCTTCGGTCGACTGGCGGCGTTGAAGAAAGACGACTCGTCCAAGTCGGAACGAGAGAAGGCGATCCTCGACGCGTACAGTCGAATCGACGTCAACGGCGCCGTCATTCGCGAGCGGACGGAGAACTTTACCAGCAGCGGCACCGCCCGCGGCGAGTTCTACCGCGCTGCCGCGCTGGCTTCCGCGGACCTCGGTACGCAGATCTTCAAGGTCAGCTACGGCGGCTTTGACACGCACGCGTCGCAGATTACCGCCAACGAGCGGCTGTTCCCGCGCGTCAACAACGAGTTCCAGCAGTTCGTCACCGATCTGCGGAACCTCGGCGTCTGGGATCGGACCACGGTGGTCTTCTACTCCGAGTTCGGGCGTCGCAACTTCGAGAACGGTAGTCCGGGCACCGACCACGGCTACGGCGGACACATGATGCTCGCAGGCCCGCGCGTCAATGCGGGGCTTCACGGTCAGACCGTGACGACCTCCGATCTGCAGCGCAACTCGTTGCCGTACTACGTGGACTTCCGGGCCGTCTTCGGTTCGTGCATCCGGGATTGGCTCGGGTTCGATCCGCGGCCGATCTTCGAGATCAACGGAGAAACCTATGACACTGCTGTCGGGTCTGCGCTGTTTCGGTAGGTGAGCGCGCGGACGGGATGCGTCGCGGTGCCGCCCTTCGGCGGCCCGTACGGCTGCCTGTCCGCCGGCGTTTTCGGAGCGAAGCGCCTCCGTAACCGCCAACGGCGCGTACCCCTTGCTTCCGTCGCGCCAAGAGAACGCGCGACGGCCGGGCGTCCGCTCCGCTACGAGACGGAGTGGACGCCCTTTTTTCTCGTCACGGTCAGGAGATGGTACCGCTCGGCAACGAGCAGAGGAGACCCGATCATGCTACGCCGTGCTTTCGTTGCGTTGTGCTGCGTGGGCGTCCTGTGTCCGATTCACTTCACGGCGCTGGCCGGGGAGACGCTGAAGCCGGACTTCGTCCTCGAACCCTATGCAAGTGGCCTGCGCCTGCCGACGTCGATGGCATTTGCGCCCGACGGCCGTTTGTTCATCGCTGAGAAAGGCGGTGCGGTGCGCGTCGTTGCGGACGGGACGCTGCAGACGCAGCCCTGGGCCGAGATCGAAGTACACACGTTCCTTGAGAGCGGACTACTCGGGCTGGCGCTCGACCCGAACTTCGAAGAGAACGGGTATGTGTACCTGTTCGCGACCGTCAGCGATCAGGAGCAGCAGATTCTGCGCCTCACCGATCGTGATGGGGTCGGCGTCGAACAGAAGACGATTCGGGCCAACATCCCTACCAGCGGGGGCCTGCACAACGGCGGGGGGTTGCGCGTCGGGCCGGACAGCAAGCTTTACTTCTCCGTCGGCGATACGGACAATCAGCCGGCTGTCCAGGACCTGACGTCGCTTGCCGGCAAGATCGGTCGAATCAACCTCGATGGATCCACGCCCGATGACAATCCGTTCACGACGCCGACGGGGGCGCCGCGGACTGCGATTGCGCTAGGCTTTCGCAATCCGTTTCGATTCGCGGTAACCGACGACCGACGATTGATCGTGCTCGACGTCGGCTCGGATGATCCGCTGCGCCGGGAGGAGATCAACGTCGTCCATTGGGGCGACAACTGTGGTTGGCCGTTGCTCGAGGGTTCGCCGGCTCCGGGAGAGCATACGGAGTTCGTGGCTCCGGTATTCACGTACACCGAGCTTGGCGCCGCGCCGACCGGGGCGATCATCTACGATGGTGAAAGCTACCCGGCGGAGTACGTCGGGAGTTTCTTTCACGTCGACTACGTCAGCAACATCGTCTTCCGACTCGTTTTCGACGGTGACACGCTGGTTCTCCATGAACAGTTCGCGATCGGCGAAGGCGGTCCCGTCGACCTGACCGTCGGACTCGATGGCAGCATTTACTACTGTGAGATCGTGACGGGTGAAGTGAAGCGGATTCGGTACTCGGGCGCCGCACCGCCTGGCGATGATGACGACGACCCTCCTGTCGATGACGATGATCCCGCAATCGGCGATACGCCAATCGCGCCCGAACCGCCGCGCTGCGTCTTCGGTTTTGCACCGCTCGCGGCGCTCCTAGCCGCATTGGTCGGGGGCAAGCGCGCCATCCGTCGACGGTAGCGCAAGCTGTCGTGCCGCCCAAGTCCGCGTCTCGGCAAAGGGCCTTCTCGAACCGGAAACTCGTCATCACGAGCCCCGAGCACGAGCGAGCGGGGAGCAAGCTCCCTTTGCGAGG
>JANQNU010000075.1 GCA_028279405.1 Phycisphaerae bacterium
ATTGGAGCGGGACGCGCTCGCGGGTTCGTTCCTGCAGTGCATCGTTGTAGGCGGCGGCAGCTTCTTCGAGTCGGTCGGTGCGATTCTCTCGTTCGCCTAGGGCTCGTAGCGTGTTTCCGAGGTTGTTCTGGGTCATGGCCCATTCGAGCGGGACGCGCTCGCGAGTCCGTTCTTCCAGTGCATCGCGGTACGTGGCGACGGCTTCTTCAAGTCGGTCGGTGCGATTCTCTCGCTCGCCTATGGTTAGCAGCGCGGTTCCGAGGTTGTTCTGGGCTGCGGCCCATTCAAGCGGCGCCGCGTCGCGCGGCATGGATCGCAGCAGATCACGCCAGATGGCGATCGCGTCGGATAGTGCCGGATTGCTGCCCTTCTGCTCGCCGTGTTCCCGAAGCGAGCCGGCATGTTTCCATCGGAACTCGAATGCCAGCTTGGTGTCGATGCCATCGGCGAGTTCAGCCGCGTTGCGATAGTGTTCGGCGGCAACGTCGTAACGCGTCTGGGTCATTGCCAAATCACCGCGGGCGGCGCGGGTCTCGGCCGCACGCAGCCGACGGGTCTCGGTCTCCTTCGCCGCTTGGGACGCCGCCTCAAGATCGAGTCGCTCGCATTCCTCAAGTAGCGTCTCACCCTGCTGATGGTCGCCGGCCTGGATCGCGGTACGTGCCGCGGTGAGCTTTTCTTTGATCACAGCGTCATCGGTCGGCAGTGTTTCGAGCCGAGCGAGCAGATTGAGGTGGTACTTCGCGATTTCGGCCAACGCTTCCGGCCACCGTTCGCGTGGAACCTCATCCCGACCAAGGGTCTCGAAGAAGTTTCGAACGGCACCCTCCGAGACGCCAATACCCTTCGAGAGCTCGGCGATCTCACGAGACTGTTCTTGGTTGGCCGCGATCAGCGGTTCCATGATCGCACGGATTTGATCGGCTGATGGACCGCCCTTGAGGTTAAACGTACCGCCTTCGACCCGTTCGATGTATTGGTTGGCTCCTTGGACCTCGATCTGTGTCGAGCGCGCCGGCGGCTCGGGCTAACGTTCAGACTTTGCGTCCTCCCGGCGCTTTGCAGAGTGCCTGTAAAGCGCCCATGCAGCGGCAACTGTGGCAGCAAACGCGGCACCGATGAGTGTCAGCGCGCCGCGGTTGTGCTCGTCGAGCAACCAAGCCCAGATGTCTGACAGCAGTTTTGGCAAAAGCGATCGGGCCTTGTTTTTTTAATCAATCGAATCCAACTCCAAATGCAGGATAATCTTTTGGTGTTGATGGCGGAAGGGTGGGGTACCGTTATCAAGCGGGGCGGGTACCTACACCTCACGGGTGAGCGTGATCACAGTGCAGAATGCCCGCCCCTGCTCATTGGTCAGTCGCGGCGGATCGCGTTCGAGGGGTTGACCTGTTCCTTGCAAGCGACGGGTCCTGGGACCGCTCGCTCGCGCTCGCGGCTTGTCGTGGTTGGCGTCGGGTTCTCGTCGTGGCCTGTGGCGTAGACACAGGCCTCGCAGAGGGAGCTTGCTCCCCGCTCGCTCGCGCTCGGGGCTCGTTGTGTTAGATTGTTGGTTTGCGCAAGGGCCTGTGTCGTAGACACATGCCTCGCAAGAGGTAGCTTGCGACCCGCTGTCTGATCCCGACGGCTTGCCGCCCGAGCGGTCAACCGTCTTTCTGATTGGCGGTGATTGCGCGTTCGAGGTCGTCGAGGTCCTGCTGGCAGGCGTTGGCGCAGTGCTTGAGCAACGGGCGCATCAGGAAAACCATGATCTTCGCGAATGTCGTCAATGGCGTGGCCTCGAACGTCAGCGCGACATTCGTTCCATTTTCGTTTGGCGTCAGGCGAAACTCCGTGTGGTAGCGACAGCCGTGGTTCTCACAGTCCAGCGCCCAGCGGTGCGGACGGTCGAGCACCGTAATCTCCATCTCCTCCGTCGCCTCGCGGCCGAACATGATCCGCGTTTCGCGAAATCGCGTGCCGACACGGATCGGACCCTCGGTGAGGACGTCCATTTGCTTAATGGCGGTGATGTGCTGCGCCGCCGACCGCAGATTGGTGGCGTGATCGAAGACATCTTCGATCGGCGCGTTGATCTGTTTGGTGATGCATACGCTGGGCATTCCCGGAGTCTCCTCTAAGTCGGCGTCGGAACGGCGCAAACGCTCCCTGTAGCGCGTTCCCGTGAGGGAACGCGCTCATCCTCGGTCGAGTACCGGTTGCAGGTCCGAGTTACGGTGGCCTGCCGTACCGGTTTGGGTTGCTACAGGGTGATCGTTACTGTCGCGTGTAAGTTACTTCGACGACCTTGGTGTTCTTTTCGCCGATGGGTAGGTCGTGGATTTCCATGGTGATCTTGTCATTCGAGTGGAAGCGGTAGACGGTTTTGACCATCTTGTCATGCTCGCCGGTGAGGTATTCGTCGAGCGTGCCGTAGAGCAGCAGTGCCTTTCCGCCGGGATCGAGGTCGCCTTCGGAGTTGACCATGGCGGTGTCCATGGTGCTCACGCTTGAAACGACATAGCTCATCTTGAAGTTGTCGTAGCCCATGACCATGACCCACTCCATGGGTTGGCCCATCAATTGGCTCTTGGTCTCGGTGATGAGCCAGCGGCCGTCGAGCAGCCAGCGGGTTTCGCTCGTACCCATCTCGGGCGGGGAGGCCTGGGGCCCCATGAAGATGCGCGTTTCGGTGTTCCATTTGCCGACGAACTTCTCGAGCAGTTCGTGGTGTTTTCCGGGCTGTGTGTACTTGCGCGCCTTTTCCATCGCCGCGGCCATCTGGTCCGCCGAGTACGGCTGGCCCGGCTCCGGCGGTTGGGCCCACACGATCGATACCAGCACGCTGGCCGTGAGTGCGGACAATACGATTCCCGACTTTCCGTACCTTCTCATGCGTTCGCTCCCTTCTATTAGCGATTGATTGAGTCCGAATTTTCGAGCGATCCGACGCGATGCCGGTCATTCAACGGCGTTTCACGTGAAACATGTTTGCTTGGCGCCCGCGGATCGGGTGCGGGCAGCGGTCGTCATTCCACGGCAGATGCCTCCGCGGCCATCGCGGTGAACACTGCGTACCGCAGGCGAAGGCAGCCGGCGGTTTCCGAGGGGTCGCGGAGGGCCGCAACCGGGGTCAGCGGCTCGGGACGGACGCGTTGCGGCGCGAGCGGTACGCAGCAAGCGATCAATGTGCCGCACAGGGCCCCAGTCGCAATCCGGCTCGCGAACGAGGCGGGGCGGAATGAACGATCCAGCCATTCGAGTCGCTGCAGCAGCTGGCCGTGGCGATGAACGATGCCGAGTTGGCCGGCGCGGTCGCCGGTGATCATCGGACGCGCCAGGCTGAGCAAGGTATCGCGGTACGCAGGCGCGGCGCCACCAAGTGTGCGAACCACCATCCAATCGCAACAGATTTCGCGCAAGGCCGCTTGGCGCCTTCGCACCAGCCAGACGACGGGATGGAACCAGTAGAGCAGCTGGAGGCTCAGGGAAACCAGGCTTGCCAGCGAATCGCGGCGTTTGATATGAGCCAGTTCGTGCAGCAGCGCGTGGTGCACGTCGCTGTCAGCGTGCGCGTCCAGGAATCCGCGTGAGAGGAGGACCACAGGCCGCCAGAATCCGATCACCGCCGGCGTAGCATTTCCCGGGCATACTCGGACCTCCACCGAATGGCGAATACCGAGTTGGTTCTTGGCGTGATCGATCATTTCGATCAACGTGTCGTCGTCGGGAACGGTTGCGGTCGGCAGCAGTGCGGCCCGCAGTGCGCGATAGCGTCCGAGGGTCCAGGTGGCGAGGATGATGACGCCGGTGAGCCAGACCGCGAATAGCAGCAGCGCGACGTTGGAGTCCGCTGTCGCGGGTGCCGCCGAGGCCCCGACGACCGGGAGAAAGTCGGGGCGCGCGATCCGGGCCAGGCTCACCGGCGACGTCAGCGTCGGCGGTAGAACGAGCTTGCAAGCGACGACCAGCCAGATCGCTGCGAGTACGTGCGGTCGCACCCAGCGACGAAGCATTCCGTCGAGCAGCCAGACGATCGCGAACAGGACGGCGACCTGGACGGACACCCCGACGGTCCAGGACCACCACCAGTCCGCGATTTCCGGCCAAGCGGGCATGGCCGCGGTCATGATTTCTTCCTCCGGTCGAGTTCGTTGAGCATCTCAGCGAGCTTGGCTCGGTCCTGGGCTGACAATCGCTCCTCGTGGGCCATGTGTTGCAGGAGCGAGCCGAAGGTTCCATCGAACGCGTTGTCGAGTAGCGTGCGGACGGCGGACCGTCGCGCGGCGCGGGACGTGATCAGCGGACGGAAGAGGCTCGTGTTGGCCCGTTTTTCCATCGAAAGGGCCCCTTTTTGCACCAGTCGGGTGAGCATGGTCTTGACCGTCGAGTAGCGCCAGCCGGTGGTTGGCGCGACTCGTTCCCAGACGTCGCGGACCGAAGCCGCCGGGCTTTCCCATACGCATTTCATGAGCGTCCATTCGGATTCGGTGAGTTTCAACGGCGTCTCCTGCTACGTCTGTAGCAGAAAATACTACATTTGTAGCAGGAATGTCAAGAGGATTTTGGTCGGGGTTGTTCGTTCGATGCGGAATGGGGTTGCGGGAAGCCAGGAAAGGTCCTATCCTTGGTGTCTGATAATATGGGTGTTGGTGCGGCATTGCTGGGTATTGGCCGTTCCTTATCGGATCGGAGCTGCGTTATTGGACCATTTCCCGGGGTTCCGATCTGCTCCCGGAGCCGTGATGAAACGACCTATTTTTGTAGTGGCGGCGCTGGTCAGCGTATTGACCGGAACCGGTTGTGTAGGGCCACGGGTGGCGTTCCGGGATGTTCGGTGTATTCCGTTGCAGGCCGGTGGTCGGTTGGATGCGATGGGTTTCGTCGGGTCGTTCGAGGCCCGCGGTCTCGATGGCGAGCAAATCGTTTATCGCGTGACGATCAAGGATTCCCGGGGGCGTCCGGTGCGATCGCGGGACCCGTCTTATCGGGATTCGCGGGGCTATGTGTCGGCGGGTCGGGCGTTGCTCGTGGCGCCGGGTATGAAGGAGTTTCCGAATGCCCGGCTGACGATTCCGGCGCGGCAACTCGAGTTGCGTGAGGAAGATCTGCCTGCATTTGCAGAGTTCGAGGTTGTGACGACCAAGGGTGATTCGCTGGCCCGGAAGGCGGCGATGTTGCCGATTCGCGGGATGGAGCAGTTATTGCCGCCGATGGAAGGCGGTTCTACGGGCCCGCCTGCGGGGGCCGAGCCGACGACCGAAAGGCGACGTGATCCGGCGCGGGTGGTGAGTGGTACGGCGGAGGGGCGCGACGGCACGCAAAGCGCCTGGGGATTCCGTCGTCCGGCGCGGTCGAATACGGACTCATCGTCACCTTCGCGGAGCGTACCCGCTCCGGCTCCCGCTCCGGCAGAGGAAGCGGTGTCGGCGAGAGAAGAGACGCCGCGTCTGGTGCCGATCACGGATCCGGCTCCTTCGGCGGAGGTTTCTTCGCCGACGGAGGTGCCGGCGCCTGCCGGCTCGGTTGGCGAGTCGTCGCGGCCAACGTCGGATAATCTGCGGCATGTGATTCGTGCCGGTGAAACGTTGTCTCGGATCGCGCTCGACTACTATGGAGACGAGCGACTCTGGCATGTGATCTGGTCGGCGAATCCGGGTTTGAACCCGCGTCGGCTCCAGATTGGCGACGAGATTGTGATCCCGCGTTTGAGTCGGCCGCGGCCCTGACGGGGCGGTGGGCGGCCGAAACTGAAGTCGTTGTGTGAATGAGTGGACGTTTGTTGTCGCTAGAGACAAAGGTGTTTTTCAGAGAAACCGCTTGCCTGTGACGTGAAAGTTGACTATAGGTGCCCAGCTTGGCGGGTTCGCTCGTTGAACCGGATACAGGGTTCTGCTAATCTAAGTGCTGTCATCAGGCAATATTTACGGTTCTTAACATTCTGACGGGTGTCTTGTGGACACCGTCCCCGTCACTGGCACCACAGCGAGTGGAGTTACCGCGGTCTAGAAAACCAGCCACGTCTCGGATTTGGAGGAAACAATGCATCGAAGTTGGAAACTCATGATGGCCGGCCTCATGCTCACCGCCACGAGCATGACCGCCTGCCGCGACCACATGCCGCACGCGTTCACTTGGCCGGGCGGCGGCAAGATTGTGCAGTCGCACGCGAAGCCTCCTGAGGGCGGATATTATTCGAACTGGGATCCCTTCGCGGTCGAGCTGGAAGTTTCGCCGGTGCAGGCGGTTAACGCGGTTCGGACACAGCATGTGTTCGTCGCGACGGTCCGAGACAAGGACGGCAAGCCGCTGCCGAATCGACGTGTCGAGTGGATGATTGCCGAGGGTAGCGTCGGTGACATCGTCGAGGTCGACGAGTCGGGATGGCGCGCCAGTCGTGGCTACAAGGTCGACAATCATTACGCGGTCTCGCACACCAATAACTATGACCACACGCTCGACATGGGAACCGACGATCCGTCGGACGATATCGAGCTTCAGAAGGGTCAGACCTGGTGCGTGATTACCAGCCCGATCGAGGGCGACACGCACATGACGGTCTACGCGCCCGGTATCTATGACTGGAACAAGCATAAGGTCTTCGCCACCAAGCACTGGTACGATGTGGCGTGGGAATGGCCGATGCCTGCCACCAATCCGACCGGCACCACGCATGACTTCGTGACGCGCGTCTTCAAGCACTCGGATGGTACGCCGCTCGAGGGCTATCAGGTGACGTACACGATCCAGGATGGCCCGGCGGGCTCGTTCGCCGGTGCGGGTCAGACTACCACGGTGACGACCGATTCGAATGGCGATGCCCGTGTCACGCTGCAGCAGGCCCAGCCGGCTGAGGGCACGAACAACGTTGCCATCAGCATCGTGCGACCGGCGGACATCCAGTGCTGCAAGCCGGCCGTCAACATTGCCGAGGGCTACACCAGCAAGACCTGGGTTGGTCCGAAGATCGATATCACCAAGGATGCTCCGGCCACGGCGCTCGTTGGCGAGGAATTCAACTACACGATCGTCGTCAGCAATCCGTCGCAGGTCACCGCCACGAACGTGACGGTCAGCGACAATCTGCCGGACGGCATCAGCTACGTCTCGAGCTCGCCGCAGTCGAACTCCGGCGGTCCGGCCCTGAGCTGGTCGCTCGGCAGCCTGGCCGGTGGCGCCAGCACGACGATCTCGGTCACGGTTAGCGGCACGCGGACGGGTACGTTCGACAACTGTGCTGAGGTTCGTGCGGATCAGGGTCTTTCGGATCGTGATTGTGCTCAAACGCGGATCTCGGCGCCGGCGCTGGTGCTCGAGAAGGATTGCCCGCCGGAGGTCATGCTTTGCGAGTCGATTCCGTACGTGATTCGCGTTCGCAACACGGGTGACGGCACGGCGACGAACATTCGGATCGTCGACGAGCTTGCTCCGGGCCTCGTGGCCGAGAACGGCAACAGCTCGCTGGTCTTCGAAGTCCCGACGCTTGGACCGGGTGAGGCCCGCGAAGGTCGCATCACGGTTCGCGCCGAGCGCACCGGTACGTTCGTCAATCGTGCACGCGCCACTGGTGACGGCGGTTTGACGGCGGAAGCCGATTGCACCACGGTCGTGAAGCAGGCGACGTTGCAGCTGTCGAAGACCGGTCCGTCTGTGCGATACATCGGCCGTCCGGCGACGTACGAGCTGACCGTCACCAACTCGGGTGATGCAGCTGCACGGGATACGGTCCTTACGGATGAGATCCCGAGCGGTGTCAGCTTCGTCTCGGCGAGCGACGGCGGTAATCGCAGCGGCGGCAACGTCGTCTGGAACCTCGGTACGCTTCAGCCGGGTGAGTCCCGTACGGTGACCGTCGATGTGACGGCGAACTCCGCTGGCAGCGTCCGGAACCGCGCGACGGCCCGAGCGGTCTGTGCGGACGGCGAGGCCGAGCACGTAATGGAGATCAAGGGTATCCCGGCGATCCTGCTCGAGGTGATCGACCTGCAGGATCCGATCGAGGTTGGCGGCAACGTCACCTACGAGATCACGGTCACCAACCAGGGTTCGGCCGTGGGTAACAACATCCGCGTCAGCGCCGTGATTCCGTCCCAGCAGGAGTACGTCTCCAGCGACGGTATCACGCAGGCGACCGCGGAAGGTACCAAGGTCAACTTCGCTCCGTTGCCGTCGCTGGCACCGGGTGCCAAGGCCACGTTCCGCTTGACCGCCCGCTGCGTGTCGGAAGGCGACAGCCGAATCCGCGTCAGCATGGTCAGCGACGAGACCGAGGCGCAAGGCGCGATCGAGGAAACGGAAAGCACGCGCATCTACTAACCCGGATGCACGTGACAGGTCATTGACTAACAGCCGGCTGGTCACCTCGACCGGCCGGCTCTTTTTTTCGCACAACGCCAGATTTCGAAGGAGTCGAAAGAAATGAAAGTGATGCATTGCAAGGGGGCGCTTCTGCTGCTGGTCGGCACGCTGAGCGCCAGCGCATTCGGGCAGTCTTCGATGACCGCGCGACAGGCGTATCCGACCGGCGACACACGTACGAGCATCCTGATGATCGAGCGGATCGCTCCGGTCGATGTTCGCGCGGGTTCTGCGATGGAGTATCGGATCCGGTTGACCAATCTGACCGATTCTCCGTTGACGGGTATCGAGTTGACGGAGCGTCTGCCTGGCAACTTTACGGCGGAGGGCATGTCGCCGGAGCCGTCGAGCCGGAACGGTGGGGAGGCCGTCTGGCAGATCGCGCGGATCGATCGGCGCGGCGTGCATGATGTGACCATTCGCGGAAAGGCGGGATCGTCGGGGGCGATCGAAGGCTGCGCGACGGTTCGGCTGACGACCGAGTATTGCGGCGCGACGAAGATCGTGCAGCCGGCGCTACAGCTTACGAAGGAGGCACCGCCGGAGGTTATGCAATGCGATCCAATTCCGTTGCGGATTGTCGTGACCAACACCGGCACCGGCGTCGCGGAAAAGGTCCAGGTTACCGATACGCTGCCGGACGGCTGGACCACGACCGGTGGTCAGACGGAGCTTACGTTCGAGGCCGGCAATCTGTTCGCCGGACAGTCGCGAGAGTTTACGGCGACTGTGCGCGCGGCGCGCACCGGCAACTTCACCAACACCGCCAGCGCTACCGAGGCCGGCGGGCTTAGCGCTGAGGCAACGGCGACCACGCGGGTGGTCAAGCCGGCGTTGCAGCTTTCGAAGCAGGGCCCGGACGTGCGCTATCTCGGTCGGCCTGCGGAATTCACGCTGACCGTGCGCAATACCGGCGACGCGGTGGCGCGCAACCTTGTCGTTACCGATACGGTTCCCGGCGGGCTGACGTTCCTGGCCGCAAGCGATGGTGGGAAGTATGCCAACGGGCGCGTCACCTGGCGTCTTGGCGAGTTGCCGGCCGGGCAGTCGCGGTCCGTTACCGTCAAGCTCAACACCTTCCAGATCGGCAGGATGGAAAACACGGCACGTGCCGAGGCCTATTGCGCGAACGCTGACGCACGGGCGGTACTCGAAGTTCGCGGTATTCCGGCGCTGCTGCTCGAGGTCGTCGATCTCAGCGACCCGATCGAAGTCGGCGGGAACGTCACCTACGAGATCACCGTTCTGAATCAGGGTTCGGCCGCTGGTACCAGCATCGTGATTCGCTGCCAGATTCCCGGCGAGCAGTCCTACATTTCCGCCGACGGTCCCACCGACGCTTCAACCAGCGGCAAGGTTGTCACGTTTGCGCCGTTGGCGTCGCTCGCACCCAAGGCTACCGCCAAGTATCGCGTGACGCTCAAGGCCGATTCGGTGCAGGACGTTCGCTTCGGCGTGCGCATGACCGCCGACCAACTCGACTCGCCCGTCGAGGAGACCGAGAGTACGCATCAGTACTAGAGATCAGGCACTTCAAGGTGTAGGGTGCGTTCCTTGAAGGGAATGCACCCTACCAGCATCGATCAGTTGCTGGTTGCGGATGGCTTCGTTTCCATCGTGCGCCAGACGACGCGCCATTCCCCGCTATTCCGCGCGAGGACGAGCAGGTCGTACCCCTGCTCGCGGTGCGTCGTGCCTTGCAGCTCATACACGACACGGAATGGGCAGATCGCCACTGCAACATCGCCGACGACATCGATTTGCGGCTCGTCCGGGTGAAACTCCTGCGTCGTGACCGCCGTGTCGTAGTCTCGGTACGACTGGACGTAGGCCTCACGGCCGCGGACGCGTTGGTCGGATTCCGGCGGCGCGATGACGGCATTCTCCGCGATCATCGCTCCGATCTCGTTGTAGCGCCGCTCGGACCAATGCGCATTAATCTGCTGCACGATTGAGCGGATCAACTCACTATCGGTGCTTTTTTGTGACATTACGGCTCCCTCCCGGCTAGGCGTCGAAGAGCGTCGGGTCACGAGACCGGCCGGTATCGGCGACGCCGAGGTGTTCGAAGGCGCGCGGCCGGAGCATGCGTCCGCGAGGCGTGCGAACCACGAATCCGATTTGCAGCAGGTAAGGTTCGACCACGTCTTCGAGCGTATCGCGTTCGTGGCCCATACTGGCCGCGATCGCCTCGATTCCCGCCGGGCCGCCATCGTAGTGTTGCAACAACGTGGTCATGTATCCGCGATCGAGCGCGTCCAGGCCTAAGGCGTCGACCTGCATCATTTCCATCGTTGCGTCGACGATCGCGGGCGTCATTGCGCCGTCGCCACGAACGTCGGCATAGTCGCGCACGCGGCGCAGCAGTCGATTGGCAATGCGTGGGGTTCCCCGCGACCGGGCCGCCAGCTGTCGAATTCCGCCGTCATCGCTCGGGATTTGAAGCAGCCGGGCACTTCGCGCGAGGATCTGCGCCAGCTCATCCAACTCGTAGTACTTCAAATGCAGGATCAATCCGAAGCGGTCGCGCAGCGCTCCTGAGAGCATGCCGGCCCGCGTGGTTGCGCCGACCAGTGTGAACCGTTTGAGCGGGAAGTTGATCGTGCGACCGCCGATGCCGCTGTCGGTCGTGTAGTCGACCCGGAAGTCCTCGAGCGCCGGGTACAAGAACTCCTCGACGACCTTGTTGAGCCGGTGAATCTCGTCGATAAAAAGCACGTCCCCGGTGTTGAGTTGCGTGAGGATGCTCATCAGATCGCCTTGGCGCGTGATCGCAGGGCCGCTGGTCACGCGGATCTGCGAGCCGTATTCGGCAGCGATGATGTGTGCGAGCGTCGTCTTTCCGAGGCCGGGCGGACCGTCGAGCAGAACGTGGTCCATCGGCTCGCCGCGTTTTTCGGCAGCATCGAGTGCGATGCGCAGCTGCTCGCGCGCCGCGTGCTGCCCGATGCACTCGTCGAGTCGCCGGGGACGCAGCGCATTGAAGTACTGTTCTTCGTCGGGGGTTGCTTGGGTGAAGACGCGCTCAATCGGCATTCCGGTCACCTATCGGCCAGGAGCCATGGATGCTGGAGTCTAGCATGATTCGCGGGTCGCAGGGGCCGGCGAACTCGGACGATTTTGGTTTCCGGTGGCCAACCGGGTCCCTATTCGGAACGGGTTCGGCGAGGACCACGGAGCGGCGGTCTGCCGATGGCGGTCGGGTGCTCCGGATTTTTTTGTCGTGGATGTAACCAATCGCTCCATGTCGACTCCGTATGGGTATCCGGCGACGTTCGGAAAGATCCAAGGGCCTGGCGGGCAGGTACCGCCAGAGGGGTTCGAGGTGGGCAGGAGTGTCTTCGTTGCGATACAGCAATCCGCAGCCGCAAGCCCTTCCTCCGTGCGAGCAGGTTTCGGGCTGCTCGGACGAGCAGATCGTCGACCGCGTTCGTGGTGGCGAGATGGAGCTGTTCGAGGTGCTCATGCGGCGGAACAACCAACGTCTCTTCCGGCTGGTCCGATCGATCGTCGCCGACGATGGCGAGGCGGAAGACGTGATGCAAGAAGCGTATCTCGCAGCCTTCCGCGGTCTCGATGGTTTCGAGGGTCGCGCCCGATTCTCGACGTGGCTTGCGCGGATCGCCGTTCATGCCGCGTATGGTCGTCGGCGTCAACGACGCGCACGTCGGTGGAGCGACCTTGATTCGGAGCTGAGCATGCACGCAGACGATCGCGCCGTGGACGTCGCTCGGCCGTCCGATGCGACAGATTCACGCGAACTGCGCGACATTCTTGCACGCTCGATCGAACGGTTGCCAACCAGCTTGAGGCTCGTCTTCACGTTGCGCGATGTTGAAGAGATGCCGACGTCCGCGGTGTCCGAGTGCCTCGGTATATCGAGGGCGAACGTGAAGGTTCGGCTACATCGCGCTCGTGCGGCCCTCAGCGTGCTGATCGACGAAGAGATCGGCGTCGAGTTGCGCCGACTCTATCAGTTCGGCGGCAGGCGTTGCGATCAGGTGGTGCGTGCCGTGCTCGCAGCGCTGGAGCGAGATCGTTCCCGAACTGCGGGCTCCAATGCGGACGATTCGCCAGCGCCCGAACGCAACTGACCACCGATCGAGCGTCGGTCTTTTCCATTCTTCAATCGGCTTTACCGGAGGATCAACGTCATGAGGCGAAGTGCGTCGACACGTTTTCTGCTTGCGGCCCTAGGCGCCGTTTCAATGGTGCTGTCACTCGTTGCGATTTCCTGCATTCCGGTGCCGTCGCCACCGAGTACATCGAATCCTGTCGAGGATCCGTTCATGGCCGACGTGGCCAAGATGGTCGACGAAGGCCGGTCGGCCTTTCGGCATGCGACCTTCGGTTCCGAAGTGTTTTGGGGCGATACCCTGGGACTGCACCGGACACTCGCCGGGGAGGAAAATGGCGGCGTCGGTGCGGGTGTCAGTCCGGCGGCGGCGTTGGCGCTGGGGCTCAAGGTGGACGTCGACGCGTTGCCGGAGGCGGTGCGGACGGCGTTGGCGGCGGGGGAGGTCGATCTGGAGTCGGCGGCGACCACGCTCGATCTGCTGCGGCTCGATGCCGTCGTCGGCGTCAAAGGTATCTTCGACGACGAGGATCGACTGATGTCGGTGGGGATCAATTGCGCACTTTGCCATTCGATCGTCGACAATTCATTTGCGACAGGGATCGGACAGCGCCTGGACGGTTGGGCCAATCGCGACCTCAATGTCGGGGCGATCATGGCCTCCGTACCCGATGTCGACATCTTCGTCGAACTGCTCGGCGTGGACGCAGATACCGTTCGGACAGTATTGAACAGCTGGGGACCCGGGAAGTTCGATGCCAGCCTGTTGATCGATGGGCAGGCGTTTCACCCGGATGGTGGATCGGCGGCGGTGCTGATCCCTCCGGCCTTCGGACTCGCGGGCGTGAACCTCGCAACCTGGACCGGCTGGGGCTCGGTGCCGTACTGGAACGCGTTTGTCGGGAACCTTGAGATGGGCGGTCGCGGCACGTTGATCGACGATCGGCTGAACGACGCCGACGCGTTTCCGGTGGCGGCTGCGAACGGTTTCGGAAACCTGCGCAGGGCGAATGACCGCCTGACGCCGGCCCTGGCAACATTGCACCTCTACCAGATGGCGCTGCGTGCTCCGGAGCCGCCGGCTGATTCGTTTGACGCCGATGCGGCGGCGCGCGGCGCGCAACTCTTCAACTCGTCGGCACGGTGTGCGAAGTGCCACGTACCGCCGCTGTACACCGAGCCGGGTCTGAACCTGCACACCGCGGCGGAGATCGGGATCGACGACTTCCAGGCCAGTCGATCACCGACCGGGCGGTATCGGACTGCGCCGCTCAAAGGACTCTGGACGCATACCAAGGGCGGGTTCTATCACGACGGGCGGTTCGATACGCTGGCGGATGTTGTCGATCACTACGATGGGCACTTCGATCTGCAACTGAATGACGAACAGAAGAGCGATCTGATTCAGTTCCTAATGTCCCTGTAGCGGCGGGCGAGACGCCCGCCCCACCCCGGCTGTTTGGGTGTCGCTTACCGGACGGGTGTGCGGCGACGCATGCTTTGCATAGAGCGCATGCTCGCCAATCGTCAGTCCCCCACCCCAGGATGGGGTGGGGCACCTCGCTTGCGCTGGAACGCATATTGATCCCCTCGCTCGCGCTCGGGGCTCGCAGGGGCACCAAGACTTGCTGTGTGAAACACGTCCCCCACCCTTCTATGAGCGTCCGTTTTCTGTCAAGTGGTGCCTGCCGCCGGGCCCCATTCTTCTATCCGAGCGTCGCCGGTTTGATTCG
>JANQNU010000088.1 GCA_028279405.1 Phycisphaerae bacterium
GTGCTGTCGACGAACGCGAGCACCTGCTCACGCTCGACGTCGGGAACCCGGAACGCGTCCAGGGTGGCTTGCAAGTGCGCCAGGAATCGGTCCCAGTCGGTCTCCGAAATGCCCATCCCCACGTGCGAGACCTTCATGTCGCGACCGGTGTAGACCATCGGCCCCCCGGCCGAGGCGCACAGATAGTCGATCAGCAGTTGTTTTTCACGACGAAGCCCGTCCGTTCCGCGGTGTTGCCAGAAACGACCGAGCTGCTCGTCGGCCATCAGCCGAGGAAGCAGGTCGTTAGCGACCGCCGCGATCGCATCGTAGCCGCCGAGTCGCGCATACAGCGTTCCGGTCGCACCCATTTGCGTCTCCTTCAAGCCGATTCGAGATGAACGTAACGTATTGTGTTGATCGGGACGCGCCGGGCGCGTTCTTGAGCGGTTCAGGCCGGTGGTTGTGCAACAGAAATGGTCAACGATGCGCGCGAAACCCGGCGCCCAGCACGACCTCGTTCAGGCTCCCCGAACGAAAGCCGCGCAGGTCGATCGTCACGTGTCGGAAACCGATGGCGCGTAGTGCTTCGTCCACTGACGAGCGCTGCGCCGGCTCCAGCAACCGCTCGAGCGCCTCCGTCGGCACCTCGATCCGCGCCAGGTCGCCATGGTGTCGCACGCGACAGACGGGAAAACCCCGGTCGCGCAAAAACTGCTCAGCCCGTTCGATTTGCGCGGTCTTCGTCGGCGTGACCGCTTCGTGGTACGGTACGCGCGACGAAAGGCACGGCGACGCCGGCTTGTCGGCGATCGAAACGCCAAGCTCGCGCGCCAGCAAGCGAACGTCGGCCTTGGTGAACCCTGCATCAGCAAGCGGCGTCCGAACGCCGAACTCGGTACCCGCCTGCAACCCCGGCCGATAGTCGTGCAAATCGTCGGCGTTGGTCCCGCTCAGGACATTCCGCAACGCACGCTGCCGCGCCAGATCCGCCAGACGCCGATACAGGACGCTCTTGCAGTAGTAGCAGCGGTTCGTCGGATTTGCGACGTAGCGCGGATCGTCGAACTCGGTCGTGTCGACCACCAGGTGTGGAACCTCATGCGCCGCCGCGACCGCGCGTGCATCGTCGAGCTCGCGTGTCGCGACGCTGGGACTGCGAGCGGTGACCGCCAGGACCTTGTCCGCGCCCAGCGTTCGCACGGCCAGCACAGCAAGCAGCGCGCTATCAACGCCGCCGGAGAATGCCACGACCACCGACTCGAAATCCTGCAGCGCCGCTTCAAGCCGACGCGTCCTGTCCCGGAGCGCGCTCATGGACGCGACTCCGACGAATGCGCGACGGGCCGTTGCGCACGGTTACTCGCCACCCGCGCGATCGGTCGATACCGACGCCAGCGCCGGAGCACACTGATCAGAATACCACTCAGCACGTAGGCATAAGCCAACAGCACGAGCAGGAACGTAAACCACCAGACCGCGATCGCGACACAGATCAGCAATCCGACGAGGTGCGAGATCGGCTGTTTGCGACGGACGTACACGTTGAAGACGTGGACGTAGTCGACACGACTGACCATCAGGAGCCCCAGTCCGGCCGTTGCCCCGACCAGTGTCACCCACGGCCAGCGCGCGGCCGCGATCTCAGCGCGCAACTCCGAATTGAATAGCAGGTTCTCGTTCAACAGGATCAGTGCAACGATGCCGGCGGCGCCACCCGGTGTCGGGAGCCCGCTGAACCGCTTCTGACCCGACTCGTCGCGCGTGTTCTCGGCATTGAACCGCGCCAGCCGAATCGCGGCACAGGAGACGAACAGCACGGCACTCACCACACCACAGCGCCACAATAGCGCCCCGCAGACCGGCGTTTCGCCAACGGGACGCAACAATACGGCCAGCACGAGGAAGGCGGGTGCCACGCCGAAACTGACGATGTCCGCGATCGAGTCCAACTGCGAGCCGAACTCGCTCGTACGACGCGTCAAGCGGGCCAAGCGACCGTCGAGCGCGTCGAAGATCATGGCAAACACGAGCAAGTAGCCGCCCATCGCGATCGGACTCAGCACCCAATCGCGCGATAGCACCAGCACCGACCCACCCCCGGTTGTCGCATCGCGAATCGCAAGCGTCCCGCACAGGATTGCGAAGAAACCGCATAACAGATTGCCGAGCGTCGCCGCACTCGGCAACAGTGCGATACCGATCAAGCGCCCCGCGGCGCCGCGGTCGTCCGCATGTCGTTCCATCGTCATGTTCCGTCGCCCTGCCATCGCAAGAGCACCGTGCTCCCACCCCGGACCCGCTGCCCGGTACGCGCAACGACCTGCCAGCGCGGGTCGTCCGGGACCCGCAACTCCGTACGCGATCCCAGCTTGATCATACCAAAGCGCTCGCCGCGCGCGACCTGCTGACCGACCGCCAGACGACAGACGATCCGTCGCGCAAGCAGTCCCGCAATCTGACGAACGCGAAACGGTCCGGGCAGCGCCTCCGTCGGCGTCAGCACCACCACGTTGTTCTCGTTCTCCGTGTCCGATTCCGGCCGCAGCGCGTTGAGAAACCGCCCGGGCGAATACTCGATTGTCGCAACCGTTCCGGCACATGGCGCGCGGTTCACATGGACGTTGAACACGCTAAGGAAGATCATGATCCGCAGCTCGCGCGCTCCGTCGCCAGTGACGCTCGGCAGGTCGCGTTCGATCGTGACGATCCGACCATCTGCCGGCGCCACGACCAGGCCCGCTTCATTGGGGATTCGTCGCGGCGGGTCGCGGTAGAACCATAAGAGAAAGAGGGTCGGCACAGCCGTCAAGATCGCCCACCACCCTCCGACCACCCCAAGCACCAGGGAGCCGCCGACGCCGAACAACAAGATCAGCGCTACTTCCACGAACGCGTACGGAGCCACTACGACCGCTCCGCGCCGGGCACCAATCGATCGACCAGATTCGCGACGCCTGCCTCATCATTCGAAGCGGTCGTTTCATCCGCGACCGCGTGCACTTCCGGTCGCGCGTTGGCCATCGCCACGCCAAGGCCGGCTTCGCGGATCAGCACGATATCGTTCATGTCGTCCCCGACCGCGGCCGTGCGCTGCGGTTCAATCCCCCAGCGTTCGCAGAGCCAGGAAACGCCGGTCCATTTGCTGATGCCGGGACCGAAGATCTCGACCAGCATGACATCATAGCGCGGTGAGCGCAGCACGTTGTACGAGATCCGCGCCTCGAAGGAAACATCGAGTTCCGCCGTGATCGACTCGATCACCCGCACCTCGTTCAGCACCGCCAGCCGCAACGGCGCCGGCGCTTCCGACGGGATCACGTCCACAAGCGAGACCCGACACGGCGAGTGCTCCACCCAATTCGCGACAGACGGATGGCAGTTGCTCGCGACCAGCGCATAGCCGTCATGCCCGTGCGCATCCGGATCGGTCATCCAAATCAGCGTGTGTCCACGACCCGCAAGCCAATCGTGTAGCTCGCGCGCCAGGGCAGTCGACATCTCCGAACGGTGCAGCGTGCGACCCGAAGCCGCGTCGGACACGACGGCACCGGACGAGGTCACGACCGCGTCGAGATCGAGCCCGATCTGATCCAGCACGGGACGCGTTTCCGCCAGCGCGCGGCCTGTACACAACACGACGCGCACCCCGGCCTCATGCGCTCGATGCAACGCCTCCCGATTCTGGCCGGGAACACTGCCCTCACTATCGAGCAGCGTCCCGTCGAGGTCGATGGCGAGCAACTGATACGTCAACGGAGTCGGCACGTTCATTGGATCCGGCTTGGATTTCATCTGGTGCATGGCATATTGTCCGCCGGAAGCCGACATTTCGCAAACTGGAGCGAACCCGCTGCCGCGCCGTCGCGGTGCGGTTACAATCGCGCCCGTACGGGATGCCCGCTACGCGGTCAGCGAGACCGTTCGGCGGGGATTTGCGCAACCTGAGTCGTGAGCAGAATGACCTTTCGCGCTCCGCAACGCATCGCCTTCATCGGCTCACCCGACAAACCCGCGTCCGCCGACGCGCTGGCTCGGGCGCGCGCCTGCGTCGAGCCGCTGGCCGAAGTCGTCTACGCCGAGATCACCAGCCAGTGCCGACGGGTCCTCGAGCACGAGCCGGACCTGCTCGTCGTGCTGGGTGGCGACGGTACGCTGATTGGCGCGGTCTCGGAGTTGGCCGAGCACCAGCTGCCCGTCCTCGGCATCAACCTGGGCAAGCTCGGGTTCCTGGCCGAGTTCACGATCGAGCAGTTCGAACGCAACGTGAAGGAGCTGTTCGCCGGCGCGCTTCCGATCACCCGACGGGTCATGCTCGAGGTCTTCGTCGAGAACGGCGACGTCGCCTTCAAGCGGCCCGCGGTCAACGATTGCGTGGTCGTCGCGGGTCCGCCTTTCCGCATTATTCGCCTGTGCGTCCGGGCCGACGACAATGAAGTCACACGGTTCCGCGGCGACGGCCTGATCGTCGCGACCCCGACCGGCTCGACCGCGCACAACCTCTCGGCGGGCGGGCCGATCGTCGAGCCCATCGCGGCCTCGACGATCCTCACGCCGATCTGCCCGCACGCGCTGACCTTCCGTCCACTGGTGATCGACGCATCCCGCACGATCGAGATTCGCGTCGAAGAGTCGAACGAAGGTACGAACGTCGTGATCGACGGCCGAACTGTCCGCCCGCTTCACGCCGACGACACGGTCCAGATTCGGCGTTACCCGGCCGACTTCCTGCTGGTTCACAATCCGCTGGCCTCCGAATGGGAGGCCTTGCGCCGAAAGCTGCTCTGGGGGACCAGTCCTACGGATAGCTGAGCGCGCTTAGCCGTCACTTGCGCGATCAGTGCCATGAGCCTTCGGGCCGCACGACGTGCGCGACGGGCAGTTGCCGCAATTCTTCGCCAACGATTGCTGATCTTTGTTGCGACGATCCCTGCATCGCGCACTTGCCGGATCGGTGTTCCCGGCGCAGACGCGTTCGTCGCCGACGGTATCATGACGCACCAACGCCGCACGGCCGCGGCCTGCGGGTGTGGTCTCTGTTACATTCGCAGCCGCAATCCACAAGAACCCGCCGACCAGAACCACCAACGCAACCGGCACGCCGACGACCATCAGACTTGCCACCAAACCACCCGGCTTCTTTCGCCGACCCGCGCCGACGAGCAACGTTCGGCACATGCCGAAAACCCAGCGCCAGTGTAGCGCCAAATGCACGAACACGAGCCCGATCGCAGCAACCGCGAGCCAGAAGTGGAGATCACCCCACTCGTGACGCGTAAGCCCGAGCGTTGCCCGGTGTCGACCACTGCCCGGCGGCAGGACGTAGCGTTCCAGCAGGCCCGTGGCCGCGAGCGCAACTGCGACCAGCAACGTGACCGCATCCACGAAGAAGTTGAGTGTTCCGCGTTTCATCGTCGTCCCCTTCCCCCCAAGACCGCGCACCAAGGCTCTACTTCGATTGTAGCGGGCGTTCGCCGCGCGAACTCGCCGGCAGCCACGATCCGGGCGGCGGCGCTATCTGCAACTGGCGCAGCGGTCGGCGCGTCGGCGGCAATCTGCGCGTCTCCGTGCTATGATCGGCCTGTCATGCCGAATCGAATCATCATCACTCGTCGTGTGCCGGAGCCTTGCGAACAATTGCTCGTGGGTGCCGGTTGTGTCGTCGATCACTTGCAGACGGATGTGGCGCCGCCGCGGGAAGAAGTGCTGGCGCGCATCGAGGGTGCCGCGGGTGTCGTCACGATGATGTCGGATCGCGTCGATGATCCGTTTCTGTCGGCGGCCGGCGACACGCTGCGGGTCGTGGCGAATTTTGCGGTGGGTTATGACAATATCGACCTCGCTGCGTGCTCACGGCGCTCCGTGCGAGCGACAAACACCCCCGGCGTGCTGACGGAAGCGACCGCGGACATCGCGTGGGCGCTGATCATGGCCACCGCTCGGCGTGTCATCGAAGGCGATCGCAAGGTGCGCGAAGGACGCTGGCAAGGCTGGTACCCGACCGAGTTGCTGGGCGTCGAGCTGCATGGCGCTACGCTGGGCATTGTCGGCGCCGGGCGCATCGGCACCGCGACCGCCCGTCGGGCGCTTGGCTTCGGGATGCACATCCTCTACACGCACCCGCGCGCGAATCCGGAGTTGGAGCAGGAACAACGTGCGCAGCGAGTACCGCTGGACGAGCTGATCGAGGCGGCCGATATCGTCTCGCTGCACGTCCCCTACCGGCCGGAAAACCGCCATCTGATCGACGCGGCCCGACTCGCCCGGATGAAGCCGGGGGCGCTGCTGATCAACACGGCGCGAGGCCCGATCATCGACGAGCGAGCACTACTGGCAGCGCTGCAATCCGATCGCCTTCGCGCGGGCCTGGACGTCTACGAGCATGAGCCGCAACTGACGCCGGGCCTGACCGAGCTGCCGAACGTCGTGCTGCTTCCGCACCTCGGCAGCGGCACGGTCGCTACGCGTCAGCGCATGTCGGAAATGGTCGCCAACAATATTCTCGCCGTGCTTCGCGACGAGCCGCCGCCCCATCCAATCAGCTGACCCAAGGTGCAGTTATTCGCGTTGACGACGCTTGAGACGTTGCGAGAAGAAAGTTACCACCCGCTAGCGCGTAACACTGACGATCTCGGGGAGACGCTCCACGAATGTCGAACGTGCCAGCACTTCGTCTGCACCAGCCAGCGCGGCACGCTCCGCGAGCTCCTTCTGCACGTGCGCGAGAAACGCGATGATTCGCAATTCAGGATGCTGCGTGCGCGCCGTCTCGACCAGTGCCAATGGGTCGGCGGACTCGATGTTCATGTCGACCATCAGCAACCCGGCTCCGGGCAACGCTTCGAGGACCCGATCGACATGCCGGTAGATCGCGATCTCCGCGCCGGACTGCCGCGCGACCGCTTCAATCCGCGATTGAAAGATCAGGTCTGACACGATCGCAACGATCATCGTGATCCCCAACAAAGAAAACGAGCCGTACGCAATCGCGCCGGCTCGATCAATCTCATATCCGGGCGCTGTGCAGCCCGTACCACAAACGAATGCCCGATCAGCTCTTGATGGCGCCGATCTGGACCTTGAGCATCCGCTGACGGTGCCCCCAGCGGGTCAGATTGCCCTTGCGTCGACGGAACTTGATACCGTCGATCTTGGGCATCTTGATCTCCTCGACGATCTTGGCCGCAACCGACGCCCCGTCCAGCCAGGGGGTGCCGATCTTGGCACTCTCACCTTCGCCGACCATCAGGACGCTGTCGAACGTGATGTCCGACTGGCCCTCCGAGAGCTCGCGCAACTCGATCAGCAGGAGGTCGCCTTCGCTCACCTTGTACTGTTTTCCGCCGTCTTCAATCACCGCGTACACGGGCCAGCTCCTTGTCGCATCCAGGATTCCGAGCCGCGCAGTATAGCGCATCCCGCCCGCATTGCAAGCCGCAGCGCCCCAACCCGAATTGCGGCCGGATGCCGGTACGAACCAGGCGTTTCCCGCGGAAAACGCGTCGATCCGCGATACAATGGCCCTGATGGCCGGTTTCCGATCCGACAAGTCCGGTATTTGGGCGGTCTGCGTCGTTACCCTGCTCCTTGCGTGCACCGTGCTGCGGTCGGAGGCGCGGGACTATTACGTCGCTCCGACCGGCCGTGACCTGGGCAACAATGGTAGCCTCGTCGAGCCGTTCGCGACCATCCGTCATGCGCTCAGCCGCGCCACCAGCCCCGGCGACACCGTGATGCTGCGTGAAGGTGTGTACACGCCGACCGACTCCCTTTGGATGGGCCACGCCGGCAACCGCGACGCCCCCATCACCCTCGCAGCCTTTCCCGGAGAACGTCCGGTAATCGACGGCCTGGCGCTTCCCCCGGACAAATCCCTGCTCGTCGTCGGCCGCAGCCACATCGTGGTCGCGGGCCTCGAGCTACGGAACGCCACGCGTATCGGCGTGAGCATCTGGGGGCCCGGCAGTCTCATTCACGATGTC
The DNA here is from genome assembly GCA_028279405.1 of Phycisphaerae bacterium. Lineage (GTDB taxonomy): Bacteria > Planctomycetota > Phycisphaerae > UBA1845 > Fen-1342 > JANQNU01. Next base: position 7,962 of record JANQNU010000088.1, read on the forward strand.
GTCGTACGCCGCTGCGTGATCCACGGCTGTCAACGAAGCGCCGTGTTCGTCGGCTACAACCAACGCACCGATCCGGTCCGCGACGTGCTCGTCGAAAGTAACGTTTTTTACGACAACGCGCGCGTCAACGCCTCGTTACCGCGTACGGCGTGGCCGATCGCCTGTGGTGCGTCTTTTGCCAGTCGAGTTATGTATCGCGACAATCGCGTCTTCGAGAACTTCGGCGAGGGGATCGGCTTCTACCTTTCCGATCACTGTGTCGCGACCGGCAACGTCGTGTTCGACAACTTCAGCGTCAACATCTACCTCGACAACGCCACCGACTGCCTCGTCGAAGGCAACCGGATTCACGCAACCGCCAATCAGGCGTTCTTCCGATTCGGTCAGCCCGCGACCGGCGTCCAAATCGCGAACGAAGATTATGGCACCGCTGCCAATCCGGCAGCGGGCAACACGATCGTCAATAACGTCATCTCCGGGGTCCGCAACGCGCTCTACTACGGAAACTACCAGCGCGGCGGTGGACTGCATAACACCGCCTTTGTCCACAACACCGTCTTCGGCACAACGCAGACAATGCTCCTGATCGACAGCGACCGTCATTCGAGCACGACGCTAACGGGCAACATCTTTTGCCAACTGCCGGGCGCCACATTGACCGCGATCACCGGCGATCCGACCGGATTGAGCTTCCACCACAATCTGTGGCACGGCGGCCACCCGCAAGCGATCGCTACCGGCCGAGGTGACATATTGGCCAATCCACAGTTCGCCGACCCGCTGGGTGCGGATGGTATCGGCGGCACCGCTGACGACGACCTGCGACTGACCGCGCGTTCGCCGGCCATCGACGCCGGGGACAACGCCGCGGTTCCACCCGATATCGATGATGCCGATCGCGACGGCGATCGTTCGGAACGACTGCCGCACGATCACGCCCGTTCGGTGCGATTCGTCGACGATGCGCTCGCAAAGAACGTGGGACTCGCGCTGCCTCCGACCTACCCTGCCATCGTTGATCTCGGCGCCTATGAGTTCGTCCGCCACGCCGACTTCGAGCCCGACGGCGATGTCGATGCGGCCGATCTCGCTGCGCTCGCGCGGTGCATCGGTGGCGTGGGCATGCCGGCACCGGCAAGTTGCGTGGCTGGAGTCGACGCGGACCTGGACAATGATGGCGACGTGGATCTTGCGGACGTCGCGGCACTTGCGCGCGGCTTCACCGGCCCGCACTCGTGTGCCGGCGGGGCCCCGCGTACACGCGTGACGCGGCAGCCCCAACCACACGAATAGCGCTATCGCGCCGGCGAGAACTCCTCGAAAACGGTCAGCGTGTCATTCGCGTCCACGACGACGATCCGCAACCGATAGTCGACCGTGATCAGCTGCTGGACGCATGCGCCCTCGCTGTTGGTGAGCGGGAAGTCCCATTCCCAGACGTTCGCGGTATCTGCAACGGGCTGCATCTCGGCACCGCCGTTGCGGATTCGGTCGGAGAAGAACGGATTCTCGGGTCCCGGAACGGCCTGGGTCGGATTGACGCCGTCGAAGTACGGATAGATGCGCACCTCGCGGACTCCCCGGGCCGATGACGCCCGCACGCGCACCGTCAGCCGACAGTCGTCCTCGTACCGGTACGAGATCCCGTCGATCCGCGGAAAGCCGCTACGGATCGAGTTGCCGTCGTGCAGCACGTACAGCCCACCGTTGGACCCGCCTGCTGCACAGTGGGTGACCAGCGTGCGCCCGACGTCGTCGATCTGCACGTGTCGCGACCAGTTCGGAGCGAAGATCGGCGTTCCCGCCGCCACGCGATTCTCGGTCCCCACGTCCTGCAAGATCGGCGTCTTGCCCTCGCAACAGCGGTCGGTCGTGTAAAAGACGCGCGCCCCATTGTCAGACATCTTGAAGTTGCCCGGTTGCGTGCGACCGTCGCCCACTTGTGTCACTTCTCCGTCAACCGTTTCGACGAAGCACGGCACAATCGGGTTGATGCCGGTATTGCCATCGACATTGCGGCAGTAGGCGAACGTCTGGCCGTCGTCGGAGATGTTCAGGTCGAAGACGGACTGGTCCGGTCGCGACTCGTTCAGCACGCGCGTTTCCTCGAAGATCGTGTCGACTTGTCTCGTGACGAGCCCGCTGCCGAAGTAGAAGATGTCACGAAGTCGCTCGGTCGGCGTTGCAGAGACATCGTAGTTCGGCTCGAAGAGGTAGGCCGGAAAGTCGCCGGCGGCGTCGAACTCGGCGCCGAAGTTTCGCGGGTTTACGGCTATCACGGGAATATCGGCGGCGACGACCAGCGCGCTCGGATTGAAAGGAATCGTCGTCAGGTCGACGGTATACACGCCGCGATGGCTCGATCTCGAGTCGACCACATAGAAGCGATCGCCGGGGTCGTTGACCTTGAACAAACTGCGGAAGTCGAAGTTCCCGGTGTACGAGAACAGCGTCTCCAGCGGTTCTCCCGGCGAAGCGCGATAAAAGCTGCCACCGAAATTGAAGACGGCCACGGCGCCATCCACATTGGTCTCGACGTGCAATCCGAAGGTGGTGCGCCGGTCGGCCGGAACAATCGAGCGCAGGCCGCCGGTGCCGTCCGTATTGATGCACCAGATCTGCGTACGATCCTGACCATCGACCGCGAACGGGGCGAGCAAACGGAACCAGACGTACGTACCGTTACCGTTGAGCGCGTAGGAGCGGTTGAACGTGTCGAAGACCTGTGGCCCCACTGTGAAGTCGTCGCGGGTAACCAGCCCGAATTGCTCATCGATCTCCGCTCCCGCGAGAATCTGTTCACTACCGCGGTGCTCGATCAGCGCGGGGATGAACCCTCCGTCGCCGCCGTTGTCGTTGCCGTTGCCGCTTCCGTTCTGATTGCCGTTGTCCGCACCATTGCCGTTAGCGTTGTCCGTAGGACTGCCATTGTCGTTCGTGTTGGTTTCATCCACGAGGTCCGGAGACGATGGCGCCGTTGACTCGACCGATCCGAAGTCGCACGTCATTTCGTCGATGGTAATCTTCACGTCGATCGTGGCTGTCACTTCGAAACAAATCGTGAACGTCCCGCTACGAACGAAGGGTAGCGCTGCCGCCGGCACACGTAGGCCCCCATTGACGAGTCGGACGCTTCCGTCGGTGATGACGACGTCAAAGGAGCCGACAAGGACGCCGTCCGCACACGGGTCCGTCGCGTCGGCGGCAGCGCAGCGGACCACGATCGTCGCTTTTCCGTTTAGTGATTGCGCCGCCGGCTTCGACGTGTCTTCCAATGGCAGCGCGCGAACCGTGCCGACCCGTAGCGTCGCGCTCCCCGGCTGATCAGTCGGCGGAGCATCGAACGGCAGGCTGACCACCCCGGCCTTGCGCGCCGGGTTCGCGGCGTTGGCCAGGACGTCGATCACACCAGTCTCCTGAAGTGCAAACACGAACGCCTGCGACGCAATCGTGAAGCCTACAAGACCCACTGGCGGACACCCGACGATCGGGATGAGCATACCCGCAGCCACGCTCAGACCGACCAGTCTCCGATTTGCTTCCATCTTCATTCCTCACCCTCCAGTACACACCTTGGGGAGCCTCAACAGGTTCGGTCGGAGGCGTCACCCGATGTACACTGCCACCGAGGCGATCTCACAGGAAAACGCGATTCGCCAGCACGAGCCGCGATCGGCCGGCGCGCCGACGCACCACGTTTTTTTGTTGTGAGATCGGTTGGGCTGGCGTGTACAACCGTCGACAGATGATCGACGGTGCGTATTGACGGGGTGGTTATCCGGTCCCGCGCTTCCGGCCCGAATGGGGTACACTGGGTCGGGAGGACGAGATTGGATACCACCCGGCCGAGCCTGTTGCTGCGCATCCGCGATCATGCCGACGCCGAGGCCTGGCAGACGTTCGATACGATCTATCGGCCGCTGATCTATCGCTATGCGCTGGCCCAGGGCCTGGCAGATCCGGACGCCGACGACGTGACGCAATACTGCCTGTCAGCGGTGGCGGAACGGATTGCGACGTTCGATTACGACCCGCGCAAGGGTAGTTTCAAGGGTTGGCTACGGACGATCGCCACGAACCGCGTCCGCAATCTGTGGCGCGATCGGCGCGACCGCCCGGCAGCCAGCGGCGAGCTGCAGCGACCGCAGGAACGTGAGCCGGAACCGGACGAGGTCTTCGAGAGAATTTGGCAGCAGGAACATCTGTGGCATTGCCTTCGCGAGGTCGAGCGCGACTCCGACCAATCGACCTACCGGGCGTTTGTCGCTTACGTGCTCGAAAACGAAACGGTCGAGGCGGTGTGCGCGAAAACGGGATTGACGCGGAACAACGTCTACACCATCAAATGGCGCCTGACGGAACGGATCGCGCAACGAATGAAAGAGCTGCTCGATGGGACGGAGTGAGACGGCGTCGGCCTGCGCCAGCGATGAGCAGCTGCGCCGCCTGCACGCAAAAGAACTCGCCGATGCGGACGCAACGCCGCTGACGCAGCATCTGGAACGATGCGCCGCGTGCCGTGATCGTTCGCAGCGGCTGCTTGCGGCCCACGAAACATGGATCGCCAGATTGCGCGCCGCGGGAGCCCCGCCGACAGCAGACAACGCCGCCCGTCACGGCGCTGCCCCGCTCGGCGACCGTGAGATCGCAGGCTACGAAATTCGGGAGGAGTTGCACCGCGGGGGACAGGGACTCGTCTATCGCGCGCTGCAACAATCGACGCGCCGCGAGGTCGCGATCAAGGTCTTGCGCGAAGGACCCTACGCCTCCGAGCGCGCCCGACGCCGGTTCGAGCGCGAGGTGGAGCTGGTCGCGCAGCTCGACCATCCGGGAATCGTCAAGGTGTTCGACTCCGGGCAAACAGGTGCGGGCCGCCAGTTTCTGGTCATGGATCTGGTCCGGGGCGCGCGGCTCGACGAGCACCTGAAACGGAGGCAGCCGCCACTGACCGAGCGGCTTCGGCTTTTCGCGCTGATCTGCGATGCGGTCAACTACGCCCACCTCCACGGCGTCATTCACCGCGATCTCAAGCCGGCCAACGTACTGGTCGACGAGCACGATCGACCGCGAGTACTCGACTTCGGCCTGGCGCGGGCGCTCAACGAGCAGGACGCCACGCGCGTGACGGCGGACGAGACGATCACCGGTACATTGGCGTACATGGCACCCGAGCAGGCCCGCGGACTGGGCGACGCAATCGATGTGCGAACCGACGTCTACGCACTCGGCGTAATGCTCTATGAGCTGTTGACCGGCGGATTCCCGTACCCGGTCGCGGGGGACGCGATTCGCGTGCTTCGTCACATCGCCGAGACCGAACCGGATGCGATGCGATCGACCCAGCCGGGCCAGACGATCGCGGCGGATCTCGAGACGATCACGCGCAAGGCCCTGCGAAAAACCCCGGCCGATCGGTATCAAACGGCCAGCGAACTGGGTCGCGACGTCGAGCGCTTCCTCGTTGGCGAGCCGATCGCTGCGCGGCGCGACAACCAACTCTACCTGTTGCGCAAACGGCTTCAGCGCTCACGGGGCATCATTGCCACCAGCGTGCTGATCGGGACAGTATTGACCGTGTCCGTCGCGCTGCTCGCGGTTTCGCTCCAACGACAGCACCGGCTGCGGGACGAGGCCGAACAAGCACGCAACCGCGCCGAGCACCGGCTCACGCAGGTTCGCGAGATCGCCAATGCATTCCTGATCGATATCGATCCGCTGATCCGCCAACTCCCCGGTGCCGCTCCGGCACGTGAGGCGATCGTGACCAAAGGCCTGGGCTACCTGGATGCACTAACTGAGGAAGCCCAGGACTCCGACGACCTGCGTCTCGACCTGGCGCGCGGCTACCTGATCATCGGCGACGTGCAGGGTGACCTGAACAGCTCCACCCTCGCAACCCCCGAAGCCGCACTGACGAGCTACGGGCGCGCCGAAACGCTCCTGCGTCCGTTGGCCGCCCGGTCGTCGGCGGCGCTCGATGTGACGCGCGACTTGGCGTTATGCTTGCAAAAACAAGCCCTGGCGCTCAATACGCTCGGGCGAACCGCCGAACGTGACACGGCGCAACACGAAGCGCTGGAACTGCTGACGGCCCTGGTGGCCGCGCACCCGGAAAATCGCCGCCTCCTGCGCGACTTGTCCGTGCTCTACGAACGCCTCGGCAATCAAACCGGCAACCTCGACCAAAAACTCGAGCACTACGACCGCGCTATGGCGCTTGCGGAGCGAATCGTCGACGCATCCAGCGACGACCTGTGGTCTCTCCGCGATCTGTTTGTCGGCTATACCAAGCAAGCCAACGTCCATATGGGCCGGGGTGAGCTGGACCAGGCGCTCGAGAACTGGCGGAAGTTCCGTTCGTTCGCCGAGCGATTGAGCGCCGCTTACCCGGACAACCTCGTCGCTCGCAGAGATCTGAGTACCGCCTATCAATGGCTCGGGATCATTCAAAGCGCCAAGGGCGCCACAGACAGCGCCGTCGGGCATTTTCGCGACGCGATCGCAATCAACCAGGCGGTCTTGCGACAAGAGCCCAACAGTGCACGGGCGTTGAACGACCAGACGACGGTCTACGTAAAGCTCGTCGAGGCGCTATTGGCCGCCGAGCGTGTCGACGAAGCCGCGGACGCGATCGATGCCTGTATCGGCGCCGCCGAACGGCTCGTGGCGGCTCACGAAACGATCCCGTCATACCAACGCGTACTCGCGGTGGCATACTACAAGCGTGCAGAATGGAATCGGGCTCGCGGCCAGGACGAGGAGCTGTCTGCATCGCAGCGCACGAACCACTGGCGCGAAGTACGAATCGCGCTCGATCGGGCGCGAGGACGTTTCGAGCAGATGCTGGCGGGCGGGACGCTGGCGGAATCGGACGGCGCCGTCATCGACGAACTGACGGCGGAGATCGAGGCCTGCGATGACGCGATCGCCGCGCTCGAGCCGGACACGCCTTCCCAATAGGCCAACGGGGCCGTGCCCACTCATCGACAACTACTCGGGTTGTCGACGAAGATCTTCGATGACGGCTTCGGCGGCGCGCCGACCGCTGACCATCGCGCCGTTGATCGAGGGTGTTTCGAGGTAATCGCCGCAGATCGTCACGCCGCTCGCTTCAAGGACGTCACCTTCCAACGGCCTGCCCGGCATCATTCGCGGCAGAGCGTGTGGAATCCGATCGACCCGCAGCAGCGACCAATCGTCAACCGCGGCGCCGAACCAGCCCGCGAGTTCCGCCCGCACGGCCTGTTCGAGTGACGTGTCGTCCGCTTGCGGGATACCGACATGGCTCACTGAAATCAGCGCCGTGCCACGAGGCGCATAGCTCGGATGCACGTCGCTCGGAACACACACATGGTTGACGAGCCCTTCGCCGTTCCCGTTGAGCACGAGGATCGGCTCGTTCACCGGCGATTTCTCGGCGGCGTACCACAGCGTGGTCGACCCGTTCCATTTGGTCTCCTGCCGTTGCGACAGCAACCGCTGCGTCACTGTGGCATCGGTTGCGACGACCACGGCGCGGGCATCGAGCTGCTCGCCGGACTCGAGACGAACGAAGCGCGACGCGACGGTCGCGGCGGCCGCATTTCGCTGCACCAGTCCATCCGGAATACTCGCGACGATCTGCGCGGGAATCGCTTGCATACCATCCGCCGGCAATGCGGCCCGTCCCTGCGCGAACATCGAAAACAGGAAGCGGAAGAGCGTGCTCGAACTTCGCAGCTCGCGATCGAGCAGCACACCTCCGAAGAATGGTTGGAAGAACCGTTCGACGATCCGGTCCGAAAGGCCGAACGAACTCAGGTAGTGCCGCGTCGAAACATCCTTGCGTCCACCTGCATCGGGCTGCAAGGCCTCCTTGCGCAAGCGGGCAACGCGTCTAAAGTCACGGCAGCGGGCAACGGGCGCGAAAACCGAACGCAGCCCGGCCAACGGGTAACTCCACGGGTCGGCAATGCGGTAGCGCTCCGCGCCGACCTGCACCAGGGCGCCGCGATAGAACGGCCGCAAGCCCAACGCGCGGTGATTTAGCACGCGCTGGGCTTCAGGATAGGCCGTCAGGAAGACCTGAAAACCGCGATCGAGCAGAAAGCCGTCGATGTTGTCGGTCGCGACGCGACCGCCGACGCGCTCGGTGGCCTCGATCAGTCGGATCGGTACACCAGCCGCATGTAGATGCTTGGCACAGCAAAGCCCTGCCAGACCGCCACCGACGATTACCACGGGCATTTCATTCGACGTGGTCACAGACGCTCCTCGCGCCGAAGAGTGGGTCGGCCAGACCTCCGTCAGCGCTTCCGGCGGACCCGGCCGACGACCGTTACCTTATCGGCGGATCACCGGCCCGCCAAGCACTGCGAACACCGGCTTGCTCCGCGTCCCGCGTCGCGGGAGAATCGGCTTTCGCCGGGACGCGGCACTCCCGGCCAGACCCCTTTGGACGAGAGGAGCAAGAGCCGATGCCGGCGCCAACGATCCCCTACCGCCTCGAACGACTGACCCCGCAGGAGCAAATGGCACGCGCCGATGCACTGTTCGGCCGACTTAAAACCCGCCGATCGGTCCGCCAATTCTCGGACCGTCCCGTACCGCGAGAGTTGATCGAGCGGTTGCTCGACATCGCCCATGGGGCCCCCAGCGGCGCGAACCGCAAACCCTGGCGATTCGTCGCGATCGACGACCCGCAAATGAAACAGGAGATCCGCCTCGCCGCCGAGGAGGAGGAAAAGAAGAGCTACGAGCACCGTTTCCCGCCGGAGTGGCTGGATGCGCTCGAGCCCTTCGGCACCGACTGGCACAAGCCCTATCTGGAGGTCGTCCCCTGGCTGGTCGTCGTCTTCCGCATCGACTGGGAGATGCACGGCGACAAGAAACTGCCGAATTACTACCCGAACGAGAGCACCGGTCTGGCCTGTGGATTCTTCCTGGCGGCTTGTCACGAAGCGGGGCTCGCGACGCTGACGCACACCCCCAACCCGATGGCGTTTTTGCGCGAAATTTGTCGCAGACCGGTGAACGAAAAGCCGTATTTGTTGATACCGGTAGGCTACCCGGCCGACGACGCCGTCGTGCCGGACATCGCGAAGAAACCGCTCGCGGAAAGGATGCAGTGGAATCGCTGAGGGGAGGCACAATCGTTGGAGGAGCACGCTGCGCGCTGCTGGTGATGATGTGGCACACGCTGCTGGCACTCGTGGCGCTCCCGCTGGGCGATTGGCGCGGTGCGAACCTTCTGGCAGACCTCCTTCAGCACCACTATCTCCTGGCGCCGTGGACCCTTGTGCCCGATCTCATCTTTGCGCTAGCGAACCTCGAACAACACGTTGATCCACTCAGGCAGGCCCGGCTTGGGACGATCGTGCTCGGCACCACATTCGCCTGCGCGCTGATCGTCTTCATCATCGGCTACCGCGGATTTCGGTTCGGTCTCTTCTTTCGCCTGCTCTGGCGCGCTCACGCGTCGGCCACGCTGATCACGATGATCCTGCTAATCGGCATCTTCGACACGCACGAGTGGGGATCGATCTTTCTGGTCATCACCCCCGCCGCGCTGGGGAGCGGATTCCTGGCATGCGAGGTGCGCCGACGAGAGCGCCTGTGCACTTGGCGTCCGACGTGCCCGGACTGCGGTTTCAGCATCCGGCGGGCCGGCGGAGCAAACTGCACCGAGTGCGGAGCGCCCCACGTCGGTGATGTGCGACGCACTCGTCGCTGGGCCGTGTCTCGGCTACCCTGGGAGCGCGGCGTTCGGCCGTTCCTCCCGTTCGCACTGGTGCAGACGCTATTCCTGGTCATCCTCTGCCCGTGCAGGGCTGGTTCCCGGATCGCAGTCCCCGACCGCTGGACCCGGGCGCTGTGTTGGGCCGGCGGTGCCCTGCTGATCACTGCCCTGGTGTGGACGGTCGGCATCGTGCTCATCGACGATGTGCTGGGCACGAGACCCACATTCCGCCAACGACCGCCAAGCGGTATCGAGTTGGTCCGATCGGACGGACTCGCGATCAGCTGGACCGTGTACGCCCGTTGGACGCTATACCGCATGTTCGCGTGGATCGGCGCCGCGGTGCTACTGCTGGGCCCAATTCTGGTGCTGCTTCCGTTCTTGCGCTGCGCACCCGCAGCGCGCTGGACGCTGCTGAAATGGAGCTTCTATGCGCTACTGGCGTGCAATGTCGGCACACTCCTCGCCCTGCTCAGTCTGCTGGGAGGTGCAGGGTCGAACCGCGAACCGCTCCGCGAGGCGTTCGTGGCGCTCTACGACAACACCGACGCCTGGAATCTGCTCGGTAGCGTCACGACGTTCTCGATCTGGTGGTCCGCGGGCGCGGCGTTCAATCGCTATTTGCCGCAGCGCGGCTGGGCCACGTTCGTACAATTGCTTGGCCGCTATTGGTTGCTCTTCGCACTCCTGTACTGGGTGCTCTTTCGACCGAGCGTGTTGATCTGGAGCCTCTGACGTGCATATAGCGCTCTCTCAACGACCGGTCCGTCGAACGGCGCTACGGACCCGCGTCATCACAGTGGCGTTCGTGCTCACGCTTAGCGGGTCCTATTGCGTGGTCTTCCCGCGGATCGTCCGCCTGCAGGCGCAGCTCGGCTTCGGCCTGGACGACAGCCGACCGATGCTGGCGCGGGGGTACGCCGCTGGATCGAGCATGGACGACTGGTCCGGCGTCATGAATTTCGGCCACCCACAAACACCGTTCGTGTTCCTTGGTACGTGGTTGCGACCAATCATCGTCTTCGACCGTCACCTGCACCGGGTGAGCCAGATCAGCACGTTCCTCAGGTCCATCGGCCCGCTGATCGATCATGACCACGACGGCACCGCCGAGTGGGCGTTCGTCGAAACGCGCCAAACGACCAGCATCCCGCCGGACACCGGCGCTGCATCACAGTTTCGGCATGAGCGCTTCGTCTGGTTCATACGCGTCGGGCCCGGGCGACTCGAGTACTGCGGCGGAGTGCGAGTCGGTCTACAGCAGACGGGGTCATTGTTTCGGTACCGGCAATCCGGAGACGAGCTGATCCTGATCCACCAGTCCTTCTCGGGCAGCGGGCGTGTTTCCACCGACCTCATCCGCTGGACACCGACGACCGTCGAACCAATGTGGGACGCCGCACAATCACTGCGCGCCAACGACATCCGCATTGAATACTTCCCACCGCCAAACGGCACGCCGCTACCATTGGACCCGGACATTGTGCTCGAAGACCAGGTTCTCTTCCCGACCGTTAGGGCTCCGAACGCGCCGACGCCGGAAGCAGCGGCCAATCCGTAACGGGGGCGTTTCTCCATGACCGAGTCTGCTCCCAGCTCGCCCGCACCGCGCGATGTCGCGCCGCGCCGCGCCCGACCGCTCTTTACCGCGTCGCGCGACCTGCTGGTAATCGTCGTGTGGTTCGCGGCGTTGGTGGCTGTCTCAATGCCGCTGGCATCCTACGTAAGGATGCGAGCCGATCTGCTGGCTCCGCGCCCGCAGGTCCAAACTCCGGAAGTAACGCGGCCGGCGAACCCTGTGACCATCTTCCGCAAGTATGAATGGCGCGACGTTCTTTTTTTCGTCAGTTTCTTGTTAGTACCCCCGCTTGTTCCGGCAGCCGGCGCCTATGTCACGTATGGCCTGATCCGCGCGCGCGAACTCACACTGATCACCCTCGTTCGTCACCAACGCACAAACTGCTTGTGGGCTACACCGACCATGCTGGCGGCGATCGCGGTCGATGCGGTGTGGTGTAGCCGGGGAGAGTGGTCTGGAAGCATCATTTGGTGCACCTGGGGACTGGTTCTCGTCATCGGCCCGATTCTGTTGGCCCGCGAAGAGCGGCGGCGCCGTCTGGGTCGCCGCGCGCGATGGCGGCCGGTCTGCCCGGAGTGCGACTACAGTATCCGCAAGACGGTCGGGGCCACGTGTCCGGAGTGTGGCGAACAGGCGCTCGGCGATCCGCGCCGAAAGCACGACTGGGCGGTGCGCCGGCTCGAATGGGAGCGTCGACGGGAGCGCCAGAGCCTGCCGTTCGCGTACATCCGAACCCTGCTGTTCGTGCTCGTGTGCCCGTGTCGGGCCGGCGCGCGCGTCGTCCATCCCGACCGCTGGGGACGACTCCTGATCTGGCTGCTGGTCCCGCTCGTCGGAGCAGTCGCACTGTGGAGCGCCGGCAACTACTTGGGGTTTCAGTTGGCGACGCGCTATTGGGCGATCGTCGCACCCGGGAGCGGCTCAGCCGCGGCGCAAGCGCCCGAGGTAGGCCCGGCGTGGACATCAATCGCGATCTGGGGTCTGCAGAAGGTGGTGGCCTACGGGTTCCTGCTGGGGTCCCTTCCGTTGACAGCGTGGTTACTCCTGTGGCTGCTACCGATCGCCTCAAATGCACGGCGTGCGCTGACCAAGTGGACGGCGTATGCGTTGGGTGTGCTCGGCCCCATCGCGATGCTGGGATTTCTCTTTGGCGTTGTAGAGCGAATTCGCATGACTTCCGCGTTTAGAGCGGGCGGACGCGGGACGCCGTGGCTACTTGATTGGCTTGGGTGGAATACGGATACACTGATTGGAGCGACCCTGGTCATCTTTGCAGTCTGGTGGGCACGGGGCGCTTCCGCAAACCCGCTGGTGCCGGTTCGCGGATGGCGCACGTTATTGGGATTGGTCGGCGGCTATGTGCTGCTATGGCTGACAATCTGGCTGGTCCTGTTCAACCCCGGCATCCTCTACACACTGCTATGAAGACGAGAACCCCCCAGGCAAACAGGATCACCTCGCGCTGGACGGCGCGCGTCACGCTGACAGTCGCGGCGCTGCTCGGCCTATCGCTCATCTACGGTGGCACCTACCAACACTTGTTGCACTGGATCGCCCGCGATTCACTCGGAAACCACTGGCGATCCGCGATCATTGAAGAAGCTGTTCGCAATGCCAACCCCCAGCTCGACTGGGGAAACCGGCGCTACTGGTTCCGGTACACGAAGCCTGCATTCCACCGTTTCTCTACGATATTCCCTGGCCAATCACCCAATGAGCCCACCCGCATCCGGCTGTTCGACGAACAGCTCATTTGCTGCGGGACGGTGACCTCATCCTATGGCTGGCTCGCCGACTTTGCCGAGTTCGATGGCGATTGCGCTCTTTTGCTAAGGGGATACTCGCGGTTTACTTCATCTGTCGTGAAAGTGGTGTCGACCTGCCGCGTAGTCCGCGTTCGCGACGGTGCCGGCGTGTATTGCGGCGGCTACGAGACAATCAGCGGCACCCCTCTCCAGCTCTCCACACGGTGGCGCATGGCGACGGGCAGCAACGAGCTTCAGGTAATGGTCTATCGAAAAGGGAAAAAACGCCCTGAGCCCTTCACGTTGTCCCGCTGGAAGAACGGCATGGTCGTGCCGCTTTGGGACAACTCGGGAGATCTCAAGCATCCAGATCACGATCTGACCATCCGCTACTACCCGCCGCCGAACGGTGTACCGCAGCCGATCGATCCGACCGTTCCCCTCGAGGAGCAGTTCCCGATCCCCGATCCAGAGGACTAAGGTAGCGGCCGCGGCTTGGCGGCTACACCGGCATTCGGTAGGATTCGGTAATCAGCGCACGACCCGTACCCGACTGAATGAAGGCTTGGTGATGGACGATTCGATCCCGGCGATTTGCGATTTCCATTGTCCGTTTGCCGACTTTCCGCCCGCGGAGACCGCCGGCATCTGTCGCACGATGTCCGCCGTCTACTGCAAGAAGCTCTCGGAACTGGTCAACAAAAACGCGCCCTGCGAATGGCGCCTGCGAGAAGCGCGACCGAAGAAATCGCCGACCAAGCGGAGCAGTACGCGCAAGAAACGCCCGGCGCGCTGATACCCGCGCGTCTCACGGAGTCCGGATGGATCGAATCCGCCACCAACCGGTAATGAGGAGCTTTCGCCGCGAAAGTTGGCGCATCCTGCTGACCGCGCTCGTGGTGCTTTTCACGGGTTGCGATCTGCCCCCGCGACAGGACGGCATCGAGCCCGCGACCAACGACGCGCACCCGCCAACGGACGCGGAGCGGATCGCTGCACGCTACGACAAGGAGGAGTACCGGATTCCGATGCGCGACGGCGTTCGGCTGTTCACCGCGGTCTACCGTCCGCGTGACCGCTCGCAGCGCTATCCGATTCTGATGATGCGAACGCCGTACAGCGTCGCGCCCTATGGCGAGGGGCAGTATCGCACCTCGCTGGGGCCGAGCAAGCGGTTCAGCGACAGCGGTTACATCTTCGTCTATCAGGATGTCCGCGGACGTTTCATGTCCGAAGGCGAGTTCGTGAACATGACGCCGCACATCGACGAGAAGACGACGTCGCGGCAGGTGGACGAGAGCACGGACACGTTCGACACGATCGAATGGCTGCTGGATCGGCTCGACAATCACAACGGCCGCGTCGGCCAGTGGGGCATCTCCTATCCGGGTTTTTACGCCGCCGCTGGTATGATCGACGCCCACCCGGCATTGATCGCCGTTTCGCCACAGGCACCGATCGCAGACTGGTACTTCGATGACTTCCACCATCACGGTGCGCTGTTCCTGCCGCATACGTTCAACTTCATGGCGGTTTTCGGCAAGCCGCGCGATGGGCTAACCAAAGAGTGGGGTCCGCGGTTCGATCACGGCACGCCGGACGGTTACCAGTTCTTCTACGATCTGGGGCCGCTCAAGAACGCCAATCGCCGCCACTTTCACTACCAGATCCCATTCTGGAACGATATCCTCGCGCACCCGAACTATGATGAGTTCTGGGAACGGCGCAACCTGCTTCCGCATCTCGATAACGTCGCACCCGCGGTGATGGTTGTCGGCGGCTGGTTCGACGCGGAGGATCTATACGGTCCGCTGAGCATCTATCGCTCCATCGAGTCGAAAAACAGTGACGTCTTCAACGTGCTCGTGATGGGCCCCTGGCAGCACGGCGGATGGGCCCGGACCGACGGCTCGGCCCTCGGCGACATTCGCTTCGAATCGCAAACGTCCGCGTACTATCAGCGCCGGATCGAGTTCCCTTTCTTCGAGTACTTTCTCAAAGACCACGGCAACCTCGATCTTCCGGAGGCGACCGTGTTCGACACGGGCGCCAAGCGCTGGCGGTCGTTCGACGCCTGGCCGCCACAAGGCGTCCGGCCGCGCTCGATCCACTTCGGCCCGTCGCAGCGGCTGTCGCTGACGCCCGCGCTGGAACCGGACGGATTCGACGAGTTCGTCAGCGATCCGAATCGCCCCGTTCCGTACACGCAAGAGGTGACGACCGGGATGACCAAGGCGTATATGGTCGAGGACCAGCGGTTCGCAGCGCGCCGACCGGATGTAGCGGTGTACCAGACCGAACCGCTCAAACAGCCGGTCACGCTGGTCGGGCCGATCGAAGCGGACCTTTGGGTATCGACCACCGGGACCGACGCCGACTGGATCGTCAAGCTCATCGACGTGTTGCCACCCGACACACCCGATCACGACGGCGTTCAGGCGCGGCAATCGTTAGGCGATTATCAGATGATGGTTCGTAGCGAAGTGCTACGCGGTCGATACCGCAACAGCTACGCGCATCCCGAGCCCTTTGTACCCGACAGGCCGACCCGGGTGCGCATTCCGCTACAGGACGTGCTGCATACGTTCAAGGCCGGACACCGCATCATGGTCCAGGTGCAATGCACATGGTTCCCGCTGGTGGATCGCAATCCACAGACGTTCGTACCGAACCCCTACCTGGCAGATGAACGCGACTTCCGCCCCGCGACGCAGCGCGTCTACCGAAACCGCCAACATTCGTCGCAACTTCGAGTATTGACACTCGGCAACCGGCCGCTGAACTGAGCCGCGCTCACCGAAACGGTTGGCCAGTCCCACGAAACCCTTGGCACCGGGTGCGCACGGTAGTTCGTCGGAAGCCCTATCTGCGAGATGGTGTGGACAGACGTCCGAACCCCCAAGACGTGCGCGCTCATTCGGTGCCTTACGGCCACATTTCACGCACACACTGAACAACGAACCTTCGGCGGGTGGAGGCGATACTACCGTGTCCCCGGCCATCACCATCTCGGTCCCCGCAAGCCCTCGGCGTCTCGGTCCCACCCAAAAAAGAAAACGACGAGCCACGATCGACTCGTCGTTCAAAGATCGGATTCACCTCCGCGATTGCCGGTGGGAGCATTTGCATGAACCCGCCTAATAGGTGGGTGGCGGCTCACGTCTCCGACCCAACGCGCTGCGGCGCCTCCGTCGGAGGGTCGTTTCTCGCTGCCTCCCGTGGGTTCAGCTCATCGGTCCAGGCAAATTTCGACTCCCGTGTCGTACAACGCAGGGGCCAATCCGACTGACTAGTATACCCCCGGAAACGACCGTCGTCGTCATGAATTGTCCCGCCACCCACGAGTACTCCTGTCACCGGCCGCCCCGACGGGTGGTCCGATGCCCCAAGTCTCGCCCCCGACAGAGCCCCTCGGAGGTCCGCTGGGCCCTCATTGATGGATTCGGCGGCCCGGCAACAAACGACCCGTCACAGGCCCTCTGGATCGATCACAGGCCGGCTCAGCAAGCCGACAAGGGAAGCCTGCAAGTAGGGTCGGTTGGATACACGCGGGAACGTGGGATCCAGCCAGCTAACCGATCATGCTGACGGTCGGTGCGCGCATAAGAAAACCCGGGTCTGAGGAACAGACCCGGGCTTCTGAAGTCAATCGTGAGCTAATGGCGACTTTTTAGTCAGCCATTAAGTGGCTTAGCGACGACGCAGCGCGAGGCCGGCGAGACCGAGCAGCAGCAGGCTGGCGGGCTCAGGAACAACGGTCGCCTCAGGCGAGTTGTTGCTGTAGGCACCCGGGCCGGCGTTGCCGTCGACATCGTCGAGGCCGAGGAACGTGCTGTCATAGCTGTTCGGCGCGGCGATCGAGCCTTCGTTGAAGCGGATGTCGATGGCGCCGTTGGTGCCACTGACATCGACGTAGCCGATGACGGTCGAACCGGTGCCAGCGTCATGCTGGGTGTCGAAACCGGCGAACGGGCCGTTGGTGACGCCAGGCGTCGTGACGGCGACGAAGACCAGGTTACCGGTGTCGTTGCCAGCGGCAGCCGACTCACCCGGGAAACCGCCGGCTTCCCAGCGATTCGCGACCTGAAGGCTGTGGTTCCAGAAGTTGTAACCGTCGATCTGGGCATCACCGCTCGCGATGATGTTGAAGTCCATACCATTGACGGTGGTGCCGGCGCCGATCGGGGTCGCCCAGACCCAGAGGCGGCCGCTGCCGTCGACGGTCGGATCTTCAGCCTGCCCCGGCGAGCCAGCGGCGCCGCCGATGGTGCCGTCGTCCGTGCCGGTCTCCGACAGGTACAGACGGAGGCTCGACGCCTGGGCAGCGCTGACCATCAGGCCGAGCATTGCGATCATTGCAAAGAACTTCTTCATGTGCTTTTTCTCCCTCTAATTAATTAGAGAAACTCACGACGTGGAGGTGCTTCTTCCTCCTGAGAACCGAGGTGGGTGCCGCTCACCCTTACTCTCACGACATCAGTTATACCCCTCTAGAAATGCGAATGCAACTCTGAAATCAAAAATTAAGGCCGCGCACAAGCCGCCAAAGATCTCGAAGAACACTCGTAACCCGTTTATCGGCGGACGGATAGGATTCCGATATTCGGATTCCGGAACTCGCCTCGCACCAGACGCTCGCCGCTTCTTCATCCGAAATTCACCCCGCGACCGAAGACGTCCGTCGCTCCGTCCTATAACAAGCGATCGCGACTCGTGGACAGGTCCAACTGTCAGCGCTCCGGGCGCGCCTCGACGCGCTCACAAAGCCACGTCCCAAGCCACTTCCCTTATATTGTTGTTGTTGGTATCGCTTCGAATTGGTCGTTGCGATCGGTGTCGCCTAGTGGTATCGTGGTGCGCCGTATACAATATCTTGGGGCGCTATCGGGCTGGCCCAACCGGCCGGGTCGGCAGGCCTGCGCTGGAATCTGTTTACTCGTCATTCGCGAGGTTCCCTTGTTCTTAAAGCAGATCGTACTCCAAGGGTTCAAGAGCTTTGCCGATCGCACGGAGTTCACCTTTCACGACGGGGTAACGGGCATTGTCGGCCCGAACGGGTGCGGAAAGTCCAACGTCCTCGATGCAGTCCGTTGGGTCCTCGGCGAGCAGTCGGCCAAGAGCCTGCGCGGGTCCAAAATGCTCGATGTGGTCTTCTCGGGCTCCAGGTCGCGAAAACCGGCCAACGCCGCCGAGGTTCGGCTCACGTTCGATAACCGGGCGGGCCATCTCGCGACCGACGACGAGGAAGTGACCGTCGGACGCACCCTCTACCGCAGTGGCGACAGCGAGTACCAACTGAACGGGAAGAGCTGCCGCCTGAAGGACGTCCGCAACCTGTTCCTCGACACCGGGGTCGGCGTCGATGCGTACAGCATCATCGAGCAGGGTCGGGTGGATCGGCTGCTGCAGTCCAGCCCGATCGAACGTCGTGAGATCTTCGAGGAGGCCGCGGGAATCAGCCGCTACAAGGTCCGCCGACTCGAGGCCCAGCGGAAGCTCGAGCGGACGCAACAGAATCTGTTGCGGCTCGGCGACATCGTTGAGGAGCTGGAGCGCCGGCTGCGCAGCGTCAAGCTGGCGGCCGCCAAGGCACGCAAGTTCCAAGAGTATGACGCGGAGCTGCGCGAGAAACGGGCCGTCTTTTCACTCGCCGAGTACCACACGCTCGAACAATCCCGACAGGACCTCGCACAGCAACTCGGCGCGCACCGCGAACGACTGCTGCAGTTGCGGGCGGACCTGAGCGCGAGGGACGCGGAGGCGGCCGAACGCGATCATGCGCTTCAGGAACAGGACGAGCGAATTCGGCAGGCCGACGAGCGTCTGATGGCGTTACGGACCGAGCGCAGCGCGCTCGCTGAGCGAGTGACCCAAGGCGAACAGCGCGTCGCGGAACTGCGTGAAATCAGCGTTCGGCGACGGGAGCAGGCGGGTCAGGTCGTCGCACGAATCGCTGACCTGCAACGACAGGTCGGCGAGGACGAGCAAGCGCTGACGGCACTGTCCACGGAATTGGATCGACATCGCGGTCGGATCGACTCGTTACAGGAAGCGCGCGATGAGGTTGACGAGGCCTGCCGGGTTGCTCGCGACGCGCTCGAGCAGGAAAAGTCGGCGATCTTCGAGGCTGCGCGGCAATCGTCGCTCCTGCAGAACCAGATCACTCATCTCGAGCAGCAGCAGCAGCGGTTCACGGCACAACAGCAGCGGCTGCACGCCCGCCGGGACGAGCTGACGCGCGAGCTCGAAACGCTGGCGGAGGACCGTGGCCGTCTCGAATCGCGCCAGGACGAGCTTTCGCGTGCATCGGCGACAATCGCCGCGGACGAACGGCAGGCCGTCGATACGATCGCCGGCGTCGAAACGGCATTGACCGAGGCACGTGATCGGGTGGACGCGTTACGTGAGCGGCGTGCCGAGCAACTCTCCCGGCTTCAGGTGCTCGACGACATGGATCGTCGACGCGAAGGCGTCGGGGCCGCGGCGCGCGAGGTGCTCGCATGGCGCGACGGCCCGGAGCCGGACGAAAACGTACTGGGCCTGGTGGCCGACTTGCTTCGGGTCCGGGACGACCGCTTGCACCTGCTGGGGGCGTTGTTGACCGAGATCGAGCGATCGGTGGTGGTGCGGGACGCATATGCGTTCTTCAGCACATGTGATGAGCGCTCGCCGCTGTCGGGCGCCGTGGACCTGATCGCGCTCGACCGGCTGCCGGTCAGCGAACCGCGCGACTACCGGGACGCACCGGGTTACCTCGGATGCGCCACCGACTGGGTGGAGGCCTCGGAATCGCTGGCCCCGTTGGCCCGCGCCCTGTTCGGACGCGTGATTCTGGTCGACGCGCTGGAGCGTGCGATGGCGCTGGCAGCGGACGCACCTGAAGGATACGTGTTCCTGACCCCGGAGGGTGCTCGCATCGGGGCCGGGGGTCGGCTGAGCGTCGGCCGGGACGACGGCACCGGCTTGATGTCCCGCAAGGCGGAGATTCTGGAACTTCGCGAGGCGGTCGACGAACTCGAAAGCAACTTGGGGCGCGTCGTACGCGAGCGTGAGGGTCTCGAACAGGAATCCTCCGAACTCCAGGTGCGTCGAGATGAGCTGCTGTCTGCCTTGGCGCGTGTCCAGCGCGAGCATGCCGATGCCACCAATGGGCTCCAGCGCGTCGAGGATCAGCGACTCCGGAGCCAGCGTGAGGCAGAGGCGATCGCGGCGGAGCTCGCAGGCGTCGGCAAGAACCTGGCCGAGATCGGGCAGGAGGCTACGCGGCTGCGCGATGCGAGCCGGGCCGCACAGGAGGCGCAAGGTTCGCACGAGAGCCGTATCACGACCTTGCGGGAACAGGTCGACGGTCTCGAGCAGCGGGTGGCGGGAACCGCGCAGCAGTTGACCGAAGCCCTGGTCGAGATCGGCCGGATCACGGAGCAGCGCAGTGCTCGCGAGCGGGCACTCGACGAGCGCCGGCAGGCAGAGGCGGCAGCCGAAAAGCAGCGTATGGCCGCCGAGAACGAGGCCGCGCAGGCCGCAGACCGCATCGCGGGGCTCGAGCAGGAGATTGCGGCTACGCGTGCGCAGGAGCAGCAGCGGGCCAACGCCTGCGATGAGCACGAGCGCGACGTGGCGACGTTGCGTGCCGATCGGCTGGCGTTGCGACAACAGATCGAGTCGTGCGGGGTCCAATCGCGCGAGCTGCATCGTCAGATTGAGGAATGTGAGCAACAGGCCCATGAATGTGACGCCTCGCAACGGGAAGTGCTCGTGCGCCGTGAAAATCTGGTCGCGCGGGTGCAGGATGAACTCGGGCTGGATCTGGCCGGCCGTTACGGGCAGTACGAACACACGGAGCAGGACTGGGAGGCGATTCGCGAAGAGATCGAGACGTTGCGTGGAAAGATCCAGCGCTTGGGTAATGTGAACCTCGATTCTCTGACGGAGCTGGAAGAACTGACGCCGCGCTACGAGTCATTGATCGCGCAGCGCGACGATCTGACCGCATCGATCGCGCGCCTCGAAGCGCTGATCGAAGAGCTCGATACGGAGTCACACAAGCGATTCGAGTCCGCGTTCGTATTGATTCGCGAAAATTTTCAGGAGCTATTCCGTAAACTTTTCGGCGGTGGGAAAGCCGATATCGTCTTAGAGGATCCGGAGCGACCGCTCGAGTGCGGAATCGAGATCATCGCTCGGCCCCCTGGAAAAGAGCCTCAATCGATCTCTTTGCTATCGGGTGGTGAGAAGACGATGACGTGTGTTGCGTTGCTGATGGCAGTGTTCAAGAGCAAGCCATCGCCGTTCACGATTCTCGATGAAGTCGACGCGGCCCTTGATGAAGCGAACGTCGAACGCTTTAATCTGCTCCTGCAGGAGTTCCTGCCGGTATCGCAGTTCGTGGTGATCACGCACAACAAGAAGACGATGACGCACGCGGATGTCCTGTACGGAATCACGATGGAAGAGCCGGGGGTCAGCAAACGCGTCAGTGTGCGCTTTGACGATCGCGTCCATACGCCTCACGTGGCGTAGGTTGTTTCCGTTACCCTGATCAGGGAGGTTTCTGATGGCCAAGAAGAAGGCTACGAAGAAGAAGAAGGCCACTAAGAAGAAGGCCACAAAGAAGAAGGCTACAAAGAAGAAGGCCACAAAGAAGAAGAAGACCACTAAGAAGAAGGCTACAAAGAAGAAGGCCACTAAGAAGAAGAAGGCCACCAAGAAGAAGAAGGCTACCAAGAAGAAGAAGGCAACCAAGCGCAAGAAGGCTACCAAGCGGAAGACCAAGCGGCCGTAAACGCTTCGTTTCCTCGTGACAGATGACGCCAAGGGACACCATGACGATTCGGCAGACCATTAACGGCATTCGATTGGCGGGCACGGCTGACCAGCGGTCGGCAGCCTGCGGATCTGTATGCGCCACAGGAGACCTTCGGTCTCGGAACAGCCGTCGGTAGGTCGATCGTCCCGTCCTCGTGGCGGATCACCTGTTACGCTCAGCCAAGACGCACCCCGGGTCTCGAAAGCGACGCGGGGTGCTTTTTTTCTGCGCCAAGGGCGCTCCCGGAACGCTCCGGTTATCGCCGCCCCGTCGCGTCGGATGCGATCCAGCGGTACCATGCCGCACCATGGAAACCGAACAGACGACAGCGAGCATGACCGAAACGCCCACCAGCCCCTCTCCCTCGAACCCTCCTGACGCGGACGCGAAGGCAACCACGAACCCGCTCTACTGGGTTCGGGCCGCAATTGCCGGCGTCCTGATGGGGATCGCGAACCTCATCCCCGGCGTCTCCGGCGGAACGATGATCCTTGCCGTGGGGCTCTACGAAGACTTCATCGAGAGTGTCGCAGCGGTGACGGCCCTGCGCTTTACCGCCCGGCGATTGGCGTTCCTGGCGGTCGTGGGCGGATTCGCCGCCGGCTCGATCGTCGGCCTGGCAGCGGTCATCCTGTCGCTGTTGTTCCACTACCCGATTGCGATGTTCGCCCTCTTCATCGGGTTGACGTTGGGGGGCGCGCCGCTGCTGGCGCGTGAGATTCGACCGCTGCGCGTCGACGTCGCCCTTTCGGCCGGGCTCGGACTGGCGCTGATGATCGGAATTGCTTTGCTCAAGCCGGGCGGCGGCTTCCCCCACGGCATGGCCATGGACTTCGTATCCGGCGTAGTCGGCGCGACGACAATGGTGCTCCCGGGCATCTCCGGCTCATACATGCTCCTGGTCCTCGACCAATACGATCGTGTCGTCGGAGCGGTCAGCGAGATGAAGGACGCGCTCTCGGCGCGAAACATGGAACTGCTGACGGCGGCGCTGAAGACGGTGGTACCGGTCGGAATCGGGGCAGTCCTGGGTGTGATTGCGTTGTCGCACCTGCTCAAGTTCCTGCTCGCACGCTACCACCGGGTAACCGTGGGCGTGCTGCTGGGAATTCTGCTCGGTTCGGTCGTCGGACTCTGGCCATTCTCGCAGGCGCCCGGCAAAAAGGCGCTCGAAAAGCAAGAGTCGGCCGCGTTGCACCAATATGCTGACGACTGGGGAATCGAAGGGGCCGATACGATCCAGGACCACGACGCGCTGGTTCAGCATATCCTGACGAATTGGACATCCCGAACCACTTCGCCGTTCACGCCGACACGGATTGGATTGGCCGCGGCGATGGTTGTCGTCGGCTTCATGACGACGCTGGGCCTGTCGCGGTTACAACGGCCGACGTCCTGAGACGGTCGGGTCGTCATTCCAGGAGCGCGCGGCACGCAACGACATAGGGATGCTCGTCCCCGAGGATCGTCGCCAATTGCGGGCAAGCTTCTTCAAGCAACGACAGCGCCTCATCCGAGCGCCCGATCAAGATCAGACAGCGTCCGACTGCGACCTGGGAACTGGCATACTCCCATGTGTCTTGGCCGAACGTATCGCCGATCAGTTTCGCCGTCTGTTGGTATGCGTCGAGAGCCGCGTCGAAGGCCTCGGCCTGTTCATACGCTTCGGCCAGCGCTTCGCCGACCAGAATCTGCAGGCGCGGATTTTGCGCGACGGCCTCTCGAATCTGCTGCGCGTCCTCGGCGTCGCTTGGCGGCGCTGCGTTCCAAGACTTCGACAGGAGGTTGAGCGCTGCATCGGTCTCGCCGCGGCGTGCGAGGATGCGTGCGAGCCCGATGCGGGCCTTGATCGCTTGCGGGTGCGCGACACCGAGCGTCTCGGAAAATGCTTGAAGGGCATACTGCGCGTGCTGCTCGGCCTCGGTCAAACGGCCAGCCTCGCGATACGCAGTCGCGATCACCAGCGCGGTGTAAAGTCCGTCTGGATGCCGGTCCCCGAAAGCGGTGATCTGATCCGCGTACACGGCCTCCAACCGCTCGATCGCCTGGTCATACTGCCCGCGGTAGATTAGCAGGTTGCCGAGGTTGAAGCGCGCACTGAGCGTGAGGCTGTGGAGCGGGCCCAGAATCTCGGCACCGATTGTCGCATTCTCGCGGTATAGCTCTTCCGCAGTGTCGAGCCGACCGCGTGCCAGCTCGATGCGGGCCAGTCGGCTTCGTTCGCCCAGGATCCGTGGATTGCGTAGACCGTTTCGTTTTGCCATGATCTCGATCGCTCGTATCGAGTGCGGCTCGGCGTCGTCAAATCGAGCGAGTGTGCTGTAGAGCCGCGCCAAGTTGCTATGGAGACTGCCGATGAGGGAATGCTGCGGGTCAAGAGTGCGTACGCCGCGCTTCAGCGAATCCAGAAACAGCGACTCAGCCTCCGCGAAACGGCCCAGATCCGTGTAGTAGACCGCCAACCGATTGGCGATCTGGAGCGTTCTGTGATGATCGGGACCGTCGGTTTGTATTCGCTGGGCATACGTCTCTTCGGCGAGTTGTGCCGCTTGCTCGTGTTGGCCGCGGCGCCAGAGCAAGCGCGTCAGCTCCGAGCGCGCGGAGAGGATCTTCCCCACTGGCCGGACGTCATCCTCTTCGTAGAGGGAAATCGCGTCGCGGAGATTGCGTTCGCCGGCGTCGAGTCGATCGAGATTGACGTAAGCACGGCCCACGATTCGCATAAGGGCCGCTTTTACCCGCGACGACGCATCGAACCGACCATCCCGGATCTGCCCTTCAGCATCTTCGAGAATCCCGCGTAATGCCGCCGCTCGCTCCGGATGGGTCGTCGGGTCCGCATTCGAGAGGACTTTCATCAAGAACCGGCTGACTTCGGAAGCGACTTTCGCCGCCAGCGCGGATCGCTCCTGTGCAGCCTGCGACTCCACCAGACGCGCCCCGGCGACCTCTTCCGCGTCCACCGCGCGCGCCAGCGCCTGCTCGGCCTCGATTCGCCGCTCGTTGGCTGACACCATGCCCCACGTCGCCAGCGTCGCGCCCACGATCAGCGCCAGCCCGGTCACCGCAACCATTAGCGAAAAACCGCGATTGCGCGCTACGAACTTGCGAACCTGATAGGACACGCTCGGCCGACGCGCCAAAATGGGCTCGTTTCGCAGCACGCGGCGCAGGTCGTCCGCAAACGCGCTCACCGAGGGGTAGCGCGCCGCACGATCTTTCTCCAATGCCTTCGCAACGACGATCTCGAGATCCCCGCGCAACCGCATATCGCGCGTCGACATCGGACGCGGCACCGTCTCCGAGATAATCCGCGCCGCGCGCGCCAGTCCGACACGCTCCAGGTCATACGGCAGATGCCCGGTCAGCAGCTCGTAGGCAAGTACACCCAGGGCATACAGATCGGATCGGGTGTCGAGGTCATCAATGTCCCCGGAGACCTGTTCCGGGCTCATGTAGGCCAACGTCCCGATGAGTTGCCCCGCACGAGTCGCGTGCGTATGGGTTTCGCGCGCACCGACCAGCGCCCGTGCAACCCCGAAGTCCAGGACGCGAACGGACCCCTCCCCGTCCACAAGAATGTTCGAAGGCTTCAGGTCGCGGTGCAGCACGCCCTTCTGGTGGGCATACGCGACCGCGTCACAGGCCTGGAGGATCCGGTCCAGTCGTTCGTTTCGTTCCAGTGACGCGCGCGCATGCGTCAGCGGCGCGCCCTCCACAAGCTCCATCGCGAAATAGGGCCGCGGCTCGTCGACGTCTTCGATTGCACCGGCATCATAAATCTGCGCGATGTTCGGGTGCCGCAACCGCGCCAGTGTCTGCGCTTCGAAGTGAAATCGCCGCAGCGCGCCGCGGGTCAGCAAGCTGGGCCTCAGGATCTTCAGCGCGACGACGCGCTCCGGCTGTCGTTGGCGAGCACGATAGACGATGCTCATCCCACCTGTACCAAGCACGCCGAGCACATCATACGGACCGATGGTCTGCGGGACGGACTGCTCCGCTTCGAGGACGTCGTGCGTGATTCCTTCCAAAAGCGATGACCCGGGATCCACCCGCATCACCGGCTGATCCAACAGCCCGGCGTCCTCCTGCGAAAGCATCCGTTCGAGTCGGGCCCGCAACTCGGGATCGCTCCCGGCAGTGGCATCGACGAACGCGGGCTGCTTGTCGGCGGGAAGTCGGCGGGCCTCCAGAAACAGCTCGCTCAGGCGCTCGTGTTGACTCGGGGTCATGCCTCCCCCCGTTCCGTCAGCTCGGCGGCGAGCCACGCTTTTGCGATCGCCCAATCGTCAGCGACCGTCGAGCGATGGACGCCGAGCACCTCCGCGACTTCCGGCTCCGTGAGACCTGCGAAGTACCGCAACTGAACGACCCGCGCCTGCCGTTCGCTGAGCCGCTCGAGCTTCTCCAGCGCGTCATCCAACGCGAGTAGCTCGACCTCAGCCCCCACGTGCCGCGAGATCGCGTCCGAAAGCGTGATCCGTTGCCAGGCGCCGCCCCGCTTCTGGGCACGGTCGCCGCGGGCATGATCGACCAGAATTCGGCGAATAGCCTGGGCCGCGACCGCGAAGAAATGCGCCCGACCGCTCCACGCCGCGCGAGTTTGGTCAATGAGCTTCAAATACGCTTCGTGCACCAGTGCCGTCGGTTGCAGCGTGTGATTTGCCCGCTCCCGCGCCAGAAAGGCGGCAGCGAGCCCGCGCAACTCGTCATAGACGAGCGGAAACAGCGCCTCCGCAGCCGCCGAGCGACCGGCAGCGAGCTCGTCAATCAGGTTGGTGGGGTCTTTGGGCATCGGCAACCGCTCGGCGAAAGGCCATCGCCGAATTGTAGCCGATCGGACACGCAAATCGCGCGTCAGGAGCCTATTCGGACGTACAGATCGTACCCGGCAATCCACGAGCACTCGGACCTCCTATCGGACTCTCTCTCGGCGTCCGATCGCCGCTACTGGATTCGCGAATTTTTTACCCGGCGCGCCGGGACCAATTCTCGCGAATCCGATCAGAACCGATTGCCATCGCTCGAGGAGGATTCGATGCGCTCGACTGGACTAATGCTGCTCTGCCTGCAACTCACAACCACCGTCTCCGCCCAGACCCAGTCGAACTGGGTAGGCGGCGGCCCCGATCAGGATTGGAACACCGGAGCCAATTGGAACCCTATGATGGCTCCGAACAACGACGACATGAACAGTTTCGACGTCGTCATGAACCGGGCGCTCACCAATCTGTCGAGCGAGATCACTATCACCTCGCTCGTATTGAATGAGGGCGCCGCCGAGGGCGTCGTCATCACCGGCGGTGGACAGCCGTTCACTGTCGAAGGCCTCACCGTCGCGGATGACGGCCGTTTCTTCGGCAATGGGATCTTCGATGCCCAGGGCGGCATCGACATCTTCCGCTCGCTCCAGTTTGCGGGCAGTTGGACGGTCACCACGCCGAACTTGCGACTGGGCACCGGCAGTGGCGCTGACGGTCTGCTCATCATTCGCGATGACGCCGAGGTGACCGTCAGCGGAATGATGGAGCTGCTGCGCGACAGCACCATCCGCGATTCCGGTGGTATCGGCGCTCGCAACCTGACCATTCAGGGATCTTTCTCCAAAACCGGCGGAATGGGGCTCTCGTCGGTCTCCGTCCCTGTAACGCTCGGCTTCGGCTCGATCTCCGCATCCACCGGCACGATCGACTTCAGCGATGACTTCGACGGCGCCGGCCAGATCATGACCAGCGGGTCCGGCATTGTCCGTTTTAGCGGAACGACCACGTTTGACGCGATGGGCTTCACGGTGAACGACTTCGGGCAGGTTCAGTTCAGCGCCGGCACGCTCGAGAACTCGACCCTGACCGGCACCGGCGACGTCACGGCGCTCGTGATTGCCGACAACGGCGCAAAGATCAAGAACAGCACGATTGACGCGTTCAACGGCGACGTACCGTTCGTCTTCGCCGGCAGCACCATGGAAGGCGTCACCAACGACGGTTTCTTCGACTGGCAGATCGGCAAAGTCATCAACGCCGGCTTTACCAACGAGAACGGCGCGACGCTGACCACCAAGCCCGGCGCGCTCGGGGCCCCCGAGATCGAAAACGCCACCGTCACCAACAACGGAACGTTCGACATCGGACGAACGCT
This sequence comes from Phycisphaerae bacterium, assembly GCA_028279405.1. Taxonomy (GTDB): domain Bacteria; phylum Planctomycetota; class Phycisphaerae; order UBA1845; family Fen-1342; genus JANQNU01. The sequence goes on from JANQNU010000088.1 coordinate 35,948, forward strand.
CAACATTCTCGACCAGGGTAAGCTGAACCTCACCCGCGGAGAGCTGACGTTCTCCGGTGGCGCAAACATCATCGGCCGCAACCAGGGCGCGCAGACGGGCCTGATCACGCATTCCGCCACGATCGTCATGGACGCGCCGAACGCGATCGCTGCATCGCAAATCACGGCTCCGATCACCAGCACCGGCATCTTCGACATCAAGAAGGGCAACCTGGTGCTGCACAACACGACGGAGGAAAAGATCCAGCTGAACAGCCCGATCGTCGTCGTCACCGGCGACGCGGACGAGTTCACCAACGACGGCAGCCTGCAGATCGGCCTGAACAACAGTAGCCGCAGCAAGACCACCGGGATGAGCATTTCCGTGCCGGACTTCGGCCTGGTGTGCTGGGCCGCCGGCATCCACGACGTCGAAGGCACGATCGTCGGCAGCGGTGACGGAACCGTCGCCGTCGAGGGAACCTTGCGCGCCGCCGCCGGCCGCTCGGCAACGCTCCAGATCGACGACGGCGCCACGTTCGCCGTCGACAGCCTGAACGCAAACCTGCAAGTCGATGGAACCATGACCAACATGGGGCGAATGCACTGGTTCTCCGGCGCACTAATTGGCCCAGCTGCCAGCCCCAGTACCACCGGCGACGGCACCGGCGAACTCATCAACGAAAAGAACCAGATCATCACCGTCGACCCCACCATGCGGATCTCGCGCGGCGATGGCGGAACACTGCGCAACAAGGGCCTGATCCGTCTCGCCGGCGAGCAGTTCGACGGCATCACGATGGACGCCAACGGACTGCTGATCAACGACAGCGAGGGCGTCATCACGCTGACCGTGCAAGAAATCGTCCGCCAGCCGTTCGGCAGCGGCGTCGGATTGCTCGAGAACCACGGCTTCATCTCCCACGGTGCCTCGCCTCCTCCGGCCGGCGAATCCCTCATCACCGTCAACTATCGGCAAACAGCAGACGGCATTCTGTCCGCAACCGGCGGCCTGATCCGTTTCTTCGGCGACCTGATCGAAATCCTCGGCGGCGAGGTTCGTGCGCAAGGACTCGGTGCGCGCATCCTGTTCCAGGAAAGCTCCACAACGCAGGATGTGATGTACCAGTTCCTCTCCGGCGGCATCGTCGAGTACGGCGGGACCAACGCCACCACCGTCCACGAGATTAGCGGCATGCTCCAAACGCCCGGCAACACCGGCGAAGGTATCCTCAAACTCAGCGGCGGTACCATGCGGCCGCAGAACAGCTCCGCGATCCTCGACATTCGCGGCGACGCGAAGTTCCAGCAAGCCGGTGGCACGCTCGGCGAAGCCGGTACAAACCTGATCAACCGCGGCAACGCCGAAATGACCGGCGGGTCACTCGTCGGCAACTACGACAACACCACCACCGCCGACTTCACCCTCACCAACGGCCTGATCACCGCCACCTTCATCAACAACGGAATCTTTGAATGGGCCGGCGGCACCATCGATACCCAGCTGACCAGCAACGACGAACTCGAGATCTCCTCCGACGACAACCTCTTCCTGGCCTCCAACGCGCGGATCACCAACAACGACCAGCTCCGCCACACGGGAACCGGGATCGTTCAACTCGGTGAAAATGCCGAGATCGTCAACGCCACCAACGCTGAGTACATCTTCACCAGCGGCGGCGACATCTCGCGCATCGGCGGCGCCATCGAAAACGCCCGCTTCACCAATACCGGTCGCATCGCGAACGAAGGCGGCATCTCCAGCAGTATCAGCGTCAACTTCAGCAGCGCCGGCGGCACGCTCGAAACCACCGGCGTCGGCGAACTGAACATCAACGGTGTCGTCGCCGCCCCCAACGGACAGCCGATGATCGAAAGCGGCTTCATCAAACCGGGTGCCGGCGCGATCAACACCTTCAACGCCAAGCTGCGCGGCTCGATCCAGCACGAACTCGGTAACGGCGGCAACGCCGAACACCGGATCCCGGAGATCAACGCCAGCCTGACCGCCTCCGGCGACGGAGTCGTCAACATCGCCGGCGGTGAGTCGCCCGACGGCGGCGGCCAATTCCAGCTCGTCCCGATCAGCGACGCCACTGTCTTCGAACTAACGGGACAGCTCGATATGGGATCCGATGCCACCTCCACCGGCGCCGGCACGATCCACTTCAACGACACCCACTACCGCTTGTTCCGCGGCAGCACGCTCGGAAGTTTCGCCGCCGACACGGATGTGCTCTTCGAGACCACCACCGCCGCCGGCGGCGCCGTCATCCTCCGCGGGCCGGACAGCGGCGATCGCCGACCGTTCACCATCGCGGCCGGCCGCACCGCCTGCCTGATCGGCGGAACCGACGTATTTCTCGACGGCGCCGTGGAGTTGACCAACAACGGCACCTTCGAGATCAAATCCACCGGCGGCGGCATCTCCAACCGCGACGGTTTCGACAACGATTTGCGCTTCAACAACAACGGTACGCTCGCGAAGCGACCCGACAGCATCGGCCTCAGCTTCATCAGCGTGGAGTTCGACAACACCGGAACGGTGCACGTCCAGGACGGTCAGCTCAATGCCTCCAACTGCCTGCCGCTCAACGGAACCACCCTCGAACGCGGCACATGGATCCTCGAAGACAACACCTCGCTTTCGCTCGACTTCGGCGCCAGTTCGCCGATCCTGACCAACAACGCCTCGATCACCCTCCGCGGCGCAGACGCCAACTTCGTCAACCTGCCCAATGGCCAGAACGTCAGCTTCCTCAACGACGACAACGGAACGCTCAATCTCGAGGATGGAGCGACGTTCACGGTCGGCGGCGAGTTCGAGAACGATGGCACGACCACGGTCGACGAACAGAGCGCCCTCAACGTCGGAACGATCGACAACGACGGAAGCATGACCGTGAACGGCACGCTCGGCTTCGGACAGGAGTCGCGCTGGCAAAGCGGCACGCTCGGCGGCAGCGGCACGGTCAACGGCACGCGACTGCGCAATAGCGCGACGACCTCGCCGGGACAGTCGCCGGGGCAGTTGACCATCAACGCCGAGTTCATCAACGAGCCGCTCGGCGTCATCCAGATCGAATTGGCGGGGACGACCGCCGCGACCGAGTACGACGTGCTAACGATCAACGGTCCATTGACGCTCGCGGGCACGCTCGACGTGGTCCTGCTCGACGGCTTCGAGCCGACCCCGTCCGACACCTTTACGGTTATCGCGGCCAACAGCATCAGTGGCGACTTCGACAACGCGCCGAACGACGGCAGCGGAACGGGAACGCTCACGACCGCCGACGGCACATTCACCGTTCAGTACGGTGCGACGACGATCGTGCTCGCCGACTTCGTCCCCACGCCGGTCAACCCGCCGGGCGACCTGAACTGCGACGGTGTCGTTAGTGTCGGTGATATCAACCCGTTCGTGCTGGCCCTGACCGACCCGGTCGGCTACGCCGCGATGTTCCCCGACTGCGATCCGCTCAACGGCGACTGCACCAACGATGGCCAACTGACCGTCGGTGACATCAACTGTTTTGTGGCGCTGGTAACCGGCGGCTGATCATCAGCTCGCAGCCACATTGGTGCGTGCCGTGAAGAAATGCACCGCAATGAGGGATGCCCCGGACACTGGCGGACAAGCCGCCAGTGCCACCCGTCGCGTCAACACCACGGTGCCCCATCCCTTCCAGGGATGGGGATTGACGCACCATCGAGTTCCGTCCCCCGCCCGATGATGGGGTGAGGCACCAGCGTCTCGTTCGGTACGACCATGGAGCGCCAATGCGAGCCCGGAGCGCAAGCGACGGGTTCTAGTGTCTCGCGTCGCTTGGACCGCTCGCTCGCGCTCGCGGCTCGTTGTGGCCGGCTTCTTACCCGAGCAGGTGGCGCCAATGCGAGCCTGGAACGCGCAAGCGACGGGTCGACGTCGCCCGCGAAGAAACACGACGCGCTTGCCCGGTGCCCTGCCTCGCGTGGGTGTGGGAAATGAACGCCGGCGATCATTGTTCGACGGTCAACGTGGCCGTCGGGAACCAGAAACAGGAGAGAGGAACATTATGCAATCGTTCGACACATCAACTCGATTCACCGGCGGCGCGACGTGCCGGCTGGCCGTCGTTGGCCTCGGCATCCTGGCAAGCATTGCACAAGCCGGAACGTTTGATCTGCTTGTTGTCAGCAAGAACACGGACGCCGTCGTGCGCTTCGACGACAGCGGCCAGTACCGTGATCTGGTACTGGCACCAAATCTGAGCTTTCCGCGCGACATGACGATGCTTCCCGCCCAGGTCGCCCGCGGCGTCAATGATTCGATCGCCGTGACGGATCTCGCAACCAACACGCTGCACCTGATCGACCTCGCGACCGGAACCCGCACAGCTGCCTTTGCGTGTCCACAACTCGCGCTACCGGACGGCCTGACCCGCGCCGCCAACGGCGACCTGCTGGTCAGCAGTACGTCGGCGCAAGCCGTCCTGCGATTCGATCTCGTAACTGGTGCTTGCGTCGGCACGTTCGCGAACCTGGCGTCGCCGGGTGCGCTGGCCATCGGCCCCGACGGACACCTCTATGCCGTGAGCAACACGATCTTCCCGTCCCAGATCCTCAAGTTTGACGGCCAGACGGGCGCCCCCATGGGCGTATTCGCGACCTTGAACGAGAACGGTTCCGCTAACAGCCTCCGCTTCTTCAGTGACGGCAACCTGTACGTCCCCTTCACCGCCGTCCCCTTCGGCGGTCGCACCAAAGTATTCGACGGCATCACCGGCAACTTCATCGGCGATACCTTCAACAGCTTTGGCGTCGCGCTCGGAGACGACGACCCCGACGAGGAAGAAGACGAAGAAGAGGAAGAAGAGGAGGACGACCTCGGTGCCAGTGCGCGCGGCACGCTACGCAACATCTTCGTCACCGAGCCGTTCGCGAACGCCGTCCATCGCTTCGATGGCGCATCAGGCCTCTACATGGGTGTCTTCAACATGGGAATCCCGGGCTTCTTCCTGCCGCAATCCATCCGCTTTGGGCCGGATGGTAATCTCTACGTCAGCCAGACCGCGGGTCCCGCAAGCATCGTTGGCCTCGACAGTCAGACCGGCATGTTCCAACGCGCAATCACTGCGCTGACCGGCGCCAATCGGCCCGAGTACGCCGCCGTCGGTCCGGACGATGCGATCTACCTCGCGAACACGTTCGACAACAACATCGTGCGCGTCGACCCCATCACCGGCGCCAGCGCTGTCTTTGCCTCGCACTCAACGCTACGGGGTCCACGCGGCATCGCCTGGCGGGACAACCAGCTCTACGCCGCGAGCTTCGAGCGCAACCGCGTGCTGCGGTTCGACATGGATGGTAACTTCGTGGACACGTTCGCAACCCCCAGCGAACCGGAGGGCATTGCGTTCGGGCCCGCCGGCGCCGGAACGGGCCAGACTGATCTCTACGTCTCCAGCGGACTGCAAGTCCGACGCTACAACGGCGACAGCGGGGCACTCGTGGGCGTCTTCACCGACGGCATGGGCCTCTTCACGCCGAAAGGGCTGACGTTCGGCCCGGACGGCGACCTGTACGTCGCCAACTTCTTCGGGCCCAACATCCAGGTCTTCGACGGCGCCACCGGCGACTTCCTGCGGCAGTTCGGCGACGGCTCCGTCAACCGTCCGGCACACCTCGCGTTCCACCCCGACAGCGGCAACCTGCTGGTCACTGAAACCGTCTTCCCCGGCCAGGGAACGATGGACCAAGTGCTGGAGTTCACGCCCGCCGGCGCGCTCGTCGGTCCCTTTGCGGCCATGCCCGCGTTGCAGAACCCGGGCGCGATGCTCTTCGTCGCCGGCGAGCCTGCCGGCCTGCTCGGCGATTTGAACTGCGACGGCGTCGTCAGCGTCGGCGATATCAACCCCTTCGTGCTGGCCCTGACCGATCCGGCCGCCTACGCCGCCGCGTTTCCCGACTGCGACGCGCTCAACGGCGACTGCAACGAGGATGGCCAGATCAGCGTCGGCGATATCAACTGCTTCGTCGCGCTCGTGACCGGCACTCGCTAAACGTGACTGACGCTCGGTGCCTCACCCGCGAGCCAGGTGGGGCGCCGTCCTTCCTCTCGAAGCGCACTCAGGGGCGCGGCATTCAATCCAACGGCTGCGCCCGATGGTCATCTCGGTACAGACGCGAGATATAGAGCATGCCGATGATCCAGGCAGGAATTGGCAGGATCGGGACGACGTACAGCGGCCAGTTGGACTTCGAGCTCTGGAATCGATCCTGCCAGATGATGGCAAAGGGGGCAACGTTCGGGAGCGGCGCCCCTGACGCCAATACACGAAGCACGCGCTGGAGTACGCCCACGTGCGGGGCCAGTGTTCCCCCCGCGGGCGTCGGTAGTCTCGCCACCCAGGCAGAGACGTCCGGAGGTGGCTCCTCGCTCACACTCCAGATCAGCCCTTCCTCCGAGCCCGACGCGGTGAGTGTAACCGATCGCACGGAATGGAAAGCGACCGCACCCCTCCGACCCCACGACCGCGCGGATCCCGTTGTCTGAATGGTAAGCCGCGGCGCGCCCGGCGTACGCAATCGGAGGGTTACGTATGTGCTGACGCGAACCGCTGTGGGAATGGCGTAGTTGATCGCCACGAACGACCCGCCAAACACGAACATCAGCAATCCCACCGTCCAAGCCAGTTCCCGCGTCGTTCGTCGGTCGTGAATCGGCGCTTTCAATCGTCGCGGCGCTACGCCCCGATGTGGATTACCACACTCGGGGCAATTCGGCGCAGCCAGTCCTCGGAGCGAGTAGCCGCATCTCCGACAACGCGGATAAACAAGTTCCGGCTCGCGAATCCTCGGTCTGCGAAGCGCGACCCACCCGAGGAAAATCGCTATACACGCAGAAATCAAACTCAGGCGATCGATGGATAACCCCTTTCGGGGGGCAGCCTAACACGGGATGCTGTGAACGAAAATGGTGGGAACCGCCCAAAAAAGAGGACCCCCGCCGGCGCGTGCCGACGGGGGTCGCATACTGTTCGAGCGGCGTTTCGTCCGCTGGGGAAGACCTAGATCAGGCCGTCCAGGTCGTCGAGGAAGTCATCCAGGTCGTCCTCGTCCAGATCGAGATCATCGTCGTCATCGTCGTCGTCGTCATCATCATCGTCATTGGTATTGCCGAGGCCCTGGCCATCGAGCGCACCGTCGAGATCCTCGCCGGTCAGCGCCTCCAGCGCCGCAATCACATCTTCCGAGATGACAACGTTGCCAGGATTCTCTACCAGCCCCTGGATGTCGTCGAGCGTGTTCAGGCTGTTGTCCTTGAGAAACTGCACGACGACTTCAGCCTGCTCGTTGGTGAGGTTCGGGGCGCCCGAACCGCTCAGGTTGATGGCCGCGTTGGCCGCAGCCGCCAGCTCTTCCGCCGTGATGCCGGTCAACTGACCCGACGCCAACTTCTGGGCGGCACGAACCTCCGGCGGTACCGCCGCCGTCAGACAACCGACCGAGAAGGATGCCAATCCCAGGCACAGGGCTGACAACAGGAGGTGTTTCCGTAGGTGCATGGTTACTCCTTGTTAGGGAAGCCGCTCGAGAACGGTATTCGGATCGAAATCGATGAACAATGCTCGTAGATCATCGGCTTGAACATCCTGCGGCAATAGCGCCACATTCATCGGATCGTCCAAAAAAGCTCCCAACGCGGTCGCGTTAGAGATGCCCTCGTCCATGAATAGGTTGGCAATCAAACGCGCCACCTCGTCACGAAAACTCAAATCAATGGCCGCATCGACCTGCGAAGCCTCGTCCGCATAAGTCTGAATCTCGTCCGGCGTCAGCTCGTCAAAGCCCCCGCTTGTGATCTTATCGAACGCAGTCCGCAAATCCCCGCCGCCCTGGTTCCCCGTGCTATCGTCTCGCAGTAAGGCGTCGATCGCGTCGTCGCTTAGCCCGAGGTCCCGTAGCTGTACGCGCTTCTCTTGCGCGGTCAGCGCGTCGTCATTCACGATCCGGTTGGTCTCGATCATCGTCGTCGGAAATGCACTGTCCGGGGTCAGCATCATACAGCCCGACAACACGAACAAAACTGGAGCGATCAAGACGGGTACCATGCGGGTCATGCAGTTGCCATCCGTTATTGGGACGTATTCAGGCCGGCTACCTGCCGGGCGCGTGTCAGCTTATGATACGGTGCAGGTTGACGCGGACAACCTCGAACCGTTATCCGGACGGCCAGCGACCGTCCCTCGTGCAGTGAGACCACCATGCGCGTCGCGATCGTGGGTTTCCCATACTCCGGGAAAACCGCCGTTTTTACAGCATTATCGGGACTTTCGCGCGATCAGCTGAAGCCCGGCGAGGAGAACCTGGCCGCGGTCCGGATTCCGGAGCCGCGCCTGGACTGGTTGGAAACCGCGTACAAGCCCAAGAAACGTACCGAAGCCACCCTCGACTTCGTCGACCTGCCCGGTAGCCTCGAAGGCGACCTCGACAGTGCCGGCCTCACCCGACACCTGCCCTCCCTCAGACAAAGCGATGCACTGCTCGTCGTGCTACGAGCGTTCGAATCGGGAGCGGTTCCGGCACATCAGGGCCGTGTCGACCCGGCGAAAGACCTCGTGCAACTGCGCGATGAGTTCCTGCTGGCCGACCTCGCGATCTGCGCCGGGCGCATCGAACGACTCGAGGTTTCCGTCAAGAAGCCCACCAAGGATCAGGAGGCGCACAAACGCGAGCTCGAAGTGCTCAAACGCTGCCAGGACGCGCTCGAGAACGAGAAGCCGTTGCGCGATCTGATCCAGCCCGGCGAAGAGGAAAAGATGCTCCGCAGCTTCGGATTCCTCACTCAGAAACCGGTTATCGTCATCGTTAACGTCAGCGAGGAGCAGGCGGCCGCGCCCGCACCGTTTGCGGATGAGCAAGCCGTGGCCACGCTCGCCTGCTGCGCCACGCTCGAAACCGATCTCGCGCAGATGGAGCCGGACGATCGGGCGCCGTTCATGGCCGAGTACGGCGTCGAGGCGCTCGCGCGCGACCGCATCATTCGCGATTGCTTCGCGGCACTCGGCCTGATCCACTTTCTTACAGCGGGCCCCGAAGAAGTGCGCGCCTGGCCGATCCCGCGCGGCCTGAGCGCGGTCGACGCAGCCGGTAAGATTCACAGTGATATCGCGCGCGGGTTCATTCGTGCCGAAACCGTCGCGTACGCTGACCTTCATGAAGCAGGATCGATGCGCGATGCGAAGGCGGCCAACAAGGTTCGTCAGGAACCAAAGAACTACGTGATCCAGGATGGTGATATCATCCTGTTCAAATTCAACGTCTAGCACGAGCCGATCAAGGGCGGCGCGCTCGCACGCCGACCCTCTCCGGGAGACGGACATGCGCCGGCCGCTTACGTTGCTCGCACTCTTGCTCTCAATCTGCGGACCGCTTGCGGCCCAACCCGTGACGCAAAGCGACCTCCTGCGACGACTGATCGATCTCGACCGACTGATGCGTCCGCCGACCAAAGGCGAACGCACTGGCGTGCGTTGCGGCACCATCCTGCGCGCCGATCCGGTCGGCAACGCCGACGATTGGAACGAGTTGGCCGCATTCAACGGCCCCGGCGCGATCACGCGGATCTTCGCCGAACGTCCGGCGGGGATCCTGCGGATCACGGTTGACGGTACGGTCGTGCTCGAGACACCATTCGCGGATTGGATGGCCGGCAAGAGCGCGCCGGTAACGCCGCCGTTCTGTGCGGTCGAGGCATCCACCGACGAGAACCGGCCACCACGCTCGGCAACTTGCTACTGGCCGATCGGCTTTTCGAAGTCGATACGACTGTGGACGCGCGACTATCACGGGACGTACCAGGTCGGGTACGTGCAATTCCCACTCACGACCGCTGTCGCACCGTTTCAAGCGACATTGAGCGACGATGATCGCGAGACCGCCGAGGCCGTCGCAGAGGTGTTGGCGCAGGGGCTCTCCGATGAGCAGATCGACGGCGCTGCCGAGTCCGTGATCCTGCCGATCGCGATCCAGCAGAACCTCGCCAATGGTAAGGTCATTCAGGACCAGACCTCCGGTACCGGCATCATTCGTTCGATCTTCGTCGGGCTCACCGATCGACTCAATCCGCCCAATCCGTACACGCTGCACAAGTGCGTTCTCCGGATCTACTTCGACGGCGAGTCCCAGCCCGCAGTGGAGGCTCCGCTGACCGACTTCTTCGGCAGCGCCTACGAACTGCACCGTCTCCGCGCCTTGCCGCTCGGCACCAGTCGCGCCATGCACGTGCCGCTTCCCGATCGGCGCTACGGCGAAGATCGCTACATGTACTGCTTCTTCCCGATGCCGTTCCGCGCGGGATTTCGCATCGAAATTCAGAACGTCTCCGGCGAAGAGATCGGCCTGCTGCTCTACCTACGCGTCTCTCGCGAGGTCCCGGCCGACGATGCGCTCTATTTCCACGCACGATATCGACGTGAATCGCCTTGCCAGCGCGACCGCTACCCGTTGCTCGAAACGCGCGGCCAGGGACGGCTCGTGGCGCTCACGCTCGGTGTCGATCGCCCGCGCCGCGGCTGGTGGGGCGCCGGCCACGAACAAATCGTCTCGGATAGCGACGAGCAACAGGTGTGGCGTGGGACCAACATCGCAAACCTCTTCGATGGCGCTGCCCCGCTTCGCGAACACCGCGGCGTCTTCGGCGGCGCTGCCGCCGCACCGGCGTTCGGAAAGTCGACCGGCTACCGAATCTTCATGTCCGATGCGCCGACCTTCTTTCGGAACGTTCGCTTCGATCTCGAGAACCGCAGCGACAAACCATACGCGACGGACTACGGCTCGGTCGCGTACTGGTACGGCGAGTTGGACGCGCGCAGCTTCTTCCGCCCGCTACGAATGGCCGACATGAACGTTCACCCGTTACGAATTCCGGAAGCGATCGAGATCGAGGGGCGCGTGGTCGGCGACGGTTGGGGCCGCGAGATCGATCAGGACCAGTCACGCGGATTCGCACTCTCCGGCGAACGAGCCGTCATGCTCAACACGGATACGCCGATCACGATCGAAATCCCGTCACTCCGTGCCCGGCGCGTCCGCCTCAAACTGCGTACGAACCCGCGCCGAGCCTTTGTCAACATCACCGTGCGCAGCGCCGACGGCAACCAAGAGGCCGAAGTCACATTCGATCGCAACGGAGACGGGGTCTACGACCTCGGCGAATGGGACCTGGAGCTCGGCGCCAACCCCGTCATCGTCGAATGCGGCGGCTACCCAATCGTCGACTGTTGGATCCCCGAACCACTGAAGTGAGAAACGGTGCGTTCCTTAATGGAAACGAAGAGCAAGCGCCTCGCACGGAACGCCTCCTGATCCCCTCGCTCGCGCTCGGGGCTCGTGGTGCGAGGCTGGGTTCGCGGACGGGTAGAACCGGGAGCAATCCGTTAGCCGCGATCTGACGTGTAACGTTGGAGAGTCTGTCGCAGCGCGGGGCGTAGCGGACCCGAATCACGCTCCGCGACGATCGGCCAGAGCGACTCGTACGAGAAGAGGCAGCAATCACCGCCACGTTGCATGCAGTAGCCGAGCTGTTCCGCAAACTGCTCCGGCGTATCGAACTTGTACAAGCCGATCCCGGGGATGATCCGTCCGTCCAGCGAAGTCCGCTCGTAGGCGCGAATATCCCGCTGAAGCTGCCCAAAGTCCGTCGTATACGCCATCGGCATCGCTGCGTCGATCAGATCTGCCCGCAGCCATGCGACCGCGTTCTGCAGGAATCGGTCGTACCCCAATCCCGGGTTGCGCCACACCGCAGCACTCAGCGTCGCGCCGGGTCGACGTTGATTGACCCGGTCGCGAATCTCGTGCACCAGCCGCGTGATTTGATTGGCCCGCCAATGATCCCAGCGCCCCGGATCGTCATCCGGAACCAGCCCGGTCTCTTCGCGATAGATCGACAGGGTCCGCGGATCGCGCGGATAGCGCTCCGATGCCTTCGGCGTCGTATCCCAGGCATACCGCACATAGTCCAGGTGCACGCCGTCGAGGGCATAGCGCGTCACGAGTTCCTCGGCGATCGACGCAATATGATTGCGTACTTCGGGCAGGCACGGATTGAGAATGACGTAATAGTTACCGAGCGGCTGCCGCTGGTCTTGCGCGTCGCGAAGAAACCACTCGGGCCGCGCGTTCCAGTGCTGATCGGGGATCGGCGGCTGCTTGGGCCCCTTCCACCCCGGCATCACATTCATCCATGCCTCGATCCGCATGCCCCGTCGATGAGCCTCTGCCACCGCAATCGCCAGCGGATCGAAACCAGGATCTCGATAGTCGTAGCGCTGCGCCCACGGCTCGTATTGCGACGGGTACAGCACCGTCCCCTCGCCACGAACCTGCCAGTAGATACTGTTGATCCCCACCGACGCGCAGTTCTCCATGATGCGGACGATGTCGTCCGGCGTTCGGTAGTGAAACCGCGCAATCCAGACGCCGGAGACGTTCTCGGGCATCGCCAACGGCGCCGGCAATCCAGACCGCGGCGGAGCAACGGTCTCGCGCTTGCCGACACAACCCGAAACAATGGCGGTAACCGCCAACAGCGTGACGCCGAGCCGCCAATGAGCCGCAAGTCGTGTTCGTTTCATTCTCGCAATTGAACCCACGCCCCAGGGGTTGTCAAATAGAATCGAAGACGATTCCTTGCTGGAGAACGACATTGTGAGCGCCCAACTACGTCACCGTCACGGAGCACCAACCGACACCCGACTCGTGTACGACCTCTGGATGTCCCCAGCGATCAACCACTGGCTGGGCTTCGACCCGCTGTCGCTGGATGCGTTTGCGGAGCTGTGGGAAAACCTCAGCCGCGACGGCCAGCTCTGGGTCGCATCCGACGACGATGGCGTGTGCGGAACCTACTGGCTCCGGCGCTTCGGACACCGACGGGCACATGCTGTCTACTTGGGTTACCTCGCTGTCGACCCGAAACGACAGCGATCGGGCATCGGCCGCGCGATCCTCTCTCACGTAGTCGACCAAGTCGCGAAAGAAGGATGCCGACGCCTCGAAGCGATGGTGGCCGCGGACAACGAGCCAGCGCTGTCGCTGTTCCAAGCGCTGGGTTTTTCGGTAGAGGGCCGCTTCGCCGGCTACTTTCGGCGCGCCGGCGCCGACCAAGACGTGGACGAATTGCCTCTGGCGCTGGCGCTACCCACTTCGGATCTCACGGCGTCGGCAACCGTTCGCGGCGGGATCGGACTCGTCAACCGCACGAATGCCACTCACTACACGTGGGGCAACGGCTGCGACGGATGGCATCTCGTTCGGAACCGGGAACTGAGCGTGATCGCCGAGCAGATGCCGCCCGGAACCAGTGAGCAGCGCCATCGTCATGCGCGGAGTCGCCAGTTCTTCTACGTACTCGAAGGAACGCTCGCGATCGAGGTCGAGGGAACCTCGCATCGAATCCCGGCGGCAGCGGGACTCGAAGTGCCACCGGGCGCGGTACATCAGGTGTTCAACGATAGCACTGCACCCGCCCAGTTTCTTGTCACCTCACAGCCGCCCGGCCGGCACGATCGGATCGTGGAGGATGGCCAGACCAAACAGCCTGATCCAGTTGCCGTGAACGCGACTGCGGCGAATGACCTGAACCGATAACCGCAGTGCAGGTTCCCGACAAAAAAAATACCCCACCCGAACCAGGATGGGGCACGAGATCGCTAACCGATAGACGCGACGGGTGAACCGCCGATGCGCCGCGCTACATTCGCGCGTCGGAGGTGATCGCGAGAATTTCGACCCGGCGATTCTTCGCCTTGCTGTTCTTGTCGCTGCCGCGGACAGCCGGCTTCCATTCGCCCTGGCCGCCGGCGATCACCCGCGTTCGATCGATCCCCAGCTCGTAGAGCACCTTCGCGACAGTGGCCGCGCGCCCTTGGCTAAGATCGAGATTGCTGTTCCAAAGGTTTTTGGTCTTCCGGATCGGATCGGTGTCGGTGTGACCGACGACGAGGATCATGCGATTGCCGAATTGCGAACGAATCTGGTTCGCAACCTCCTGCAGGACCTGCCGTCCGTTCTTCTTCAGGTCAGCCCTTCCGGAGTCGAACAGGATGTCGGTCGAGAGCTCGGTCCAAGCAATGTCCTTGGTACCCTCCCAGCCCGCAGGAAGGTTGCCGCTGTCATTGATGACGACCGGCGACTGATTCTGCGCGTCACTCAACCGTCGACGGGCCTCGTCCAGCAAACGCTGCAGGTCGGTCATGCGATCGCGTGCCGAGTCCCGCTCGTTGTAGGCGTAAGCCAGCTGGTCACGGAGATTGGCGTTCTCTTCCTCGAGGACCAGGATCTTTTCCTGTTGGCCGCGAATCTGATCTTCTCGAGCATCCTGGCAACCGCCGGCCCACATCGCGAGGACCGCCAGCAAGCACGTTCCATACCGCACCGCGCGCGTCTTCATGAGCATCTCCTTCTCTCGGTTCTCCGGAAGCCGCCTTGCTTCCGCCATCACAACGTGTCCCGTTACTTCCGTTCCCAAAACCGGTTCCGGAGCCGCCGGAGCCACCCGCTTCTGCATAAGCCGAATGCGGATTACCAGCGAACGCCTCCCGTCTGCCGCGCCGGAAATGAGCGACTGCCAGACCGATCCTGTGAAGATTACGACTACCGCACCCCCGATGCAAGCGCCCCTGCGGTTGACGCACGGAAATCCCTGTACTACGCTGATTGGCTGGGCGGTATCGACGCGCACCCAGGCGCGAGTGCCGCCGAGGATGCGGGCACTTCGCGAGCCCCGGCGATGGGACGTCGGCGAGTGCATGAAGGCCGCCCGCGGCTGGCCAGGCAGGCTTGTTCAACGCCCGGGCGCACCGGGCGGATCGGCGTTTTCCCGGGTCTGGAGGTGCAAGGCGTGAAGTGGCATCAGGGTCTCGGACTCGGACTCACGCTCTGCGTCGCGACCATCGTCGCGAAGGCGGAACAGGACTATGTCAACAGCGACGCGCTCCGACAGGCGGGGCTCGTAAAGTACTGGCAGATCCGGCTCCCACTGGACCCGGACCAGCGGCTCCAGAACGTCTATCTCGTGGACGACCAGCTCTACGCGGCCTCCGACGACGGCTTCGTGTATGCAGTCCACGCCCCGACCGGAACGCTCCGTTGGATCCGTCAGATCACACGGCTCGGTTTCGAGATCTGGCGACCCTGCCACCTGGGGAACCGCACGGTCTTCACCACTCCCGCCAACATCCAGGTCTACAACCGACAGTTCGGCGACGGCATCCGGAAACGTGAAGTGGATTCGCCGCTCGGGACCGGCCCGGTCAGCGGCGACAACCAGATCTTCGTCGGCGGCACCGATCGACGGGTCTATGCGTTCAGCGGGACCGACCTGTTGCCGAACTGGAAGTTCTTGACCGAGGGCCCGATTTCGTCCATCCCGACGATCCAGGGCATCTACCTCTACGTGGCGAGCGACGACGGCGCGGTGTATTCGGCCACGCAAGCCGACAAACGATTCAACTGGAAATCGAAGACCTTCGCCCCCATCTCGGCGAATCTCGTTTCGACAGTGGACGGCGTCTACGTCGCCAGCCGAGACAACTCGCTGTACCAGTTCGATCTGTTCTTCGGTCGAGCGCGCTGGCGGGCGCGCTTTTCCGGCCCGCTCTATGAACCGCCGGTCGTAACCGACCGTTATGCGTTCCAGTACTGCCCGGATGACGGACTTGCCGCGGTTCGAACCGGGATCCTCGACATCGAGGACCGGATCGCGTGGAAGATTCCGGATGGACGGACGTTGCTCACGGTGAGTGAGGACAGCGCCTTTGTTCTGACCCGCAATGAACGTTTGCGCGTCGTCGATCTCGAAACCGGCAACGTGCGGCAGACGATTCGCATACCGGGCATGGTTCTCGGCATTCCGGACGTGACGGATACGTTCCTGCTGACGGCCAGCCGGGACGGTCGGCTCTTCTGCGCACGCCCCGCCGACGTACCGTACGTGCGCCGAGCGGACGTGCAGGCCGCTTTGACGGAGCAAGACGCGGAGGGGACGGTCGCTCAAGGGATCGTGGACGAGCTGCTCGATACACCCGCTCCGACGATCGAGTTGCCACCGCGCCCGCCGGTTGGCGGCAAGTCGAAGGTTTCCAAGAACTTCGGCCGCGGCGGCGACGACAACTAGTCCTTGTCGAAAGGTAGAGCACGATTCCGCACAAGCGCATTCGCCGGGCGTTGCTGAGCGTCTCGGACAAGACCGGGATCGTCGCGTTCGCACGCACGCTTCACGAACAGCACGGGATCGAGCTCGTGTCGACCGGCGGGACGGCACGCGCGCTCGTCGAAGCAGGTCTGCCTGTCACATCGGTAGAGTCGCTCACCGGCTACCCGGAAATGATGGACGGCCGGGTCAAGACGCTCCACCCTGCGATTCACGCCGCCATCCTCGCGGACCGCGCCAATCCCGCGCACGTCGAGCAAATCGCTGCCCAAGGTATCGAGCCGATCGACATGGTGGTCGTCAACCTCTATCCCTTCGAACAGGCCGACCCCGCCGAGACGGTGCTCGCGGACGCGATCGAGTTGATTGACATTGGCGGTCCCTGCCTGATCCGTGCGTCGGCGAAGAACCACACGAACGTGCTCGTCGTTTGCGAACCCGATGACTACGAACGTGTGCTCGCGGCCCTGGCATCCGCGGATGATGTTGCGATCGACGCCCTGCGTCCATACCTGGCGCTGCGTGCGTTTCGGCGAACGGCCCGCTACGACGCGCGGATCGCTGACTACCTCGAACGTGTCGGGACTACAAAACCAGACGGCTCGGCGGAAGCGCCTCACAGCCAGCTGGCGATCGACGCCATCCGCCCGCTCGCAACGCTGAGATATGGCGAGAACCCGCATCAGTCGGCAACGGCGTACCTACGGAACGATCGCGGGGGTCGACCGGCCGGTTTGTTCCGCGTGCTCGCCGACGATACGCGCGACTCGACCGCGCAGGTCGAGTTCTCGTACAACAACTACCTCGACGCGGATGCAGCGTTCGGCTTGGTCGCGGAGCTGACACGCGCCGACGCGAGCGGCGCGCTCCCTGCCTGCGTCTTCATCAAACACAGCAACGCGTGCGGCGTCGGACGCGTGTCGACCGTGCCCGACGATGCATCGAGATTGCATGACGCCCGGGTCGAAGCATATGCGCGTGCTTATCGAGGCGATCCGAACGCTGCCATGGGAGGCATCCTGGCGTGCAATTTCGCGGTCGATCGCGAATTTGCGCGGACCGTGTTGGAAACCTATGATCGCTTCGGCAAGCCGATGCGAGAAGCGGGTCGACCGTACGCACCGGGTGGCTTCTTTGTCGAGGTCTGGATCGCACCCGCGTTCGAGCCCGATGCGCTGGCGCTGATCCGCGGTGAGGGGAGCGCAGCGCCGCTCAAGGAATGGGGACGGCGCGTTCGGCTGCTGCCTGTGGCAGACGCACTCAGTACACCGCTGCCGGCCGCGCAACAACTGCGCTCGCTTCACGGAGGCCTGCTGGCGCAGTCGCCTGACGAGCGCGGGTTGCAGGAGTCGGACTGGCAGGTCGTCACACGCCGTCGACCATCAGATACGGAAATGGCCGACCTACGACTGGCCTGGCTCGTCTGCAAACACACCAAGAGCAACGCGATCACGATCTGTCATGCCGACGGCCTACTGGGCAACGGTGCGGGACAGATGTCGCGCGTGATGAGCTGTCGGCTCGCCACATGGTTGGCGCGCGAGAACGGCCACGCCGACAGCCTCGCGGGCAGCGCAGCGGCGTCGGACGCATTCTTCCCGTTTCGCGACGGTGCAGAGATTCTCATCGACGCGGGAGTTACGGCCTTGATCCAGCCCGGCGGGGGCAAGCGCGACAGCGACGTGGTCGACCTGTGTAATGAGCGCGACGTCGCGATGATCTTCACCGGCACCCGCCATTTTCGTCATTGAAAATGATAACGCGCGTTTGAACACTGGCAGACAAGCCGCCAGTGGTGGATTTCGCATGAACACCGGGTGGCACTGGTAGCTTGCTACCAGTGTTCCGGGGGTGCTTGTGCAGTATTCGCTGAATCCACTAGCGAGTTGATCAAACGCACAGTCGCAACACTGGCGGACAAGCCGCCAGTGCCACCCACCCGACGGCGCTAGTGCGAGCCGCGAGCGCAAGCGAGCGGTTAATGGCGGGCGAGACGCCCGCCCCACCCTGGGCTTTCTCGGGATCGTTCTTACCGGGGCAGGCGGCGTAGACGCCTGCCTCAGAAAGGGAGCTTGCTCCCTCCGTCGCTTGCGCTCCGGGCTCGTAGTAGTAGGTGTGCTTGGCTAGTAGTCGGTGCCCCGCCCAATCCTGAGGCGGGCGTCGGCAAGGGCTACCTCGTCAGTCCCCCACCCCTGGAAGGGATGGGGCACCGCCCGCCCCACCCTAAAGCGCCGGACTTCTTGGCCGGCGAGCCGCGCTTCGCGTCGTCGCGTCAGTTCGACGCGGTGTATTGCACGTCGTCCGCGACCCAGGTGCCGCCGACCCGTGACCAGAGGCGCACCCAGATGGTTCGGCCGTCGGTGGGCATGTTGTTGAACGTGTAGGACGTGTTGAGGAACATCTTGCGGTGCAGCAGGTCGCGGGCACCTTGACTGTTGCTGCCGATGGAGAGCCAGTATTCAGTCGCGCCGCCGCCGGCGGACCAGTTGAAGGTGACCGAAGCGCCGCCGAAGGTGGAGCCGCTGGTCGGGCTGGTGATGGCGCCGGCCTGCGCGCCGCCGTTGAACGCGGTGTACGAGTAGTCGTTGAAGTACCAGAGGCCTTCGATGAGCGACCAGAGGCGGATATGGATCGTGCTGCCATCGATAGGCAGGTTGCTGACGGTCACCGAGGTTCCGGCGCCGCCCCAGCCGAAGTAGTTGCTGGCACCCTGGCTGCTTCCGGCCATCACATAGTAGCTCGTGACGCCGCTGCCGGCGTTCCAACTGAGGAGTTGGCTGACGCCGGAAAGTGTGGCCCCGTTGGTCGGACTGCTGACCGTTGCCGGTGTCGTGGGCACGTTCGCGGTGTTGAAGTTGTAATCGTTGTAGTGCCAGTCGGTGCCGATGCGCGACCAGATTCGCAAGTAAACGGGGTTTCCGTCGAGCGGCACGTTGTAGGCCACGTTGGTGCTGGTACCCATCGAACGGTGCAGCACGTTGCGGGCCCCTGCACTCGTGCCGATCGAGACGTAGTACTGACTGACGCCTGTGCCCGTGGACCAGCTGAAGTTGATGGGATTGCTGCTGAGCGTGCTGCCGTTGGTCGGCGCGCTGAGCGTCGCGATCACGCCCGAGGGGTCGAATGCGGTGTACGAGTAGTCGTTGAACTGCCAGGCATCGCCGATGAACGACCACAGCCGAACGTGCAACGTGCTGCCGTCGGTCGGCAGGCCGGCTGCGTTGACGCTGGTGGCGACGCCGCCCCACGCGAAGAGATTGCTGGCCCCCTGTTCGTCGCCGACCATGAGGAAGTACTGGGTGGCGCCGTTGCCGGCACTCCAATTGAAACTGGCCGAGGACGAGGTGAGTGTGGCACCGTTGGCCGGACTGGTCATGGCGGCTGGCGTAAGCGTCGTGCTGTGGGCGGTGTAGGTGTAATCCACCGTTTGCCACCCGGTATCGGCGAAGCGGGTCCAGAGCCGGACGTGCAGTGCGCTGCCATCGGTCGGCAGGCTGCTGATCGTATGGCTGGTACTGGTGCCCATGTCCTTGTGGAGGTATTGCTGTCCGCCGACCGTCGAACCGATCGACAGATAATACTGAACGGCCTGATTGCCGCTGGACCACGAGAAGGTCGTCGAGATCGAACTGAGCGTGCTGGCGGGTGTCGGCGACTGCATCGTGGCGTTGGCGTTGAGGCCGTTGACGGTTGCGGACAGGGCTTTAAAGGCGTTGATGCGTCCGCGTCCGAAGATGCGGTCGTCGCCGATGTTGCCGAGGTCGTCGCAGCTTTGGAACAGGATCGATTCGAGCTCGGAGATCGTCAGGCTTGAATCCTGCATGAGAATCAGTGCGCCGAGCCCGGCGGCA
Organism: Phycisphaerae bacterium; assembly: GCA_028279405.1. Lineage (GTDB taxonomy): Bacteria > Planctomycetota > Phycisphaerae > UBA1845 > Fen-1342 > JANQNU01. Next base: position 55,976 of record JANQNU010000088.1, read on the forward strand.
ATCGGCGAGGAGTACGAGGTTCCGCTTCCGAACGAGTACGCACTGCCCATAGTGGTCGAGTAGACGCTCGATCCGGGGGCAACGATGTCGATCGGGTGGCCGAAATTCGAGAAGCTCGACTTGGCATCGCTGCTGTCCGTCGAACCGACGAGAATGAAGGTGTCGGAGTCGGGATAGCTGTCGAGATTGGCGTTCTCGTTGCCGGCAGCCATGAACAGCAGCGCGTTGTTGGTGCGGGCGTACTGCCCTGCACTCTCGATCGTCGAACTCTCGAAGCCGGAGTAGCTGACATTGACGATTCGCGCGCCGTTGTCGACGCCCCAGGTAACGCCGTTGGCGAGGGCGCTGATGGTGGCTTCGCCGCCGGGGAGATTCGACGCCTTGATGGGGATGATCTGGGCGTTCCAGCAGGTGCCGGTGACGCCGGCGGAGTTGTTGCCGATCGCCGCGGCGCAGCCGGCGACGAACGTCCCATGCTGATTGATCGGCTCGACGTCGGTTCCGTTGTCGGCGGTGTTCTTGCCGGGCAAGATCAGCCGACTCGCGAGATCGGGGTGCGCCGTCTGAACGCCGGTATCGACGATCGCGATCTTGATCGAGCCGTCGCCGGTCTGGATGTCCCAGGCCTGCTCGGACTGGATCTTCTGGTGCTGCCATTGGTTGCTGTAACCGCTATCGTTGGGCACGGTGTCCGCGGGCGCAACCAGGTAATCGGGCTCGGCAAAGTCGACCGCACCGGTCGCCATCAGCGCCGCCGCGAACTGTTCTTCGGTCATTCCGCGCAAATCGACCTTGTCGAGTTCGACGCCCATGTTGTAGAGCTTGTCGTTGGGCTGTGCGTTGTGCAGCGTCAGGGTCCACGCTGCCTCGGCCATTTCGACGAAGTCGGCGTCGCGGCTGACCCGGTAGAGGATCTTGCCGGGATCGCGGGGCGTATTCTCGTCCAGGGCCCATGCGGGCTGAGCCGCCACGATCAAGATCGAGAGGGCCATGAGCGATCGTTGCAAACAGTTCACGCTTCTCATCGCTTGTTCCTGCAACAAGACGTCATCCAAGCGCGCGGTCCGCACGCGCCAGTCCGGCGTGGATCGGCCAAACGTATGCATGGGTTCAGTTGGTGCGGCTCGGAAGTGCTAGACGGGCATTGGCCGACGCGCAGGAATTGCCGATCGTTCCCGATCGGGCATAATGCGCGAATATCTTCCCAGACGTTGCGTAGCGACTCGGACTTTGGTGGAAGGCAGCAGTAGAGACGGATTATGGGGCCGCTGGCGGTGATCTTCGATATGGACGGCGTGCTCGCGGACACGGCGGACCTGCACTACCGAAGCTGGAAGACGCTCGCGGACGAGTTCGGACTGCCGTTCGATCGGGCCGCATACGACGGAATGCGTGGCTTGGGACGCGAGGAGAGCCTGGCGCGGTTTCTCGGCCCGTCGGCTACCCGTTTCGACCACGAGACCCAGCAGGACATCGTAGCGCGGAAACAAGCGGGGTTCCTGTCGCTATTGGCAGAGATGGGACCGAACGACGTCCTGCCCGGCGTCCTGGCCCTGCTGACCGCACTGCGGTCGACGGAGGTGCCGACAGCCGTCGGGTCATCGAGTCGGAACGCGGAAGCGGTTCTGGGTCGACTGGAGATCCGCAACTATTTCGACGTGATCGTCGATGGGAATGATGGTGTACCCTCGAAGCCGAACCCGGCCGTTTTCCTGCGTGCGGCAGCGCAGCTGGGGCAACCGCCGACCGGTTGCGTGGTCATCGAGGACGCGAGTGCCGGGGTCGAGGCCGCCCATCGCGCCGGGATGAAGGTCGTCGGGGTCGGACCGGCCGAGCGCGTCGGAAAGGCTGACCGGAGGTGCGATTCGTTGACGGAAATCGACGTAGGCCAGTTGGCAGCGCTCCTGACGACGGAGGCCGGCTGATGCACATTGTCCGGACACGCGTCGGGGCCCCGGGACCCTGGCATCGTGGAGCGTGGTGGACCATAATGGACATGGTCATGCCCGCACGTCTATCGTTCATCGTGGCCTACGCGCTCATTCTTTCCTGCAGCGGATGTGCCCCCCGTACGACAGCCCGATTGCGATCGCCGGACCCGTTGAGCCGGGCTGCCGCGACCGTCACGCTGGCGGAGACCGGGGACCTCGAGATGGTTCACCGGCTGGTCGACCTGCTCGAGGACCGCGACGCGGCGGTGCGACTGTATGCAATCGTCGCGTTGCGCAAACTGGTCGGTGACGACTTTGGATTCGTGTATTATGCGCCGTCGGTGGAGCGCGATCGTGCGGTGTCACGATGGCGCCAGGCATTGCGGACGGGCAGCGTGATCGTCCGTGCTGCCGACAAGGTCCCCCCGGGCGACGCGGTCGAGGCCGCGGACCCGCAACGCGCGGAGCGATCCGGGAAATGAACGCTGCCGACGTGCTGCAGTTGGAGTTTGCCAGCAACCCGGCCGAGTTGCCGGGCGTGCGCCAGTGTCTGCGTGACTGGACGGAGGCCCGCGGCTGGGAGGAGGCGCAGATCTCCGAAATCGTACTGGCGGTCGACGAGGCACTGACCAACGTGATCCGTCACGGCTACGAGGGCCGCACCGATCAGCCGGTCCGGTTCTCGGCCGAAGGGATCGTCGACCCGCGCGAAGGCGACGGCGTTTGCATCCGCATCCGGGATTTCGGCCGACAAGTGGCCCTGGATCAGATTTGCGGGAGAGATCTGGACGACGTAAGACCCGGAGGTCTCGGCGTGCATCTGATCAAGGCGATGACGAACAAGGCGACCTACGAGCACGCCGACGGCGGGGGCATGCTGCTGACGATGATCAAGTTCAAGACGCATACGGCAAAATCGAGCGAGGACGCCGGATCGCCATGAGCACTCCATCACTGACGATCGACATCGAGGCGCTGCGTGCGGGAGCCATCGTCCGGCTGCGCGGCGAGGTTGACATGGACTCCTCCCCCAACCTGCGCGGCCGGTTGCTGGAACTGGTCGACCAACGGACGGAGAAGGCAATCATCGACCTCAAGGAAGTCACGCTGATGGACTCGTCAGGGGTCGGCACACTGGTCGAGTTCAAACGCAAGCTCGCCAAGCTCGGCGGCGATGTCATCCTCGCGGCGCCGGGCGCGCGCGTGCGCAGCGTGCTGGAGATCACGCAGCTCGACAAGTTCTTCACGCTCGCGGCCACGGTCGACGAGGTGGCGGGCGAATGAGCGCTCACTCCACCGACCGGCCCTGGTGGTACCGCGGCCCGGAGGCAGTGGGTGCGCTCACGCGGCAGCAGGTCGACCGCAGCGTCGACGGCGTCCGCTACGTCGGTGGGGTCACGCGCCTGATCTGGGAAGTCGTGCTCCGCACCGTCAAGGGATTCCGCGGCCGAACCGGCGGTCGATTGCGCCTGTCGGCGATTGCGGCACAGATGACGCGCGTCGGCGTCCGCAGCATCCCGATCATCCTGCTCGTCCAGATCTTCATCGGCATCATCCTGGCGCTCAATCTGGCTCCGACGCTCGACGCCTACGGCCAGCTCGAACGGGTCGCGGACGTGGTCGCAATCGCGGTGTTCCGCGAATTGGGCCCGTTGATCAGCGCCATTATTCTCAGTGGCTTTGCCGGGGCTGCGATCGCCGCCGAACTGGGCGCGATGGTCGAAGGCGAGGAAATCAAGGCCCTGCGGGCACACGCGCTGGACCCGATTCGCTTCCTGGTCGCGCCGCGGGTGATCGCGACAACGATCATGATGGTGGGCCTGACCGTGATCGCTGACGTCACCGGCGTGCTCGGCGGACTTCTGACAGCCGTGGGGATTCTCAATCTCGATGCCTGGGTATACATGGATATGACCCGCGCGGCGCTGCGACTGAACGACTATTACACCGGGCTCGCCAAGGGCGCGATCTTCGGCGCGATCATCGCCACACTCGCGTGCTACGAGGGGCTGAACGTCAAGGGCGGTGCCGAGGGCGTCGGTCGCGCGACCACCGTCACCGTGGTCAAGAGCATCGTCGCGCTAATCGGCGCCGACGTGGTCTTTACCGCGATCTTCTACGTGGTGGGATGGTAGCGCGTGCCGCTCGTGCTCGGCATCGATGAAGCCGGATACGGTCCCCTGCTCGGCCCGCTGGTGGTCGGAGCGACGCTGTGGCGGGCGCCGCCGAAACAGGCGACGTCCGACTTCTGGCAGCAGCTCGCGCCGGCGTGCGGTCGCTGCGACGAGGCCGGCGACGTCCGATTGCGGGTCGATGACTCAAAAAAGGTGTACGGCCGCAAACGTGGGCTGAGCGCGCTCGAGCGCACCGTGCTCGCATTCGCCCGTGCCGCCGATCTCCCGTGTGACGACTTTCACGATTTCCTGGCGCGTGTCGCGCTCCCGCCGACCATCAGTGAGTCCGCACTGCCGTGGTATGCGGACGTTCGGCGCGCGCTGCCGATCGACCCGGCCTCCGGGTTCGCGGGGGCGGCGGATCGGCTGCAACGCGTGATGACCGCACAGTCGCTGGCCTGCATCGGGCTCAAGGCGGCGGTATTGAGTGAGGATGCCTACAACCGCCGAGCGGACGCGACCCACAACAAGTCGGCGATCGTCGTCGAGCAGGTGCTCAAGCTGATAGCACGTGCTCTGCGGATGCTGGCGGCTGGCGACACGCTGCACGTGCACGTCGATCGGCTCGGTGGACGAACGAACTACCGCCCGTTGCTGCAGGACGCGTTTCCGGATTTTGCGCTCGAGGAGCGCACCCAGTCCGAGACGCGCAGTGCCTATGCCCTCAACGGCGCCGACCGACAGGTCGAGATCGACTTCGAGATCGACGCCGACCAGCGACATATGTCGGTCGCGCTGGCCAGCATGCTCGCCAAGTACCTGCGTGAGGTTCTCATGGAGCAGTTCAACCGCTTCTGGCGACAGTACGAGCGCGACCTGCGACCGACCGCCGGCTATTACCAGGACGCGAAGCGGTTCTTGCGCGACATCGCGCCGTTAACCCAGCAGGCCGGTCTGCAGGAAGGCCGTTTCGTTCGCCGACGGTAAGTACGACACGGGTGCGACCCGGGAGGAACGAGTTGGCCAACGATCGGGCTGCTGTGTTGAAGATGGCGTCGGCTGAACGAGCGCTGCCCAACTGGCTGGTGCACAACGTCAACTTCGTCTGCCTCTGGGCCGCCTACGGCATCAGCGCCATCGGCGATCACCTCAGCGAGATGGCGCTCTTGCAAACACAAGGCGGTCTCAAACGGGAGGATATCACGCGGCTCCAAGCACTGATCCAATTCGGGTTCTTCCTGCCATTCGTATTGTTCGCACCGCTCGCAGGCTGGTGGGCCGATCGTTTCAGTCGCAAATGGACCATGATCGCCGCCGACATCCTGCGAGCCGGCGTAATGGCCAGCCTGACGGTGGCCGTACCCTGGTTGGCGCCGCGCGTCGGTGACTTCGCGATCGTGCTGCCGCTGGCCGTTACCGGGGCATTGGCCGCGTTCTTCTCGCCGGCGCGACAGGCGCTGTTACCGACGCTGATCCGTGATGACCAACTCGTTCGTGCGAACGCGATGATCAGCGCGCTCGGTACGATCGGAACGATTATCAGCGCGATGATCGGCGGCGTGCTGGTCGACCTCCACCTCGCTGGTCATTTGGCCCTGGAATGGAATTACTGGCTCGACGCGCTAACCTTTCTCGTCAGTGCGGCGTTCCTGTCGATGATCTCGATGAGCCGGGCCCGCGTCGTCGATGCCCCGCGTATTCGCGGCGTGCTGACGCCGTTGCGGCAAGGATTCGGCTACGTGCGCCAGCACCGGCGGGTGCTGCAATTGATCCTGCTGGGAATGGTTTTCTGGGCCGCAGCGGGCATCGTCGTGTCCGTCGTGCCAGCGCTCGTCCGCGATCTCTTCGGCGGACAGTTCAAAGAGGCCGGGCTCTATCGCGGCCTGCTGGGGATCGGGCTGGTTCTCGGTGCCACGGCAATGACGATTTTCGGTCCGGCGCTGCCGCTGCAACTGGCGGTCCTGGCGGGGCTCACGAGCGGCTGCTTCTGGATCACGCTCCTGGACCTCACGTACCTCTTCGCGTGGCACAAGGTGTTGGCGGCGGTCTGCCTGATCGGAATCGGAACATCGGGTGCGGCGCTGCTGGTCACGGTCATGGCGAGTCTGCAACGCTTTGTTCCCGACGCGCGACGCGGACGGGTCTTCGGGGTCTCGGACATGGCCACGATGCTGTCGCTGGCGACCACGACGGGCATCATCGGCCTGGCGCCGATCCCCAACCTCGATCGCTATGTCGCGGCGCTGCTCGCGCTGGCCGCCATCGGGATGGGGCTGTCGGCGATCTACGCATGGAGGCGCTATCGGCGCGGATCGCGCTACCGTTGGGACGTGCAACTCACGCTGTGGCTCGTCCACCTGCACGCGCGCTTCTGGTGCCGGATGAAGCGCGTCGGGCATTGCACGATCCCCGCGGAGGGCCCGGTGATCGTCGCGGCGAACCATGGCGCCGGCATCGATCCACTGATAATCGTCACGACATCGCCGTACCGACCGCCGGGCTATTTAGTGGAGAAGAAATACTACGAGACGCCCATCGCGAAATACTTCATGGACATGATCGGGTGCATCCCGGTCGACCGTGAGAACCCGGGTCGCTCGTTCTTCACCAATTGCATGAAGCGTCTGAAGGAAGGCGGCGTCGTCGGTATCTTCCCGCAGGGCACATTCGAGGAACCGGGCAAGCCGCGCCCGCCGGCCAAGGCCGGCATCGGCACGCTGGCACTCCGTAGCGGGGCAACCGTGATTCCAGTGCATATCGGCGGGACCCGCTACTACAACAACCCGTTCGCGTCCTTGTTCAGTCGCCACCACGTGCGCATCACGTGGGGCGCGCCGGTTGACTTGTCAAGCTTCGCCGGGCGCGAGCGCGACCCCGACGCCCCGCAGCAGGTGGCCGACCGGATCATGGACGCCGTGTATGCCCTGGCGCCGACAGAAGCGTCCGACTAACCCGCCAGCCGCCACTACTTCCGCGTCGGCGCGTCGAGTCGATCGGGCATTTCCGCCAACATGTAGGCCATCGCCGCCAGGCCGGCGACGTGCTCCGTCAGGGCATCCGGGTCGATCTTGTCGACCGTGTCGGCGTGCGTATGGTGATAGTCGAAGTACGTGTCATTCTGTGTGCTGACGCCGATGCAGGTCACGCCGTTGCCGATCAGCTGCCCGACATCGGCGCCGCTCCAGCCCGAGCGCACCCGCAACTCGCGGATCGGACGCAGGTGCTCGACCAGCTTGCGCAGACGCCGAGCCGCGAACGCCTCCTTCTGCGGGTAGAGGTGCTGCACCGAGAGCCCGCGGAGCGGGAACATCCCCGAGTCCGACTCGAGCGCCGCGATGTGTTTCGGCATCTCTTCGAGATGATCTTCCAGGTATTTCCGCGCGCCGCGCAATCCAGCCTCTTCATTGGTCCACAGAACGACCCGTATGGTGCGACGCGGTCGCAGGTCGAGCCGCTTGAGCAGGCTGACCGCTTCGATGCACGCGATGCATGCGGCCCCGTCGTCGTGGGCCCCCTGCCCCACGTCCCATGAATCAAAGTGTCCGCTGATCAGCACGATCTCATCAGGCTTCTCGCGCCCGCGCAACTCGCCGACGACGTTCGCGGACGGAACCATCCCCTCGTCGCGAGCGCCCATCTTCAACGTCACGCGAACCGTTTCACCGCGGGCGCACATGCGCTCGATCATGTCCGCGTCTTCGAGCGTAACGGCTGCGGCCGGGATCCGCGGAATCGACGAATCGTCCGCATAGCGCATCGCTCCAGTGTGCGGCGATCGCAGACTGCGGGCCGTCGCCGACCGAACCAGGCACGCGACAGCTCCAGCCTTCGCGGCCCAGGTCGCGCCGCGCGTGCGGTAGCGCGAGCCGACGCCGTAATCGCTGCCGCGTTGCGGGTCGTAGGGCCGCATCGCCCTGTTGAACAGCACGATCTTACCCGCCGCCGCGTTCGGCCCCAGCTTCTCCAACGACTCGCGGTCGGGAAACGCCAGCACCTCGGCCGTGATGCCCTCGGGGGGCGTGCCTACCGAAAGCCCGAGGCCGAGCATCGGCAAGTCCGTTGCACGCGGAGTGTGCATCGTGAGCGATTCTTCACCGCGAACCCAGCGAGGCACCATCACCGGCTCCGCGACGACACGGTCGTAGCCGTCCTTCTTCATCTCCGCAATCGCCCACAGGATCGCCTTTTCGAGGTTCTCGGAACCGCTCGCCCGCGGTCCGAACCGATCACAAAGCTCCACGAGCTTGCGCCACGCGTCGTTCTTCTCGCGCGCCCCGGAAATGATCCGTTCGACCACCTTCGGCTCGAAGCCCATCTCCGCCGGCGGCTCGTCCGCGGCACGTGCGGTGTCCGTCGTGGTCAGAATTAGGGTGAAGATCGCGCCCGCTGAGAAGATCGCGCGGAACATAAGCCTGATTCTCCGATGCAGTTGGTGGTCGGCCCGTAGTCCATTGAGTATAGCCCGTCTCGGCGAAACCGCGAAAGCGGTCTGGTGGCACTGGTAGCTTGCTACCAGTGTTCAAAGGGTGCTGCAACCGAAAGCGCTACTCCACAAGCGCTATGTCAAACGCACGTTTCGAACACTGGCGGACAAGCCGCCAGTGCCACCCTCCGTCGGTGCGTCCGAGCCCCGAGCGCTGGCGAAGGGATGAAGTGGCGGACGGCGCCCCAGGGTTCTACCCTGGGGGACACATTACTTGTGGCACGAACGCGTCCCCCCACACATTACTTGCCGCTGAAACACGTCCCCTACCCTAGAAGGGTGGGGCACCTTGGCAGGAGCGATCCCTGGGAACCCAGGGTGGGGCGGGCGTCTCGCCCGCCGTCGCCCCGTCGCTTGCGATCCGGGCTCGTCGTGTCGGTACTCGGGTCTGTGACGCCGACACTCCCCTACCCCTGCGTCAGTCCGCCGGTCGCTTCAAGCCAGTCGGCGATGCGTTCGCACGCTCCGGAAAGATCGTCGTCTGAGACATCGAGTTCGAACACCGATAGCCGCGATTCTGCGGCATATTGTCGGAGCAGTTCCTGCTCGCGGACGAAGGGCTCCAGATCGTCGTACTGGCGCGGGTTGCCGGAGACCTTCAAGCGCGCGTCACGCGCCGCCGGAAAGGTCTCGGGCCGGCGCGTGCAAAGGATGAGCCGAAAGTTGAGCGCCGCCAACCCCTCCTCCAACCAGTCGAACCGATAGTCCTGCTGGTGGTGCGTCGTCTGGTAGGCGCGCGTCGAATGGTGGAACCGATCGACGATCCACGAGTAATAGCGCAGCGATTCGAACAGTGTCAGCCAAGTCCGGTAGGTATCGAGTGCCCGCTGTGCCTCGGTAGGCGCGAAGTTGATCAGCCCGCGGCCCCAGGGCTCATTCGTGAAACCGCACCATTCCGCCGAAACGATCGGCGAATGATAGCGATAGCGCCGCTCCCCCACGATGCGCGGATGCGCATTGAGCGCGAACGCCAGGTCGGTCTTATGCGTCAGCCGGGTACCTTCCAGAATAATGTGCGGGCAGAGTTTGGCCATCGAGCGATTCTTCGTCCCTCACGACTCGACGAGCAAGGAAAGACGCCTTCGCACTAAGGGACGATCTAGGCGGATCCGAGCCCTTGGGCCGCCTCTTCGATGACGCGTGGGAGCGTCGCATCCCAGGCCCCGTGAAGACGTGCCCCGGCGGCGCGTGCGTGACCGCCGCCGCCGTACCGCGTCGCAAGATCGGCGACATCCAGGGTATGCTTGCTGCGGAAGTTGGCGCGGATCGTGCCGTCTTCCTCCTCGGTGAACATGATCGTGGCGACGACCCCCGCCAGCTTGCCCGGCTCGTTGACCAGGTCGTCCGTCATCGTCCGGTCCGCGCCCGTCGCTTCGAAGTCGGCCGGACGAAGCGAAAGTACGGCAAGTCGACCGTCGGCGTGCAATTGCATCCGATCGAGCATGCGGGCCGCAAGCCGAAGACGCGCCGGGTGCTCCCGCTCGTGAATGAGCGAATACAAGCGGTGCGGCGCGACGCCGAGCGAAACCAGCGCCGCAGCAGCCTCGAGCACGCGGGCATCCGTGTTCGAGAAACGAAACCAGCCGCAATCGGTCGCGATGCCGGCGAAAAGGGCCTGTGCAGTCGTCTCATCGACCGTCGCACCCAGATCACGCAGCAACTCGTGAACCATCAGGCACGTGGCGGCGGCCGTGTCGTCGAAAACCCGCAAATCTCCGGGACGCGTTCCGATGTCGTCGTACGTTTGATGGTGGTCGATCACCAATATGCGCGGCGCCTGGCGGAGAAATTCCAACGCCGACTCGAGTTGGTTGAGCGAGCAGGTGTCGGCGATGATCACCGCATCGCAATTGTGTGCTAGAACGTCGCGGCTGGTCTCCCAATCCAGCCACGGGACCGCGTCCGCGAGCCAGTCGTAGCGCGCCGGGACGGGGTCGAACAGCGCCGTCTGAGGCTTTTTCCCCAGCGACGTCAGATAGCGATGCAGCGCGGCTGTCGCGCCGAGCGCATCGCCGTCCGGCCGACGGTGCGTCAGAACTATCGGCGTGTGGCACTCCTGCAACCATTCGGATACGCTTCGCGATTCGATCATGGGGCGGATTGTAGCGGTAATGGCCGCCGCTGACCCACGGCTGTCAGCCAAATGTTCCGGAGTCGATCACGCGATGCCCGCACTGCCGCAACTCGCAGACCTCGCTTCGTACCGGCCATGTGACTGGGACCTGAAGCAGGATGAACGCGGTCGACAAGGATGGGTGACGCTCTTCCGCACGAGTCTGGAACGAAAGCGCTCGCTCTACTTCGCCGAGTTCCCCGATCTGAGCACGGCGCAGTTCGAGGCGTTCCAGCAGGATCATGATGCCGCGTTCGCCGAAATCCAGGACCATCCCGAACGCTTCGAACGCGTCGACGTCCTGGCCCTTACGCGGCTTGGCTATCAGTTGCGGGCGAAACACGGCCTCGCCGACCCCTACCTTCACATTCGCGAGCGGGAGAACGCCGTCGCGCTCGATCTCCTGCCGCGCCTGCTGGCATCGCTCGATCGACTGCCGCTGGAGCAACAGGCACCACAACTGGCCGAGGGCCTGCTCGCCGGCAATATGTTCGACCTGGGATCGCCGGAGACGATCAAGCGCTACTTCGCTAACCAAACCGGGTTCGCCGAAGCGCGGGCCGCGTTGCCGGCGCGCCCGTGGTGGATCGATGAGGTCGAACCCTGGCAGCGAGACTGGAACCGGGAGCGGTTCCGGCATGTGGCTTTCTTCGTCGACAACGCGGGTTCGGACTTGATCCTGGGCGCCATCCCGATGACGCGCTGGATGTTGGCCCAGGGGGCCCGCGTGACGCTGGTGGCGAACAGCGAGCCGGCGCTCAATGACATTACGGCGGAAGAGCTGACGGCCTTAATGCCGGCACTGACCGCGGCGGCGCCCGAGCTGGCGACGGCGTGGTCCGCGGATCGTCTGGCGGTGGTGGCCAGCGGGGCGGCCCAGCCGTTGCTCGATCTGTCCGACTTGTCGGCGGCGTGTGTTTCCGCGATATCGGACGCCGACCTCATCATGTTGCACGGTATGGGGAGGAGCATCGAGAGCAACTTCGGCGCGCGGTTTCGGACAGCGTCGCTGAAGACCGCGGTCGTCAAGGACGCCAACGTGGCCCAATGGCTGGGCTGTCGACTGTTGGATTGCCGGTTCGCGTTCGCACCGGGTGCGGGTTGACGATTCGGCGCTTGCAAGCTCACCGAGAATTGACGTAAACTACAGGCTCATGTACCCGTTACGAGATCGGTAGCCCGCCGGCTCCACGGGCCGATCTGCACGTGCGTCCGCAATTACAGGAACGAAAACATGGCCGACCAGTCCAGAGCCCCCAAGGAACGCGTCAACATCACGTACCGCCCGGCGACCAACACCAAGGAGCAGAAAGAGCTGCCCCTGCGGATGGCCATGCTCGGCGATTACACGCTGCGGCCGGACGACACCCCGCTCGAGGAGCGGAAGATGATCCGGGTCGACAAGGACAGCTTCAATGACGTGATGAAGAGCCAGAAGCTCGGCGTCACGGTCAATGTCGGCAACAAGCTGACCGGCCAGGAAGGCGACGAGATGGGCGTGAAGCTGGACTTCGCGACCCTCAAGGACTTCGAGCCGGAGCAGATCGCGCGGCAGGTTCCGGAGCTGAATCAACTGCTCGAGACGCGCGAGGCGCTGACGGCGCTGAAGGCCCCGCTCTCCAACAAGCGCGACTTCCAGAAGAAGATCCAGGAGATCGTCAAGGACGAGGAGACGCGCAAGAAGCTGATGGACGTCTTCAAGCAGGCCGGCGCAGAAGGTGGAGATGGTGGCGGAGAATAGCGGCCCGGCGCGCCGCGTAACGGATCAAAGTGTACCAGTGGCGGCTGGGACGCCACGCAGCGTGAATCGATAGCGGAGTTAGCCATGGCCGACGCCCCACAGGCAGCACAGCAGGAACAACAGCTTCCCGACGACGTCTCGTCGCTGCTCGACGAGATTACGGTCGCGACCGGCATCAAGGACGAGCAGGCCAAACGCGTCGCGCGGCGCGGCGTGCAGGAGCTGCTGGCAAATCTCGTCAGTTCACCAGCCGAGAAGATCGACAAGGCGCTGATCGACGCGTACATCGCTGAGATCGACAACAAGCTCAGCGCCCAGATCGACGAGATCCTGCATCATGAGGAGGTGCAGAAACTCGAGTCCGCGTGGCGCGGACTGAAGTTCGTGATCGATCAGACGGACTTCCGTGAGAACGTTCGCATCGACATCCTCAACGTCTCGAAGGACGAGTTGCTCGAGGATTTCGAGAATTCGCCGGAAATTACCAAGTCGGGCCTGTACCAGCACATTTACACCGCGGAATTCGGTCAGGCCGGCGGCGAGCCGATCGGCGCCATGGTCTCGAACTACGAGTTCGGCCCGGGCCCACGCGACATCGCGCTGGCACAGAAGGTCTCCGCCGTCGGCGCCATGGCACACTGCCCGTTCGTTGCGGCGGCGGGTGCCGAAATGTTCGGCGTCGACGATTTCCAGGAGCTTCCCAAGCTCAAGGACCTCGAGAGCGTGTTCGAGGGCCCGCAATACACGAAGTGGAACTCGTTCCGCGACAGTCCCGATGCACGTTACTTCGCGCTGACCATGCCACGTTTCCTGTTGCGTCATCCGTACGATCCCTCGGCCAATCCGGTCAAGGCGTTCAACTACGAAGAGAAGGTCACGGACGACCACCACAAGTACTTGTGGGGCAATGCTTCGTTCGCGTTCGCGACGCGTCTGACGGACAGCTTCGCGAAGTCGCGCTGGACGATGAACTGCACCGGCCCGCAGGCGGGCGGAATGGTCGAAAACCTGGTGCTGCATCAGTACAAGACGATGGAAGGGATCGAAACCAAGATCCCGACCGAGGTGTTGATCTCCGATCGTCGCGAGTTCGAACTGGCCGAATGTGGCTTCATCGGACTGACGATGTACAAGAACACCGACAAGGCCTGTTTCTTCAGCGCCAACTCGGTACAGAAGCCCAAGACCTTCGCGGACACCGAAGAAGGTCGGCGGGACCAGACGAACTACAAGCTCGGAACGCGGTTGCCGTACATGATGATGATCTCGCGGCTGGCCCATTACCTGAAGGTGATCCAGCGCGACAACATCCAGACCTGGCAGACGCCGACGAAGATGCAGACCGAGCTCAACGACTGGATGCGGCAGTACGCCGCCGACATGGACAATCCGACCGCCGAGGTCGCGAATCGCCGACCGATCCGCAAGTTCGACGTCAAGGTCGAGGAGATCGAAGGCGACGTCGGCTTCTACAAGGTCGACTTGCAGGTGATGCCGCACATCAAGTTCGAGGGCGCGAACTTCTCGCTCTCGCTGGTGGGCAAGCTGGACAAGTAGCCGACTGATGGCAGGGTGAGGCCGCCCCATAGTCGCGGGGCGGCCCTTTTCGTTCTTCGCGGTCGAATTCGAGGCGCCTCTCGATGCCCGAACCGACCGTTGCTCCCAAGGATGGGGACTCGGTGGGACCCGTTGGGGAATCGATTCCCCACCCAGTGCCCGGCACACCTGCGGGCACCGGACGCGCGGCGTTGTTCTCGCCGACAGAAGCTATTTCTAACCTTATTATTTTCAATGAGTTGCGGTGTTTTCGCACGAGCCGGACCAGGCTCGGCGAACGTCTGGCACGGGTCTTGTATATAGGACACGCGTGCAAACAGTTTGGAGAACGCGGCTGACGGAAAGCCGATCGCGAGTTTGCGTAAACAATCAACACTCTGGAAGGACCAGAAGGAGTCACAGCCATGCCGATGCCAGCCCATATGACGATGGAAGGCGAACAGCAAGGAAACATCGAGGGTTCGTGCGAGATGCAAGGCCGCGAGGGCACGATGCTCGTCGAAGCGTTCAATCATGAGGTGCGGATCCCGCGTGACTTGCAGTCGGGTCTCTCGACCGGCAAGCGCGTCCACAACGCCCTTTCGGTGGTGAAGGTGTTCGACAAGGCGTCGCCGAAGATCTACCAGGCGATGTGCACCGGCGAGCACCTCAAGAACGTCACCATCAAGTGGTACCGAATCGATCCGAACGGCCAGGAGCAGCATTACTTCACCCATACGCTCGAGGACGCGATCGTCGTCAGCGTACGTCCGTGGATGCCGAACTGCCTCGATCCGAAGACCGAAGGCTACACGCACATGGAAGAGGTTTCCTACACCTACAAGAAGATTCGCTGGACCTGGGAAGTCGACGGCGTCGAGTCCGAGGATAGCTGGATCGTGCCGAAGTAGGTTGCCGGGTCATAAACGCAGACGATGGGGCCGGTTGAGGCTGACGGCCGCGACCGCCCTGTCCAGGATTCGAAAGCGAGGAAACACCCATGGCAGCCGTAACCGAGAGCCGTCCGGGACGACCGGGCGAGATCCACTTCGGTGACAACTACGCCCAGCCCAACGTCAGTGTGCACGCACTCTGGCAGGGGCAATGGACGCGCCAGCTGGAATGGGCCGGCGAACGCAATGCCGGTCAGCCGGTGTATCTATCCGGCGGGTCGGCCGACAATCAGAGCGAGATCGAGTCGCGCTTCCGTCAGGAGGCAGGCGAAGCCTACGACCAGTTGATGCGAGAGAAGACGCTGTTCGGCAAGGATCTCGACAACGCCCGGCGAAATGAGCTGATGCTGCAATTGCTGGCGATGGCGCAAGGCGAATAGGCGTCGACCGACCCGAAGTCGACGGCGTCCCGCTGGTCGACAACCACGACACGCATTCCGACCCGGCGGACTCTTCGAGGGCCCGCCGGGCTTTTTTTCGCGGCCTCGGCCGAGCCGAGCGAACTCTCAGGCAAGCTGCGAAGAATCGAAGGTCCGATGCCTTCACATCAACAGTAAAGTTTTCAGCCCCACATTTCGGACATGCCGGCGGGTTCGGGCTGTGATCCGAGCCACTCGAGAGCGGTCGGCACGTCGTTGGTCGTGTGAAACAGGTCACGATACACCGGGCGGATGAATCCCTCGGAGATGGCGTGATCCACCTGTTGCAGTAGCGGGTCGAAGAAGCCGGCAAAGTTGATCAGAGCGATCGGCTTGTCGTGGATGTGAAGCTGCCGCCAGGTGACGATCTCGATGAACTCGTCGTAGGTACCGAATCCGCCGGGCAGAACGAGAAAGGCGTCCGCGCGCGCCGCCATGATCGCTTTCCGCTCGTGCATTGACTGGACGACGATTGTCTCCGAGAGCCCTGCGTGCATCACCTCCGCGGTGGCGAGTGCCCGGGGGATCACGCCGACCACAGCCCCTTCGCGCGCCAAGGCACCATCTGCGAGGCAGCCCATGAGCCCAACCGACCCGCCGCCGTAAACCAGTGTCGCGCCGCACGCAGCGATGGCGCGTCCGACCTCGTCGGCGAGTTCGGCATACGCGGGACGGGTGCCGGGACTCGAGCCGCAGAAGACGGCCACGCCGCGATCCTTGAGTTCCATGGGTTCTTTCCTCCTCCGGGCCGGAGCGTTTTCGAACATGGTAGCGATCGGGCCCTGGACTGGCGCTTCGACGGCGTGTTTTTTTGGTTCCGTCTCCGACAATCACGTCGCTCGCGCGTCGGCAAACCCGGCCCGGCGTTATCGCCCGTCACATTCGAGGATCGCAACGGCCCCGCTTGGCCGCTGCACGGAGCAGCTGTCGAAAGTCGTCCACCGGCCGCTCCGAAGGCAAAGATCTTGTCTTGGCCAGTTTGGGACGGTGTATACTGTGTGGAGATCTGGACGATGCAGCGTGAGGCGACGAAGTGCTCAAGCCGAGCTGCCCGAATCCCAACCCCCCGGCCGATCAGCCGTTGGCGGCTGACTGGGGCCTTTTCTACCGGAATTCAATCACGGCGCTGCGGCGGCACTACGATGCCACTGACTCGAGCGCTCCAGCCACGATCGCCCGGATCGTGGCCCGAGAGTTGCCTGCGCGATTCGCCGGTCCGTTCCTGGATGCGCTGCGGACCAATGGTTGGCTGGCTGACCGGGCGCGGATACCGGCGGATATTCTGGAGCGCGGTGCCATGCAGTCGACCGTGCTCGATGGACCATTGCGACCGTTTGCTCGCTTGGCGCTGTTCGGGCTTCCGGGGCAGGGACTTCCAAGCGAAAAGAAGAACCGCGAAGCGGTCTACCAGCATCTGGCGGCGGAGATCCTGCGTGAGGGGAGCGACGTGGCGTCGCTCTCGCGCGTCGCGGCGCGTGCGTTTTGCCACCCGGACGTTTGCCAAGACGCCGGGCTGGCCGCCCAGCTGCGCGCGATCGTCGCCGGGCGCGAAGCGGAGCTAGTTCGCCAACAGCGCGATCGCGAGCGGGACCGGGATCAGGCCTCACAGCCGAATCCGGACGCGCCCGGTCCGGGTACCGGCGTTTCCGTAAAAGGATCGCTACGCGGCCGGGGCATGGTACGCCGGACGATCCTGGAGTTCGAAGACCACGTGGCGCACTTCGACGAGGCCGGGGCCGATCGCGCTCGGCGGGAGTTAGAGCGCCTCTGCCGACTCTATCCCGAGCAGGTGCCGCGCAAGCTGGTTGACCGCGTCTACGCCGCCTTCGACGCGTTCCGGCAGCGTTGCAGCACCTGGACGCGGCAAATCGACGAACTCGCCCGACGCGGTGTCGCTGCGGCCGAATCCGGCGATCACCGGGTGTCGGCCTGGATCATCCGTCGGCTACACGCGATTCACGCCCTGCGCGGCGAACTGCTATCGAGTGAGCACCTCGACGAATTGGTCCAGGCAATCTCGACGGCGTCGCAAAGCTTCGAGGCGCGCGAGGCGGCAACGGAGTTGATCGATCGCGAACGGGAGGTCGCCAACGACGTCAAGAAGCTCGCGGCCGGCATCCGACGGTTTCATGCGATCGTTCGGCGGCATCCTACCGACGACGCGGTGTTTCGGCACGCGGAGGCCGAGTATCGAGAGCTGGTACGCGCCGCGCGGCACTACGATCAAGGCTGGCTGACCGGGTTGTTCATGGAACTGGAGGACATGGTGGGCGAGCTCCAGGACAGCACCGGCCAGGCCGAACGTCAGATCAACCGATTCATCGAGAGCGTGCGACGGGCGCTCCTGGCCATTCGCAGGGAAATCGAGGAGATCCATACCGAGCGGCAAGGCTCGCCGACGAGCCCACCGCCGAGCGGTTCAGCGTGAAACCGCACGACGCCCCGCTACAATACGACGATCGGGTGGCATCTGACGAGGGGGGATGGTGACGCCCCCGACGAATCGGTTAGGATTCGAACTGGAAACTCGCTCTTGACGAGATGCGGACCGGCCTCGGGCGCTAGCCAGGGGTATGTGTAACCGCCGATCGTTGGATCGTGAGCGCGGAGACGATGGCCAACGGAGCACTCGAACAAACCAAGACGATCGACGAACCTCGGCTCGAGCCGGAAGGTTCAACGACACCCGCTCGGCCACCGACGACGAGCGAGAAGACAATCGGTGTTTACGACCGGTTCAAATTCGAGTTGGTCCGTTGGTTCCTCTGGGCCTGGGCACGGACGTTCAGCTTGCGAGGCTTGTATCTGCTTGGCCAGTTCTTCGGTTCGATCGAATACATGCTCGACTTCCACCGCCGCGGACGCTATCGCAAGGAACTGCGGCGCATGTTCGGGGACCGCAATTCCCCCAAACGCGAACGGAAGATCATCCGCAAGTACTTCCAACGAACCCGTTGCGACAAACTGTTCTACCTCGTGTTCGATCGCCTGCCGCGTGAGAAGATCCTCAAGCGCATTCGCTTTCACGGACAGGAACACCTGGACGGCGGACTGGCGCACAACAACGGCGTGTACGTGATGATCAGCCACAACGGCTCGCACCATGTTGCCGGCCTGCTGATGGCGCTGATGGGCTACAAGTGTGCGGGCGTGCGTGATCGGAACGAGGGTCCGCTACGGCGTTTCGTTCAGGAACTCTACTCGAAGACCTTTCCGGAGATCGCGGCGATTCGCGTGCTTTATGCCGACAGCTTTCCCCGCGACATTTACCGCTGCTTTCAGGAGAACCGCGTCGTCGCCAGCGCGTTGGACGTTAATCGCGTGCGGGGGCTGAAGCTCAAGACCTGTCCGGTCGAGATCTTCGGCGAACGGCGCGAGTTTCTGACGGGCACGCTGCAAGTCGCGCTGCGCAGCGGCGCGACGATCTGCCAGGGATTCGTCGTCTCGCGCAAGAACTTTTATTTTCGGCTGATCGTGAACCCGCCACTCCATCAGCCGGACCCCCAGGCGCGACGCGGCGAGTCGGCCGCGCAGCTGAGCGAACTCATGCAACGCTACGCTGACGGCATCGCCGCCCACCTGCGAAAGTACCCCGACCATCTCAGCCGAATCTGACCGCTCGACCGAATCCGTTCACGCATCGGGGGAGCTGAGTCGAAGGGTTGTTTGTATGCCAACCAATACACAAGTGTTCGAGGAATCCATCAACGGCATCCAGATGCACGGACGCATTCGCGGCACCGGGCGGCCGCTGTTGCTCTTGCACGGGGGTACCGGGACGGGAGCGGATTGGGACCACATTTTTCCCGAGCCGCCGGCCGGAAAGCGCCTGGTGATCCCGGACCTGCGGGGACATGGTCGTTCGACCAACCCCGACGGTGGCTTCACAATCCGGCAGTTGGCGCAGGATGTGGACGCACTGCTTGACCGACTCTCGATCGCAACGTGCGATGCGATCGGCATGAGCCTGGGAGCCAAGACGTTGCTGCACCTGAGCCTGCTGTCACCTGATCGCGTCGGCGCGATGGTGCTGGTGAGTGCTGCGCCCTATTTTCCGCAGGAGGCGCGTGCGATCATGGCGCATATGACGCCGAACCGCTACGGCGCCGACGACTGGGCCGAGATGCGCCAGAAACACGCTTTTGGCGATAAGCAGATCACGATGCTGTGGCAACAGATGCACGCGTTCAAGGATAGCTACGACGATCTGAATTTCACGCCGCCGATGCTGTCCCTGATTCGTGCTCGCACGTTGATCGTCCATGGCGACAGCGATCCGCTGTACCCGGTGTCGCTCGCGCTGGAGCTGCACGGCGCGATTCCGGACGCCAGCTTGTGGGTGGTCCCGGGCGCCGGCCACGTCCCGATCTTCGGAGCCTGCACCCTGCCGTTTGTCACGACGGTGCAGTCGTTTTTGCATGGCCCAAAGGAGACGGGGTAACCGGGGCGTCCGCAGGGTGCCCCCTCCCTTCCAGGGATAGAGGGCTGACGAAACATCCCTTCCGTCCCCCCACCCCAAGATGGGGTGGGGCACCGAAATCCGACCACGAATCAGACACCAAACCCAACGAGCCCCGAGCCCAAGCGAGGGGATCTGACGGCGTCCGGAGTCGATGGACCGCCGGTGCCCGTCGCTTGCGCTCCGGGCTCGCATTGGCGCTGCGGGCTCTGATATGGGCGGCCAAGACGAGCCGCGAGCGCGAGCGAGCGGTCACAACGGCGGGCGAGACGCCCGCCCTACCCCTGGCTGACGAACACTGGCTGAAGGGAGGACCAGCGGGCGGGTAGCTTGCGCCTATCCCACCACCTGTCCGTCGCTGGTCAACTCGACGAAGGGCGGCAAGTTGAACACGACGCCTTCGTCCGGGGCGTCGACCTCGTCGAGCGACTGCACGCCGTGCTCGCGCAGGAATCGCACGACGGCCTGCACGATCTCTTCCGGCGCGCTGGCGCCGGAGGAAACGCCGACCCGTTTACGGCCGTTCAGCCATTCGCGGTCGATATCGTCGGGGCCGTCGATGAGGTACGCCGGTACGCCGCGCGATTTCGCGACCTCGGTCAGTCGTCGGGAGTTGGACGAGTTCTGCGAACCGACCACCAGCAGCAAATCGATCTCGTCCGTGATGGCCTTGACCGCATTCTGGCGGTTTTGCGTCGCGTAGCAGATGTCATCACTGGGCGGCAACTCGAGATGCGGAAACCGCTCCTGAAGGACGCGGACGATCGCCGCCGTGTCGTCCTGGCTCAAGGTCGTCTGCGTCAGTATCACCCCGGGCCGATCCGCCGAGAATTGCAGTGCCGACGCGTCCGCGACCGTTTCGATCAACGTGGTCTGCTCCGGCGCCTGGCCCATTGTCCCGATCACCTCGTCATGGCCGGCATGTCCGATAAACAGGATCTGGTATCCCTTGCGAACGTAGCGTTTGACCTCTGCGTGGACCTTCGTCACCAGCGGGCAGGTGGCATCGATCAGTCGGAGTTCGCGTTTCGCAGCTTCGGCGTAGACCTCGGGCGGCGAGCCGTGCGCTGAGAGGATGGTGATCGAGCCGCTAGGAACCTCGTCGAGCTGATCGACGAAGATGGCGCCATCGCGTCGCAGGCGTTCGACGACGGCACGGTTGTGCACGATCTCTTTGCGAACGTAGATCGGCGGCCCGTACGCCTCGATCGCGAGTTCGACAACCCGCACGGCTCGTTCGACACCGGCACAAAAGCCGCGAGGTTTCGCCAATATTGCCTGCATTCCAGTCATCCTCTCCATGGTAGCGATTCGCGCACCCGACGCTGTTGGTACGATTCTATGCTCCGTCGGTTTGCGCCGAAATGGGAGAGCCGACCTCGGGAGGGCCGAGCAGCAGCGCGATCAGGTCTCGTGTCGGCTGAACCAGACGCCGAAGACGGTTTGCAGCAGGATCCGAATATCGAGCAGCAGGCTCCAGTTGCGGATGTAGTGGACGTCGTGCTGGATGCGTTTGCGGAGCGAGGTATCGGCACCGCGGAGGCCCTTGATCTGGGCGTATCCGGTCATTCCGGCCTTCATTTTGTGCCGTAACATGTATCGTGGGATCTCGTCTTTGAATTGCTCGATGAGCTCGGGGCGCTCGGGGCGCGGGCCGACGAGGGACATCTCGCCGCGCAGCACGTTGAATAGCTGAGGCAACTCGTCCAGGCTGGTCCGGCGCAGGAATCCGCCGATGGACGTTCGGCGCGGATCGTCCCGCACCGCCATCACCGGCCCGGTCTCCTGCTCGGCGTCGGTACGCATGGTGCGGAACTTGATCATCTCGAACTCCGAGCCGTCGAGGCCCATTCGGCGCTGGCGATAGAAGACGGGGCCGGAACTGGTCAACTTCACGAGTGCCGCGATCACGATCATGGGGATCGCCGCGATCAGCAGACAGACCAGGCCGACGATCACGTCGAACGCGCGTTTGACCACCGCGTTCCAACCATACAACGGCGTTTGGCGCAACGAGAGAATCGGAACGCCATCGAGCTGCGACACGTTGGGCCGCATCGTATGCGCCGGGTCGATCTGCGGCACCAGCCGAACGTCCGCCGTGCAGGTCTCGAGCCCGTGGATCACGTCGCGCGTGCGGTGGGCGCGCTCGGTCGGGAGTGCGATGAAAACCGAGTCGACCGGGTTCGCTTCCACGATGGTTCGTAGCGCGTCGAGCGGCCCGTGCACCGGGACGTCGCGAAGCTGGGTACGACCGCTCACGTCCGCATCATCGACGAAGTAGGCAACGTGGACTCCAGCCCAGCTGTTGCGCTCGAGCGCGTGCATCAATCGCTGGGCGTTCCGACCGCTGCCGACAATCGCCGCGTAGCGCTGGTTCCAGCCGCGCCGGCGCAATACGTTGAGCACCACCCGCACGGTCCCGCGAAACGCCGCGAAACAGATCGTCCCGATGACGGCGTAGGTCGCAACGAACTGCCGCGAGATCTTGTTGGAGGCCGGCAAGGCGTAGTCGATCAGCACCACGACAACGACCGCCACGACGAAAGCCTTGATCACGTCGCGGGTTTCGCGAACCAGCCACTCCGCCCGTCGCGGACGATACAGCCCCACTCGATAGAAAATGATGAGATGCGCGACAACGACGAGCGGCAGCATCGGCAGGAACTTGTCCCCCAATGCGGGGATTCCCTTCTCGGCGGGCAGCCACGAGAATCGCACCCAGTAGCTCACCAGCCAGGCCACAGCGATCGCGACCGCGTCCGCTACGGCCAACGCCGTGATCATCCACTGACTGTGCTGCTTCAACATCGCTTACCGTCGGTACCCATGAACGGTCGACCGTCACCTTTCCCTGATTTCGGTATTATCGGCGCGCGTCCCGGCTGTCGGCAAGCCCGGACCGGCAGATGATGTACAATGCGATCATGAAGACGCCCCACGAAAAAAAGACGCAGTCCCTGGCCCGCGACCGACGGAACACCTTCGGGCAAAACGACAAGGCGTCGCGCAAGCTGATCCCGCGGCGGAAGCGGTGGGTAAATCGGACGTTCCGGCATCAATGGAAGCTGGCGCTGGGTACATCTGCGGCCTCGCTCGACGAGATTCACGAACGCATCTCGGCCACCAAGCGGCCCCGTTGGACGAAGCAGCCGGATAGGCCGCTCGAAGACATCCTGCGCGCCGATGTGTTACGAACGATCGTGGAGTTGATCGGCGCCGGGACGAGCGCCGACGAGCGATTCCTGGACCGAGTCGAGCGCGCCCTCGTCGAAACGACCCTGCACCCGCATGGCGTGCAGATGATCATGGGCAGACTGGCGTGGATTACGGAGACGGCCCGGCACGAAGAACCGATATCAGAATCACTCGATTACCAGACAGCCCGGATCGTCCTGCGCGCCGTTCGGCACGCCCACACCGCAAGTCGTTAGGCCTCCGGCAACTCGAGGGCACCGACCAACTCCGAAACATGCCGCGTTCCGGTCTCTGCAAGATACTGCTCGATCTCGCGCGCGATCTTGACTGGTAGCGTCGGGTCTACGAAGAGTGCCGTCCCGACCGCGACGGCCGTTGCACCTGCCAGAATGAACTCGAGCGCATCGCTCGCCGACTGCACGCCGCCCATCCCGACGATGGGAATCCCGGCCGACCGCGTAACCTGCCGGTACACACGGTGCACGTTGAACAGCGCCAACGGCTTGATCGCGGGCCCGCTGAGCCCGCCGGTGACGTTCGCGATGTGCGGCCGGCGCGTGCCCGCGTCGATCGACATCCCCACGTAAGTGTTGATCAAACTCAAGGCGTCCGCCCCGCCGGCGAGCGCCGCGCGAGCCATCACCGCAATATCCGTCACGTTCGGCGACAACTTCACGATCAACCGCCCGCGCGTGACAACGGCGCGAACCGCCGAGACCACGGTCTCGAGCAGTGCCGGGTCCGTGCCGAACATCAGCCCGTCCTTGACGTTGGGGCACGATACGTTGAGCTCGATCCCGGCGATGCAATCGAGCGCGTCGATCCGCTCCGCGACGTAGACGTAGTCCTCGATCGTGTAGCCCGCGACATTGACGAACACCGGGGTCGGCATCGTCTCGATGAACGGCACCTTCTCCGCTAAAAAGCGATCGATCCCGACATTCGCCAGGCCAATCGCGTTCAACATCCCCGCCCGGACCTCCACGATCCGCTCGGGCGCATTGCCCGGTCGTTCGTGGCGGGTGACACTCTTTGTCGTAAACGCCCCCAACATCCGATAATCCAAGGCGTCGGCGTACTCGGGACCGTAGCCGCACGTACCGGAAGCGGTGAGCATCGGCGTCACCAGCGGAACACCGGCCAGATCCACCCGCAGCGCGCTACTGGTTATCGGTCCTGAAGCAGTACTCATAGGCTTGCCTACATCCGAAAGAGCCACAACCGTTTCTCATAATAACGCGTTCGATTCAAGCGTCCGATGCTCGACATTACGGAAAAGTGTATTCCTGTCGAGGGCGGTATGCAGCGGATCGACGCATTTTATGACCTGCTCAGTCGGGATGCGTCCCCGGTCTGCGATCAGATCCTGGCCGCGGGGCTCGAGCTGGCGGACGCGGACTATGCGGACCGGATCATCGACATGCTCGTTCGGCGTGATTCCGATTCGTCCTGGGCGGGCCTGCTCGCGAACCACGACCGGCTTCCGCTCGCGATTCGCGAATCGCTGGGCGCCCACCCGGAGCGGATCAAGACCTGCCTGTCGATCGCGGCGCGCTGGCAGAGCCCGGAAGCGCGTAAGAATGTCTACGAGGTCCTGGCCGAACGGCCGTTTCCGCACCTCGCGTACCTCCTTCCCGACGGGCTGCGCGACGGCTCCAGTGCCGTCCGCGACGCCGCCGTTCGGGCATTGCGACGTATGGCCGAGGAGTACCTCGACCGCTCCAATCCCGCCGTCGACGGCGAGCACTATCGACAGGATCTGCCGGCGGTCCGACGGTTGTTCGCCGAGGCGATCTGGGTCTGTTTCCGCAGCTTCGATCGTCATTTGCGGCTCGAGGTGTTCGAGGTCGGGCTATGGTTTGCCCGACTGTTCGACCGCGAGTTGTGGGACGTGCTCGACGAGCCGCGTTCGCGCGGCGGATTCGTGGTCCGCGAGCACCTGCGCTACTGGGACAACCCTCGGCTTGCTCCCTTCCTGCTGCTGGCGTTACGCCATAATGCATGGCGTCGCCACGCGCTGCGCGCGCTGCGCGAGTGGAGTTCGACGGAGTGTTTACGCGCGTTGCTGCAACATTCCGACCTGCTGGCGGATGCCGAGATTCGCCGACAGGTGGGCGTGATCCGACACCCGGCCTGGATGGCTCAGGTCGACGTGAAGACGGGGGGTTGGTCCGAGGCCGAACTGGCGCTACTGCCCCGCTGGGTGTGCGCTTTGGGATACACCGACACCGAGCGGATCTCGATGTTGCAGCGCTGGCGCATGGCGCCCTCGGCACGACTGCGCCGTGCCGCCACCTATGCGCT
The DNA here is from genome assembly GCA_028279405.1 of Phycisphaerae bacterium. Lineage (GTDB taxonomy): Bacteria > Planctomycetota > Phycisphaerae > UBA1845 > Fen-1342 > JANQNU01. The sequence goes on from JANQNU010000088.1 coordinate 81,227, forward strand.
GGCGACGATCACGAGTACCGACGCCCTGTTGGCCATCCAGGAACAGATCCACGCCGACGATGCAGACCTCAAGCCGTTCATCCGCTGGGTACGTAACGGGCGCGGTGCGAACGTGCTGCGGGAGCGTGAGGGGACGACAGGCAACGAGTTGATGGCCGGGGATGCGCCGTCGCTCGCCGCTCACCATAGCGAGTTCGGCTGCCTGGCGCTGCTGCTCGAAGATCCGCGCGCGGTTGGTGACGACCCCGCGTTCGAAGCAGTCTGCGTCGCGATCGACGAATGGGCACCGAAGATTCGCCGGGGTCTGGCCGGACGCGACCCGCGGGACCGAATCCTGGCCCTCCGGGTTGCGAAGAAACACACGCTTCAGGACCAGTTCGCGGACGAGATCGCCAAGCTCCGCGACGATGTGCATCCTGGCGTCCGTCGCGAGGCCTGGTCCGCGGGGGAACTACGATGAGTTGGGTGCTGCATCGCTGGGGATCGACGCTCATCCTGGCCCAGGACGAGCAACTGCTCCGCTCGCTTCGGCTGAGCGATCAGATCAACTGGCTCAGCGTACTGATGCTCGTGCTCGGGATAACGTTGTTCGGCGCCCTACTGTACTACTGTCGACGCTGGTTTCGCGAGACGCCGCCCGAGCCCGAGGGGCCACGGGACTATCTTGTCGCCGCTTGCGAGTCGATGAGTCTGAGCACCCAGGAACGGAACGATCTCTCGGAAATCGCCCGCTACGCACGGCTCCCTCACCCGGCGTCACTGATGCTGTCGCCCGCGAATCTCGCCGCCGCACTGCGACGGGCACAACCCCATATCGCTGACCCCGGCGTCGGCAAACGAGCGCGCGGCCTGGCGGTCAAGCTCTTTGGCCGCCCCCTTCCCGAAACGCCGGAACAACCCCCACACTGATGCTCGGGCCCTCCGGGCGCCCGCTCGCAATCGTACCCCCGGCCCCGCGACGAGCGACCAGCGTGGCGGGTATCATGGCATGGGTACGCGATAGTGAATTCGGGAACTCAGGACGCCGAGTTGCGTCCAACCGGAGGTCGTGATAATCGTGGATCGGTCCCGATCGCAGCCAGATCCGGATGACCTGGAGCTGGTGCAACGTGCGCAGCAAGGCGATCCGAACGCGTTCGGTCTGCTCGTCCAGCGTTATCAGGACCGGGTCTATAATACGATTTATCGGATGTGCCACCATTCGGCGGATGCGCTGGACCTGACGCAGACGACGTTTATGAGAGCGCTCGAGGCGCTGCCGCGGTTCGAAGCCCGTGCCGGTGTGTTCACCTGGCTCTACCGGATCGCGGTGAATCTGACCATCTCGCATCGACGATCGCAAATGCGCAAAGCGACCCTGTCGATCGACGATCATGACGACGAAGCGCCCCGGCGTGAGCCACAGGACCGTTCGGCGGTCGGGCCCGGCGAAGCACTCGAGACGCGTGAAGATGTGGGCCGACTGGAAACGGCGCTCGCGATGCTCGATGAGGAGTTTCGGTCGGCGGTGGTGTTGAAAGATATCGAAGGGCTCGACTATGCCACGATCAGCGACGTGCTCGGCGTTCCCGTCGGGACGGTCAAGAGCCGGATCCATCGCGGGCGCAGCACGCTGCGCGAGATCCTGATCGGAATGGAGAAGACCGCGTGAACGCGGACCGTGAACAACTGCGAGAAGCGCTTTCGAGCTACCTCGACGGCGAGCTGGATACGGCTGCCGCCGATCGGGTTCGTGCCGCGTTGCAGTCCGACGCGACGCTCCGCGAGGAGTTCGACGCACTTCGATCGGTCTCGCAACAGTTGCAAACGCTGCCGCGCCACACCTGCCCGCAGGACCTCTCGACCGCCTTCGCCAACCAGCAAGTCGACTCCCACGCGACCGCATCGCCGCAAGTGCTGCGGTTGCACCACGTTTCGCGCTGGGTCGCGGCGGCTGCCGTAATGGCCTTGTGCACGTTCGCGGGCTGGGAACTCAAAACGCTGACACTCCAACGCACGGCCAGCCAACAAGCGCAGATCGAACGTACCGTCGACGGCCTCGAGGGCATCGACGACGTGTTCGCGAAGCGCGAAACGACGACAGCGCCGCAGATCTTCAACAAAGACATTGCGCACGCGCTCCCCGCAACGCCGACCGAGAAACGCGCAGCTCCGAGCGCGACGCCACCCGTACCCGGGACGGCGGGCACGACCATCACGCGCTCTCCGGCGCCCCAGCTCGAGAACCAACAAGTCGGTGAGTTGTTGCACACGGACAGCGACGTTGCCAGGCGTGCGTCGCCGCAGGCGCGCGCCCGTGGAACGACAGCTCCACAACCGAGCGCAGCCGCAGACCAAGTGCTTGGTGAAAAACTCGATCGAGTTGCCGGTGCGCCACCAACGGAGTTCCGTAAGTCGCGATTCGCCGTCGGCGGGCGGATGGACGAAACGGCGCAAGAAGCGGAGCCCGATGCAGTTCGTTACCAGATCACGGTGGCGCCACAAGACGCGGAACAGTTCTCCCGGTCGACCGCTATGCTGGGCCGCGTCATGCACACGCCGACGGACGCCACCTGGAAGGCCGCGCGCGCTTTCGGCTACGAGAAATACACCGGGATCACCACGGCCGGGTCACCGACTACGCAGGAGGTCGTTGTTGAGGTCGCGACCACTCAACTGGGTGCGCTCGTTGCATTGCTCGATCATCACGCGCCGCGGCAAGTGCAGTTGCGGGACGTGGGCGCTGCTCGAGGCCAAGAACGACAAGAGGCCGAGTCCACACAGCTCGGTTCCTACGGCTTCGGCGTCAAGAGCCCTCTTCCCGCGGCGGAGCTCGACGTCGTCCGAAACAAGATGACGGAAGCGAAGCAGGCGCCCGCTACCGACAGGTTATCAGCAGGTGCTGTGTGGCGCAGCCGTCCATTGACGCCGGCGTTTGGCCAGTTCGCAGCGCAACAGCAGGCATTTCTCGGCCTTTACATCGACGAGTTGCTCGAGGCCCCGTTCTCGACGCCGTTGAACTTCCGCGGGTCCGGTCCGACCGTTCCGGTGCTGATCACGATCCTTCCGCCGGGGACGCCGACTTCCGCTCCCGCCGCAACGCAGCCGACAAGCGCCAGCAGCCCCAACTGAGCATGTCCGGACGAATCGTCGCCCGGCGCGCTATAGACTCTCGAGCGAACGTTCGAGTCCGAGCAACTCCTCCAGCGACGTGATTGGCGGGACGTCGGCAATGGCTCGTCGAGCAGTGAAGCAGAGGATCGCTCGGCGAACCGGGCGCTGAAGAATGCGTCCCGCGGCAAGTGCGTACGCTTTCATCTGGACGGTGTACGCGGAACGGCGACGCTCGAAGTCACTCTCCGAAGTGGGACGATCGGTCTTATAGTCGATCAAGATGACGTCCTGCTCCGTGGTGATGAGTACGTCGATGACGCCGCGCAGCAACTGCACGTCGGCCGACGTTTCATGAGGGATGGAATAGACGAAGGGGACCTCGCGGCGCAGCCCGGACTCAAACGTGGCCAGCATTTCGCCGACCTCCGATGCCGCGAGCCATTGCAGATCCTCCAGCGGGAGTAGCGCCGCGCCTTGGGGGTCGAGCACGCCAGCCGCGAGCAGCCGATCGCGCTCCGCAACGACGCCGTCGGTCGCCCGAAATGCAACGGGAGCGACGTGTTCCAGGTACCGGTGCACATTGGTACCGATGGTGCGCCCGTCGACGGTCTGCTCGGATATGAACGTCGGCGTCCCCAGCACGTCTGCGCCCGGACCGAGTGTTGCCGGCGCGTCGGCGTCTTCCAGGGCGCGCGCCTTCAGCGCACTCACCGACATCACCGCGGGTAGTTGTGATGCCGAGGGATCGAGGCGGGCGAGCAGTCGTGCCTCGACGCGCGCCACCCACGAGCGGTCCGCGGTCGTCAGCGGACCACTCCGGGTCGCGTCCGAGCGATCTGCAGCGGCTGTGGGCGGTGCATCGCCAACCGCAGGTCGCACATCGGGCCGCGGCGCTCGATCGGTCTCCGCCTCGGTTGTATCGAACTCGACTCGGAGTGCGCCGTTGACGTCATCGTGACCGAGGGCCGCGTGTGCCCGGAGCAACCACTCGAGCATGCATGTTGCACCGACCAGGTCGATGGGTAAGGGCCGACCCTGGACAACGAGTGCCGCGCCCCAGCGCTGCGATCGGCGTGCGTCGACCGTGCCCACCACGTACAACAGCTCGCGGGCGCGGGTCGTCGCGACGTATAGCAGTCGCAGGTTTTCCTCGCACTCGCGCAGCCGCACTTGTCGGCGAACGACAAAATGAATGGCCGAGGTCTGTTTGCGGCACCGCTCGCGATTGTCGAAGCGGACGCCGAGCCCGTCTTCCGTGTCGAGTTGCAACGCCTCGTTCGAGCTGCGCTTGTTGAACGCGGCGCCCGCGTTCAGGACGAATACGACCGGAAATTCGAGGCCCTTGGCGGCATGGATCGTCATGATCCGCACACTGTCCGGCACAGCTGCAATCGGCGTGTCGGCCGCCAGATTCTGCTCGGTCAGGTCGTCCAGGTAAGCAACGAACGATGCGAGGCTGGCTCCAGGCCGACGGCCGAAGTCCACCGCTGTCGACACCAATGCCTGTATGGCGGCCACGCGCTGCACACCCCGGCGTAGTCCGCGAGCATGGGCCAGAATGCCGCTCTCGCGCACGATCTGGCGCAACACGTCCGCCAGCTCGCGATGCCGTGCAGCCTGTCGCCACCGTCGAAGCTGCGCGGTTAGCCGCAGGAGACGCCCCGTCAGCGGATCGTTCGGGTGCAGTCGGCAGAAATGCCCGAGCGCATCCCACAAGCTTGCCTGCGGGGCACTGTGCCGAATTGCGAGCAATTCCGCCGACGCAAGGCGAATCGCCGGGCCGCGGAGCACCGCCGCCAATGCGATGGCATCGTACCGGTTGGCGAGCAGTGCCAGCACGTTTCGCACATCGATTACCTCGACGTACTCGAAGAGGGACTCGCGGCCGTTGATCGAGCAGGCGATACCGGCGTCTCGCAGTATCCCCGCGACATTGAACGCGTTGCCCCTCGCGGCCCGTAGCAGGATCGTGATATCGTCCGGCACGAGCGGACGCAGGCTCGTCGAACCGTCGGGATTGCGCTGCGGCACCTGTGTCCCGCGCTCGAGCAGGCGTTTGATCTCCCTCGCCGTCCACACGGCCTCGTGCTCGATTCGCTCGAGGGCCCGATCGTCCCCGGCCCCGTCGTCCGGCTCCAGCACGCGCAGCACGACCCGCGCCGTATTGCGCAACGACGCGTTGTCGGGTTCGGCCCGACGAGCTGTGAGCCGCTCGTCCGGACCGTAGTCCGAACCGCCGAAGGGGAGTGAAAAGAGCGTTTCGAATAGCGCGTTGACGACGGCCAGCACGTCCGGATGGCTGCGGAAGTTGTCGGCCAGCGGGAGGAGCCGTCCGTCACGCCGTCCGGCGCGCAACGACTCGGCCAGTGCGGTGAAGAGTCGCGCGTCCGCCTCGCGGAAGCCATAGATGCTCTGCTTGACATCGCCGACCATGAAACGGTTTCCCGGACTCGACCGGGTGACGGCTTCGAGCAGGGCCACCTGCAACGGGCTCGTGTCCTGGTACTCGTCGACCAGGATATGGTCGTAGCGTCGGCGCAGGCGTTCGACGACGTCGTTGTCGGGCGTCTGTACGAGCCGCAGCGCGCGGAACAGGATGTCCGCGAACTCGTAGGCTCCCGCTCGGCGTTTGGCCGCTTCGAGCCGTTCCTGGTAATCGCGCTCCAAGGCAAGCAGAAAACGCGTGAACGCGGCCGTCTCCGGGCCGTCTTCGATCGCGTCTCGTACGCGACCTACGTCCCACCGCGTCCTCAGGTAGCGCTTGTACCACCCGTCCTTCACTTCCCGAGCAGTATCCGTAAGCTGCCCGCGCGGTGCGAACGAGTACTCGTGAATATCCGCGAGCACCTGCTCGAGTGAAGTTCCCTCTGCGAGCAACTGCTCCCAAACGCGCAGTTGTTGCGCATAGACCGATACCCAGCGATCCGGTCGGCGCTCGAGCAAGGCGTCGACCTGCACGACCTGCGTGCGAAGGTCAGTGCGGACCGCGGTCGCCAGGCGACGCTCGGCGTCCATCCGCAACGCTTCGTCGTCGGCGTCGTGAGCTGTTCTTACAGCAGCGAACCAAGCGTCCGGATCGCTCAGGTTGGCTCGGAAGCGATTCAGACGCTCGACCATCGCGCGCAGGAACTGAGCGTGAGGCGGACGATGCCGCGCGATCCAGTCATACGCGGCGGCGGAAAGTGGGTGGGTCCGCGCGAACAGCGCGGTCATCAAGCCCTCGAGCACGTCCCGACGAAACAGTGCCGACTCTTCGTCGTTCAGGATGCGAAACGCCGGATCGATGTTGGCAGCATCGAAGTGTTCGCGGACGATCCGTCCGCACCAGGCATCGATCGTGCCGATGTCCGCCGCGTCGAGCAACAAACCCTGCAGACGCAAATGCGCCCTCAGCCGCTCATCACCGCACACCTCCGATTCTGTCCGCAACATCTGTGCGATCCGCAAGCGCAGCTCGGCCGCGGCCGCCTTCGTAAAGGTCAATACGAGAACGCGCTCGATCGTGCACGGGTTGGGCAAGTCGCTCAGTAGCGAGACGACGCGTCGCGTCAGGACTTCGGTCTTGCCGGACCCAGCGGAGGCCGATACCAGGAGATTCCCGCCGCGGGTCTCGATCGCGTCACGTTGTGACGGGGTCAGGTCCATGCACTCCCCTCGGCTGTCGACGCCGACGTATCGTCGGTGGTGATCGCCGGCAACGTCAGCTCGACCGGACGAATACGGTTGTAGGCGCGGTCGAATCGACAAACCGGCCGATAGGAGCACGTCCGACACGCAAGGGTTCGATCCTCGCGCAGCGGAGCGACATCGATCGCTCCCTCGACAATCCCCGCAGCGGCTTGTCGTAGCGTCGCATCGACCTGCGCCAGTCGCTGGCGCAGCACGTGGTCGGGCACGACGTCGCCGCGCTTCTCGAAGGTACCCTTCTGGGTCAGACGGGCATTCAGGACCGGCGACACCAGCCCCCCAAGATCACGATCGAGCCGCGGAACGATCGACTCGACTGCAATCCCGGTTGGACGGTAAGGCATGAGGCGGAGCTTTTCCTCATACGCTGCCGGAACGCGCTTCCGCGATTTGCTGTCGGCGAGTGCGGGGAACAACGGTACGAGAAACATCCCGTCGAGACGATACCGCCGACCCTCCAACGGGCTGGCCTCGAGCGCAAGCGCATACAGGAACAGTTGCAGTTGCTCCTGCGTCATGTAGTCCCGGTTCAGCTTTCGTGTTCGGGTCTTGTAGTCGAACAGCAGTGCGCTGGGCGTGTCGGCAACCGCGTCCAGCCGATCGATCCGCCCGTGGAGTTGGACGAACCGACCACCATCGACCGGAACGCGCGCCGTCAACACAGCGCTCAATTCCAGCTCAGTCGCGATCGGCCCGGTATCCCCTGCCTGCCAGCGTGCAGCCTGCATCCGAATCGTCGGCTTGACCCCCTCCGCGGCAAACGCGACCAGTGCGGCCAGTTCCGGACGCCTTCGACGTACAGCGGTCGGCAGCGATTCCAGCATCGTCGCGGCCTCCGCATCGACCCATTCCAGCCAATCCGACGCCGCGATCTCACGAAGCGTCCGGCCGCGGGCCCGTTCGACGACGGCCGCGAGTAGCGCATGCGAAAAGCTGCCCAACTCCCGTCCCGGGACGACCGCCCGCTCGCTCGACGGCAAACCGAGCCCGTAGGCCGCGAAATGTCGGAAAGGACACTGAATGTACTCGTTCACCTCGCGCGGCGACGGTGTCCAGCAGACGTCAGGTGCCTCGCTCCGAACCGCCACGTAGGCGCCGACCGCGGACGGCGTGTTGGCATAGGTCTCCCCGGCAAACAGCGGCCGCATCTCCGATTCGAGATACAGGTTTCGCTCCAGACGCTGCCGTAACGCGACCAGTCGCGCCAGGTCGCCCGGCGGCGCCTCGGGCGGAGCGCTGCGCGCCGCGAAGTACTGCTCAGCGACTTCTTCGAGCACGACAGGCTCATCCGCATCGGACTGCCCCGGTGCCATCGCGTCGGTCCGCAGCCCGGGACGCGCCGCGAAGAAGTCGGCCAGCAAGAGCGAGGGTTGAAGCGGTTCGCCGAGTTCGTCGGCTGCCGCGTAACTGACCACCAGCGATTGCGACGGCCGCGTGCACGCGACGTATGCCAGAAGCCGTTCGCCGGCGATCTCATCGGCCGCCGCGCGGGCCTGCGGGAGGCCCAACTCCTGGAGCATCGGCGCGTCCTCGCGCGCGAACAGCGCGGACTCGGTCGGCGGTGGCGGGAAAATCCCATCGTTGAACGCCAGGAGCCAAGTGTGGCGGATGTCGGGGTGTCGACTGCGTTCGATCGAGCCGACCAGCACTTCGTCGAGCGTGGGCGGCGCTACGCCGACCGTCCGTGACTCGAGCGCGTCGACAACCAGCCGTGCCGCTTCCGCAGCCGAGAGCGATACGTCCGCAAGGACGACCGCGATCTCATCCAGCGTTTCGCAAAACGCGTCCCACGCCAGACGGTGCACCTCCGCCGACTCCCAGTCTCCTGCGGCGCGCGCCCTGCGAATCCACGAGCGGAGCCGCTCCGGAACCCGCAGCGACGATACCGTCTCGTACAGCTGGACCACCCATTCGCGACCCGAGCGTGAGAGACCCGCGGCGCTTGGACCGACCCATTGCTGGAGGCACGCAAAAAGCTGGAATCGCAAGCGATCGAGCCGTTCGAACTCTTTTTGGCGAACACGTCTCAGGCGCCGCCGATCCATTTCACCGAGTGCGGCTGCCGCACCGCTCATCCAATCTTCGCGGCCCGCAAAGCCCGCCTGCAGCACAACCAAGCGCAACAACTCCGCGTCCCGATCAGGCATCGGCGTCAGACCCGTTTGTAGCAGGTCGGCCATGCTCCCGGCCGAGACGTGTTCGACGGCTGCGTCGAACAGCGCGCGCACCAACCGCACCAGCGCATGCGCCCCCAACGGTCGACGCCGATCGATGAAGTGTGGAATTTCGTACGCGTCGAGAACCTCGCTCACCAAATGCGCGATTGGTTCCAGGTCGCGCGCAACGAGTGCGAAGTCCCGGAACCGTAGCGCCCCCGCGCAGTCGATCATCATCCTGCGAATCCAACGCGCCGCCGCGCGCAACTCGGCGCGGTGGGAGGGGCACGCGACGACCCGAACACTGCCGTCGTCGGGTGCTGCCGGACCCGATCCTGCCGGCGTCGACTGCGGCGCTGCCAGCGCCACCTCGAGTTGGGCCAGGCCCGCGGCCCGAAATCGCGGGTTGGAAGCAGGCGTTAGCACTCGTTCGGCGAGCGGCGCGACATGTGCCGCACGCAACGCGCGGCGCAGCCGGTAGTAGGTCTGCTCGATCGGCGAGAACAAGTCGATCGATGTCGGCGAGAGGTCGTCGCGGACCGCGGAACGATCGGGATCGAGTAGCAGGGTGATGTGCAGCTCTCGAACACGCTGGGCCAGCGCAACGACAGTCGCCTGTTCCTCTCCGGTGAAACCGGCGAACCCGTCGAGCCAGACACGCGCCTGTGGCAGCCAATCCAGCGCGTCCAGCGCGTCGCGCACCGCCGGAAGGACCGCGTCCGGATCGATCCGCTCCGGACCAAGCCATGTTTCATAGGCGGCGAACAGACGGGCAAGGTCATCGAGCCGCGCGCCCGCGCCCGCCGACGCTGCCGTGGACGCAGCCCGCAATCGTTCGGAGGTGAGGCCCTCGCGAACCAGTTGCGTGAACAGCGCATCCAACTCGCGAACCAGACCGGCGGTGTCAGCCGTACGACGAAGCGTCGGCAGCTCATCGCGGAGCGTACGGAGCAAGTGATGCAACGCTAAACGCCGCGCGGTCCGGGGTAGGAATGTGGGGTTTTTTCCGGCCTGGGCGAAGATCCGCCGGGCGAGCCGCGAAAAGCTCAGCACCTCGGCGTTCATGTAGCCACCCCGCGGCGCGACGCCGGCCAGCGCCCGCTCGGTCGCGGCACTGGCCTGCTCGGGGACGATCAGGAGTAGCGGCCCCGGCGTGCTTTCCGTCAACGCCGACCCGACCGCCGCGAGGCACGCGTGCGTCTTTCCCACCCCGGCACGACCGAGGATGAATTGAACTCCCATTTTGGTCCGTCCTGGAAGCGTCTCCTGAAACCATGCCAATGATCCGGGACGGATGTGCGATCGTCAAAGCGAAACCGTTAGCGCCGACGATGGTGCCAGCGTTGGGCCTCACATGCCCGCTGACGCCGCCTGATCCCCTCGCTTGCGAAGAAGGCGCACGTCCCCCACCCTAGAAGGGTGGGGCACCTTGCCGCCCTAGTGGGTGGGGCACCTTGGCGATGCGAAGGCGCGATGCCCGCGTTTGGTGCCCCAGGGTCTACCCTGGGGGACACAATCACCTGCTGCGCGAAACGCGTCCGCCGCCCTAGAAGGGTGGGGCACCTCGTCGTCCCAGTTTGGAGGTTACCGGTACTGAAATTTCGGTCGGCGGGCGAATGCTCGGGGCGTGATCCGTGTTAAGATTTGGCTGAGGCGATGGCTCCGGAGCGGCCACGTCGTACCGCGAATCCTAACAATCGGTGACCAGTCATGTACGGGATGTACAACAATGCTTTGGAGACGATCGGCCGTACGCCGATGATCCGTTTGGCCAAGGCCGGGGAGGGGCTTCCCTGTCCGGTCTACGGCAAGGTCGAGATGTTCAACCCGGGCCAGAGCATCAAAGATCGCGTCGCGAAAGCGATGGTCGAGAAAGCGGAACGCGAGGGGCTGATCAAGCCCGGCGTCACAACAATCGTCGAACCGACCGCAGGCAATACCGGGGTCGGTCTGGCGCTGGTCGCCGCGATCAAGGGATACCGCTGCATCTTCGTCATGCCCGACAAGATGAGCGATGAGAAGATCAACCTGCTGCGGGCCTACGGGGCCGAGGTGGTCGTTGTGCCGACGAACGTGCCGCCGGACTCGCCGGACAGCTACGGCGGCGTCGCCAAGCGGCTGCAGCACGAAATCCCCAACGCGTGGAACCCAAACCAGTTCACGAACATGGCGAATCCGGACGTCCACTACCTGTCGACCGGGCCGGAGATCTGGGAACAAACCCACGGCCGGATCACCTGCTTCGTTGCCGGCATCGGCACCGGCGGCACGATCTCGGGCGTCGGCAAGTACCTCAAGGAGCGCAACCCCAATATCCGGATCGTGGGGGCTGACCCGGAGGGCTCGGTCCTTTCCGGCGGAAGCGGTACCGGCTGGAAGGTCGAAGGCATCGGCGAGGACTACGTCCCCAAGACATTCAACAGCCAGATGGTTGACGAGTGGGTGCGGGTGACGGATCGCGAATCGTTCCTGACCGCGCGACGCGTCGCGCGTTGTGAGGGGCTGCTCATCGGCGGGTCGTGCGGAACGGTGGTCGCCGCGGCGCTACGGTACGCGGAGCGGTTGACGCCGAACGATTTGATGGTGGCGATTCTGCCGGACACGGGCCGTAACTACATCAGCAAGTGCTACAACGACGAGTGGATGCGCGCCAACGGCTTCCTCGACGAGGACACCAAGCCGGTAACGGTCGGTGAGCTGATCGAGTCGCAGGGGCCACGCGAACTGTTGTTCCTCACGCCGGATCATACGATGCAGGACGCGATCGACCTGTTTCGCGATCAGGGCATCTCGCAGATCCCGATTCTGGAAGGAGACCGCGTCGAAGGCGGGTTGCAGGAAGTGACGCTGGCCCGACTGTTGCACGAGGGTCACGACCCGAAGAAAGTCCGGCTACGCGATATGAACTCCCGTCCGCTGCCGGAGGTCGACGTCAACACCTCAGTCGACGAGGTCTATCGTCGCCTGATGTCCGGTTATACGGGCGTCATCGTCCGCCGGAGCGGGCAGATCGTCGGAATTGTCACGCGGATCGATCTGGTAAACTTCTGGGATGCGGCCGCGCTGCAGCGCGGCACCGCCGCCCAATCCGTCTGACGAGGGCTTGATGAAATTCTCGACCAGCGCGATTCACGTCGGCCAGGCGCCGGACCCCACAACCGGCGCCACCGTGCCGCCCATCTACGCGACCAGCACCTACACCCAGCGTGCGCCCGGCGAACACCAGGGCTTCGAGTACTCCCGCACGCACAACCCGACGCGCAACAATCTTGAAGCATGTCTCGCGGCACTCGAGGGCGGGGAGGCTGGGGCGGCGTTTGCCTCGGGCCTTGCCGGCACGAGCGCGATCGTCCAGGCGCTGTTGCGCCCCGGCGACTCGGTCGTCGCCTTCAGCGATCTCTACGGCGGCACGTATCGGCTCTTCGAGCGGGTGTTTCGTCCGTGGGGGCTCGAAACGCGATACACGGACGACACGGATCCGCAAGCGATCGCAGCGCTGGTCGACGAGACGACCCGGCTGGTCTGGCTGGAAACGCCGACCAATCCGATGCTGCACCTGCTCGACATCGCCGAGGTCGCTACGGCGATTCGCGGCAAGGGCCGCCTGCCCGCAACACTTGGCGACGGCTCCGGGCCCCTGCTCTGCGTCGACAACACGTTCGCTTCGCCGGCGCTGCAACAACCCATCACACTCGGTGCCGACCTGGTGCTGCACAGCACGACCAAGTACCTCGGCGGGCATTCGGACGTCGTGGGTGGTGCGGTGGTGACGCGTACGGCGGCCATGATGGAGCCGTTGCGCTTCCACCAGAACGCAGCAGGCGCGGTTCCCGGCCCGTTCGACTGTTTCCTGACGCATCGCGGAATCAAAACGCTCGCCATCCGGATGAAAGCCCACAGCGAAAACGCACTCACGATCGCGCGTTGGGCAGCGGAACAGTCGGCGTTCGAGCGCGTGATCTATCCCGGCCTGGACAGTCATCCTCAGCACACGCTCGCGCGTCAGCAGATGTCCGGCTTCGGTGGAATCGTCACCTGCGTGCTGGAGGGTGGGTTCGATGCGGCCAGCCGATTCATGTCCGCCACCAAGCTCTTCTCCTGCGCTGAAAGTCTTGGAGGCGTCGAGTCGCTCGTGAACCATCCGGCCGTGATGACACACGCATCGATCCCGCGCGAAATCCGCGAGCGAATCGGCGTCGTCGACGGACTGGTGCGCCTGAGTGTGGGGATCGAGGACCCGGCGGACTTGATCGCTGACCTGGAACAGGCGCTCGCCGCGGCGCGGTAAGCGGGTCAAACCCCCTACGACTCGCCGACAATCGGTTCTGCGGGCTCAGCCGACGAGGATGCAGCCGACAACGCCAGCTTCTCGCGAGCGGCACGCAACTCTCCTTTACCATCCACGAACGATGAGACGGAGAGTGTCTCGTCAATCATCGAAAGGACGACGGCAAGGTCTTCGTTCGTCAGCTGCCCGGAATCTGCCAGCTTTTCGCACTCCTGCACCATCCGGCGTCCATACTGCTCGACCGCCGGTGCATCCTCCAGACCGTTCGCGGCAATCAATGCATAGTGCGCCAAACGCAGCGGCCGCAGGCGCATCGAGCGGTACAAGGTGGCTCTATTGGCCCGCACGCGATCCAGGTATCGAATGCCCTCGGTCAGAAGATCGAGTGCATCCTGGAACTCGTCGCGCGTGAGTGCGATCACCGCCAGTTCGTCACACACATTGATCGACTCTCGCAAGGTGCGCAACGTCGCTTGTTTCCCCAAGACGTACCGATGCGCTTCCAGCGATCGTTTAAGAAAACGTTCCGTTGCCGAATGGTCTCCTTCCTTACCGGCAACGGCCGCCTGGCTGTGAAGCGATGTGGCCAAGTCCTGTCGATAACGCAGCTCGCCTGGATCAGCCGACACCAACGCCTCATAGGTCTTGAAGGCCTCACGCTCGAGTCTCATCCAGTCCTCAAACTGCTCTTCCAGGAAAAGCAGCCGCCCCAATCGCGTCTTGGCGATTGCCAGATCGTGTTGGAAAATCGGATTGGCAGGCTCAAGGGCGACGAGTCGCGTCTTGATCTCATACATGCGCTCCGTCCAGCGACGCTCATCTTCCCGCTGGCCGTGAATGCGCGCCAACTCCGCCATGTCCTCGTAGTTGTTCGATAACGTTCGGAGGTACTTGGGGTGCTGCGGTTCCGCTGCGACCAGCGCTTCGGCGATCGGCTGCGCCTCAACGGCCATTCGCTCGGATTTCTCATAATCTTCTAGCGCCCGTGCGAGCTTCGACTGGGCCTCGAGCGCGACGGCCAGATCACGCTGATACCGTCGATTCTCCGGCTCACCGGCAACGAGCTGCCGCTTCGCGGCCAGCATCTTGTCCAGCCACATGCCGCGTTCCTCGTGGTCCCCGCGCTGTCTCGCCGCATAGGCCAGTCGTTCGAATGCCAGCGACTCCTCCCGCAGAAAAGCCAGATTGTCCGGTTCGATGGTGCGTAGCTGTCCGGCAATCTCGAGGTAGCGACGCAGCCGCATCTGCTTCTCGTCACGATCGCGCGTGTTGTGACCGATCCAACCGTTCGCCGAGCCAAGCATGAGCAGGTAGCGCAAGTCGTCAGGATGTTCCTGCACCAGCATCTCCAGCGACGCCAGCGCCTCCTGCGGATACTGCTGTGCCTCATCGCGTTTGCCCAGCCGGAACGCAATGCGAGACATCTTGAGTCGCAACCGTGCGAGGTGGTATCGTAACTCGGGATCCTCGCTGTGTTCCTTCATTAACGGTCGAAAACGCTCATAAGCGGCCGTCAGCAGCTCGCGGTGCAACTCGTGCGCCCCGAGCACGCGGTCCATCTTCGTCGCCACTTCGTCCATCAGGAACGTGACGGTCTCGATCGCCATTTCGAATTTGCGCCGGGCATCGGCGGCGTAGTCGCGCGCCCGATCCCGTTCGCGGGCAACGACCTCGGTCTGCTCCTCGGCCAGCGCGCGCAGCGCCGCCTGCTGACGGTACTGAATCCCGAGCGTGATCGCGGCCGCGGTCACCACCAGTACAAACGCCGCTGCAACCCCCAGCCCCAGCCGGTAACGCCGCAACGACTTGCGAATGACATAGAATGTGCTGTCGCGCTTGGCTTCGATCGGCTCGTTCCGCAGGTAACGGTCGATATCCCGCGCCAGTTCGCCCGCGTTCTGATAACGCCGATCGGGCGACTTCTGCAGGCACTTGTGAACGATCGTGCCGACTTCGTGGCTGATCCCCGGCTGGTGCGCCGCGAGCGGTCGTGGCTCCTGACGAACGATGTTTTCGGTGACCACGCGCACGCCGCCACTGACCGAATAGGGAAACTCGCCGGCCAGCATCTGATATAGCATGACCCCCAACGAATAGACGTCGGTTCGCACATCGAGCGCCTCGCGGTGCCCTTCCACCTGCTCCGGACTCGCCCACGGCAACGAACCGACGAACTGTCCGGTCTGCGTTGCCTGATGCTCCGACTGGTCATCCACGATCTGCCGTGCCAAACCGAAGTCCAGCACGGAAGGATGACCGCGCATGTCGACCAGCACGTTGGAGGGCTTGAGGTCGCGGTGGATTACGCCGCGCAAGTGGGCCGCGTTGACCGCGTCGGCGATTCGGGCGAACAGCCGCAACACCTCCCGCACCGACGGCCGCTGCGTGCGGATGTACTCGTCCAGCCGCTGGCCGTTGATCAGGTCCATCACGAGGTAGTGCAGACCGTCGGCCATCCCGCGATCGTGTACGGTGACGATCGACGGGTGGCGCAGCGTCGCGAGAATCTCGACCTCGCGTTCGAACCGCAACCGATCGGCCGGTCCCGAGAATGGCCCCTCGTGCATGACCTTCAACGCGACTTCGCGCTTGGTCGATTTCTGCAACGCCCGGTAAACGACCCCCTGTCCGCCACGGTACAGCTCATTCAGCAGATCGTACTCGGGAAGCGCGGCCCGCAACGGTGACTGGGGTCCCAGGGCTCCGCCGCCGGCACTGGAGGTGAATGAGGGCATCCCCCGCGCCCGTACCTCACCGACTTGGGCACGTGCCCGGCGAATCAACTCGATGTCATGCGGCTCGGGCATAGATCACCCTGAGGGGCATCGCCGCGGTTCGTCGCTGACGTGACCCACACCATACAGCGGCCGGATGCCTCCAAGGCTCCAGCGACAAGACCAGCTGCTCACTCACGCCTTTCGGCTGAAAAAAATCGGATCGCGTCCGAGCAGGTCCCGTAACCGATCGACCGCCCGCGCCCGCAGCATGTATACCGCACCGACGGTCCGCTGCAGGCGCTCGGCGACCTCCGCCGCCGACCGCTCCATGAGATCGTACTCCCGCAGCACGACCGCGTAGTCGCCCGGCAGCAACCGGATCGCCTCGTCGAGCGCCTGGCGCAACTCGTTGCGGCCGAGATGTTGACTGGGCGTAGTCGTCGTGAATCCGATCGATTCGAGGAACCCGACGTACGACTCGTCACTACCGGCGCCATGCACGCGGCGCTGCGGGTTGGGCCGCTTCTGGCGCTCGAGTTCCTTGACCGCATCACGCAGGTTGTTCTCGGCGATGCGTTCGAGCCAGCGCTGAAAGGCACCCGTCCCTTGCGGCGAAAACTGCTGGATCCGCAAGAACGCCTCGAGGTATGTAACCTGCATCACGTCGTCGGCTTCAATCTGCGCATTCCACCGCGCGCTGATACGACTCGCGACGCGCCGCGAAACGATGGGGCCATGCTCCGCAAGCAACGCAACGAGCGCTTCCTCGTCGCCGGCGACCGCGCGTTGAATCATTTGTTCGGCTTCGTTCGTCACGCTACTCATCCGCGTCCAAGAGTCATTCATTCTACCCGACATACGCGTCGAAGCGCAGCGTAGATTCGCGCTTCAACGCATGGTTCGTACTCCGTCACCGACCGGACCGCATACGATGACCCACAAGCGACCCGAAAGTTTTTTAAAAAAAGTTGCCGATCAGTGGTTTAATTCTTCTGCGCGCGCTGCTAATAATGTAGACAGCACAAACGACATCGCATGGCGAAACGCCGTGCCCATACTGATGGAAGGTTGAACCAAGCGCCACGGCTAGACCTTCCATCTTTTTTTTTGCGCCTCACGCGGCGTTCACAAACGAAGCATCAAGCGCGTCGTTGCCGGCTCAAAGCTGCACTGCATGATTCGCAGGCAGGCGCGAACAACTCAAGAAACAGAAGACCACGGTGCGTTGGAGCGTGTCAGGCTTATGCGGGTGGACCGAGCGTAGCGCCCGACTCCGAATCGGACCGGGGAACGGCCGGAAGGCGTACATGAAACTCCGCGCCGCCTTCCCTCGGGCAGACCAGTTCGATTTCGCCGCCCATCTCGGTGACGATCTTACGCGCCACCGCCAGACCGAGCCCGGTTCCGCCGTGCCCCTTCGTGGAGTGAAACGGTTCGAATATCCGGCTGCGTTCAGCCTCCGGCACACCTGGCCCGTTGTCCACGACAACGATCTCCGCCATTCGCCGACCGGCATCATAGCGCGTGCGGACGTTGATCACGCCGCTGCCGACGTTTACTGCATCGATCGCGTTTTCGAGCAGGTTGAGCACGACCTGGTGCACGCCGTTGGAATCCAGTGGGATCGGCGGCATCGCGTCATCGAGCTCCGCCAGCAGCACGGCCTGGGCGTCGTCCGCGGGCTTCTGCATCAACTCCACGACATCGTCCACGAGCTTGTTGATCTGCATCATCACCAGCCGCGGCTCGCGCTGTTTGCTGAACGCGAGCATGTTCAGCATCAGGTTGTAGCAGCGGTTGAGGTTGCGTTCGACGATTCGCCAGCCTTGGGTGGTCACGGCGAAATCGCGACGATCGAGACCGCGTTCGATCAGGTCGGCGCCGCTGCGCATTCCCTGAAGGATGTTCTTGATGTAGTGCGAAAGATATGCGACTGTCTCCCCGGCCGCCGCGAGCCGCTCGCGCTCCAGGTGCGATTGCACGAGCCGTGCGTTCTCGATCGCCAGTCCCGTCTGATACCCGATCGCGGTCAGCAACCGCAGCTCGTACTCGTTGTACGTGTGTCGCGTGACGGTCGAGTCCAGATGGATCACGCCGAGAATCTGCTCACGAGCAACGATCGGCGCGACGATCACCGAGCGCATGCCGAGATTCTGCACGCTCTTGCCACTGCGGAACCGCTCGTCGGCAACGACATTCGAGCAGAGCACGCCCTCTCGTGACTCGATGACATGGTTGATGATTGTCCGCGACGTCATGATCGACGTCGGCTTGTCCTCTGACTCCTCATCATCCGCGCCCTGCCGCCGACGAAATCGTACGACATCGGGCAGCAGTTCCTGCGTCGCCTCGTCCCGAACGAAGATCACCCCGCGATCCACATCGAGCTCTTCAAAGATGATGTCCATCACCCGCGCCAACAGCTGCTCCGGCTGCAACAGCGTTCCGATGACGTCGGTCAGCTCGCGCATCACCTTCCAGGCCTTGACCGCGTAGGCCGTCTCGGGCGCCGCCATGATCACGCTGTCCTCGTTCGACGGCACACTCGCCATGATCGAGGAATCCACCGCCAGCTGCCCCGCGTCGAGCGAGACGAGATCCATCGGAATGCTCTTGCCCGTCAACTGGTGCACCGACTCGTCGCCGGCATAGACCATCAGCGTGCTACCGACACGAATCTGATCGCCATGTTTGAGCCGGGCGTTCTTCTGCAGACGTACGCCGTTGAGGTAGGTGCCGTTCGCGCTATGCAGGTCGGCGATGATCCAGGTCCCCTCCTCGTCACGGCGCAGCTCGGCGTGCCGTCTACTTACAGTCTGGTCGGTCAGCGGGACCTGCTCGCTCCCGCGCCCGATCAACACGACATCGTCCGGTGTCTTGAGGGTACGACCCTTGTCCGGGCCTTGTAGCACCATCAGAGTGGCCAAGCGGGGCTCCGATTCGAGGACTCATTCGCAGCGAGGCGCAGCCGCACCCGATCCGGCATTCCAAGCCCGAACCAGGCGTCGACATCATCGAAACTGCGCCATCCAACGACTCCCGGCGGTACGATGACAACGCGGCTCATTATACCGCATTCCGCCGCGGACTCCGACGCAGGACAGCGAAACCGCACCGCAACGGCCGCGTGCCCGGCACGCCCCTTTTCCTGAGTCGTGAAATCCGGCGCCATCCAATCGTTGAACCACATCAGCAGACGTGTTGCAGCGTCGCCCGCGAGGGGACCGTCGTCAATTCGGCGCCTCTCCGACCGGGTACATCGGCCGCGGCGTGGAAGTCGGCTGAACCGGGGCGGGCCGGCCGGTCGCCGGACGGATCTCCGCCGATCGTGGCGTGCGCGACTCGGCGGTCTGAATCAGGTTGATCGAGCGAATGAGCACGCTCCGTACCGGACGGTTCGCGCGGTCCGTCTGAACCCGCGCAATCTGCTCCAGTGTCTGTAGCCCGCCGGCGTCCCGCACGCGGCCGATCACCGTGTACTGCCCGTCGAGCTCCGGCAAGCGCGCCAGCGCGATGAAGAACTGGCAACTCGCCGAATCGGGATCGTCCTGACGATGCGACATGCAAAGCGTCCCGGCCTCGACCGGGGTATCTGTAAACTCGCCCACGACGGTTCGCCCGTCCGGCCGGGTTCCCTGCCCGTTGGACAATGGACAACCGCCGGAGATCACGAAATTGGGGATCACGCGGTGCAGCGAAAGTCCGTTATAGAACCCCTCACGCACCAACTCGAGGAAGTTCTCGACATTCCGTGGCGCCGCCTCGTACTGCAGCGCAAAGGTCACCTTGCCATAGTCGGTGACGAACACGGCATCCCGAGGCGCATCCACGCGAAAACGCGTCTCCGCCTGCGGCCCGCCCTCGCCGAACGGCCGCCATACCAGTCGGTATACACCCGGATAACGCGCCCCGCTCCAAACCTGCGCCAATGCCAGCTCGGCGCCCAACACGCCGTTGGGCGCAATCCGGACCTCTGCTCGGACCGGATCCCCGGACGTCGTTTGCGAGCCGATGGGCTTCAGTCGCTCATTTTCGTACGCCACCCACAGCGTTGGTTGTTCCCGCGTCCCTAACAGCCACTCGACCGGAAGCGCAACGCCGTCCGTGATCGCGTCGGCGCTACGCCGCGCATACTGCAAGGTCTGATCGGAATCGGTGCGATTGATCACGAAAAAGCGGATACGAATCGAATCCTGGCGGAAAAAGATGCCGCGCGCCGCCTGTAGATCGACCGCGAGCGCTCCGGACGCCTGCGCCGCGTCCGGTGGCTCCGCCGCCGAACCACGTGTGTCGGCGAAGCATATGACGCTAGCGATTGCGAACAAATACCGTACAAACGAACTGCAGCGTATAGATCGCATGTTATCCGGTTATACACGGCCCATCGCAGGTCGGTTTCAGCGTTTCCGTTCGATCGGCTACGCGTGGGAAACGACCCGTTGTCAAACTACCGCTCGAAGCTCCAAGTGTAGCACATCCCCGAGGCCACGAATAGCGTCGACCGCCTCGCGGCTCGGTCGCTCGTCGAGCGCGATGGTGCACCAGGCCGCCTTTGCCCCCTTGAAGACGCGGCTGGTGATCTCCTCGGCGTTGATCCCGTCGGCTCGGATCGCGTCCAGGATCGAGGCCATCACGCCGACCTGATCCTTGACGCGCAGCACCAATTGCCACGTAGCGGGGCTGCGATCCATCAGATTGAGGCAATTTACCAGCTCCCCGGTGATCAGGAACGCCCGGATAATGCGCACCACCTCGGCGGCTGTCGCCTCGCGCGCCTGCGCGGTGAGCGCGCCAAGGTGCGGCGTCGCTACCACCCCGGGAGCCGAGAGCAGATCACAACGAAACCGGCCCGACTCGCCGACCGGTTCCGAATCGAAGATGTCGATCCCGACGCGCAACTGCCGCTGTTCGATCGCGAGCCGAAGCGCGTCCTCATCGATCGCACCGGCGTCACCGAGGTGCACAAGCGTGGCCCCCGGCGCGAGGCACTCGAGAAACGAACCGTCAACGATGCGTGTGGCGTCGCCCTCGAACGGAAGCAGCACGACAACATCACTGAGCCGCGCCAGCTCGCGCGGGTAGCTGCAGAACTCGACGCCGTCGTCCGGCTCGTGAAACTCGCCCGCCAGCGTCGGCATCCACCCGACGACGTGCATCCGATAAGCTTGTGCCAACTCGGCGACGCGCTGCCCCAGCCCCGCGTATCCCAGGATGCCCAACGTCCGCCCGGCCAACCCGCGGGCCGCGTACTTTCCAGGATGCCATTGTCCATCGCGGAGAGCCAGGGTGTGCTCGACGATCCGCCGATCGAGCGCCACCACCAATCCCATAACCAACTCCGCGACCGCGTCCGCGTGTCGGTTTGGGCAGTGCATCACGAACACACCTTGCCCGGACGCATCCTCTAGTGCGATGTCGCCGACCCCCTCGCCGGCCCGCACGATCATTTGCAGGATCTGGCCGCGCTCGATCACGTCGCCCGCAACCCGTTGGCTTCCCACGACCAGGATGCCGACATCCGTGATCGCCTCTGCCAGCTCGCCCGCCGGGCAGTCGGGCCGATAGTCAACCTCGGATCCGAGGGCCCGCAGCTGCTGCAGCGCCGCATCGGAGAGTTCGCATGCCACGAAGATTCTCATGTCACCATCTCAGGTTCGCTCGGCATCGGCCCCGCCGACAAGAATACCATACTCGTCCGGCATACTCGGATTACAATCCAAATCGATCGCCGCGCCTATACTCCCCGTACGTTTGATCGGCGGCCGGCGGCGGCGGTCCGAAACACATCCTGCACAAGGCACCGATATGAAAGCATCCGATCTGTTCGTACAAGCACTCGAGAACGAGGGCGTCGAGTATATCTTCGGCATCCCCGGCGAGGAGAACCTCGACCTGCTCGAATCGCTGGCAGAGAGCCGCATTCGGCTCGTCTTGACCCGACACGAACAGGCCGCGGGTTTCATGGCCGCTACGTACGGACGCTTGACCGGCAAGGCCGGCGTTTGTCTCTCGACCCTCGGCCCTGGGGCGACGAACTTCGTCACCGCGGCTGCCTATGCGCAACTCGGCGCCATGCCGATGGTGATGATCACCGGACAAAAACCGATCAAGACCAGCAAACAAGGACATTTCCAGGTACTCGACGTGGTCGAGATGATGCGTCCGATCACCAAGTTCTCGAAGCAGATCGTCAGCGGCGACCGAATTCCATCGTTCGTCCGCGAGGCGTTCCGACTCGTCGAGGAAGAACGGCCCGGAGCGGCGCTGCTCGAGCTTCCGGAGGACATCGCGCGCGAACAGACCGACGCGCAGCCCATCGCCGCCAGCGTCGTTCGCCGACCCACCGTCGAAGAGAAGGCCCTGCGCCGCGCCGTCGAGTTGATCGAATCCGCTCAGCATCCACTCCTGCTGGTCGGGGCGGGCGCCAACCGCAAGGTCACCTGTCGTATGCTGCGCCGATTCGTGGACAAACTCAGCATCCCGTTCTTCACGACGCAGATGGGCAAGGGCGTGGTTCCGGACGACCACGACCTATGCCTCGGCAACGCCGCGCTCTCAACCGGCGATTTCGTGCATCGCGCGATCGATGCCGCGGACCTGATCCTCAATGTCGGACACGACGTGGTCGAGAAACCGCCGTTCTTCATGCACCAGAACGGCCGGCAAGTAATCCACGTTAACTTCACCCCAGCGATCGTCGACCCCGTCTACTTTCCACAGACCGAGTTGGTCGGCGACGTCGCGAACAGCATCTGGCAGCTCTGCGAAGCACTCGAGCCCCAAGCACACTGGGATTTCACCTTCTTCCGTGAGGCGCAGCGCGCGATGCGCGCGCACGTCGAGACCGGAACGTCGGACGATCGTTTCCCGATCTATCCGCAACGGCTGGTGGCCGACCTGCGACGGGTTCTGCCCGAGAGCGGAATCATCGCGCTCGACAACGGCGTCTACAAGATCTGGTTCGCACGCAACTACCGCGCCTTCCAGCCCAACACCGTTCTGCTCGACAACGCGCTGGCCACGATGGGCGCAGGCCTGCCCTCCGCGATGGCGGCGAAGATCGTGCACCCGGATCGCAAGGTCGTCGCCGTCTGCGGCGACGGTGGCTTCATGATGAACGCGCAGGAAATCGAGACCGCCGTTCGGCTCAAACTCGATCTCGTGGTGCTCATATTGCGGGATGACGCGTACGGTATGATCAAATGGAAACAGAGCGACATGGGATTCCGCGACTACGGTCTGGACTTCGGCAACCCGGACTTCGTCGCGTATGCGGCCGCGTACGGCGCGCACGGGCATCGGGTCGAGCAAGCCGCCGCACTCGCCCCGACGCTCACGCGTTGCCTCGAGAGCACCGGCGTTCACGTTATCGACGCCCCGGTCGACTATTCGGAGAACCACCAGATCCTCAATGAGCAACTGCCGCGGGCCGCTGATGCCCTGCAACCGTCGTAGTCAACCACACGCGTGTTGCGACGACGGACGAAGGAAACTCGGACTCGTTCACCTGGCCATCGTTTGACGATCGGAACCCCATGCGAGAAACGTACCCTTACTACCTCGGGAACAAGCCGCTGGCACCCAACGCGGATCTCCCGGTCATCGACAAGTACACGCAGGAAGTCGCGACCCGCGTCGCGCTGGCGGACGCCGACGCGATCGACCGCGGCATCGCTGCGGCTGTCGAGGCGACCGAGCCGATGCGCCGCCAGAAACCATACGAGCGACAAGCGGTGCTCAACCATTGCGTGAGCGCCTTCCAGGAGCGGTTCGACGAACTCGCGCAGGCACTGTGCATTGAAGCCGGGAAGCCGATCAAGGACAGCCGGGGCGAGGTGACCCGTCTGATCGACACGTTCCGCATCGCGGCCGAGGAAGCGGTGCGCATCGACGGTGAGGTGCTCAACCTCGAGGTCTCGGCCCGGGCGCGGGGCTACCGCGGAATGTACAAACGGGTCCCGATCGGCCCTTGCTCCTTTATCTCGCCGTTCAACTTCCCGCTCAATCTCGCGGCACACAAAGTGGCTCCCGCGCTCGCGGTCGGATGCCCGTTCGTGCTCAAGCCGGCCAGCCGCACCCCGATCGGCGCCCTGATCATCGGCGAGGTCCTGGCGGAGACCGATTTGCCACCCGGCGCGTTCTCGATCCTGCCCTGCCGCCGCGACGGTGCCGATCTGTTCACGGTCGACGAACGGCTCAAGCTCTTGAGCTTCACGGGTTCACCGGCCGTCGGCTGGGATCTGAAGGCGCGCGCCGGGAAGAAGAAGGTCGTGCTCGAACTGGGAGGCAACGCGGCCTGCCTCGTGGACGAGGACGCCGACATCCCGCAAGTGATCGAACGGCTCATCGTCGGCGCGTTCTACCAGTCGGGGCAAAGCTGTATCAGCGTCCAGCGTATCCTCGTGCACGAACGCCTCTATGATGCATTTCGCGACCAGTTCGTCGAAGCAACCCGGGCGCTGCACGCCGGCGATCCCAAGGACGAGTCCACGTTCATCGGCCCGATGATTGCCGAGAGCGAAGCGAAGCGGCTCGAAGGCTGGATCGACGCCGCCGTCCAGGCTGGCGGGCGACTGCTTTGTGGCGGAACGCGTGAGGGCACGCTCCTGGCGGCCACCCTTCTCGAGGATGTACCGGCCGACACGAAGGTCTGCACGGAGGAGGCCTTCGGGCCCGTAGCAGTTCTTTCCCGGTTCGATGACTTCGACGCCGCGCTGGCGACGATCAATGACAGCGCGTTCGGCCTGCAAGCCGGCATCTTTACGCGGGACCTGCACAAGGCGCTGCGCGCCTGGGACACACTCGACGTCGGCGGCGTACTGATCAACGACGTCCCCTCGTGGCGGGTCGACAATATGCCCTACGGCGGGGTCAAGGACAGCGGCCTCGGCCGCGAGGGCATCCGTTACGCGATCGAGGATATGAGCGAGATCCGCCTGCTCGTGATTCGCGACGCCTGACCGACCGTGTATGACCGATAAATTACAGTTGACAGTCGCACTCGCGGCGGCGATACTTCGCCCTGTACTTCTCTGATCACTCCTCTTCCCGAGGCGGGCCTTCTCGATACGGGTGCCCGTTCCTGAACCGGACTGGTCACTGAGGCTCATTCAGTTGATGGGCAGTGCTGTGCCCGGAGTGGTTCCGGTCGCCGCATCGCCAAACGGAAGTGCGGAACGCCGCACGATTATGAGAGCCCAACGATCCAGCTCGGCCTCTACGATGCGATACTCGGGTGTTTGCAATGGTCCACTTAGGAACCTGGCGCACGCGATGCAGACAATGGGGGTCTGCGACTGACGGTCGAATGATCATTCGATCCCAGCGCAGTTCGAGCAAATTCACCGGGCGCAAGAAGGAGATCCACGATGGGTCGCAAGTTGTATGTTGGTAATCTGAGCTTTGACGTCAACGATGGCACGCTGCAGCAAATCTTTGCAGAATACGGCACCGTGGACAGCGCGAGCGTTATCATCGACCGTGACAGCGGACGCAGCAAGGGCTTTGGCTTCGTCGAGATGAGCTCCGACGATGAAGCACAAGCTGCGGCAAGCGCGCTCGACGGAACCGAGCACAGCGGCCGTACGATCAAGGTCAACGAAGCGAAGCCGCGCACCGGCGGTGGCGGCGGCGGCGGCGGCTTTCGGCGACGCTAGGCGGCGCCTCGTCGCTCGCGAGTAGCGGGCCGCGCGATCCCGGCAGGGTGATGTTGGGATCGCGCCCGTTTGTTGCGCGATTGTGTCCTTCACCACATGTTGGGAGAGCGAATGGAGCTTCCACGACGCCCGCGCGACGATGTTTTCCTGCCGGACGGCACACTGCGCCAAACGATTACCGAGCTCGCTTCGGATCGTGCAGCGCATGATCTGCGCATCGGTATCGTCTACGCGTTCGACTTTCGGACGCGAATGCTGCCCTATTGGTACGCCGACAAACATATGGCGCCCTGCGCGGTGCGGACGCTTGCTGATGTCCTGCACGCGGCCGGGTTTAAGCATCTCCGCGTCGTCCTCCAACAGTGGACGCCGAACTTCCGCCCGAGCATGGCGACACTGGACGGTCGACCGCTCGACATCCTGCTGGTCTCCGCGATGCAGGTTCACGCAGAGCCTTCCTACGAGCTAGTTCGGGACGCTCATCGGCTCGGCAGCGCCCGGCCGTTGATCCTGGCCGGCGGCCCCAAAGCGATCTACGAACCAACGGACTACTTCGAGCTGGGCCCGGAACCTGGTATCGGCGCCGACTGCGTCGTGACCGGCGAAGCGTTCGTGCTGCTCGACTTGCTCCGTACGGTGCTTGCCCAACGAAACGGCGACGAATCGGTTCGCTCGGCATTCGAGCGCGCCCGACGCACGGCCAGCCTGAATGCGGTCCCCGGGCTGGTGTATTGCCCGACGAGGGATAACGGCGCTCCAACGACCGCCGTCCATACTGGCGTCCAACGGCTCGTGCGCGACCTGGACGAGCTGCCCATGCCCGATGCGGGCTACCGATTGCTCGAGCCGCCGCACCGTGGCCGGCGTCTGCGCCCCGCACCGCTATCCGCCAAACGCGTGCGACGCCGATCGCCGATCGCTTCCTTGATCAGCACGCAAGGGTGTAAGTTCAATTGTTCGTATTGCCCGATCCCGGCCGCGAACCAGCGTAGCTGGCGACACAAGAGCCCCGAGCGTTTCGCCGCCGAGATCCGACACATCCACGAAACATTCGGCATCCGCTCCTTTTTCGGCACTGACGACAACTTCTTCAACAACCGCGAAACGGTCGTGGCGTTGATGACGGCGATCGCAAACACGCCGAGCGGCAACAAGTCGCTTGGCGACAAGATCCGCTTCTATACGGAAGCCACCGAATTCGATGTGCACAAGAATATCGACATCCTTCCCCTGTGCCGCAAAGGCGGGCTGCGTGCGATCTGGTTCGGGCTCGAAGACCTGACCGCCAAACTCGTCAACAAGGGCCAGTCGGTCGGCAAAACGGAACAGCTCTTCGCCCGGATGCACGAGATCGGCGTCATGCCGATGGTCATGTTGATGCACAACGATGACCAACCCTTGCGCGCTCCCCGCGGCGATCTCAGCGGCCTGCTCAACCAGGCCCGCTACCTGTTCCAAAAAGGAGCCGTCTCGTACCAGTGCACCTATCTCGGACCCGCGATCGGAACGCGCAGCTTCGAAACAGCGGTGGAAGGCGGCACGCTCTACTCCAGCGTCGGCGGCAAGCCCATTCCGCAGGCGTTCTTCGATGGCAACCACGTGGTCGCGTCCGCGGATCCGAAGCCCTGGCAGCGACAACTCAACGTACTCCGCGCCTACGCGACTTTCTACAACCCGCTCAACCTGGCAAAGACACTCATCGGGCTACGAAAAGGATCCGTGTCACCGAAGCGCGTCGTTTTCCAGATCATTGGGCAGATCGGGTTGCTGATGACGATCCCCAAGCTCGGGATGTGGGCATGGCAGCTCCGGCGCGGCGCGATAACGACCTACAACGCCCTCGCTCCCGCGCGGATTCCACTGCGCGACACGAGCGGCCAACCGATGAAATGGACGATCGACTACCCCGAGCCGACCAACGAACCCGGACCCGTTGACGCCACGAACGGCGTAACGCTCCCTGTCATGGAGGCCGTCCCCGTCGCACCGTGACGACCGCGGGCCCAACCCGCGCGCGTATCCGGCAACGCTCGCGGTGCGACAAAGACCGTGCTCTTAGAGCCCCCTCTCCGGTGAATCCGAAAATGCCTCGCCTAGGACTCGAACCTAGGACCCGCTGATTAAGAGTCAGCTGCTCTGCCAACTGAGCTAGCGAGGCGTTGCAAGCACAGCAGTGTAGCCGCTCGGCGCCCCGATTCAAGCAGGCATCGTGAGTTGCCGTACGTTACTTACGCAACGCCTGAATCTCAGCCGGCACCGGCAATGGTGTCTTGGCCGTTTCTTTGCGCTGTGCGCGCGTCGGGAGTCGTCCAAGTCGACGTTCCATCTGCGAGAACAGTCGCTCGAGCAGCGCCTGATGCTTGATCCGCAGGCTGGTGGCAGCATCGGACGCGACCCCGCCCCGTTTCACCACTCCCCCAAGCTGCTTCTCATGCCGTTTGTTCAACTGGTCCCGGCGATTCAACACGTCCTTATGGATCAGCCAGGCGCGTGTCCGCTGACCGTCGTTCAGCTTGTACCGTTCGATGAACGCGCGAACATAGACCGTCCAGGCGTCGGTGTCGCCCTTCGGCTGGACCGGCCCTTTCGAGCGCACCGCCGGCTTCGAATCCCCAACTCGCGGATTCGCGTCAGGCGGCGTACGCTTGGGGTTGCGGGCCTGTTCGGCGACGGCTGCGGCACGATCCTTGGCCGCATCCTCTTCGATTCGACGACTCTCTGCCGCCAACTGGATGGGATCGTTCTCCATTCCCCAATCCGCCGGCTTCCAGTTCCCGCGCTTCCACTCCTCACTCAGCTTCTCGATCGTCCCCATGCGGTGATTGGCGGCCGCAAGGTCGCGTGACAGGATCTCACGCTGCTCGGGATCCAGCTCCTGCATCAGTTCCGCCGCCGACTCGTTCAGGCGCAGTCGCGCGTCCTGAAACACCGGCTCGGCGAGCCGAACCCAACGCTGCACCTGCTCCGGCGTGAACTCATCCCCCATCGCGCGCGTCTGGATCGCCTCGGTCGCATACTGCATGATCCGGCCGCTGTGCTTCTGAAACATCGAGTTCGACATCCGGATGAACTTACGCCGCATCATCCGCTCCTGCCCTTCGTCGAGCAGGTAACGGTCACTGAAGACCTCCATCATGGTGTCGAACCGTCGTCGAACCTCCCACGGCGGAATCGACTCGACAGTCCGAACGAGATCCAGCGAGAACATGTCGGATTCGCTGTCCCAGCCCTGCCGGTCGTAGACCGATTCGACCGAATCCATCATGTAGCCATAGTGCTCGTCCCAGTTGCCGAGCGACTGAAACGCGCCGATGATCTTGCCGACGCGCTCGTACAATTGCCCGCGCGACTCCGGCTCCTGCTCGTCCGTGTTCTGCGCCTGGACCGTGCTCGCCAGCAACATGGCCACGAGCATCCACCGCACCAAAGCCTGCATCATTGACTCCTGCCTGCGACGGGACCGCGATCCCGTGGTATCATCCGGCTCGACGCTTTGCGAACAATGCGTCGGAACAGTCGCTGCGAGACGTCTGCAGCCACTATCCTGATAATCGGAAAACCGAGCCGGCATGCCGATCATTCGCGTACTCATTTTACGAGCCCCGGGAACCAATTGCGACCGCGAGACCGCCCATGCCTGGCGGAGTGCCGGAGCAACACCGACAACACTGCCGCTCCAGGCCTACCTCGAATCGCCGCGGCTCGAAGATTACCGGATTTTGACGATTCCCGGCGGATTCAGCTACGGTGATGATATCTCTGCCGGCCGCATCTTCGCCTCGCAACTTTCCCGGCATGTTCGCGACCGCTTGTATGATTTTGTCGATCGCGGCGGACTAGTGCTCGGAATCTGCAACGGGTTCCAGGTCCTGGTCAAGCTGGGCCTGCTTCCTTACCCCGCGACTGCCGATGCCCCCCCGATGGCCTCGATCACTTACAATCGCCCGGAAGGTTACCAGGACCGCTGGGTCCACCTGCGGGCGGAAACGGATCATTGCCCGTTCCTCGAGCGCAACCGAACCTACGAGATGCCAATGGCGCACGGCGAAGGCCGGGTGGTCTTCGATCGACCGGAAACGGCAAACGACGTTCGCTCGCGCAACCTGGCGGCCCTGACGTTCGTCGCGGGGACTCCGTGCACGGTCGCCGACGGGCCCGACACGCCAAACGGTAGCGAACTGAATGTCGCGGGCTTGTGTGACCCGACCGGCCGCGTGCTCGGCCTGATGCCGCATCCGGAGCGATTCCTGGCATTCACCCAGCACCCATGCTGGACGGCGCTGTCGCCGCGGCCGCACGGCGACGGCTTCGCGCTGTTTCGGCGCGCTGTCGAACAACTCTCGTAGCCCCCACGTCCGAGAGCGCTCGCCAACAGCGACCGGGACCGCTCGCTCGCGCTCGCGGCTCGTTGTGGTGGTACCGGGTGCTTATCGGGGCCCGCAGCGTAGATGCGGGCCTCATCAAGGGAGCTTGCTCCCCGCTCGCTCGCGCTTGCGGCTCGTTGTGGTCGCCAGACCTCGCAACGGGGATTGCTCCCCCACTAGCGAAACAAGGGGACACTGCCCCATTGCGTTACCAGTACCATCCGACCGCCCTACCCAACCGTTGTCAGACACCGAACACCACGAGCCCGGACGCGGGAAGATAGCGCATGAAGACCGCGACCGACGAGCGTTCTGGAAACGAAGGTGGAGATTTTGGTGCCCCAGGGTTCTACCCTGGGGGACACCCTTGATTTGCTGCGCGAAACACGTCCCCCGCACTAGAAGGGTGGGGCACCACGCGAGAGCGATCTTAACCAACACAGTGTGCGAGCGCACGAAAAAAGGGCGCCTCACGAATGAGGGGCCCTTTCTGATGATTGCCGATGTCGGAGACCGTGCCCTTACGTGGCGAGGGCGAAGGTCGGGCCGACGTTGGCGATGTTCGGCAGGCAGTTGAACGCACCGAGGGCCAGCGTGCAGCCGACGGTGAAGATCACCAGCAAGGTAGCCTTACGATTCATGTTTCTTACTCCGTCTTGACTCCGACGACGAGTCGTCGAAGCGAGTGGTTCTATGCCGTGACACAACCCGGACTACCCGGCCAAGCCGGGCCGCCGGGGATCTCTCAGATTGTTCTTAGCCGAAGAGCTCTTCCTGCAGAACGTCGAGCGCGACGTTGAGCACGCGGTTTTCCGCCGGGAAGCCGCTGTTGAAGAGGCCTTGCCAGAAGCTGCCGAGGCAACCGTTCTGAAAGAGGGTCGCGCCGCCGAACGCCATCGCGCCCAAAGTGAGCCATTTCTTATTCATTTGCTTCTCCTCAAGCCGTTGCGTTGCAAAGCCGGTCCATGAGACGGAACCGAGCAACCGTTACGGTGTTTGTCGAACGATTAGTCAATGCCCGTCAGGACCAGGGTCGTGCCGACCGCGTCGCCGAGGAAGCGGAGGAACGCATTCGCACCGCCACCGTCGCCGCAGCCGAAGAACTGGAACAACGCAGCGCCCGAGACAGCACTCAGGAGCCAGAGCTTTGCTTTGGTCTTCATCTTCAGAATCTCCATCGATTTACTTGTTTCCACTACGCTACGCCCGGGGGCACCTTAGTCGAACAGGACGGCGACCAGGGCGCGCTGCACCCAGGCGTTCAGGCAGCCGGAATCAAGACCGAACTGCATCACCATACCAGTCGTCAGGAACAAAGCGCCCTTCATCCAGAGCTTCTTGCTCATTCTGAGCCTCCTTCAAGAGAAACTCACCTTTGACCTCGTTCGGCCGTTGAACGACTGGCATCGCGCCAACCCATGCCGAACACCCAACCAAAATTCAAACGGCCAAAACATCGTTTGTAAAGCGTGTGCTGTGCGCAGACCGAACACAAACGAAATTGACCGCGCCAAAATTTGTCGTGGCAGTGTACGGGTTCCGACCTCGGTTTCAAGGGGCATTCCGGAAAATTTCCCCGATCTCTGCCTCCGAAACCGCTCCCGAGACCCCTTTTTCCGTGATTATTCCGCGAATCAAGCGGGCCGGGGTCACGTCAAATGCCGGATTGAAGCAGCTCACGCCGTCCGGAACGGTCGTCCGTCCACACCCCGCGGCAACCTCGTCGCGGCCGCGCTCCTCGATCGGAATGCCGCTGCCGCTCGCGAGCGACAGGTCGAATGTGCTGCGCGGTGCGGCAACATAGAACGGAATATCGTGATGGTGCGCAAGCACGGCGAGCCCGTACGTGCCGATTTTGTTGGCCGTGTCGCCGTTGGCGGCGATCCGATCCGCACCGACGATCACCAAATCCACGCGACCAGCCGCCATCAGGGCGCCGGCGGCGTTGTCGCAAAGAACGTGGACGTCGATACCGGCCGCCTGCAATTCGAACGCCGTCAGCCGGGCACCCTGTAACAGCGGGCGCGTCTCGTCGGCATAGACCCGAAACCGTTTCCCCTGCTCGTGCGCCACATACATCGCCGACAGCGCTGTCCCGTAGGCGCTGGTCGCGAGCGCGCCGGCGTTGCAGTGCGTCAGCACCGTGCCGCCGTCTGGAATGAGGGTCGCCCCGTGCTCGCCAATCCGCCGACACGTCGCGGCGTCTTCATCCGCAATCTGCCGAGCCTCCGCCAGCAACGCGTCCCAGACCGCTTCCGAATCGCGATCAGGCTCTTCCGACGCCGCGCGCTGAAGACGATTCACGGCCCAGGCCAGGTTCACGGCGGTGGGTCGCGACCCGATCAGGTAAGCGGCAACCCGCTCGGCAGCCGCATCGAACTCGCTTCGATCGGATTGGCGCTGATCGCGTAACCCGATGCAGAATCCGTACGCCGCCGCAACGCCGATCGCCGGCGCCCCGCGCACCCGCAACACCTTGATCGCTTCCCAAACCGTCTCCACGTCATCGCAGTCGATATACTCGACCCGCGTGGGCAACAATGTCTGATCCAGCAATCGCAGGCAACCGTCAGCCCCCCCAACCCACTCGATCGCCTTCGGAACCGCTCCCGCAACAGAGTCGGTCGTTAGCGGCATTGTATTCTCCTATTTTTAGCGCCGACTCGTTTCGATTCACGGCCGGCGGACAACGGCCTAGGGAGCGGCCGGCGCGAGCCCAAACCACTCATCGAGATCGTCGACCGACGCGTCTGCCAGCGACGGTACCTGCCGATCCGGACCGTTCAGATTGTAATGGGGATTGACGCCGAGCACATTCATGCCGGCACTTCGGCCGGCGTCGACTCCGGCCTGCGCGTCTTCGATGACGAGACAATTCGCGGCAGGCACGTCCACCCGAGCCGCCGCGAGTAGGAAGATATCCGGCGCCGGCTTGGAGCGCGGAACGTCGTTCCCGTCCACGATCGCGTCGAACCAGTTGCGAATCCCGAGCCGGTCGACGATCGTCGGTGTATTCCGGCTGGACGACCCGATGGCCGTTCGGACCCCCCGCGCGCGCAGCCCACGCAGCATCACGGCCGATCCAGCGAGCAGATCCGTCGGCGAAAGCCCCTCCAGCGACGCCCGGTAGAAGGAATTCTTGCGATCCGCCAGCGCCCGCTTCTCCGGCTCGGTATACTCCCGCGGCGCCCGCTCGAGCAAGATCTCCAGACTTTCCATCCGACTCACCCCTCGCAAGCGTTGGTTGATCGTCCGATCGAAGGGGATTCCGGCCTCACTCGCGACCCGCTGCCACGCGAGGTAGTGCCCCTCGTCGGTCGTCACCAGCACTCCGTCCAGATCGAAGATGACCGCTTGAATCACGACGGCTGCTCCCAGGTCTGAACGCCTCGCGCCGGGACCGTATCGCGTCTGCCGAAGACACTGACTGGCAGCTCAGCGCCGCTACGGTTCTGCACGGATACCTGCCGACTGTCGATTTCCACAAACGCGTGCTGCCGCTTCCAGACGACCGGAAACGCCAGCCGCGACCATTGTGCAGGCAGGCGCGGCTCAAGCGTCAGTACGTCTGCCTGCAACGCGGTGCGCATCCCTGCGAAGCCGAAGATCGCCATCATCCAGGTGGCCGCCGCGTTCGCGATATGAATGCCCTCCGCGGCGCCGCCGTCGAGATCGAGGTAGGCCGCGCGCGACCAACAGCGCTGCGCCTCGTCTTGCAGGCCCAGGCGCAGCGCCACCATCGCGTGCACGCTCGCGGACAATGACGAATCGTGGGTTGTGTACGGAAGGTAGTAGTCCCACGCCTGACGCACTTGGGCATCGCTGAACTCCTGGGGAAAGAGCCACATGAGCATCAGGACGTCCGCCTGCTTCAACGCCTTCGTGCGATAGAGTCGCTCCTGCGATACCTGCGCCGCGTATGTCCGGGTACGGTCGAGCCAGGTACGTTCGAAGTCCGGCTCAGCGAGTCGCTCGAACTCTTCGCACTGCAGCACGAGTCCGTCGGACCGTTCGAGAATCGGCAGATCGTTCGCGATCCGTGTGAACCGGGCTCGCTCCTCGTCGGACGTCGCCAGGCCCAGCGTTACCGCCTGCTGGACCGCAAATCGCACGAGCCGGTTGGTGTACGCATTGTTGCCGGCCAAGGGAACGAACTCGTCCGGGCCCATCACGCCGAGCAGGCTCGGATGATCGTCGCCGACCCGCTGGTCGACCCGCGCCGCCCAATACCGCGCGGTTTCGCCCACGACGGACGCAGCCGTGCTCGCCAACCAGTCCGTTTCGTTGGTTGCTGCTGCGTAGTGGGCCAGTCCGTACACGACATCGGCCGTGACGTGCAGTTCGTGGTCAGCGTATTGCCAGTTCGGGCAACACTCATTTCCGCGATCGTCTGACTCCCAAGCGTACTTGGCACCGGGGTAGCCATAGCGAGCTGCATTCTGTTGCGCGCCGGGAAGCGACTGCACGCGGAACGAAACGAGCGTCCTGGCGCGATCGGGATCGGTGTACAGATAGACCGGGAGCAGGTACATCTCCGTATCCCAGAAGAACCGGCCCCAATAGGCCTCACCGGCGTACCCCTTGGCGTCGATCGCCACGCGGGTGTCAGCCGGGACATGTGCCCGTTGAAGATGGTAGAGCGCAGTGCGCAGCGCACGCTGGTCCCGGGGTTCCCCGTCGACGATCACATCGCACGCGGACCACCGTTGCTCCCAGGTTTGCGTGTTCGCGGCCAGCGCTTCATCCCACGATTGATCGGATACATCCGCCAACCACTCATCCGCGGATCGCTGCTCCGGATCGCGCGAGGTGGCAAGCGACGTGCGCTTCTCGAGGGTCACCGTCGCACCGGCCGTCACGCTGATCGATGCGATCAGCCGCGCGCGTCGATCTTCCGCCGCGAAACGCCAGGACGCTTCGGATGTGCACGTGACGCGTGACCGGATACCGACACCGTCCCCGACATCCGTCTCGAGCAGGCACTCGAGCATGTCGCGCTCGGGCATGTGGAACTCGAGCGAAGCGAAATGGTCGTATCCGTTCGTCGTCACATCGCCGTCGATCGTCGCGGCGAGTTCCAGCGTCACGTCCGCAGACGGCGTGAGCGTCAGCCGTTGGAAAAAGATGTGCGGGTGAGCGGCACTGGCAAACCGCTCGTAGGTAAGCTCCAGGTCGACACCCTGGACCCGCCATCGCAACGAGCGCGTAAGCACGCCGGTTCGGAGATCGAGCGTCCGTTGATGCCCGCTAACGTTCCCGGACACGACATCGAGCGGCGTGCCGCCGACGATCGGCGCCAGCCCGAGAAAACACGGCAGATTGACCAACTCCCGCCCGAGCAACGGGTGCTCCCCGAACACGCCGGGAATGTACGTTCCCCATTTCGAGAGCGACTCGCGAAAACGCTCACTCGTAACGTTCGTCGGCATCCGCCAGTAGCGCAGGTTCTGCGGAGCGTCGGGCAACGGCTCTTCGAGCGCCCCCCGGACGTGATAGTAACCGCTGCCCTGCGCAAACAACCCTTCGTATGACTTGCATCGATCGAGCTCGAAGCGCTCCTCGACCAGTGACCAGCCGCAATCGTTCGTCACCCGCAATCTCCCGCATCCCGACATCATAGGCCGCGCGCCTTCAGCACGCAGCGTCACGGGCGGCCCCGGCCGTCGCATCGGCGAGTCCGTCGGTTGTCAGATATCCACAATGAACGTGGCGGTCCAACCCTCGACCACCTTCTCGACTGTGAGCTCGTGATACGTCACGGCCTTCACCTCACGCTGAAGCTCGCTACGGCCGAGGTCCAACGGCGCCAAACTGACCCGTGCTTCCAATCCAGACTCTTCGAAGCGAATCAGGGCCACGTCGGCTGCGACTCGTTGTCGCAACTCGAACTCATCGAGGAGGCGTGCCAGCAAATCGCGCAACGCATCAGCTCGCGAATCCGCGTCGATGATCCACAGATCGTCCGCAACGGTCGCGCTCCCGGCTGCGACCGTCCCGATCGTTGCATAGAAGCCCTGGACGGCCTGCGTCACCAGTTCGCCGAGGTCGGGCGCCGTCGCGCGGACGCCGAGGTCGGCAGTGTGATCGAACAGCACGAACTTATTCGTCATCGAAGCCGCTCAGGATGATTGGCGTGCGAACGAGCAGTCGCACGTCGCGCCCGCTCCGCAAGCATCGCCGGGTCCATGAAACGCACGCGGATGGTAAGCGCACAACCGCCCCTTGAGAAGGATCAAATCCCTGTAATTCCAGCACAAAATCGCGATTGCAAGCAGTCGTTCTCTGGAGGAACGGCCATCGGCCAGCCGCTGATACGATCGCTACCGTTACCTACCGATAACGAACGATGCAGCAATACGGACCGTTGCGAAGAAGCGACTGAGCGCAATCAGACAAGGCCGACCCGTACACGGTTGGGCGTCATCGCGTCGGTTTGAAAGCCATCGATGAAATCGCTACATTCGCGTGGCTCGGCAGAATCCTCACCAACCGGAGACGCACGCGTGGTCGATCTCACATCGAATGTTCCACGACCACCGCTGGAGCCGTTATCCCTGACGATCTTCTTCCCTTGCTACAACGAGGAGGCCAACGTCGAACGCGTTACGCGCCAGGCGGTCGACGTGGGTCGCACGATCGCGCCCGAACTCGAGGTCATCATCGTCAACGATGGAAGCAAGGACCGCACGGCCGAGCGGGCCGACGCGCTCGCCGACGAGATTCCCGAGGTGCGAGCCGTCCACAACAACCCAAACCGGGGGTACGGCGGCGCCCTGCAACGCGGGTTTCGTGAGGCAACAAAGAACTGGGTTTTCTACACCGATGGTGACGGCCAGTTTGACATGACCGAGATCGATAAGCTCCTGCCGCTACTGGAAACGCACGACATCGTGTCATGCTACCGGATGAACCGCCAGGACCCGCTCATTCGCAAGCTGAACGCCGGCGCATGGTGTGCGCTGGTCAATCGACTGTTCAGGTTCCGGCTGCGCGACGTGGATTGCGCGTTCAAAATCTATCCCCGCTCGTTGTTCGACCGGATCACGATGAAGAGCACCGGGGCGCTGATCGACACCGAGATCCTGGCCAAAGCGCATAACCTGGGCTACCGCATCGGCCAACTCGGCGTGCACCACTATCCCCGCACGGCGGGAACGCAGACGGGTGCCAACTTACGGGTGATCCTGCGTGCCTTTCGCGAGTTGTTCAGCCTGTACCGCAACATCCGCAACGAAGGCAACAGCGACGCGCTGCCCTCGTGACGGCGCAAGCGGAGCTGGGCGTTCCTTGAAAGGAGCGCACCCGACCACTGGCGCGCACGCCGCCCCGGGCGCCAGTGCGAGCCGCGAGCGCAAGCGAGCGGTCGAGTGGTAGCTTGCGACCAGTGTTCTGGGGGTGCTTGTGCTGGATTCGCTAAATCCACTAAGCAACTTGACTAAACGCACGTTCCAACCACTGGCGGACAAGCCGCCAGTGCCACCCGGAGAGTGAGCGTCTTGCAAGGACAGGCGGCGTAGACGCCTGCCTCATCCTGGCAGCTTGCTGCCAGGGCGAGATGCCAGTAGCACCGGACCGCTCGCTTGCGCTCGCGGCTCGCTGTGCTTGGTGTTTGGTTCGCGCAAGGGCCGGTGGCGTAGACACGGGCCTCGCAAAGGGAGCTTGCTCCCCCCCGGGGAGCGCAAGCGACGGGATCACGACGCGCCCCGTAAAGCTACCCGCCGATGACCAGTGCGACGAACCCGTTGATGTCGCCGACAGTGACGACACCGTCGTCGTTGATGTCGCCGTTGAAGGACGAGCAGTCGGGGAACTGCTGACGGTATGCGTCCGGGTCGGTCAGCGCGAGTACGAACGGGTTGATGTCGCCGACACTGACGGCACCGTCACAGTTCAGGTCGCCAGGCAGGGCCAGAATGCGATCGAGCGCGGCCAGCACGTCGAGCTTTCCGAACCCCCATACCGGATTCGGCACCGCACCGGTGAACGCATCGTTGCGGGCCGTTGCGCGCAGCACGCTACGCACATCGTCGGCGGTGAGATTCGGGTCCGCCTCAAGCATGAGCGCTACCGCCCCGACGACGATCGGCGCCGCCCCACTCGTCGCACCGAACCGCCCGTACCAGCCGCTGCCGTCCTGGATCAGGTTGAACTCGAACGTCCGCCACCACGACTGCTGCCCGAACGCAGCGAAGACGTTGTGCCCGGGCGCAGCGATG
The DNA here is from genome assembly GCA_028279405.1 of Phycisphaerae bacterium. GTDB lineage: Bacteria > Planctomycetota > Phycisphaerae > UBA1845 > Fen-1342 > JANQNU01. The sequence goes on from JANQNU010000088.1 coordinate 119,404, forward strand.
TCGACCCCGGGCGTGCGCCCGTCGCGCGTCGGCCCGTCCGACGAGAACGCCCAGCTCTCTCCAATTCCGCCCTCGTTTCCCACGAACCGCTCGATACCGCTCAAGTCGCGGTAGCGATCGTTCAGCACGTAGGCCCCGACCACGATCGCGGAGCGAGTGGCCGAATAGTCGGTCAGTCGGCCCGGTGCAAGGTGACTGGTCAACGCGAGCACGTTCGGCAACTGGCCGTGGTAGAGATCGAAGCGCCCTGCGGTCGGCGTCGTGCCTCGGAGCGTGACTGTACCGGGACCAATATGGCCCGTGATCCGAATCCAGATCGCACGGTCTGGTCCGTTGGACCGCCAAGGATAGAACGCCGACCCGGGCGCATACTGAATGATGAATATTCCATCCTGGTTGCGGGAGCCGCTCGGACCAACAGGCCCCACACTCGTTCCATCGTTGAATGCGACGGTTACCTCGGCGGGTGCCGCGCCCGTATACCAGACGGACAGAAACGCGGTGGCGGCGCTCGTCTTCGTGAACGCGACGGTGGTGTCGTTGACGTCGTAATCGGCCGCGGCGTGGGTGGGCAGGTTGCCCTCATCGCCAGAAGGACTGACGTAGATCCGCCCGGGGCGGTCCGCGCCGAACACTTGGTCGATCTTTCGGCTCACGGCGGATGTGCCGTCGATCGGGCCCCACTGCGTACCACTATTGATGATGCCGACGCAGGGCCGATCAAGCAGGTTCAGCTTGGCGTCGAGCCAATCGAGCGCATCGTCGATGCAACCCTGGAAGGCGGCCTCCGCCGACTGGTCCCCGTGTGCCGGCGCGCCTTCGGAGACCATTTTGACGACGATCAGGTCCGCTTCCGGTGCCAGGCCGGCGTATCGCCCGTTTGCGAAAGCGCGCCCGTTACCCGCAGCCGCCCCCGCAGTAGGCGTACCGTGTCCGACGGCGTCGCGAAATGGGAGGTCGGTGCCGTTCTCAAGGGCCTGGTCGATTTGGGCCGCGCTGTACTCGACTGGTGCGGGATTGCCGGGGCAGCCGTTCTGGCCCGTCATGTCGAGCATCCAGAGGATCCGCGTGGTGCCATCGGGGTGCCGAAAGTCGGGATGTCGCCAATCGATGCCGCGATCCAGGACCGCAACAACGACGCCTGCCCCGCTGACGCCGTATCGCTGCATGGCGAGGTCGGCGCGGGTCTCCTCCCAGAGCGGGTTCTGTCCACGACCGAACCCGACCGCGCCCAAACCGATCCACAACGCCAATATAACATACAAATGGCGCATCCGTCGCCTCCTCGGATCTACTTCGTTGCCCGCGTTGTTCAGCATACCCAGGGACAAGCGGATCGATCCAGCCATTCCGCATGGAACCCGCTTAACGTCCGAGAAATGATGGAGTGATTGGTCGGCGCGCTTAGTTCGGCTCGTCGCCGAGTTGTACGGGCTCGGCAGACTCGCGCCACTTGTACTGGAACTCTTCGGCCCGCGCCAGGATGCCGAGGAATTGGCCGCCGGGAACGTAGCCGTACTCGGAGAGCGGGCTTGCGATCTCGAGGTAGTTCAGTTCACGCCACGCATAGCGGCCCATCCCGGTCAACAACCAGTTGGCGCCGCCGCGAATGTCGCACGCACGGCAGATCATATGGCCGACCGCCGATCGATTCAGCGCGTCGTCCGGCCCATAGTCCCAGTCGCCAATGACCTTGCCCTCACGCAGGGTTGCGGTGAGCGCATCGAAGTCGCCTTCGAACACTTGCTTCTTCCAGAGAATATGAGTTGCCCGGTACCCCGCTTCGGCGGTGATGAACGGCAATTGCTGGATATAGACCATCAGCGGCGCGTTCCCGTCCGCCGGCGGCGGTTCGGCAACCTGCACCGTCACGCGCTGGCAACCGCTCAGCAGCAGGAAAACACACGGGACGATCAGCAGCCGTGAATTCATATCAGAAGCTCCACGTCAACCCGGTGAACAGGAAGTGCCGCGAGTCGTCGTCGGTGTAGGCGCTCCCAGGGAAGAAGGTGCCCCAGCGGAACGTCCACGATAGGTCGGACGCGAACCGCCAGTTCAGGTAGTAGTCCATCTCCCAGCCGACATAGCCGTTTCGCCGGTCGGCGGTGAAGTCGCTGATGGCGCCGCCGCTCTGGTTCTTGTGATACACGAAGAAATCCGCCCCCACTTCGAAATCCTTGAACAACTCGTGCTCGGCGAACGGCACACACGAGCCTGACAGCTTGAGGATGTGGATGTTGCTGAGCGCGGGAGCGAGCGCGAGGCCCGTGTTGCGGAAACCAAAGGCATTGAAGCTGGAGTCATGCCGGTCGCCGCGATTGCCGCCGGCAGCGTTGGTCGGGCTGAAGCGCCGATTGCCGTCGCCGCTGGCAAACATGTACTCGAACGCCGCCCGCGGTCGGGTGGGTGCGTCCCACAGATACTCGACGCCCGCATCCCAGCCGTAAGCCTCCACAACATTTCGGCGGAGGAACATGCCGTCGCCGAAGCTACGCCCCGACTCCCAGACACCCTCGACCCAATAGTTGAGGTTGCGGGCAATCTCGCCGCGCGAACCCGCACCAAAATAGAACGTGTCGTACGAGTAGTTCTGGAACAGGTCCTTTGGCCGCTCGTCGGTCTTATCGTTGTTCCATAGAGCGTACACGAACGGCTCATGCCGCGCGAGTCCGGCGTACGAAAGCTGAACGCCGTAGAAGTGCCGGTGGCTGTGCGTGTCGACGGCGTCGCTGCGATCGATGTTGGGGAAACTGGGGATCGATTTGCCGAAGACGCCCATGATCCGCAAGTCGTCGAGCCGGCCGTGCAGCGTGACGGCGTCGATCGGACGGTCAAACGCGTAACCGGTACCGAAGATTACCGGCTGGCGCCCGGCACGAATGATGAGGTTGTTCGGGTTACCGTCGTCGCTGTCGCCGCCGAATGCCTTCCGAAAGTCGATCTGATACCAGACGCGGTCGAAATCGGGCCCGTCCCAATCCTGTCGGCGATCGATCTCGTCACCGAACTCGAACTCGGTGTATCGCAAACGCGTCCGAGCAAAGATCTCGTGCGCGCCGTTGTCGATACTGAGTCGCGTCCAAAGGGAGATCGCTGGCCGCTGGACCTGCCGCGATCCCTGGATCCCGTCGTCGAAGTTGAAGTAGTAGTACTCCAGCCACCCGCCCCACTGCCAATCGAGGATCGACTCGACGGGAGCCAGATCCAGCCGATCGGTGGCCAGCTTGTCATCGATCACGCGTTGCTGCTGGAGCAGGCTGTCGGGGGTGATCTGTCCGAAGGCGGCGCCGCTGAGCGCAACGATCGAAACGCCGATGGTCGCCAGTCGCTGTCGCATGAGGTGTCCTGATTCGTCCGAATCGTGTCCGTGGCGACGGTGCGGGACCGCACGCACCATCCGCCGCGCCGGGCGAGCGGCCCGGTCGCAACCAGGCACGGCGTCGTTAGAATGATCGCGGCGCGTCCTGCTGTCAATTGTGCTCTAGGCCCTTTCGGAGGCCCACGGTGCTCGAGATCGAATTGAAGTTCCGGATTGACGACCCCGCCGCGTTGCGCGACGCGCTCCGTCGCCGAAGTGGAACGGACGCGCCGACGGTCGCCGAAGAGAACTGGATTCTCGACGATGCCCAGGGGTCGTTGTGGCGCAGCGATCGCGGACTACGCGTTCGGCGAACGCGCGCCGCCAGCGGCGACACGATCGTCACCCTCACCGTTAAAGGCGCGCGTGAACGGTTGGGCGCGTTGAAGAAGCGCGAGGAACGGGAGGTGGCAGTCTCGAGCAAAGAAACCGAGCCGATGCTCGCGCTGCTGGCGCTGCTTGGGTATCAACCGCGCGTCATCTTCGAGAAACGCCGGGCAACATACGAGTTCGATGACTGCACCGTCTGCCTGGACGAGATCCCGCGACTGGGACACTGGCTCGAGATCGAAGGGCCGTCGGAATCTGCCGTGCGCGCGTTGCAGGAGCAGCTCGAACTACCAAACACGGCCATCGAGTCAGAGACGTACGTCGGCCTGGCCACAGGCGCGGTCGCCCCGAACGCAGACGGTTGCCACGTGCTGCGGTTCGACGATCGTGACCCATCATTGATGCGCGAGACTCCCACCCCGCCCTAGATTTGGGGGCGCTCTTGCCGGGGCAGGCCGCGCAGACGCCTGCCTCATCCTGGCAGCTTGCTGCCCAGACGAGACGCCCGCTCCATCCTGGTTTGTTGGACGTCATAGCGGATTGACCGCTCGCTCGCGCTCGCGGCTCGCCGTGGCCGGTGTCTGACCCATTCCAAGGAACGCACCCTACAGACACTTGATGAACGCACGTTCCCAACACTGGCGGACAAGCCGCCAGTGCCACCCAAGCCGTCCCGCCCCGGTTCTACTTCCGGATATTCTGGCGTATCATCGCGCCGTGCGGGACGATTCCTGCAAACGGCGCTCGGCGCATCACAGACCTGAACAAAATCCCGAGGGAGGCGAAATGAACGGGCAGCGTTCCATCCTGATCGGCATCGCGACGTTGACGATCGCGGCTACGGCACAGGCACAGGGCAATCGCGTCGCCTGTATCGACGTGGTGTATGTATTCAACGAGTACAAGCTCCAGAAAGACCTCAATACGCAGCTCCGCGACGAGCAGACGCGCCTGGAGCAGGAAGCCCAGCAGCGCCAGCAGAAGATCGAACAGCTCGAAGCGACGCTGCGCGCGATGGACCCGCGCGATCCCACATACGAAAGCCGGATCAGCGACCTGACGCGCATGCGCATCGAGCTGCGCGCGTGGGGCGAGACGACGCAGGCCATGATCACGCGTCGGCTCGGCACCTGGTCCAACCAGATCTACAAGGAGATTCTGCGCACGGTCGAAACCGTCGCGCGCGAGCGCGGCTACGACATGGTCGTCTACCGCGACGCCTACGAGGAAACAAACGATCCCGAACTGGTCAAGCAGCGCATCCGTCTCCGGAAGGTGCTCTACTTCAACCCGTCGATCGACATCAGCAACGAAGTGCTCTCGCGGCTCAACAAGGAGTACGATGCCCAGGCGAACAAGCCGAAGCTCTCGATCCCGTAACACACCGTTTCACAGGATCAGCCGACGAGTGTCGTTCGGACCGCGCCGATAACCAGGAAAGACCATGCCTCCATCCATCACGGTCGCAGACCTCGCCAAGCGCCTCGGCGCCGAAAGTGTCGGCGACACAACGCGTACCATCGATGACATCAAGACGCTCGACCGAGCCGGGCCGACCGATCTGAGCTGGTTCGGCGACGATCGCTACCGGGCCCAGTTCGAATCAACGGGCGCCGGCGCCGTGCTTGTCCCGACCGGCTGCGAAATCCCTGGATCGAAGACCGTCATCGTCGTGGAGGATCCCGATCTCGCGCTCTGCGACATCCTCAAGCTGCTCGGCCCACCACCCGATCGCGTCCCGCCGGGTGTCCACGCATCCGCGATCATCGCACCCGACGTCACACTCGCCGACAATGCCGCGATCGGCGCGCACGTCTCGGTCGGAGCCGGCGCTCGGATCGGCACCAATACGCAAGTGCATCCCGGCGTCCGCATCGGAAGTGACGTAACGATCGGCGACGATTGCGTGATCTGGCCCAACGTGGTCGTACGCGAACGCGTCACGGTCGGCGATCGCGTCATCATCCATCCGAACTGCACCTTCGGGGCGGACGGTTTCGGCTACTTGCAACGTGGCGGGCGGCACGTGCGTGTGCCGCAGGTCGGGGCGATCGTCATCGAGGACGACGTGGAGATCGGCGCCAATTGCTGCATCGACCGCGCGCGCAGCGGCGTGACCCGTATCCACCGCGGAACCAAGATTGATAACCTGGTCCAGGTTGGCCATAATTGCGAAATTGGCGAGGATGCCGTAATCGTCGCCCAGACCGGGATTTCCGGCTCGGTCCGCATCGGCGACCGCGTCATGATCGGCGGCCACGCGGGTATTAGCGACCACGTTACCATCGGCGCTGATGCCCGAATTATCGGGATGTCCGGAGTCCAGAGTGACGTGCCGGCCGGCAAGACGATGCGCGGCCAGCCGGTCGTCGACAACAATGATTTTCGGCGTCAGTTCGCCGCCCAGCGAAAACTCCCGCAACTGCTCGCACAGTTCCGGGAGCTGCAAAAAAGAGTGGAGCGCCTTGAGTCGGCAGCAAACGATTGAAAATGAGATCGAGATCACGGGCCGCGGCCTGTTCACCGGCGAGCCGGTCACGCTGCGCTTTCGGCCCGCACCACCCGGAAACGGAATCACCTTCGTTCGCGGCGACCAAACGCGACCGATCCGCATTCCTGTGCGGGTCGATAACCTCGCAAAGCGAAACCGGCGCAGCGCCGTCAAGAACGGTACGGTCTCGATCGAGACCGTCGAGCACTGCCTGGCGGCGGTCCGCGGACTGGAGATCGACAACCTCGAAATCGAGTTGGACAACCTGGAACTGCCGGCGTGCGACGGCAGCTCAATGCCATTCGTCGAGGCGCTGGAGTCCGCCGGCATCACGCCGCAGGAAGCCGACCGGCACGTGTTCGAGATTCCCGAGACCATCCGCGTCTCGGACGGCGACGCCGAACTGATCGCCTGGCCCGGCGAAAAAAACCGCCTCGATCTGATCTACGAACTCGACTACGACGACGAGCGACTCCCGCGACAGGTCTGTCGTTTCACGCTCGAGCGAGAGCAGTTCATTCGCGAGATCGCGCCCGCGAGGACGTTCGTCTTCCAGGATGAAGCCGAGCAGTTGCGCGCCGCCGGGCTCGGAGTGCACCTGAGCTATCAGGACATCCTGGTGATCGGTCAGGACGGTCCGATCGAGAACACGTATCGCTTCGCGGACGAGTGCGTCCGACACAAGGTGCTGGATCTGGTCGGCGATCTGATGCTGCTGGGCTCGTTCGTCTCGGGGCGGATCTATGCCCGTCGGTCCGGCCACCACCTCAATCATGAACTCGTGCGCCGGTTCGCCGACTACCGTGCCGAAAAAGAGCTGGAGGAGCGGCTTCACACGGCTCCCAAGCTGGACATCCGTGCCGTGCAGCGGGTCCTGCCCCACCGCTACCCGATGCTGCTGGTCGACCGCGTGATCGAGCTTGATGGCGATCGCCGAGCTGTGGGCGTCAAAAATGTCACGATCAACGAGCCGTTCTTCCAGGGCCACTATCCGCGTCAGCCGATCATGCCCGGCGTGCTGATCATCGAGGCCATGGCGCAGCTTTCGGGGGTGTTGCTCTCGCAAAAACTCGAGCATACCGGTAAGGTGGCTATGCTGTTGAGCCTGGACAAGGTGAAGTTTCGCCGCCCTGTCCTGCCCGGTGACCAGCTCGTGCTCGAAGTACAGACGGTGCGGGTCAAATCGCGCACCGGACAGACGTTCTGCACGGCCCGGGTCGGGCCGGAAATCGCCGCCGAGGCGATGATTCGATTCATGTTGGTGGACGCGGATCCCGTCTGATGAACGATATCCATAGCAGCGCCGTCATCGATCCGAAGGCTCGTTTGGGTGAGAACATCACCATCGGCCCTTTCTGCCACGTCGGCGCCGACGTCGAGCTCGGCGACGGCTGCACGCTGCATCCGCAGGTGACGCTGCTCGGACCGGCCCGTTTCGGACCGAACAATATATTTTTCCCCAATTGCGTGCTGGGAGCCGATCCGCAGGATCTGAAGTATCGCGGCGGGCCCACGCGGCTCGAGGTCGGCGAGAACAACCAGTTCCGCGAGTTCGTCACGATCCACCGCGGTACAGAGGTCGACAACCACAGCGGCGGCGTGACCCGGGTCGGCAACAACAACCTGATCATGGTCGGCGTACACATCGCGCACGACGCCGAACTCGGTAACCACGTGATCCTCGCCAACAGCGTCCAGATCGCTGGACACGTCAAGATCGAGGATTTCGTCAACGTCGGCGGTGCCAGCGCACTGCACCACTTCGTCACCGTCGGACGCAACGCGTTCGTCGCCGGCATGACGCGGATCACGCACGACGCGCCGCCGTACTTCAAGATCGAGGGCTACGACCAGCAGGTCCGCGGCGTGAACCGTACCGGCATGCGTCGCTGGGGTATCTCGGAAGAGTCGTGCCGCGCGCTGCGGACCGTCTTCCGCATGCTGTACGCCCGACGTGGCGAGCGACGAATCGGACAAACGCTGACGGAAATCGAGGAGAACGGCCTGTACCAGACGGACGATCACGTTCGGTACCTGGTCGATTTTCTGCAGATCAAGTTGAAGGCCGGCCGTTACGGACGGGTTCGGGAAGCGTTCCGCAACGATACGTCTGCGGACTTCGCTCATTTTTACGATCGCCGACGCGACGCGCAGGAGGCCGCGACATGACGCCGTTGCCGGTCGCGGTCATCGGTGCGGGCCACATGGGCCGACACCATGTCCGCAAGTACGCCGAGATGAAAGGCGCCAAGCTGGTCGCGGTCATCGACGCCGACCTGGAACGCGCCAAAGCCGCCGCCGAACCGCACGGCGCCGCGTTCGGCGACACCCTGACCCCCGAGATGGGTGACATCGCCGCGGTCAGCATCGCCGTCCCGACCGTCCATCACCTCGCCGTCGCGAAGCCGCTCATCGAACGCGGCGTCGGCGTCCTCATCGAAAAACCACTAGCGTTCGACTCCGCCGAAGCCGGCGAAATCGCGGCACTGGCCGCCAAACACGGCGCGATCGTGCAGGTCGGACACACCGAACGATTCAATCCCGCGGTGCGCGCGGTCGAGAAGCTGAACGTTCGGCCAAAATTCGTCGAGTGCCACCGCATCAGCCCGTTCCCCTTCCGGGCGGCGGACGTCGGCGTCGTGTTCGACATCATGATCCACGACATCGACATCCTGCTGAGCCTGGTGAAGTCGGAGGTGACGCGGGTCGACGCGGTAGGGATCAACGTGCTCGGCAAGCACGAGGACATCGTCAACGCGCGGGTCTCGTTCGCGAACGGTGCGGTCGCAAACCTGACGGCGTCGCGTCTCGCGCTCAAGACGGAGCGGAAATTGCGGGCGTTCAGCGAAGAGGCGTACATTTCGCTGGACTACCAGAAAAAGCTCGGCGTCGCGGTCGTGCTCGACAAGAACGTGAACGTGATCAAGTTCGCGCGCGAGCGTAACCTCGAGGATCTGTCGCAGCTGACGAGCGTCGACTACAGCAAGATGGTGACGGTCGAGCCGTTGATGATCCAGGACCGTGACGCGTTGGCGGACGAGCTGGAGACGTTCCTGGAATGCGTGCGGAATCGTTCGACGCCGCCGGTTCCGGTGGAGGACGGGGTGGGAGCGGTCGCTTTGGCCGAAAAGGTCGTCGAATCGGTCAAATCGCACCGCTGGGACGGCGCCGCCGACGGACGCGTTGGCCTCGAAGCCGACATCTTCGGCAACCTCGGCGGGTCGTAGCAGCTCGTTGGCGGGCGAGACGCCCGCCCTACCCCACTTTCCCAGACACCGAACACTACGAGCGCGAGCGAGCGGTCATTTCACGGGACTTGGGTGCCCCACCCCATCCTGGGGTGGGGGACTGACACCTAGATAACCATACGAACCGCTCATCATCGAGGGGTGCCATGCCGACGCGCAGCGCTCGGCATGCTCCAAGCTGCCTCTATGCACGCCGAACGCTGCGCGTCGGCGTGGCACCCACCATCCGGGAAGCCACGCAAACAGGATGGGTGGGGCGGGCGTCTCGCCCGCCAATGAC
>JANQNU010000010.1 GCA_028279405.1 Phycisphaerae bacterium
AGGAAACGTCGGAACCCCGAGTGGAAGTAGCTGTTCCCGAAGGCCAGGCCGATGTTTACGTTGGTATAGCCAAAACGGTGTAAGAACGACCGTCGCGGATAGAGTACGCCGTAGTCGAACACCGAGAAGCAGCCCGGCCCGAAGTAATCGTAGTAGCCGATACCAACGGGATACCACGGGGCCCAATTGACTGCCGGGCCGGCGAAGATGCGATCATCGTTGTCGTAGTCGATCTCGAGCTCTTCGATGTAGATCGGTCGGTTGTCGACGAACTGCTGATCGACCACGCGCTGGGCAACCCCCTGGTCACCGTAGACGCCGGTGCGAACAATCACGTCCTCGATCGGCTCGGGACGGACCACCAGGTCGTCCGCCGGCGGAATGACAACCGGCGGCGGCACATCGTTCGGCATTGGCGCCGGGTCGACAGCGACCAACGGCTCGTCTACACCCTCGACGACCGGAGCGGGGCCCGCAGCCGCGACCGACGCTTCACCATCCGGCGGAAATGCGGGATCGGTCGAGAGCGACCAAAGCCGGTCCTGCTCGATCGCCGCCCGCGCAAACCGGGCATCCACGGGCTGATCTGTCGGCGGCTGCATCAGCACCGGCATCAATCGTGAACTTGCCGTAACACGGTCCGCTTTGCCGGGCTGCCACATCCCCTTCCGCCGATCAGTATCCCATCCCGCGATCAGTTCCGCGTCCAACACGGGATAAAGCAACTGGCTGTTCGTGGTCGCCTGCTGGTCGCGGATCTCCGGCGCGTGTGCGCTCCACCACGATTCCAGCAGCTTCGTCGCCGCTGCCGGCCGACCCTCTTTCGACGCAAACCAGCCGATCAGCATCTCATCCGGCGGCGCCGCCAGGTAGTACCGGGAATCCGTCACCTCGACGAACGGGAATTCCGGGAACGCCTTAACGTTCTCGCGAACGAATTCCGAAACCAGCGCCTCATACGCGGCGCGCGCCGCCGGGTCCTCGGCGAGCAGCGTCTGCCACGCAATTGCACCCTTGAGTTGCAAGTTGCGATAGTTTCCACGCAACCGCAGAATCTGTCGCTCAGCCGCACCCGGGTCTGCACGATACAACCCTGCGACCCGTTCGAGCAGATCGGGCCGCTCAATTGCAATAAACAGCGCATCCGGCACGTTTCGCAGGGTCAGAACGGCGGACCGCTGGTCCGCGGTGACGTTTTCGAGCTTTTCGGGCTGCTCGAGCCGCTCGGGTGACTTTGCGATCTGCGCCGGCACATCTGTGCCGGAGACGCGGATCAGCGCCTTGATCACCGCGTCCGGGTACTCACGCAGTCCCGCCAACAGTCTGGCGTCATCGCTCAACGACGCGTCCGTCTGCGGGGGCGTCTGCGCCATCACGGGCAACGCCGAGAAAAGGACAACCAGTGCGAATCTGGGCATTATCGGCCCTCCTGTCTTGCTCGGGGAGCGCTCTATGCGCACCCCGTATTCTACCTGCAGGCGACAAGCGTTCCGGGCTTTTCTCATCACTCTATCCCCTTTTCGATGAACCGTTTCCGGTACGGGATACGCCCAATTCGAGGTTGGCGCGTCGCCCGCGGCCACCCGGGAAAGCCGCTAGAATGCCCTCAGCGGTGCCCGGAGGCCGTCTGACGACCGCGCGCGACCGCACAGGAGTACAGACCCATGCCGAATACGGACGTTTGGGCCCGAATCGCTATTCAATCCGGGGACATCACAAAATTGGAGACCGACGCGATCGTCAACGCGGCCAACGAACAGCTGGCCGGCGGCGGCGGGGTCGATGGCGCCATCCACCGCGCCGCTGGCCCCGAGTTGCCCGTCGCGTGTGCGGCGCTCGGCGGCTGCCCCACCGGCGACGCCAAGATCACCCCCGGCTTCAACCTGCCTGCGCGCTGGATCGTCCACACCGTCGGTCCCGTGTACCGCGACGGCAGCCGCGACGAAGCGGCTCTGCTCGCCTCCTGCTATCAACGATCGATGCAGGTCGCAGTCGAGCACGGCGCCCGAACCGTCGCGTTCCCCGCCATCAGCACCGGCGTCTACGGCTACCCGTTCGAAGATGCAACCCGCATCGCGATCGACACGGTGGCCAGCTTTCTGGCATCCGAAGGAACAGACACCATCGACCAGGTCGTACTCATCTTCCACGGGGATCGCGACTTCGATGCCGCGAAGCGGATCTTCGAGGAGAACGCCAGATAGCGTTTCGACCGCTCGCTCGCGCTCGCGGCTCGTAATGTAGAACCGAGGGAGCGTCGATGCGAGCCCGGAGCGCCAGCGACGGGTCAGTCCCCCACCCCAAGATGGGGTGGAGCACCGTGGTAATGTGCGTCTATCCAGTGGCGGGCGAGACGCCCGCCCCACCCTGATTTTGAAGGATGTTCCCTACCGTGGCAGGCGGCGCAGACGCCTGCCTCATCCTGGCAGCTTGCTGTCCGGACAAGCTGCCAGTGCCGCCCACCTCAGACCTGGACGCGTTCGATCGGCGAAAGCTCGAGCACGAAGGTCTTCTCGCCTTCGCCGGGGAACTTGATGCGGGCGCGGGTTTGCGGGCCGCGCTGAATCAACACCAGCGATCCGATGCCATAGGACGGATGACGGACCAACATACCCGGCGACCAATCCTGATAGGCGTTCACAACGTCGCTGCGACGGTCCGCCGGACGGGATCGTCGCGCCATTTCCGTTTCGTCATCGAGTGAGAAGACAGGCTCGTCGTGGTCCTGCAAACTGGACCGCTTCCGACGACGGGCCGCGCCACTTGCACCCGGCTGGTCGTCGACCGCAGGTGAGCGCGCGGCATCCTCGTCCGCCGGGGCGCCGGCGCCAAAATCGAACGACGTCGCATCGGAATCGAGTCCCGCAAGCTCATCCGCGCCCCCGTCCTCCCACAAGTCCGCCGTATCATGGCCGAAGCGCCGGGAGGAGCCGCCGAAACGCGAGCCGCCTCCGAACCGACCCGTCATCCCAAGGCCGAAGTCGCTCCACTCGACGGAATCCGGATCGTCCATCTCAACCAGGAATTGCGAGCGACTCAGCGCACGAGGCTTGCCGCGCAGCAGTCGTTCCTGAGTCGTGGTCAACACCGCCTGTTCCTGGGCACGGGTGATGCCGACGAAACACAGTCGACGCTCCTCTTCAAGGCTGTTCGACTCCGCCTCCAGGCCGAGCGCCCGGTCGTGCGGCAGCATGCCCTGCTCGAGCCCGACGATGAACACGACCGGAAACTCGAGTCCTTTGGCGGTATGGAGCGTCATCAGCATCACACAACCACTGTCCTCGTCGACGGCGTCCTGGTCGCTGACCAGGCTGACCATCTGGAGAAAGTCAGTTAGCGACGCCTCGCTGTCATCGATCATATCCTCTTCATAGCGAACGGCTGAGGTAACCAGCTCATCCAGGTTGGCCTGACGATCTTCGCCGCCGGACTCCGCACCGCTATAGTGCTTGGCCAGGCCACTTTCGTCGATCACCCGTCGAACGAGACTGGACACAGTCTCGCTGCCCGCTGCCTGCTGCCATTTGGCGATCTCGCGCTCGAACGCGCGGACCCGGCGTGCCGGAGCCCCCTTCACCTCGGCCTGGTCGCAGTGCCGCATCACCGTCGTGAACGACTTGCCGGTCCGGTCGGCATATGCCAGGAGTCGTTGCAGTGTCGTGTTGCCGATCCCGCGCGGCGGTGTCGCGATGGCGCGCGCAAACGCGACCGTATCGTCGGGGTTCGCGATCGCGCTGAGATACGCGAGCGCGTCGCGGATTTCCTTGCGATTGTAGAATGCGACGCCGCGCGCGATGCGATAGGGAATGCGCCGGGCGCGGAGGGCTGCTTCGAGACCGCGCGACAACGCGTTGATCCGATAGAGAATGGCAAAGTCGCTGAACGCGCGGCCTTCCGCGTGTTGCTGTCCGATGGCTTGAGCGATGTGCTCGCACTCGACGTTTCCGTGTCCGAACCGCCAAACGGCCACCGGCGGACCGTCGCCGCGCTCACTCCAGAGCGTCTTGGGCTTGCGGTCGCGGTTCACCGCAATCAGCCGATCGGCTGTGCGCAAAATGTGCTGGTAGGATCGGTAGTTCTGTTCCAGCCGAACGACGGTAGCGTCGGCATAGTCCTGTTCGAATCGCAGGATGTTGCGGATATCCGCGCCGCGCCAGGCATAGATGCTCTGATCAGGATCGCCGGTGGCGCAGATGTTCTGATGATGCTCCGAAAGCCGGCGCGCGATCTCATACTGCGCGTGATTGGTGTCCTGGTACTCGTCGATCAACAGGTACTGGAACCGTTGGTTCAGGCGCTGTGCAACCTCGGGCTGTTCGCGCAACAGCCGAGCCACACGCATCAGCAGATCGTCGAAATCAACCGCGTTGTTGCGCTCGAGCAAGACCTGATACGTCGCGTACAACTCAGCGATCAGTTCGTCCTTGTGATCCTCCGCGGCCTGTTCGAGCTGTTCTGGCGTTTCCAGGCGATTCTTGGCGTTAGAGATCGCCCATCGCGCCAGGTCGATCGGCACCACCTCGGTAGCGACGTCGCAAAGCTCGTACGCCTTTTTGACCAGCGTCTTCTGGTCCGCGTCGTCGTAGATCGTGAACCCCGGATCGACGCCGCAGGACTCGGCGTATATTCGCATCAGTCGCAGACACAACGCATGGTACGTGCAGATCCACATGCCGTGGCTGACGCGCAGGTCGTGGAGCCGGTCGCGCATCTCACGGGCCGCTTTGTTGGTGAACGTGATCGCGAGGATGTTCTCCGGCTGGACGCCGCGCTCGACCAGATACGCCGCCCGGTGAGTGATGACGCGCGTCTTGCCGCTGCCCGGGCCGGCCAGCACCAACAACGGCCCGGCGCCATGCACGACCGCCGCACGCTGGGCGGTATTGAGGCTCTCCAGAAGTTCGTCCGCGTACTCACGCATTCCGTTGGATCCGTCAGTGCTGCCGGGCCATGGGTTCCGCGACTCATCTTATAGCCGCTCGCTCGATCTGTAGCATACTCGGGAGCGTTTCGACAGGCGTCGGGTGCGCGGCGACAGCCACGCGCGGTAGGTTCGTCGGGGTTCGCGAGCGAATCCTGCTCGGGACTACGGCGGGAGCTGCACCGTGCAAGTCGACTGCGCGGTGAGCACGCGCTGCGTGAGATAGTCGACGAACACCGCGCGGACGGTCAGCTCGCTATGCTCCGGCGGTCCGCGGTTCCATGGGCAACGGACCGTGTAGTGTTGCGTCATCATCTTGCCGTACCAGATCTTCCCGACATCGTCGACGGGTACGGTGTAAACGCCGAGGCTCTTCGCCTCCGCCGCGAGGTCGAGCAGCTGGATCTTGATCTCACCGGCCGCCTTGATGATGTCGCCGTCACGGTCGAGCGGCTTGAGATAGACGGTGACGCCGTCATCCCCGGGTCGGCCGTCCCAATCGGAGCCGCCGGTGAGCGGATCGATCACCAGCTGCGTCGGACTGAAGACCTTGGAGGGATCGAACTTGAAGTTCCGCGCGCCTTCGAGTCGCCTGCGGTACTCGTCGACTTGGGCCTTGAACTGCAGGAGCCGTTTATCGCGCTCACGGACCTCCCCCTCCAACTCGGCGATCTGACGCTCATACTCGGTGACCTGGCCCATGTTGGCGCAACCCGGGGCGAAATGAGTGCACAGCCAGACCGCCGCCAGCATACAGCCGCGCTGCAACCATGAGGCACCGGGCCCCGTATGCGGAGCGCTACAGGAACCAGCCCCAGGCGTCATCGACTCGTTTCGCGATCCGCGGGTCAAAACACGCCCGCCTTTCTGAACCACGGCCCCCGGCCAATCATTGCCGAACTCGGTGCCGCGGCGCTATCCGCCGCTCAGGCTGGGGGCGTCGGCCCTTACTCTGCCGGCCGAATCGTCGGCTCCGGCATGGCCTCAAGCACCTTGTCGACCAATCCGTAACTCACGGACTGATCGGCATCCATCCAGTTGTTCCGGTCACAATCATGCTCGATCGTATCGTAGTCCTTGCCTGAATGCTTGGCGAGGATGCCGTACAGCTGCTTCTGCGTGCGATCGATTTCGTCAATCTCGATCTTCAGATCGGTCTCGGGCCCGCGGGCCCCCGCCAACGGCTGATGAATCATGACCCGGGAGTAAGGCAGCACGTAGCGCTTGCCCTTCGTTCCCGCAGTCGTCAGCACCGCAGCCATGCTTGCCGCCATTCCGACCACATACGTCGCGACATCGCACGGCACGTACTGCATGGTGTCGTAGATTCCAAGGCCGGCATATACCGACCCACCCGGGGAGTTGATGTACAGGTGAATATCCGCTTTCGGGTCGTCCTGTGCCAAAAAGAGCATCTGTGCGACGATCACGTTCGACAGGTCAGACGAAACTTCATCCCCGAGAAAGATGATCCGGTCCTTCAGCAGACGCGAATAGATATCATACGAGCGCTCCGCACGCCCCTCTTTCTCGACCACGATCGGGATCAACTGATTTTTCATGCGCCTCATTCCTTTGTCGGCGAACGGCACGGCTCCAGTTCTCTCTCAACGGACGTCGTCCCGGCCCGCCGAACGGCCCAGGCCCCACCGTCCATCAACGGCCTACTTCTTCTTCTTGGACTTCGGATCTTCGAGAATCTCGTCGATCAGGCCGTACTCGAGCGCCTCCTCCGCTGCCATGAAGCGATCGCGCTCAATGTCCTTCTCGACCTGTTCGGCTGACTTGCCGGTCGTGTCCGCCAGGATTTCAATCATGGTCTGCTTGACCTTCTGGATCTCGCGTGCCTGGATGCGCATGTCCGACGCCTGGCCGCCGATGTAGCCCCACGGCTGATGGATCATGACCTTGGCATGCGGGAGCGCGAAGCGTTTGCCCTTTGTCCCGGCCGCCAGAATCAGCGCGGCACCGCTGGTCGCCGCTCCGACGCAATACGTGCAGATATCGCACTTCAGAAAACGCATCGTGTCGTAGATCGCGAGTGTGTCGTCGATATGCCCGCCGGGGCAATTGATGTACATGTGAATATCCGCGTCGCGCTTGATCGACTGCAGATAGAGCATGCTCTTGATCACGTGCGAGCAGACCGTGCTACTGTTCACGAGAATGCCCGGGTCCAGCGGCAGATCGAGGAAGATGATCCGGTTGTCGAGCAGCAGCTCGTTCAGCCCCATCTGCCGGAACTGCTGCATGCCGCCGCTCTGGGCCCGGGGTCGATCGATCGTTGGCCGGTCGTACATGAAGCCTCCTTATTGCTTCGCGCAAATCGTGCGGGTCGTCAGCGATGCGATCCGCACGGCGAACTCCCTTTCAGCGACCCTCGGAACAGGACCGGGACTCGACGCCAGTCCTTCCAGAATCGCAAGTCGCCTCTGACTTCTCATCGGGCCCTCGCGACCCGGCATCGCTCCAAGACTACGTTTTCTTCTTGGTGCTCTTCTTCTTCGCAGCCGACCTGCCCGCACCGCCGGCAGATTTCTTCGAAGCGCCGGCCTTCTCGGACGTCGATTCGCCTTTGCCGCCCTTCGTCGACTTCGTACTCTTCTTTTTCGGCTTTTCGGCCGGCTCACTGACCTTTTCGATCGTAGCCGTCTCGAGCAGCCGGGCCACGCATTTGTCGTGCTTGATTTGCTCGGCCAGCTGATACAGCAATCCGTCGCGATGCAGATCGTCCCGAACCCGGTCGAAGCGCTGCCCATATTGCCGCGCAATTCGTGCGATCTCGGAGTTCACCTCCTCGTCCCGCACATCCACGTCCAGCTTCTCGGCCACCTTCTCCATGATGAAACCGATCTTCAAATCGCGGGTGACCTGGTCCCGGGCAGACGTCCGCAACTCGTCGATTTTCGTCTCGATGTCCTGCAACGGGACACCACGCTGCTGCAGATCGACCACCTGACGCATCACCGCCCGGTCCGTCTGCCGGGCCGATAGATTCTCGGGAAGCTCGAGCTTGACGTTCTCGACCAGGTAGTCCAGCACCTGCTCGCGCTCGGCACGGCGCGTCAGCGTCTCACGCTCCGCCCCCAGATCGTCCCGAATGAAGCTGCGCAGCTCAGCCTCATCCTCTGCGCCCGCCTGCGAAATGACCGCCTCCATCGCCGCCGGCTCCAGCCGTTTGAGTTCACGGACGGTGAAGGTGAACGACGCGTTCTTGCCGCGCAGATCGGTTCGCTCGTAGTCGTCGGGGAAGACCGCCTCGGTCTTGACGGTCGCGCCGACTTTCGCGCCGCCAAACTTCTCCGCCAGATCGAGCAGCGGAATTCCATCCAGTCGCGTCGGGCGAACGCCGAGCTGGACATTGCTCTCGCGCTTGATCTCGTTGCCGTCACTCTCGATCAGCACGTCCGCCATCAGCATATCGTCGGCCGCTGCCGCCGCCCCGTCACCTGCAGGCTGATACCGACCACGGATCTTTCGCAGACGCTCGATCTGCTCCGCGACCATCTCATCGGTGATCTCCACCACCGGCGAACGTACCGGAATCCCGTCGAGCGCAGGCAACTCGAACTCAGGCTTCAGCTCCACTTCAACGGTGTAGCTGAAATCACTGTCAACCGGCAGACTCAACGCCGTCAAGGCCGTGTTGATGTCGACCAGCTTGCCGCCTTCTTCGCTCGTCACACTGAACAGCGGGTCGCCCAGCACATCGAGCTTCTCGTTCTCCACCGCCGCAAAATAGGATTGGCCGATGATGCTCGATTTGAGCGAATCGCGAACCTCACCGCCAAACCGCTTCTCCACTAGCTGGCGCGGCGCACGCCCCCGACGAAAGCCCGGCACGACGGCGTCGGTCACCAACTCCTCGTAGTTGTGCTCCAGATGGTCGGCGATCACTTTCGCCGGGACGGTGATCGTCAACGCCTTGCGCAACGTACCGATATCGCGTGCCTCGGCTTGGACCGCCTTCTTCAGATCCTCCAGCAACTCCTCGGCGCGCTTGTCGGCCTTGTCACGAAGTGCGGAGTCACCCATCGCTCCCGCCACACCCGGAATATCCATCGCCTAACTCCATTCTCTTGCCGCTAAACGCGGCGAACACTCGACCGTCGATCGAAGCGTCGCCCGATCGAGATGCAACCACTGCGCGGCCACGATCACAACCAATACGCCTTCACGCCCCCCCCACCAACCGCGACCGGCAAGCACACCGTCCCACCGCCCAGCTAGGCCGGCGTACCCAAGAACAGCGAGACCAGTGCCGAAAAAAGCACGGAAAGAAAGCTCGTCAGCACCTGCGAGAAGTTGATCAGGTCAAACGACTGGGCAAGCCCGAAGAGCGCACCGCCCGATGCCATCGTCGCGACCGATTTGTTCCACCGCTTCATCTGATTGACTCCATGGAATCCAACACACCTGCACGAGCACAATACCCAGACGCAGACCGCGCACGTCGAGGTTACGCTGCACGAAACTTCGAGCAAGCCACCGAGCAACATGATCGCGAAGCAACGCGCCTCTACCTGCACCCATAGCGCAGAAGCCGCCACCGACCGATCACCTACGGATCGTGCCCGCAATACAGCCCATCTACCGTAGCGGAGCGGCAGCCCCTGTCAAGCAGCCCCCAGGCGATCGCCCGCCGGCAAAACAGTGGCCCGATGGGGGGCGTGCCGAAGAGCACTATCGCTCGATCCCCCCAGAAAGAGCACCGCTCCCGACCCGAAGGCCGAGAGCGGTGCAGGTCATCAAACGGGTGAATCACCCGCGAAGACCAGGTCGACGAGAACCCGCCGACCCGACTCGCGTTGTGAATCACTTACGGCGTGCAAGGCGTGCCGCTCGTCACCGCGGTCACGAAGTCATTGATGTCACCCACAGTCACATTGCTGTCACCGTTGGTGTCATTGGCACATACGAAATCGCACGGCGCCACGCCACCCGGGAACAACGCGTTCCAGGCAGCCTCACCACCCGTGACCGCAGCCACGAAGAAGTTGATGTCGCCAACCGTTACGTTGCCGTCGCAGTTCGAGTCCGCGCAGGCACCGCAGTTCGACCCGCCGCTGACCGACAACTGGTACTCGGCACCGGTCGCGCAGCAGATCTCCGGGTTCGTGGCGAAGTTCGGTGCCACGAGGATGACGAAGTCACCCTGAACCGGACCGGTCACGGTAATCGTCGCCTCCGTGCACGCCGTCGTGACCTGCTGCTCAACCAACGGAATGGCGTCACAGTCAGCGATCGGCGTGCCGGTCGCCAGGACCGCGAACTGCGCCGAAAACTCGGCATTCAGCGTGATCACCAGATCTTCCGCCTGGTCGACACCCGCAAGAGCGTACCAGTCCGTGTCGCGGGTACCCTGCTCGAGCGCCGTGGTTCCGCAGATCTTCTGACCCGTCGAGATCGCACTGAAGTTCTGCGGCTCGGGATCCGAGGCGCAACCGTTGTTGAAGGTGTCATCGAAGTCGCAGGCCGACAGGTCTTCACCCTCGGCGTCCGCGTCTCCATCACAATCGAGGTCGCACTGCGCCGGTTCGTCACAGACGCAAAGCGCATCGCAGTCGACACGCAGGCGATACGTTCCCGGACACGGGACGCTGACCGGAACATTGATCCGGACCTGCGGCCCGACCACGACGTACACGGTACCGCCCGGTGCCGGGATATCGACCGTACCACAGACACTGCCACCTTCGACTGGCGTCGCAAAGCCGACGATTTCCCCAGCACCGAAGTTGCAGTCGCCGTTGAAGTCGATCAAGACGATCACGACACCCGGGAAATCAACCTCTTCCAGCTGGACGCGGAGCGGACCAGGCGTAGCCGTCAAACGGTACCAGTCGAGGTTACGACTGAACGCCGCCCCGGGACCAGCACCCGACTCACCACGGGTCGTACCGCAGACCACTGCCGGGCAAGAGATGTCGCTGTACGTCGCCGGCAACGGCGGATCCGAGGTCGGACCATTGCAACCGATGTTGATGTCGTCCTCGGGAGCGTCACCACAGTTCGGCTCATTCTCCGGCGTGCAGCTCTCGCAGACGACGCTGCCACAGAGAACGCCCTGGTTGAACAGGCCGTTCATCTCACCGCAGTCGGTCTGCGTGAGTTGCTGGCAGCTGCCATCCGGCAAGCAGCAAGCACCGGCACAAGGCGTTCCCGCACAGGTCGTGTCCGGGCCGCTGAAGATGCCACCCAGGAATTCGAGGCACTCGCATTCACGGACGCCGTCCACACAACCGGTCGGCGTGCAGCAGGAACCGGTCGGCGAATCGCCGCAGTCCGCATCGCAAGACACGCTCAGACGATAGGACGTCGGGCACGGCGTATCATGCTCCACGGTGATCGACGTGCTGACGAAGATGTAGTGAACACCGGCCGAGAGGCACAGCGTGCCACAAACGTCGGTGGTGCCGTCGGACACGCCGACGAGCGTAGTCGCGAGATTGTCGCACGGAGCGCCAGGGTTCGGAGGCGTGATCTGGAGGACCACCGCCGGGAACGCGGCGTCCGTCAGTTCAACCCGAACGACCGTATCCGCCACCAGGTTGAGACGGTACCAGTCCGTGTCGCGGCTGAAGGTGCCCGTCGGCCCCATGCCGTCGGAATCACCGCGGATCGAGCCGCAAATCGTGTCGTCACACTGGATGTCGACGAAGACCGCCGGCGTGACGTTGCAACCGCCATTGATGGTGTCGAGCGGGTCACCACAGTCGCTCTCACCCTCGACCAGGCACGGCTCGCAGACCTGACCGGCGCAGCTGCTTCCACCGCCGAAGTACAGGCCGGATTGAGCTCCGCAATTCTGCTGCGAGACACCCTCCATGCACATTCCACTAGGCAGGCAGCAAGCACCGGCACACTCCACACCCGTGCAATCGGTACCGTTGCCGAGATAGATGCCACCCATGTTCTCACAATCCGGACGGTTCTCCACGGCGCACGTGCCATCCGCCATGCAGCAGCCACCCGTCGGACAGACGTCACAGGAAGCGACGCCGATGTAATCCGAACAGGCAACACCTTCGAGAGGATTCGCGCCGACATTGTCCGGATCGCTGGCAGCAGCAAACAGGACGTACGGCCGGTCGCCAGCCAGGCAATCCGAAACCGACACGGCATCACCCGGAGCACCACTGGCAGCCTGCAGAATCGTCGTGCTCGCGCAAGGATCGAAGCCGTCGTCCAGCTCGATGATCAGCGCCGTCACGAAGAACTCGGCCGTCACCGTCCAGGTGTAGAACGTCGTCTCAGACGGAATCACCAGATACCAGTCGGTGTCGCGAGTGCCGCCACTTGCCCCACTTTGACCACACACCGTCACGCCACAGTCGACATTCGTACTGAACGCCAGGGCAGCGGTGTTGCAACCCGAGTTGAAGCCGTCCGGCTGAGCGCACGGTCCCGGCTCGCCTTCCTGGACGGCGCCGGCAGGGCACTGACCGTCGAGAACGACACAGGCCGCCGCGAGGCAGTCCGTACCAGCACCAAAGTAAATGCCGTTCGCTGCTTCGCACGCTTCCGGCGACTGACCGTCGGTGCACTGACCGGTGGTCTGGTCGCAGCAAGCACCCGGAGCGCCTTCACCAAGCTCGACACTCGGCGCAACGCGATCGCTGTAGTCAGCGACGATGCCAGAAATGAACGTGCTGTCCGACACCGCGCTAACACGCGAATCGGGTACACCACGCTGTAAACAACTCCCCAAATTCGGCTCGACAGGTGCAGCGGCCATCGCGCCGTTGCAGAGCCAGATACTAAGTCCCGTGAAACTGAAGATCGTTCGCATAGGTTTCCTCTCCGAAAGGAAACAACGTGACTGGTCATACACAGTTGGTGCCCGCCAAGGACCAAACGGTATTCAGTCTCTCTATGCAGCGCTATCTAGCGCGTTCGTGGATCGTGCTTTCACCCTCCTCCCGACATAAATGATCCCGGCCAGAAAGAGCACCGCTCCCGACCCGAGGGCCGAGAGCGGTGCAGGTCATCAAACGGGTGAATCACCCGCGAAGACCAGGTCGACGAGAAACCCGCCGACCCGACTCGCGTTGTGAATCACTTACGGCGTGCAAGGCGTGCCGCTCGTCACTGCGTTGACGAAGTCGTTGATGTCACCGACGGTAACGTTGCTGTCACCATTGGTGTCATTCGCACACACGAAGTCGCACGGCGCCACGCCACCCGGGAACAGCGCGTTCCAGGCAGCCTCACCACCCGTGACCGCAGCCACGAAGAAGTTGATGTCGCCAACCGTTACGTTGCCGTCGCAGTTCGAGTCGCCGCAAGGACCGCAGTTCACACCGCCACCGATGGTGAGCTGGTACTCAGCACCCGGGCAGCAGATGTCTGCGTTCGCACCGAAGTTCGGCAACACGATGATGATGAAGTCGCCCATGACCGGGCCGGTCACGGTGACATCCAGCGGCGTGCACGGCGTCGTCTGACCCGAAGCGGCAACAGGAATGTTGTCGCAGTCGGCGATCGGCGTGCCGCTGGCGAGGATGAACACGTCCGCGACGAACTCGGCGTTGACCGTGATGGTCAGATCTTCCGCCTGGTCGACACCCGCGAGGGCGTACCAGTCGGTGTCACGGGTGCCGGTCTCGAGAGCGGTCGTGCCGCAGATCTTCTGGCCGAGCGAGACGTTGCTGAACGCCTGCGGCTGGCCATCCGGAACGTTGCAACCACCATTGAAGGTGTCGTTGCCGAGGTCGCAACCCGAGAGGTCTTCACCTTCGGCCATCGCATCGCCATCGCAGTCGAGGTTGCACTGCTGCGGCTCATCGCAGACGCAAGGCAGGTCGCAGTCGACGCTCAGACGATACGGGGTCGGGCACGGCGTGTCGTGCGCCACAGTCGTGGAGGTCGACACGAACACGATGTGCGTACCGGCGGCGAGATCGACGGTGCCGCAAGCACTGTCTGCACCAGCCGCATTGGTGATGACCGAAACGACGGTCGGACCCGGAGCGACGCAGTCATTGCCCGGATCGGTGATCACGAGCGCGACGGCCGGGAACGAGAGATCTTCAAGCACGACCCGCAGGCTCGTCGGGGCGGCCAGGTTGATCTGATACCAGTCGGTGTCACGGCTGAAGCCGCCGCCACCGTCCGCGTTACCCTGGATGGTGCCGCAGATGGTCTCGCCGCAAGAAACGCTACCGTAGGCCGGCGGCGTCTGGTTGCAACCACTGTTCGTCTGCGGGTTACCGCAGTTCGGCTCACCTTCGGCCGAGCACGGCGTGCAGGTGACGTCCTGGCACTGCACCGCACCGCCCTGGAAGATACCGTTCATCTCGCCGCAATCGGCCTGGGTGGCCTGGATGCAGCTCGCGTCCGGCAGGCAGCAAGCACCGGTGCAAACGACGTTCGCACACGCGGTACCGAGACCGTTGAAGACACCGCCGAGGAAGTCGGCGCACTCGCAAGCCGTGACGTCGTCGACGCAGCCGGCGCCCGTGCAGCACGAGCCGGTGTCGCCACAGGTGTCGTCACAGGTGACGCTCAGACGATAGGACGTCGGGCACGGCGTGTCATGCGCCATGGTCGTCGACGTGCTGACGAAGATGTAGTGGGCGCCGGCCGAGAGGCACAGCGTGGCGCACAGGTCGGTCGTGCCGTCGGTGGTACCGACGAGCGACGTCGCGAGGTTGTCGCACGGGGCGCCAGGGTTCGGCGGGGTGATCTGCAGGATCACGGCCGGGAACGAGGCGTTCGTGAGCTCAACGCGGACGACCGTATCGACCGCCAGGTTGATGCGGTACCAGTCCGTATCACGGCTGAAGCCACCCGCACCGTCGGCGTTGCCTTCCATCGAACCGCAAACCGTGTCGTTGCACTGGATGTCGAAGAAGGCCGCCGGCGTGCTGTTGCAGCCACCGTTGATGGTGTCGACCGGCATACCGCAATCGGTTTCGCCTTCGACCAAGCAGGGCTCGCAGACCTGACCGGCGCAGGTGCTACCGGCACCGAAGTACAGACCCGACTGGTTACCGCACTCCTGCTGCGAGAGACCTTCCTGGCAGGTGCCGCTCGGCAAGCAGCAAGCACCGGTGCAAGTCGCGCCCGTGCAATCCGTGCCATCACCGAGGTAGATACCGCCAGCGTTCACACAGTCCGGACGCTCGTCGACGATGCAGCTGCCATCGGCCAGGCAGCAACCGCCGGTGGCGCAGGCGTCGCACGAGGCAACACCGATGTAGTCGGCACAGGCAACGCCTTCGCCGACGATCGCACCCAGGTCATCCGGGTCGGTCGGAGCGGTGAACAGGACGTACGGGGCATTGCCGGCGAGGCAATCCGTAACGGTCACGGCATCACCGGCGACACCGTTGGCCGCCTGCAAGGTCGTGGTATTCGCACAGGGGTCGAAACCGGTGTCGAGTTCGATGATGAACGCAACACAGGCATACTCGGCCGTAACGGTCCAGGTGTAGGCCGTCGTCTCGGACGGAATCACCAGGTACCAGTCCGTGTCGCGGGTGCCGCCAGTGGCTCCACCCTGACCGCAGACCGTCACACCACAATCGACGTTCGTGCTGAACGCCAGGGCGGCGGTGTTGCAACCCGAGTTGAAGCCGTCCGGCTGTGCGCACGGGCCGGGCTCGCCTTCCTGGACGGCGCCGGCGGGGCACTGACCGTCAAGCACGACACAGGCCGCCGCGAGGCAGTCCGTACCGGCACCAAAATAGATACCGTTGGCTGCTTCGCAAGCTTCCGGCGACTGGCCATCGGTGCACTGACCGGTGGTCTGGTCGCAGCAGGCACCCGGAGCGCCTTCACCAAGCTCGAGGCTCGGCGCGACGCGATCGCCGTAATCAGCGATGATGCCAGCCGAGTACGTGCCGTCCGACACCGCGCCAATACGCGAATCGGCCGAGCCAGCCTGGAAAAAGCTTCCGAAGGCCAGATCGACCGGTGCAGCGGCGTAGGCGCCGGTACACAGACACATACAAAGTGCTGTGAAACTGAGAATCTTTCGCATAGGTTTCCTCTCCAACAAGAAACGACGTGACTGAATCAATTGCACAGTTGCAACCCGCCATAATGGGCTTAACGATCTACGAGTGCGCATAGAAAGCGCCAATAGTCGAGGCTGATTGGTCCTCCTTCGCCCTCCTCCCGATGTAAATAAGCCGATAAGGGCGAGTCAATACACCGCGCAAGCTACACGGTGTCACCAGGTGAGCGGCCCTGTCCTCGCCGAATCAATATCCGTGAAAAGCGATGTTTACGCGCATCTCCCAGCCGCAAACATTTAGGCGCAACCGGCCTGCTCGCTTCTCACCCTTACACTATCCATGAATATCGCGGCCACCCCCCCGTTGTCAAGGTTTTTGATGCCCGATTTTCACAAACATAACTCCAGGTTCCTCCAAGAGTTATAGAGTCCGATACACCGGGAGCGGTCACCGATCACCCTAGCCGACACATCGGGCGCGACCTAACGCCAGCCCACCTAAGCATTTCCGTCAGCTCCGCAGCACAGGCCGCCGCCGAACCCAGACCGATACGCAATCCACCCCCAATATCCACCGACCAACTCACAACAAGAGATCGACGTCTGATAACTATCAGGCCCGTTCGTCCACAACAATTGCCGTCGCAACACTACCTCTGGTCGTTGTCCCCTTTGGCGCGGTCCTTCTTGTTGCGGTTACTCCCCGCGGACTTGTTCCGTGTCAGGTCGGTTACGCGGACCCCTTCAGGCGGTTCGTAGCGAAATCGCTCCCGACGTAGCGGCGGGTCGACGCGAACGTCACTCCAGACCGTTTCCCGTGCAACTGCGCCATTTGCCCCAATCCCAACGACCTTATGCGGGACGCCGAGCTTCGCGAAGACGAACAGGCGGTGATGAGTGATTGCCGATCGCGTCCCGGTTGCTTTCAATTCGAAGACGTGCACCTTCTTGCCGTCCACCTTCTCGTCCGGCAACAGCCCGACTTCCGACTGTCGCAGACGTCCGAAAAGCGATTTGATGTCGAATGGGTTCTGGAACGCGCCGGGCACGTAGGGCTGCTTGACCACGGAAGTCTCGCCGCCTTGGGTGGTCGCCGTGTGGACGTTCTGCCCGTCGAACACGATCACCATGCTCCGGAGGGGCTTCTTCTCGTCGTTGGCGAAGGTCTGCTGCTCGCCACGAAAGTACCACTTCTTGCCCTGGCGCAGGGCCTCGACCTTCAGCACCGAGCGCGCGCGTAGGTTGTTGGCACCGACCACCTGGTCCGTGGTCATTGTGTACGCCAGGGCCCGGTGTTTATCCAGCGCCGCCTGAAGACGATCGATCACGGCCTTCGAATCGCGATCCGTGGAAGCCGGGAGCAAGGCCGCCGTACTCAATACCGCAATGAACAACATATCAATGGACCTCCTGGAATCGGACAGATCTCCCCGTGAGGAGTGTAGAACAAACGCGGCGGTTTGGTAAGCTGCGCCGCTGGGACGGGATCACACTTTGACGGCCCGCGGGTCGAAGTTACGTAGTCCAGATAGACTATCTGGCGTGGTCATCGGTTGGAGGTTTGCTTGTCGAAGATCGGAATGATTCGGACCTTGGGTCGCCTTCGGACCGCCTTCGTCGTGATCCTGACCACGGGCTGCGTCACGAGTTGTCGGACAGTCCCGGCCGAGCGCCCGTCAAACTTGGCCGCAAAGGCCTTGGGCGAGGGTCGACGAGTCGTTTCTCACGCCGGGATTCACAACGTGCTGCCCGTTGCGGACGGGCTCATCAGCGGATCGGTGCCCGAAGGGGAGGACGGCTTCCGGACCCTGTCTCAGCTGGGGATCCGAACAATCGTCTCGGTCGACGGCGTGACACCGGACGTGGCGGGTGCGCGACGGTATGGGATGCGGTATGTCCATTTTCCGGTCGGCTATGACGGTATCGCGCGGCAGCGCCAGCTGGAGCTTGCCCGCGCGGTGCGCGATCTGCCCGGGCCGGCGTACGTCCATTGTCATCATGGCCGGCATCGCGGACCGGCGGCCGCCGCTTCTGCGGCTGTCGCACTCGGTCGGCTGAGGTCGGCCGCTGCCCTGGCGTTCATGCGGCGTGCCGGCACGTCCGATCACTATCACGGACTCTACGACAGCGTCGCTTCCCTGGCACCAGCCAGCGCGGACGCGCTCGCGGCAGTTCCGGACGACCTGCCCGAGATCGCACCGCTCCCGGGGTTTGTGAAGGCGATGGCGAGTGCCCAGCAGATCTACGATCGCTTGGCTGAGATTCGCGACGCCGACTGGCACACGCCGGCGGACCACCCAGACCTCGTCGCGGTCAACGAAGCCGGTCGGCTGGAGAACGTTCTGCGTGCACTGCGCGACGACGCCCGTACGCGTACGGCCCCCGTCGGGTTTCAGGAGATGATGCGATCCGCGCATGACGCGGCACGGTCGCTCGAGGCCGCGATCGCTACAGGGGCACCGCCACGCGCGTTGACGGCCCGACTCGGGCGCCTGCAAGACTCCTGTCGAGCGTGTCACGTGAGCTACCGTGATCGGTCTTCGGCGATCCCCCAATAGAAAGCCGCCGATGCACCCGAAGGCGGATCGGCGGCTTCGCAGGGAGCTCAGACATTCGTTACGCCGCGGGGACGTACTTCTCCGCGTACTTGCCGATGAACGGCAGCGGCTTGTAACGTCCATTCCACGCGTTGATCACGCCCATGACGATCATCCCGATAGCGGCGGCACAGAACGCCAACGACGCGACCATCGCGATCAGCGGACCGACCGCCGGCACGAATGCGACGACGACACTGACGACCGTCAGCGCGATTCCCGCCGCGAAGCAGGCGACGAACAGCCCCAGCGCCTGGGCGGCGTGATACAGTGCGAAGCGATTGTCGCGCTTCAGCAGGGGAAAGAGTGCCACGATCATGATGATGTAGCTCAAGGTTGCCAGGAGTTTTCCCTGATCCACGTCCGTTGCGCCGCCGTTCGTATTCATAGTGCTTTCCATATCCGAGCTCCTTCGGGTTCTGGAAACCCCGTTTGTCGGCGGCTGACCTTCATCCGCCACTGACCCTCAAGCGGCAAACGGGTGCAATATGTCACACGTCCGGCGTCGATATTTGCGATTTTTTTGAGCGAGGTCGGGGCACCCGGCGGATGTCTACCAAACAGAGTGGGGCGGGCGTCTCGCCCGCCATCGACCCCTCGGTTGCGCTCGGGGCTCATTGTGTGGCCGAGGGCGCCAGTGCAAGTCGCGAGCGGTCAGCGCGTGGCCCGGACCCGTCGCTCGCGCTCCGGGCTCGCATTCGCGCTCCGTAGCGAATATCGGGTGCCAGGCCGACGCCTAACGTTCCGCGTGCCCGGGGAGGGTGGCACTGGTAGCTTGCTACCAGTGTTCAGAGGGTGCTTGTGCAGTATTCACTAAGTCCACTAAGCGACTTGATTAAACGCACGTTCCGAACACTGGCGGACAAGCCGCCAGTGCCACCCGGATGCCAACCTGGCGCGTTCATTGAAGGGAACGCGCAGTACGCTGGCCTGTTGGAATAGGGGGCGCATCGCCCCTTTGCACCGCCAGTGCCAGTCAGTCTCAGTCGGCCGGGAGCCGTTCCGGTGTTACAGCTCCTCGAAGCGGGCGGTGAAGTGTCGCAGGACCGGCGGCTCCTCGACGATTCGCAACCCGCGGAGGGCGTCACGCATGGCGGCCACCTCGCCGACGGCTTCGGCCACGTAGTCCATGTGGCTTTGTGTATAGACGCGGCGCGGAATCGTCAGCCGAACGAGCTCGAGCCGTTGATCCAGGGGCAATGCGTGCGGACCGGGTTGGACCCCGCCGAACATGACGGTCCCGATCTCGACGGCACGAACGCCTGCGACACGATACAAGCCGCAAACGACAGCTTGCCCGGGAAACTGCTCCGGGGGAATGTGCGGGCACAGCGCGCCGGCGTCGATGTACACCGCATGGCCTCCCGGTGGCTCCATGATCGGAACGCCCGCGTTTCGGAGCTGCTCGCCGAGATACTCGACGCTTCGAACACGGTAGGCCAGGTAATCTTCCTGGACGACCTCGTCGAATCCCTGAGCCATTGCCTCGAGATCGCGGCCGGCCAACCCGCCGTAAGTCACGTATCCTTCGGTCAGAATGAGCAGATTGCTCGCCTGCTGAAACAGGTCCTGATCGCGGAGCAACAGCAGCCCGCCGATATTCACGAGCCCGTCCTTCTTCGCACTGATCGTGGCGCCGTCAGCGAGGGCGAACATCTCCTGCACGATCTCTCGGACGCTGCGGTCGGCCATACCCGGCTCGCGCTGCTGAATGAAGAACGCGTTCTCCGCAAACCGGCATGCGTCGAGGAACATCAGAATTCCGTGCTCATCACATACGGCCCGCACGGCCTTAAGATTTTCGAGGCTGACGGGCTGTCCGCCGCCGCTGTTGTTCGTGACGGTCACCATGACCACAGGAATGCGACTCGCGCCGACTTCCGCGATCAGTGCCCGCAGTGCATCCACGTTCAGGTTGCCCTTGAATGGATGAGCGACGCCGGGCACACGGGCGGCGGAGATCGGCAGGTCGACCGCCTCGGCGCCGGAGTGCTCGATATTGGCACGCGTCGTGTCGAAGTGGGCGTTGTTGGGGACTACTTGGTCGGGTCCGCCGAGGAGTTCGAACAGGATGCGCTCGCTGGCTCGGCCCTGGTGCGTCGGTAGCACGTGATCGAATCCGAACAATTCCTGGACGCGTCGCTCGAAATGATAGAAGCTTGGCGAGCCGGCGTACGACTCGTCGCCGCGCATCAGCCCGGCCCATTGCTGGGCGGACATGGCACCCGTGCCGCTATCGGTCAGCAGGTCGATCACCACGTCGTCGGCGTGGATCAGAAACGCGTTGTATCCCGCGTTGCGCAAGATGCGCTCGCGTTCCGCGCGGGTGGTCATCCGGATCGGCTCGACACTCTTGATTCGGAACGGCTCGATCATCGTCTTCATCGGCATTTACTCCTTGGTTCACGGCGCCGGTCGCGCTGGCGGCGCGCTCCCTCCGTTCAATCTCGCAGCACACGGTCGCCGGTAACCGGTTCGAAGCGGGCCTGGAAGAATCGCAGGAACTCCGGCTCATAGGTCATTTGCAGGCCGACGACCCGCTCGCGGTGACGATGCAACTCAGCGACGGACTCGATGACGACATCCATGTGTGCCTGCGTGTACACGCGTCGCGGAATGGTCAGCCGTACGAGTTCGAGCTCGGGGTAAAGCGACTGGCTGGTTTCCTTGGAGCGGCCCGCGGAAACCGCTCCGCGTTCCATACCCCGCACGCCCGAGTCGACGTAAAGGGCAGCGGCGAGTGATTGGGCGGGAAACTGGTCGCGCGGCACGTGCGGAAGGAACGCGGCCGCGTTGAGAAACACGCCATGGCTGCCGATGGGCCGCACGATCGGCACGCCGGCCTCGAGCAGCTTGCGACCCAGGTATTCGACCTGGCCGATTCGCGCGTGTTGGTGCGCCCACGAAACCGACTCTTCGATTCCGATGGCGAGGGCTTCCATGTCGCGGCCGGCCATCCCGCCGTAGGTGTGCAGCCCCTCGTAGACGACAACGAGATTGCGCGCCCGGGTCGCGAGCGTGTCGTCATTGATCGCGAGGAAGCCGCCGATGTTGACGAGTGCGTCCTTCTTCGCAGAAAACGTGCAACCGTCCGTCTGATCGCAGATCTCACGCAGAATCTGCGAGAGCGTCTTGTCGCGATAGCCTGGCTCGCGCTGCTGAATGAAGTAACAGTTCTCGAGCGCCCGCGTTGCATCGAGAAACACGGGAACACCGTGCGCACGGCAGAGCGCGCACGTGGCCCGGATGTTCTCGAGACTGCATGGCTGGCCCCCGGCCATGTTGACGTTGGTCTCCAGCGACAGGTACGCGATCCGCTCGGGCCCGACGTCGTCGATCAGCTTCTGCATCTTGGCCAGATCGACGTTGCCCTTGAACGGGTGCTCGTTCTCGGGGTCGTGTGCCTCGTCGACGATCACGTCAACGAATTTGCCGCCGGCCAGCTCCTGGTGCAACTTCGTGGTGGTGAAGTACATGTTGCCGGGAACGACCTGCCCCTCGCGGATGCACAACTGGCTGAGCAGGTGCTCGGCGCCGCGGCCCTGATGGGTCGGAATGAGGTGTTTGTATCCGTAGTGTTCCCGGACGGCGCGTTCCAGCCGATAGTAGTTCTCCGAGCCGGCATACGCCTCGTCGCCGCGCATCAACCCGGCCCACTGCACGTCACTCATCGCGGACGTTCCCGAATCGGTCAGCAGATCGATGTACACCAGCCGGCTCGGCAGCAGGAACGGGTTATACCCCGCCTCCGCGATCGCCCGCCGCCGCTCTTCAGGCGTCGTCATCCGCAGATGCTCGACCATCTTGATCTTCCACGGTTCGGCCCACGCACGCCGGCTCATCGTTCGCTCCTTTCAAGTTGTCCCGCTCCACCCGGGTCGGTGCGAGGTTGGCACCGACAGCGCATTGCGCCACATGCATGATAGGGCAATGGCGCCGGCGCGAAAGGGGGGCCAAGTCGTGAACGGACGTGTCTAACGTGAACCCGGCGTTCTGGCGTGTCGGGCCGTGCGCCAGCGTGGGTACAACTCGCGTGCGGCGGCCGGCCATTCGGGATGGTCGAACGTGAAACCGTGCGCGAGCAAGCGGCCCGGGACCACGCGGCGGCTCTTGAGCACCAGTTCGGTCTCCGTTCGCATAAACCACGCGCCGATCTCGAGCATCCAGCGCGTTGCCGGCAGTCCAATCCGCACGCTCGCCGCGTCGCGCAACGCTCGCATGAACGCCGCGTTCGGCGACGGCGCCGGCGACGCCAGATTGACCGGCCCTGCGATGTCGTCGCGATCGATCAAGAACCGTACGGCCCGCACGAAATCGGTCCCGTGGATCCACGACACGTATTGTCGCCCGTCGCCGGCGGGGCCTCCGAGCCCCTTTCGAACGAGACCGACCAGCACGTCGAAGATGCCGCCGGGATCCGGGCTCATCACCATCGCCGACCGTAGTGCGACCTTACGAGTGTTCGGCGTGTCGGCCTCTGCGAGCGTTTCCTCCCAGACCCGCGCGACGTCGATGCTAAACCGCCAGCTCGAAGGGACGCCCGGCTCGGCGCCGCCGATGATGCCGGTGTGCTCGTCGTTGGGGGCATCGTAACGGTGAGCGTAGATCGTCGCCGTGCTGGCCTGCAGCCAAACGCGCGGGGGATTCGCAACCTGCTGAATCGCTTCGGCAAGGACACGCGTCGAATCCACCCGCGATTGGCGGATCTGGTCGCGGTTCGCCGCTGTGTAGCGGCAATTGACGCTACGACCCGCGAGATTGATGACGACATCGGCGCCATCCAGGGTATGGATCCAATCGCCAAGCGTCCGGCCGTCCCACAACACATCCATCGACGATGCGGCGGGCAAACCGCCCGGCGGCTTACGCCGTAGCCGAACGATCTCCGACGCGAAGCCACCAGCCGTGCCGAGTTCGCTGCACAGAATATGGCCTAACTGACCCGACCCACCGGCGATGACGATCTTCATCGGGGTCCCCAACCGGTTCGAGACACGTACGCCACTGCTCAACTCTTATCGAATCGGGCCACGCCGACCGCTACTGCGAACGATCCAGGTTATTGTGGTTTCACGATGCATGCGCGACCAAGCGCGAAAAACCGGGCAAAAATGAGCCACCTGGGAAACGTGCGGAGGGTCGACGACATCCAACCCCTCAATCCGGCGAGAAGATCGCCCGCTGAACCTGACAAACGAAGGGAGCAATCCATGGGACGCTTTGATGGAAAGGTGGCCCTCGTCACCGGGGGTGGAACCGGAATCGGCCGTGCTACCGCACTCGCGTTCGCGAGAGAGGGCGCGACGGTGGTAATCGGCAACCGTAACGAAAAGAACGGGCTCGCGGTCGTCGAGGAGATCAAGAAGCTCGGACAAGAGGCGTTGTTCGTTCAGACCGACGTCAGCAACGAAGCCGATGTGGAGCGGCTGGTCTCCACGACCGTCAAGACCTACGGTCGTATCGACGTCGCGTTCAACAACGCCGGCACCGAAGGCAACGGCAAGTTTACGCACGAAGAAACCGTAGAGAACTATCGTCATGTCTTCGACGCGAACGTGCTGGGGGTGCTCCTGAGCATGAAGCATGAGATCGCCCAGTTCGCAAAGCAGGACTCCGGCGGGGCGATCATCAACAACGCGTCGATCGCCGGTTCGATCGGACTCCCCGGCGGCGCCGTCTATATCGGTAGCAAACACGCTGTGATTGGTCTCACGCGCTCGGCGGCCCTCGAAACCGCCAAGCAAGGGGTCCGCATCAACAGCGTCAGCCCGGCTGGAATCGAAACCGAGATGCTGGACCGCTTCGCCCCGGACGCCGAAAGCAAGGAATATCTGCGCAGCCGGCACCCGGTCGGCCGCATGGGCACGCCGGACGAAATTGCTGCTGCTGTTCTTTTCCTCGCGAGCCCCGAAGCATCATTCGTCACCGGCCACGACTTCAAGGTCGATGGCGGCTTCACGGTGTAACACTCAATGAACGGTGGTGCGTTCCTTGAAAGGAACGCACCCTACATAGTTTGTGTGCTCGATGGACTGGTGCCCCAGGGTTCATAACCTGGGGTACATGTCAACTTGCCAAGCGAAATGCGTTCCTCAACGAAATGGGTGGGGGTTACATTACATTCCTTGCATGTTGCACCAGCGCGAGCCCGGAGCGCCAGCGACGGGTCCTGGGACCGCTCGCTCGCGCTCGCGGCTCGCTGTGTTCGGCGCTGGCGCCGGAGCCTGCCCAGCGCTATCGCCTTCACCAATCACCAATACTAAGATGGGGCGGGCGTCTGACCCGATCTTGCCCTTGTCGCTACTCGGTCTTGATGCAGACAGTCTTCGGCTCGGTGAAGAAGCGGAGGGCCTCGGCGCCGCCCTCACGTCCGAGCCCGCTTTGCTTCATACCGCCGAACGGCGTGCGCAGGTCGCGCAGCAGCCAGCAGTTGACCCAGACCGTGCCGCTCTCCAGGCGCTCGGCGACGCTATGCGCCTTGTTCACGTCGCGCGTCCAGACCGAAGCCGACAGACCGTACGGGGTGCTGTTCGCACCAGCGACGACTTCGTCGACATCGTCGAACGGAATCAAGCAAGCGACCGGCCCGAAGATCTCTTCCTGGTTTACCCGACAGTGTGCGTCCAACCCGATGACCGCGGTCGGCGCGTAGTAGAAGCCGGCTTGGCAACGCTCCGGCAATGATGTCGGGCGGGCACCGCCGCAGAGGACTTTGCCGCCTTCGTCGCGCGCCAGTTGCACGTACTGCTCGGTCTTTTCCCGCTGCGCAGCGGAGACGAGCGCCCCCTGCTCCGTTTCGGCATCGAGCGGATCGCCCAGGCGCAGCCGCTTCGTCCGTTCGACGAACTGCTCCACGAACTCGTGGAAGATCGCCCGTTCGACGAAGATCCGCGAGCCGCACAGGCAGATCTGGCCCTGGTTGGAGAACGCCGCCGCGACGGTCGCGGCCAGCGCCCGCGGGTCGGCGTCGGCGAACACGATCGTCGGATTCTTGCCCCCCATCTCGAGCGATACCTTCTTGAACAACGGTGCCGTCGTTTGCGCGATCGAGCGCCCCGTCACTGTTCCGCCGGTGAACGAAATGATCGGAACGGCCGCATGTGCGGTCAGCGGCGCACCGGCTGCGAGCCCGGTCCCGTGCACGATGTTCAGCACCCCCGGCGGCAACCCTGCCTCGCGACATACCGAGGCCAGCAGGTGAGCCGTCATCGGCGTCAGCTCGGACGGCTTCGCAACCGCGGTGTTTCCAGTCGCGATTGCCGGCGCGATCTTCCAGGTGAGCAGATAGAGCGGAAGGTTCCACGGCGAGATCAGGCCGGCCACGCCGCAGGGTCGGCGGAGCGTGTAGTTCAGGGCCGCATAGTCGGTCGCGTAACACTCGGACGCGTCGTGCAGAATCGCAGTCGCGAAGAACCGGAAGTTCTGTACCGCGCGTGGGATCTCGATCTCGCGGGCGCGCGTGATCGGCTTGCCCGAATCGATCGTTTCGGCGTGCGCGAACTGTTGCAGGTTGTCCTCGACCAAATCCGCGATCTTCATCAACACGCGGCTCCGCTCCTCGGCCGGCGTGCGCGACCACCCCGGAAACGCGCGCCGAGCAGCATCGACGGCCTGTTCGACGTCCTGCTCGTTGCTGGCTGGAACCTGGGAGTAGACCGCCCCACTCGCCGGCTCGACGTTGTCGAGGAACGCACCGTTGCGCGCGCCGACGATCTCGCCGTCGATAAAGTTGCCGATCCGTTGCATCATTCGTTTCCTTTCGCGCCAATACCGCCGGTGCCGGCGGCGATCGCGGCACGGGCCGCAATCGGCATTCGGCGACCGAAACCGAAGGCGCGTGAGGTCACCTTCAACCCCGGAGCCGCCTGCTGCCGCTTGTATTCGCTCAAATGGATCATTCGTACGACCCGCTCCACCAGATTCCGCTCGAATCCCGCCGCTACGATCTCCGGAACTGACTGTAGCTGCTCCTCGTAACGCAGCAGGATCTCGTCGAGCACGGCGTAGTCCGGCAGTGAATCCTGGTCGCGCTGATCAGGACGCAGTTCCGCCGACGGCGGCTTGGCGATCGTGCTCTCCGGGACGACCTCACGCGCGCTGCTGCTGTTGATCCAGCGCGCCACGTCGTAGACAAGCGTCTTGGGCACATCGCTGATGACCGCGAGCCCTCCGCACATGTCGCCGTAGAGCGTGCAGTACCCGACCGCAAGTTCACTCTTGTTACCGGTCGTCAGCAGCAGGCTGCCCAGTTTGTTGGACAATGCCATCAGCACACCGCCCCGAACACGTGCCTGAATGTTCTCTTCCGTAACGTCCGGCGGTCGATCGCCGAAATGCGGCTGAAGCGTCTCCTCAAATGCTGCATGCATCGGCTCGATCGGAATCTCGTGCAGCCGGATGCCGAGGTTGTGCGCAAGCCGGCGGGCGTCAGCAACGCTGTGATCACTGCTGTAGCGACTGGGCATCGCTATGCCGAGCACGTTGTCCGGCCCCAGCGCGCGGGCGGCGAGCACGGCTACGAGAGCGGAATCGATTCCCCCGGAGAGACCGAGAACGACCTGTTGGAACCCGCACTTGCGAACATAGTCGCGCAAGCCCATGACCAGCGCGTCGCAGACGATTCCGGGCCGCTTCGGTAGCGTCTCGCTACGCGCGGCGGTGCCGCGCTGCGTATCGAACAGCAGCAAGTCCTCATCGAACGCCCGCGCCTGTGCGACAACCTGACCGTCGGCGTCGACCACGCAGCTCGCGCCGTCGAACAGCAGTTCGTCGTTACCACCCACCTGATTGACGAAGATCAGCGGCCTGCGATGACGTCGTGCGTGGTCGGCCAGCAACGTGCGGCGCATATCCTGCTTGCCGAGAAAGTATGGTGATGCCGAGATATTGACCACCAGTTCGGCACCCTGGTCGACGAGGTCGCGGATCGGATCGATGTTATAGAGTGGCCGCGCGAGCAGTTCTTCGCGCGACCAGAGGTCTTCGCAGATCGACAGCCCGAGTGCCCGACCCGCAACCGTAACCACAGCCTGATGATCTCCGGGCTCGAAGTAGCGCGCCTCATCGAAGACATCATAGGTCGGTAACAGCCGCTTGCGGATCACTTGCTGGACCCGTCCTTCGGCCAGGACAGCGGCCGCGTTGAAGAGCGGCCGGCCGAACGGTTTGTCGTTGGGCTGCGCGAAGCCGACAATCGCCGCGATGTC
Source organism: Phycisphaerae bacterium (assembly GCA_028279405.1). Classification (GTDB taxonomy): domain Bacteria; phylum Planctomycetota; class Phycisphaerae; order UBA1845; family Fen-1342; genus JANQNU01. The sequence goes on from JANQNU010000010.1 coordinate 27,688, forward strand.
CGTACACTCCGAAGCAAGCAGTTCGAGCGCCGCGAGATTGGCCTGGATCAGTTCCGTGCGAAGCAACAGGTCTTTGGCGGGATAGCCGATGATCGCTTGTTCCGGGAAAATGGCAAGCGTTGCGCCGGCAGCCCGCGCCTCGTCGAGGCGCGCGCGGATCTTCGTGACGTTGCGGTCGATGTCGCCGATGGTCGGGTTGGTCTGGATCAGCGCGAGCTTCACGTCGCCTCTCGGTGCGTTCGCCGGATGGTTCGTTCTCGTGCGTCCCTAAATCCTACCGCATCGGCGTACGGAGCTGTAGGCCTAACGCACCTCCGCGTCACTCGCGGCGCTGTACGTAGTGCTGGTAGATGACGTCGCGCGGATTATCGTGGAGATTCGTGAATTCCGATCGCAGCAGGAAGTTGCCGCGCCGAAAGAACAAGGGAATGATCGGGATCTCGCGTTCGCACAGAATCCGCTCCGCCTCGCGAAACTGTGCGAACCGCCGCGTGTTATCCGCTTCTCGTGCCGCTTGCGCGATCAATGCATCGTAGCGCGGATCGGACCAGCCGGTGCGGTTCTGGCCGTCGTCGGTCGTGAACATCCCGAGGAACGTCATCGGGTCCATGTAGTCGCCGTACCAGTTGCTGCGGACGAGGTCGTAGTCGAGCGCACGAATCCGGCCGGAAAGGACGGTCGCTTCCTGAACGCGTAACTCGACGCGCAAGTCGAGCGCCGACTCCCACATCCCCTGCACTGCTTCCGAGATCTTGGCCTGATCCGGGATCGGGGGGTAGGCCAGCTCGAGCGGTCGGCGGTTCGGATCGCGTCCATAGGCGGTCGTCGCCAGCAGCTGACGCGCTAGAACGACCCGCTCGTCGTAGGGCAGATCCGCGCCCAGTCCCGTTGGCGGTTCGTAGTAGATGACGTTGCCTGCGTTGTCTTTCCGCGGCATCTGTCGGCACGCGCTGCGCGGCACATACGTGAACGCCGGCGACTGCCCCAACCCCATGACATGCGCGCAAATCGCGTCTCGATCGATCGCCAGTGAAAGCGCCTGTCGCACCACCGGATCATCCAACGGCGGTCGACGGCAGTTGACCCGCAGAAAATAGGTTGCGAAACGATCGCCGATGTGGAAGTCCGATCGCTGCTGCTGCATCAGGGCCCGCGCGATGTCCGTCGAAACGTATCGCACGAGGTCCACACGCCCGGTCTCATACGCCAGCAACGCGACGTTCGGATCGGGCGTAATGAACGCTTCCATGGTGTCGACCCCAACATTGGACGCGTCCCAGTAGTGCCTGTTGCGCTCCAGTACGATCCGCTCCTTGAAGGACCACTCGCGCAAAACGAATGGCCCGTTGCAGACGATGTTCGCAGGTCGCATCCAGCGCTGCCCGCGAGCGCCGGCCCGCTCGAGCGTCGCCCGGTGCACCGGGGCCCACGTGACGAACGCAACCAGTTCGAGAAAATACGCGCAAGGCATGGCAAGCCGCACGCGCAATGTGTGTGCGTCGGGCACGTCGATCCCGACCCGTGCCGCGTCCACATCGTTCGAGGAATCGTCGTCGAGCCGCGAACGGTAGTACGCCTCGGCGCCCTCGAGAACGAAGAGCAACTGTGCGTACTGCGCGGCAGTCGCCGGATCCAGGACACGCAGCCAGGACCAGCGGAAGTCCTCGGCGACCAGCGGAGCGCCGTTCGACCAGCGGGCATCCGGTCGCAAATGAAAGGTCCACGTCAGACCCTCGCGCGACTGTGACCACGAGGCCGCCACCGCCGGTTCGGGCCGGAACGTCCGCGCGTTGGGTCGCGCGAGCCCTTCAAACAGCGCCGTGCTGAGCTGGATCTCCTCGGTCCAACTCACGCGATGCGGGTCGATCGTTCGCGGTTCATCCATCGCGAAGACGAAATCGGCCCGCACGTCATGCCCGCGGGCGGCCAACCACGCCAGCACGGCCAAGGACGGCAGCACGATGAGCGCGGCCAGAATGCGAACCATGCCGATTGCTCCGCTCGGAAGAAAAAAAATCACCCGTCGACAATCGACGAGTGATCGTAATCTACCAAGATGCTCGGCCGATCGATCGGCCCAAACCGCCCTTGCCCTAGGTCTTGTCCTTCGATTTCGGCAGGCTCCGCAGCCGATCCTTGGCGCGATCCGCCGCAGTCGTTCCGGGAAGCTCCTGAACGATCCGCTTGTAATACTCGCGGGCCTGCGGGTACATCTCGAGACTCGCAAAACGGTCCGCGATGTCCAGCCAGCGATCGGCCTGGAGTTCGTCACGATGGCCGCCGACCAGCTTGCGGATCGTCGAGTCCCCTTTGAGCTTGTCGATCTCAGCCTTCGCAGCCTTGGCCGCTTTGGTCTTCTCATACTTCTCGACGACCGATTCGTACTTCTCGAGCCCCTCGACGTATCGCTTGTGGGTAATGAGCTCGGCAGCCCCCTCGTTCAGTATCATCGCGCGGACGTTGTCGACCTCCTCGCGAATGAGCTTCTTGGTCTCACGCGATGCATACAGCTTCGAGATCTCCTTCTCGGCCTCCGACGCGACATCCTCCCCCTCGAAACGGACCTTCAGGCTGGCGAGGATCGGTGCCGCTTCCTTATACTCCTTGTCCTCGACGTGCTTGCGGGCCTTCTCCAGCCAGTCGTCCGCAGCCTCTCGGATCTGCTTGCGCAAGTCCTTGGACGACTTCATCAGGTCGCCTTCGGAGCTCACATCGAACACCTCCGACGCATACGTCCAGGCCTGACCGAGCTTCTGCTGCTTGATCAACTTCTTCGCCATGGCCAACTTGCGGTTCAAGGCCTCGCGATCAGCCCCGAACGGCGGCGTACGGCGCATCTGATCCTTGATGCGTTCCTTCAACTCACCCGGATGGCCGCGCCACGCGATCACACCGGTCGGGTCGATCAGGTAGACGCGCGGGTAATGAGAGACATCGAACAAATCCTCGGCAACGAAGATGATCGACTCGCCCCATGCGTACGAATATTCCTTCTTGCGGCCATCCATGACCCGCTTGACGTCTTCTTCCTTGCTCGCAGCCATCGCGATGACGAACGTCCCGGGCAACCGCTGGATCTCGTTGAGCATGTCGAGATACTCGATCGAACCGTGATCGTTCGCGCGCCAGAAGTAGATGACCACGATCCGGCCATGGGCCTCCGACAGCTTGAACGTCTTGTCACTCTTGTCCCCTTCGACGTTCCTCCACTCCTTGATGTCGAACGCAGGCGGCCTCTCGCCGGGGGTCTGCGCAAACAAACCAGCCGAAACCAGCAGCAGCGGGAGTGCGGCCAACATTCGAGGGGCAATAGTCATCGATATTCTCCCTTGTGACGTAACAAACGGCCTCACGCGATTGTAGCACGCTCCCGGCGGGGCCCAGCCCGTCGAGTAGTCTAGCCGACCCGGGTCCGAATCGGCAATGGAAATCGATAGGCGCAGCTCCCGTACGCGAGACACGACCCACGTCCATTCGCGAGCTCAATCGACAAGCATCCTTCTATCCCACACTCCACGATAGGGTGGGGCACCGGCTAGCCGCATGCCAAACACGAGCGATACACTAGCGACGAGGCATGGCGGGCGAGACGCCCGCCCCACCCTTCTTTCGCTAGCCCACCGTGCTCTTCGTTGGCCCACCGCTGCTTCTCACCGGCCACACCGCTGCTTCTCACCGGCCACACGCTGTTCTCCTTCCGCCACACCCTGCCAGAATGTTATCGGACATAAAGCACTGCGTCCCGTGCACCTGCTAGCGCATCTGGCCCGCAGTGCGTCCCGCGTGGCCCCCTCCGGCTGCCTTCTGGCCCCCGCCCCCTTTGGTCCTTCCCTTCTGGTGCCCCCGGCGCCGCTTGGTTTGACGTCGACTGGCTCGCGGGCTACACTGCTCGGCTCGAAGAATTGGGCGTCGACCGAATCGAACGTGTCGGCGTCGAGTACCCTGGTCGCGAGGTGGCGCATGGCCCGCAAATGTCCATTCACCGGTAAGAGAACCGTCGCTGGCCGCTCGATTGCACGCCGCGGCAAGGCCAAGTACCTGGGCGGCGTCGGTCGCAAGGTAACCGGTATCACGAAGCGCAAGTTCAAGCCCAATATCCAGAAAGTGCGCGCCGTTGTCGACGGGCGTGTCGTGCGGATCCGCGTCAGCGCCAAAGCGATTCGGATGGGGCTGATTACCAAGCCGCCGCGTCGCCAGCGCCCGCAGGAGCAGACGGACGCCGCATAGGCGAATGGGCCGCGACGTCCGGTGTCGGATGGAGGTGCACCGCAATGGCGGCGCTCACCGAAGACCAGGTGCGTCACATCGCTAAGCTGGCGCGGCTCAAACTCGGCGATGACGAAGTACGGCTATTCGCGACTCAGCTCGGTGATGTGCTGAGCTACGTCCGCCAACTGGACGCGCTAGACGTCCAGTCGATCGAACCGCTGGCGCACCCGCTCCCGATCACGAATCGCACCCGCTCCGACGAGCCGCGTGACAGCCTGAGCCGTGAACAAGCGCTCAGCAATACCCCCGACACACATGATGGGTTGTTCAAGGTACCGGCCGTCCTCGAGTCGTCCTGACGCGAGCCGGAATCCCGAACGAATGAACAATGACACAGTTGGGCGGTTTTGGGCGACTGCGGCGCTCGTATGTCGTCGGCGCTGATGCTCGTTGACGATCGGCTGAGCGATGACGGACGTCAGCGCGCCGCCAGCGCCGGCGGCACCTCCTGCCCCTCGTAATTGAACTCGAATTGTCCGGTGTCGAAGATTCGCTCGCCATTGGGCAGCACGAGCCATGCGTTGATGATGTAGCGACCGGCTTTGAGTCGGGCGCCGTCGATCCGGAGAGAAAAACGGTAAAACCGCGCAAATCGATCCCAGAAACTCTCGAGCTGGTCGCGGGTGTGGACCGGGACGCTCCAGACCGCGAGTCGCTCGCCGAGGCGATCGCCACTGGCCATGCGCATGGTATACAACTCGAAATTGAACGTTCCGACCGATTTGACCGGGTCGCCGCCGTAGTCGAGCGTCTTGACGACAGCCTCCAGGCCGTCGGCGCTGCCGTCCCCGATGAAGCTGACCGGCTTGGTGAAGCCTTCCACGCGGAGTTCGCGTGGCATTACGAGCTGGATCGCGTCCGCCAGGTCGGGATTGTCCGGGTCGAAACGGCCGGTGCTGCCGTTGCACCCCGTTCCCAGCGTGAGGGCCAGCAGTCCGACAAAGATGGGGATCCAACAGGCTCTTGGCATCGGCGAACTCCAAAGCAGACAGGTCGGCGCGCAGCGAACGCAGCTAGCGCTGCGGATTCTAAAGGATGGCTTGCGCGGGCTCTAGCCCCAATTCGGGATGGTGCTAGGTTGCGACGTGTGAAACGACGTAGCGTCGTTTGCCCGAAGGGTCCGGCGGGATCTCATCGACGACGCGGCACTCGACGCGGATGTTCCGACCGAAGCGCTCCCGGTAGCGGTGTGGGATGCGATCGAGCGCGGCCGACTGGAAACTGGCGTTAACGACCAGGAGGACCTCGAATCGGTCGACCTCGTGCTGGTAGGTCTTGAACGCGTCGATGCCCGGCTCTTCGCGAAGGACGTGAGACGTTACCGCGCCATGGCAAAGGCGGCCGTCCGGCAGCTTGATGAAGCCGGTAATCTTGCCGCCGAGCAGTTCGATTGTCGGCGTGGGCAGCCCGCAGCGACAGTTCCCCGCGGTCCAGCGTCCGACATCGCCGACGCGATAGCGAATGAATGGTTGGGCGCGGGTGTTGAGCGTCGTGCAGAGGATCTCGCCGATCTCACCGCGGCCATGTTCATCGTCAGTGGCCCAGCCCACGGATTCGGTCGCGACGTCACGTGACAGAAACTCGACATGGCTATGCGGGCTCAGCACGTGCATGGCCCCTTCCGGGCAGTCGTGAGCGATCAAACCGACCTCGCGGCTGCCGTATTCGCGCGCGACCGGACAGCCGAAGGCTTCGCGCGCCCGCGTGATTTGCTCCCGCGTCACCTCTTCGCCGGTCATGACGATCAGCGCCAGGCTGCGGACCGGCGGCATGCCCGAATCGAGCTGGGCCTGCGCAAGGAGCGTGATTGCGGATGGGTAGCCGTAGATGCAACGCGGGCGGAATTCGCGGATTGTCGCGAGGTGTCGACGACAATCTTCCGGGCCCATTTGAAACGCGTCGATGAGCAGCTCGTTGAGGAAGCGGTCTCGGAGGCGCTTGATACGGCCGCCTTTGTGTTCGATGGGGGAACCCCAGAGGTAGACGCGGGCGTCGCCGGGTTGAACGCCGAAGCGGGATTGCATGAACATCCTTGCGGCCAGCGGCTCGGCTTGCCGCACGCGATCGATCATGAACTTGAGGGTGTCCCCGGTAGTTCCGCCGCTGGAGTAGGGAATGGGGCCGCCGGGCACAGCGGTCCATATCATGCGATCGCGACTATCACGGACAGTCGCCTTCTCAAGCGGCGTGAGCTGGCGCAGCGCTCGATATGGGTCATCCTGGACGGCGTTGACGCCGACCTGCTCGAACCACGCGCGGTAGAACGGAATCTCGCGTTCCGCGAACTGCAGCAAGGCAACCAGGCGTTCCCGGCAGATGTCGTCAACAGTCGAGCGATCTCGGGCGAATACTCGCGAAAGGCTAAGGTACTCGGACCAGGTGGGACGTCCGCACAATCGCTCGTGCAGCGGGTAGGTGACGTTGCGCACGAGCCAGGCGGGAAGGATCATGATCCCACCTCGGCCGGCGCGGGAGGTCCTGGCGCGGCGGGTCGATTCGCGGGCGAGGTCGCGACCGGCGCTGGAGCACCTGGCGGATGCGCGATGAATCTCGTTCGGGGCGAAGGTACGGATCGGTCGGCGGGGTGCCGATCGAGCAGTTCTGCGTACAGTCGGGCGACGAGCGCCGCTTGTCGATTGTGCGAGTAATGGTCACGGACGACCTCGTGCATGCGATGGCCCCATCGAGACCGTAGCACCGGGTCGGCCGCGAAGCGTTCCATGGCGGCGGCGAGTCGCTCCACGTCGCGGGCGGGCACAATTGGCGGCTCGGGGAGTGCCGCATGCTCGAACAGGTCCGCCACACTGCCGACGTCCGTTGCGACGAACGGTCGGCCAGCGGCCCCCGCCTCGAGCAGCACCATCGGCAAGCCCTCGTGATGGCTCGGCAACACCACACAGTCAGCCGCTTCCAGCAGCGCCTGTTTCGCGGCGCCCTGGACCGAACCCACGAACTGCACACAGTCGGCGAGCCCGCGGTCGGCCACTGTAGCCCGCCATCGGTGTTCGACCTCCGGCGATGGTGGCGGCCCCGCGAGCGTCAGCGTGAACTCAACACCCCGCTCCGCCAACCCCTGAGCGGCCGCCAGCAACTCCGCGATTCCCTTCCGCTCGGAGAGCAAACCGAGAAAGACGAAGTGGCAACCAGCGCCGGTTTGCGCCGCGGAAACTCGGTCTGGGCCGACGCGGACGCCGTTCGGCACCGCGACGAGATGTGCGCCTGGGAGAAACGGTCGTAGCGTCCGCTCCCAGTGCCGCGATAATACGATCACGGCGGCAGAACGCCGCGCGATCCAACCGATGGCCGCCCGGCCGATCAACCCGGCGTCGCGACAGAAAACGTCGAACTTGGCGCCGTGGATGTGCAAAATCACCTTGGCACCGAACACCGTAGCGAGTTGTGCATCGAGCGCGTTACGAAAATATGACCAGTAGCTGCAAGTGTGAATGTGAACGATTGCCGGCCGGGCTTTGCGAAGCGTCCTGAACCACGACCACAAGTCGCGGCCATGGCGCAACAACGCGCCCGCAACGCGCGCGGCACGCCGCACAATAGATGGTCGCTTCCCACGTCCCTGAGGCGCGGTGGATGACGTCGGCGACCAACGATCGAGCGCATATTCTCGACCCAGATCGCTATCGAGCAAGGCGTCGACGACGCTGACCATGCCCCCGATCTGAGAGCGCGGCGGACCGAGCAGAGCGACGCGCGGCAGGGCGCGACGATCGGCGGCAACGGCCTGTGTGTGGCGTTGTGTGCGCCGATGGACCAGCCCGGCGTAGATCCGTTCGTAGGCAGCCGTCATCGCCTCGGCGGTGAAGCGCGTTCGGTACGATTCCGCTGCAACAAGGGCTCGACGCGTCGCGGCCGTGCGATTCGTCAGCGTCTGAATCACATCGTCTGCGAGCGCCGCCGAATCGTTCGGCGGCACGAGCAGCGCGTCGCGTTCGTGCCGAAGCAGATCATCGGGGCGCGGAGCCGATCGGGAACCGACGTCTCCGACCGCGGTCGCCACGATGGGGACCTGCTGGCTCATCGCCTCGATCAGAACAAGCGGCGCCGCTTCCGTCGTGCTGGGGAGGCAGAAAGCATCGGCCCCGCTTATCAATCGCCAGGCATCGACCTGGGGCGCGCAGACGTGTATCGCCGAGGCGTGACCGCTGCGCTCAATCTCCCGGTCGACACGCTGCACATAGCGCAGATCGCGCGCCGCACCGATCCAGATCAAGGTAGCGTCGGTCAGGACAGCGCGGACGCGTCGGAACGCGCGGATCATGCCCACCGTATTCTTCTCCGGGCAGATCGTTCCGACACAGAGAATCGTCGGCCCGGTCAATGGCGTACCCGTCAGCGCCGCGAGTCGCGTGCGGGCCTCGGTTGCCGACTGCGGCTCGAGCGTCAATCCGTTCGGTACGTGGATCGCCGAGCGCGCGATAGCGGGAACTAGCGCAGCCCGTAATGACTCGGCGACGATTGTATGTGCCGCCATGCCACCGGCCAGGCGATCGGCAAGTCGGCGCTCACGCGAGGGTTGTCCCAGCAGCAGTCCGTGCCGCGTCTGCACGAGCGGCCGACCACACAGCCGTGCAGCACCCCAACCCCAGACGGCGGCTGCGCTGTTGTGAGCGTGAACGAGGTCGACCCGATCGGTTCGCATCCAGTGCACGAGTCGCGGCAATAAACCCCAATCGCCGCGGCACGTTCGGGCTTCTCGAACGGTGATCCCGATGTCACGCAACGGAGCGATCGGCACACCTGCAGCGCGCAATGCGTAGACAAACACGTTGTGCCGACGAGCGAGCCCACGCGCGAGTTCCACGACGAGCCGCTCGGCGCCACCGCCGGTAAGATGCTCGATCATCAGGGCAATCCGCATGACCGGCTCGACCTCAAGAAGCGGACAGTCCGACAGCGCTCGCAACATTCGATAGCGGCGCGACGGCGTCGTAGGCCACGGGTCGCTCCGCCGGTGACGAAGCGGCAAGCTGCGGCACACGCCAGAGCATGAACCCCCACAGCAACAAGGCGGAGTAGGTCATGCTCGGCGCAACGAGGTGCGCGTAGGATGATGGAAGCTGGACCGAGAACTGTTGCAGCGGCCAGTTGACATACGCGGCCAGTGCAGCCCCGAGCCACAGCAGGTCGATGGATGACGGACGCTCGCGGCGCGCCACGTGCACGAGCGCAACTGCAAACGGAATGAGCAGCACGACGCCATGGTGCAACCAGGTGACCTTCATGATCAACGGGACGACGGGAACGAATGCTGCCAGAAGCATGGCGTCATCCACTCGCCGGCGCATGCGGTGCGCCCACGTCGTAGCAATCGCAACGACGACAACGACCAGCGTCCAGGCAACGAAGCGCGCGACAGTCGGCCCCAACTCAACCCACGCGGTCGTCTGGACTTTGGTGTCGGCAAAGCTGACGAATGCGCGGTAGACCAGCGCGTGCAGGCTCATGTTCTCGGCGGTCGTCAGGGTCTGCATTCCGCTCGACTGCGTCGCGAGGTGGGCGAGCCAACCCTTGCTGTTCTCGAATCCGATCCACAACCAGCCGGCGGCGATCACGATCGCGCCGGTCGCTATCGTGATGAACGTCGTGCGCCAGCGACGAGCGACGATCAGCGGCAGTAACAGGCCGAAGGGCACGACTTTCGTTACGCCGGCCAGCGCCAGCCATACTCCGGCTTTCGTCTGCTTGCGATGCACAAGGCCGCGCCAGGCGAGGGTGATGAGCAATACGACGAGCCAATCAATCTGGCCCCATTTGAAGTGCTGTGTGAACGAGCCGCTTTGCACCACGACCCACGCCAGCACGACGGACACGAGCGATCCCAGTGGGCAATGAAGCGTGCGCAGCAAAATCACGAACGCCGCGACGGCGCATCCGAACTGCAACAGGCACCAGGGTAGCTGGACGATCGGGTACGGAAGTTCGGCGAAAGCGCGGAACATCGCCAGTGTCGGTGGCGCATAGAGATAGGGCATGATCGGCTGGTTGCCGGGCAACGGGACGGCGTCGTAGATCGCCTGCTGGTCATAGGGATTGACCCCCAGCGCAACCGCGCGGCCCGCGGCATAGTAGACGCGGAAGTCGAGGAGGTAGTTCCGGACGGGATTGATCAACGCCACGTTGAGCCCGGCGGTCAGGGCAATCAGAATTAATGCGCATTGACCGAGGCGGGTCGGGCGCAATGCCGTCGGCAACGCGTCGGACATGGTGGTGGCGTTCATGCGGTCGCCTCCGATGAGAGCAAGGGCAGCAGCCGTTTGCGGGCCACCGGGTGCTTCTCCGGGAGCTTCGCTCGCCAGCGATGCTGGAGCCCGTGCGCAACGTTTTCGAGGCACGCGGCCAATCCCAGCAGTAGCCACAAATCCTCGGCCCACGTTCGCGTCGCGAAGACGCCGCATGCCATGTAGCCGACGAGTGATGTTTGCACGGCCATCGCCTGCCAGCCGAGATAGGTTGCGATCCGGCGATCCGGCTCGTCGACGAGATCGCGTCGGGCGTGGTCGGCAAACCGCCGTAACGTGCTGAGCCGAAACAAGGTCAACGCCAACACGAATAGGAACAGGAACAAGCCGATGATCCCCAACTCCGCGAGCAGTTCGAAGTACGTGCTGTGGGCGCTGCGATGAACGTCGAGTCCGCTCACGTAGTCCTGTACCCGCTCGTGGAATCGGCCGAGCCCGATGCCAAGCGGGTGATCCATGCTCATCTGAATCGCCGCACCCCAGTATTGCAGCCGGTAGACCGCGGAATAGTCGGTCTGGTAGGCCTGGACGCTGTTCATCCGTTTCCACCAGTTGGGGTCCGTCAGATGGAATGCGCACAGCATGGCAACTACGAGACCCACCAGGCCCTTGACGCGATAGCCGCGCGGTAGCGCGAAGATCGAAACGAGCGCGATCGCGCTGATGCCGAAGATCGCGTTGCGCGTGCGGGTAAGGACGATTGCATTGACCGTCAACGCACCACTGACCAGCATCGCGATTCGCACCCAGGTGTATCGGGTGACGAAGAACTGCGCACTGATCAGCGGTAGCGTCGCCACGAGATGCACGGAAAGATCGCTCGACTCGGCGAAGTCACCGCCTCCCAGACCTCCGGAAAGCCGCCCCGCGATATACGTGCCGACATTGCCCCACGCCTGGAAGCCGATGTAGGTTGCCCCCAGAATCCAGGCCCCCACGACCCACCGAAACTGTTCTGGCGTCTGTACGGCCCGGATCATCAACAGCAGGAAGATGAAGACCTTCGTCGTCTTTTCCGCCAGGTAATAGCCGCGGCTGTTGTCAGCGCCCGACCAGGACAGCGACAGCAACGCCAGCGCTAGAAACGCCGACATCACCACCATTGGAAAGGAGAACTGGTAACCGCCGCCGACGAACCGCGGCCGGCGCAGGACGATCCCGACGAACGTCGCACCGGCAACCACCAGCGAAGTGCGGAGCCCCGTGGAGGCGACCGTGGATCCCCACCACTGACTCTCCGGGTTCAAGTGGTAAACGAACAGGTACAGGCAAACCCCGATGACGGGGTTGATCACCGCACCGATGACGCCGGAAATGTAGACGATCCAGAACGCCAGTGCCGTCAACGGCATCCGGTCACCTCACCCTCGACGAATTGTCCAACGTCGGCCCTTTCGGCGGGCGGCCGAACGTGTGCCTGGTGCCCGGCGTCGGGTGACGACGCTCGGAAGCGCGATCCGACGACTGAACCAACCGGCATAGCGTCAAACGAAGTGCCGCTCACTTCCGCGAGCAGATCCGTCATCCGACGGCCGGCATCCGCCCACGCGTGCGCGGTGCGCACCCAACGCCGACCAGCCTTCCCCAACAGGTCCCGACGGTTCGGATCGCGGACGAGGGCGCTGACAGTCGCCGTCCAGCGCGCGGGCGTGTCGGCCTGCCAGACGTCAACGCCGCGGCGCACCGTCAGCCCCGCCAGCGCCCGACTGGACGCAACCACGGGCCGTTCGAGCGCACACGCTTCCAGGATCTTGTTCTTCACCCCCGCACCAAGCCGCGTCGGGACGACCACGACACGCGATCCTGCAATGTACGGCCTGACGTCCGGCACCGCGCCGACGACTTCCACACCGGCCACGCGGCCCAGCGCCTTCACGGCGGACACGGGATCACGCCCCACGATTTGGAACCGGAGGCCTGGATGCGCGCGTTTCAGCTGCGGCCAGACCTCAGCCGTAAAGAACCGCACGGCGTCCACGTTCGGCAGAAAATCGAGTGCCCCAAAAAACAGCACCGTCTCGCTTTCCGCGGAGTCAGGCTGTGGTGCAAAGTAGTCGAAGTCCACGCCATTCGAGATGGCGACTGCCTGTGCGCCCGCTCCCAGCCACCGCCGGGCGTATGATGCATCTGTCGTAGCACTGAAGACGGCCGCCGCGACGTGCGCGGCGCACCGCCACTCAAACGCTGCATAGAGCGCTCCGCGCTTCCAGATCGACGGGCGGCGATGCCAAGGCTCCACTTCAGCCGTTCGCAATGTCGTCAGCACCAGTTCGTCGACGACGTCCCAAACCACCGGCACGCTTACGTGCCGGGCAGCAAGTCCCATCGTCGCTCCGGACAGCAGCGCGACATCGAACCGCGCGCGCGTGGCGTTCATTCGCAGCCAATGGTCGCGTCGTCGATGGGCGCCGAAATGTCGTTCAAAGCAGCGCGTCAGGAAATCGCAATCCGCCGTCGTACAAGCAACGTCGGCCCATGTGACGCACTGCACGCCAGGAGGGTAGTGGTCGGTGTGCGCCGCCGGGGCCGGCAGTGCCAGCGTCACCGATGCGCCACGGGCGGTCAGCTCACGCATGAAATGATAGAGCCGCAAGCGCCCGCCGTGATGCAGAGGCCACGGCTCATGATGGCTTACGATCAGCACGCGCGGTCCGGTCTCGCTCATACGCCGACCTCGACCGCTGCGGGTTGCACGGTGCGCAGTCCTCGGAGGCAACGCCGATAGACCGCGACCAATGCCTCTGCCGTCCGGTCCCAACTGTACCGCTCGACGTTGCGGTAGCCGCGCTCCACGAGATCGTTTGCCACGTCGTCGTTCAGCAGATCGACGATCCCGTTCGCGATCGAATCGGGGTCGACGGGATCGCAAAAGAGCGCCGCATCGCCGGCGACCTCGCGCATCACCGGACGGTCGGCGGCCAACACGGGCGTCCCAGCGCTTTGGGCGTCGACGATCGGCAGACCGAAGCCCTCGTTGAGGCTCGGAATCAGCAGTCCCCGCGCCCCGCGCAGCAGGGCCGGGAGGTCCTCGTGCGGCAGGAACTCCAAAATGCGTACACAGTCCTCGAGCCCGAGCCGCTCGACTTCGGCCTGGATCGTCTCTCGGAACGCGCGCGGCTCGCAGCCGACCAGCAGCAGTTCGAATCGCGCCCGTCGCCCGCGGTCCAGCGCGGCCAGCGCCGTCAGCAGCCCCTTCGTGTTCTTCCGTTTGACGCTACCGGCAAAGTTAACCAGCCACGGACGATCCAGCTCGTAGCAGGCTCGGATCTTGGCGATATCGTCAGACTCGTCCCCGCCGCGCTCTCGGGGATCGATCGCTGTATCGGGAGCCCAGGGCACGACCGAAACGCGCTCCGGGTCGACGCTGAACATTTCGCAGAGCGTGGTACGCGTGGCGGCGGAGGGAACGATGAAGTGTGCCGCGTGCCGCACGGCCCGCTCGAGACCGCGCTGGAACCGTCGCCGATCGATCGGCATGACTTCGTTCTCGATCTCGAGTGGCAGCAGATCGTGGACAGTGACAACGTACGGCACCGGACACCACGCCGGGGCGGCGTTCGCCGGGAAGTGCATCAGATCGACCTGATCGCCCAGCAGCGCGAGCGGCAACCGTACCTGAAACCATGTGTCGAAACGGTCGCCGACGATGTCGATTTTCCGCAGCCGAACGTTCGAATGGTCAGCGAGCGCTTTGCGGCCGATTGCGGTCGCGTCGTGATTATCGGGCAGGTCGGTCGGGTTCCGCTGATGATAGAGATGGAAGCGCCATTTCGGCGCGAGTTCGGGCACGCGTCGATATGCGTCGAGCAGCGTCCGACCGATGCCGCGCGGCCTGGGCATGAAGATGCTGCGGGCGTCGAGGCCGATAATGACCTGCTCATCAGCGTCCAATCCGTAACGCGCCTCGATCTCGCCGAGCGGCGCCCATTCGACCGATTCGATCGTCGTTTCGTTCTGCTCCGACGGCATTTCCGTTGCGCTCCCGCACGATACCGAGATGCAGAGGTACCTCTCCCCCTCCTTCGGTCTGCGCAGCGCGATGGATTAATGGACCGGACGATAAGCAGCGTTTTATGGCCGTCCGATAGTGCGTGCTAAAGCCGTCCGTGCTTCGCGCCGATGCGTCCCTGCCGAAACACCGACACAGGGACGAAAGCTATGGCGCTCGATACCCGCAATGACGAAGCCGCAATCGAAGAGCTCGCAACCGTCGACGCCCCTGCGGCGCTCGAACGGCCGCCCATCGCGCCGCCCGCGCCGGCAGCGCCCCAGACGTTGCCGCAGCGGACGATCGACTACGACAACGAAGAGCGCTTCCACGACGAATGGGGCAAAGCGATCGATCCGTCGACCGTACCTGTCATCGCGTCGTTTGAGGCGTGCACCGCCCCCGAGAACGCCCACATCATGCGATGGCTCGGCGACGTACGCGGCCTGCGCGTGCTGGACCTGGGCTGCGGAGCCGGTGAAGCCGCCACCTATTTCGCGCTGCGCGGCGCGGAGGTGACCGCAACCGACCTGTCGAGCGGCATGCTCGAAGTGACGCGGCGGGTCGCGTACCGGCACGGCGTACAAGTCCGTTGCGTCCAGGCGCGCGGCGAGCAGCTCGCGTTTCCCGACGGCGCGTTCGACATCGTCTACACCGCCAACCTCCTGCACCATGTCGACCTCAGCCGCACACTGCCGGAAATCTGTCGCGTGCTTCGCCCCGACGGGCGCTTCGTATCATGGGATCCGCTGCGACACAATCCGCTGATCAACATCTACCGACGAATCGCTTCCGCCGTTCGTACAGAGGACGAGACGCCACTCTCGATCCACGACGTGGATGCGTTCCGCGACTACTTCGGCGACGTCGAGCATCGCTGCTTCTGGCTTGCAAGCTTGTGGATCTTCGTGCGGTTCTTCGTCATCGAACGTGTTCATCCCAGCAAGGAACGGTACTGGAAGAAGATCATCCTCGAGGCCGATCGCCTGGCACGCTCGTACACCCGCCTGTCCCGGATCGACAACTGGCTGCTCAGACGCATCCCCTGGTTGCAGCGGATGTGCTGGAACGTCGTCATCTGTGCCCGCAACCCGCACAGTACGCTGCCAAACCCGGCCGCGTCCCACCCGTCGACGACCACGAACAAACGATCCGACAATCCGGCTCCCGCGTGCGAGCGATGAATGCGCCGACCCTGACGCATGTCCCCAGCGCGACCCCGGTTCCGAGCGGGGTCCGTTCCGGCATTGCGACAACGCTGCTGTTGACGCAACGACTCTTCTCCGGACTGCTGGCCCTGACATTGATCTGGGGCGTGCTGTCGTTTCCGGCCTACAAGCAGATGCTGGCGGGCTACGCACCCGTGCTCGGCGGTGCGGCAGCGGCATGGTTTGCTACGCGCCCACGGATCGCCTCACGGCTGCTCGTCGTGCTGAACCTCCTGCGACCCGCGTACTTCGTCGGACTGCTGGCGGTCGTCGCGTTCGGTGTGCGGCTGGCATGTATCGTCGCTTTCGGGCAGGAGCCGGTAAACGACCACCGATACGCGCACGAAGCCGCATTGCGGATTCTGAACAATGAGGGCTACGGTCCGTCGGCGTACTATCCGCCGGGTATGGCGTTCTGGCTCGCGGGGGTTTACGCCCTTTTCGGGCCATCCGTTCGCGCGGCGCAACTGGTCAATTGCCTGATCGGTGCGGGCCTGGCCGCGCTCACCTACGGCGTGGGGCGCCGGGTCGGCTCGGAGGCCGTCGGGCGGGCGGCGGGCGCTACGATCGCGTTTTTTCCGAGCCTCGCACTGTACGCCACCACCATCGGCTACGATCCGCTGTTGGCGCTGATATTCCTGACATGCGTATGGCTCCTGTTGCGCCGACATCCCGAGCACCATCACTGGACCAATACCGTCGCGATCGGACTGCTGAGCGGCCTCGGCCTCTATCTCAAGCCGATCGGTCTATTCCTCCCGGGCCTCTACCTCGCCACGTACCTCGCATACGGGCTGCGGCTGCAACAGGCCCTGCTCCGCGCGGCACTGATCGGCGCCCTCATGCTGGCCGTCATCAGCCCCTGGACAGTTCGCAACTACCGGCTGTTCCACGAGATCATTCCCGTGACCACCTCGGGCGGCGTCGGCCTTTGGATCGCAAACAACCCCGACGCAACCGGCCTGTCGCTGCCGATTCCCCCGTTCCCCGCCGACGTGAACGAGTACCAGCGCGACCGAATCCTATGGCAGAAGGGATGGGACTACATCCGCAACGACCCGCTCCGCTTCGTTGCGATCCAGCTGCCGAAGGCGGCCTATCTATGGGGGACATCGTCTACGGTGATGGCGACCGTCTCCGCCGACCGCTTACCGCCGCGCGTCGAGCAGGCACTCAAGCTGATCATCAATACGGCGTGGAGTACCCTCGTGGCCCTGTTGGCCTGGGGTGTGCTCCGCTACCGCACCACCGAGAACGTGCACCTGTTCTGGCCCGTACTCGCGTTCGTGGTGTACCTGTGGGGCGTGCACCTGTTCTACGAAGCCCAGAGCCGATACCACCTGCCCGTGCTGCCGATGCTGGCGGTGGCGGCCGCTTATGGCTGGGTCCGGGCGGTGCGGCGCGGTGTCGGCGGATTGGATGCGCGCAATGCTTGATGCGAGCTGAGTGGTTCGTAGGCATTGTGAGGGGTTAAGAAGAGGAGAAGAAGGGCGGATCGGTCGGCCGGTTTCTCCAGGAGGAGGGGGTTGGGTTTCGAGCGAGGGGCCATCAAAGTATAGGAATCATCTAATTAATAAATCCGTCCTTGATGGCTGGAGAAAGATCCCGCCGGTATTGATCCGCCCTTATTCACATGTCAAAGGCACCGACAGACGTCCCTGTGTGTCGATGCCGGTGATGCCCGACTGGCCTCCTTGCGGCAGCCTGAACACCACAAGCGAGCGTCACCATAAACCCGAACTGTCTAGAATACCAGCGCTATTTTCCCAGGATTGCCAAGTCGTCCCGTAATTTGGGGTAAAGAAGTTGCGGATTCCCGAAAGCATGTACATATATAGGGGTCGCCGGCGATCAGGGATTCAGCATGTTGTAGTCTGATGAAAACTACACCAGGGAGACAAATGGCGACCGCTTTTACCGTTTTTTTCCCGAAACCCCCTTGATGACCCAGCTTACGGCCGGAGGTTGCCGTTACCGACGCGCTGCAGCACTTTTCGCAGCAGCAGGTAGTTCGCGCCGCGATAACGCGTCACTTCGGCGGAAATCACGAACTCGTTGGACGTGGAGGTCGCCGCGGCGCGCTCCAGCGCCTCCAGCAACTCGCACGGCAACAGCTGCATCTTGCGCGGCTCCTTCTCTCCTTCGAGTGTCAGCACGAAGAACGACGTGCCGTCCTCGAGCACGAGTCGACCGCTTCGCTCGACCAGGGTCCGTCCTTCGAGGATCAGCGGCCGACCACCTTCCGCAGTCCGCGCGCCGGGAATCGGAACCAGGCCCTTGTCGCTGGTGTGGTGGGAAACGATTGGCGCAGGCCGCTCGCGATCGCGCAAAAGGTTTTGCAGGATCTCGACCTGCTTCGGCGTCCGACGGGCCGGTGGAGCCGAACGCACCGGTTGGGACGCGGGCGGGTTTTCCTTCGGAGGAGATTCCTGGGGGCCTGGCCAGAACACGAACACGAGAGCCAGCACTGCAAATTTTGCCGTCATGGCGTTGCCTCCTGAAACTTTGTTCCCCGGATCGTAGACATCGTATCGGCTTTTGCGGACCTGGGCAGCGGATCGGGTCGATATTTGGTATATGCGGAAACTTGCGATTTATGGTGCAGGCGGGCTCGGGCGACTCGTGCTCGACATCGTTCGACGGGGCCAGCAGTTTGAGCCCGTCGGCTTTCTCGATTCCGATCCGGCGCGAATCGGTGACGTGGTCGAAGGCGTCCCCGTCCTCGGCGGCTTCGAGGTCAGCGCACGGCTCCACGAGCAAGGGGTGACCGATGCCGTCGTCGCGATCGGCGACAACCATACCCGGACCGTGATCGCGACCTTCATGCGGGACACCGGGTTCCGCTGGGCGTCGATCATCGACCCGACCGCGGTGATCGCCGCCAATGCGCTGATCTCTCCACATTGCATCGTTGGCCCGAAGGCGATCGTGTGTGTGCACGCACGCGTGGGCCCATTGTCCGTAATCTCGTCCGGCGCGATCGTCGAGCACGACTGTGTGCTGGACGAGGGTGTCTTCCTGCACCCAGCGGTTCGACTGGCCGGCGGCGTTCAGGTCGGCGACCGGGCCATCCTCGACGTCGGGGCCAGCGTCATCCCCGGCCGCTGCATTTCCGCCGACAGCTATGTCGGTGCCGGTGCCGTTGTCATTCGCGATGTCGCCGAGGGCGCGCGCGTCGCCGGCGTCCCGGCGCGAGCAGTCCCCACGACGCCGCAAGGCCTGCCGCGAGCCGAGCGACTCAACCAATTCCTGCCCTAGACCCGCCCCCACATCAGCGTCACGACGTCGGCACCAGCGAAGACCCGCCGACGGCAACGCGCGCGTTGCATCCAGCTGCCGCCGGGATCGAGTACACTGAGTCGAGCGGATTCGGCCCACCGGGTGCGCGTCCCGCGCGACGCGGTCAGCAAGTGCCGGGTCCGGATTCGGTCTGAGTCTCCGAGTATCTCTGGGTAACGGGCGAGCGGTAGGCATGAAATATCTGGTCATCATTCCCTCCGGCATTAGCGATTACCCCTGCGCCGACCTCGATGGTCGTACACCGTTGCAGGCCGCGGAAACCCCGCTGCTCGACCGTCTCTCGCTGACCGGTCGGATGGGTACGGCCACGATGTTCGTTGACCCGGACGCGGTCGAGGCAGAAATCACGCTCCTGGCGGCACTCGGGTACGACCCGCGTGAATACGTGGCGGGATGCGGTGCCCTCGAGGCGTTGGGCCGGGGATTGGAGGCGCGCGATGGCCTGTACCTGCGATGCGACCTGGTCACGATCGCGGAGGGAATGCTCTCCGACCTTGCCGTGGGGCACCTGACGGAAACCGAGGGCCGCGGCCTGCTCGAGGCGCTACAACCCCTGGCCCGTGAGAAAAATATCGAGCTGATCGCGGGAGATCGGCACCGACACACCGCTTTCATGGAAGGGCTCCGGCCCGACGCGCGGCTTCGGCTGTACTCGCCGCAGCTCGCGCTGAACGGAAAGGTCAAGCGTTTTCTGCCCGGTGGCCGCGACGCGTCAGCGTTGCGCTCGTTCGTTTGGGAAGCAGTACCCGTGCTGGATGCCCATGACATCAATACGGTCCGCAAGGATCTGGGCGAGAACCCGGCCAACGGCGTCTGGGTTTATGGCGCGGGCGGCCTGCCCGTAGCCCCGTCGTTTTCGGAACGGTACGGGCTCCGGGGCTGTATCGTCGCCGGGACGGCGGTTGCGCGCGGTTGCGGCAAACTGATCGGGCTCGCGACCCCGGACATTGCCGGGGCGAGCGGCCTGGCCGATACGAACCTCGCGGCCAAACGAGACTGCGCCACTGAGGCGCTGTCGGCGTACGATATCGTTTTCGTCCAGGTGGAGGGTGCGGACGAGACCGGTCATGCGGGCGACGTCGCGGGAAAGGTAGCGTTCCTGGAGCACCTGGAACGCGATCTCGTGGCACCGTTGCTGGATCGGCTGGCCATGCACGACGCGTGGCGTTTCATGCTGCTGCCCGACCGCATGACGAGTGTTCAGACACGCCGACACGAAGCGGAACCAATCCCTTTCGTGATGAGCGGTGCGGGGATCGAGTCGAATCGCGGCGGCACATTCGACGAGGCCACCGCAGCGGTCGGTGAGCTGCATGTGGACCGTGGCTGGGACCTGCTGGAGTACTTCCTCAAGCGCTAGCCCGCACATGAGTGACCTGAGATGCCAGGGGGAGATGATGGAGAGGCAAGAATGTTTGCTGTCCAGTTTGACCTTCGGCTTGCGGGTGCTTATAAACGATTGGGCTCCCGCCCTTTGCACCCCCGGTCTACAATGATCTTCATCATGGATTCCCTGCGTACAGGAGCAGCCGATGCCCACGAATGAAGTTGCGCGCTCTGCCAAGATGGCCGACTTCCTCTTCAAGGTCGGTAGCCACGAGAACGAGGCATTGCGGGTTGTCGCGTTCGAAGGGACTGAAGCGATCAGTGAGCTGTTTGAGCTGCGGCTAGAACTGGCCGTCGCCGGTCCGGAGATCGCGTTCGACAGCGTGATCGGGAAAGGCTGCTCACTGACGATCACCGGCCAGCACGGCATCCGCGAAATCAACGGCATGGTCCGCTCGTTCGAGCGAACTGGTGAATCAGGTCAATACACGTATTACGTGGCCATCATCGTCCCGTTGCAATGGCAGCTGACCCAGCGTAAGCGCAGCCGGATCTTCCAGGAACACAACTGCCCGGACATGACCGTGCCGGGAATCATCAAGAAGGTACTGACCGACGCCGGCATTCCGTCCGACGCGTTCCGTTTTGCGCTCCAGGGCAAGTATGTGGCGCGCGAATACGTCGTCCAGTACTGCGAGTCAGAGCACGACTTCGTCAAGCGACTGATGGAAGACGAAGGAATCTTCTTCTTCTACGAACACAAGGACGGCAAACACGTCATGGTGTTCGGCGATACCGTGACCGCGCACGTCGCGAACCCGGTCGGCGCCGAGTTCCCCTACCGAGACCCGAGCGGCCTGATCTCCGAAGATCCGTTCACCGAGCAGATTCACAAGGTCCGCATGCGTGAGGAGCTGCAGATCGGCAACGTGGCACTGCGCGACTTCAACTTTCAGAAGCCGCAGCAGGATATGCAGGCCGCTTCCGCGGCGGCGGATCAAACCAGCTTCATCGACTACGACTATGTCGGGCTCTACGACGAGAAGGGCGCTGGAGGCCACTTTTCGCAAGTCCGGCTCGAGCAATATCAGGCCGGACGGCTCGTGCACGAGATGGAAGGCAATGTCCGTGGTTGCACGCCGGGTTTTCGATTCACGCTCAAGGAGCACCCCAACGAGACGCTGAACGACAAGGAATACACGATCGTCCGCGTCTTCCATCGCGGGCAGGAAACCCAAGCAACCGAAGAGGCCGCAAGCCCGGAGGGCGCCGCCTACACGGCCGAATTGCTCACGATGCCCGGCGACATCGTGTTTCGCCCGCAACGAACGACGCCGCGACCGGTGATCCACGGCACGCAGACGGCGTTCGTTGTCGGACCGACCGGTGAGGAAATCTACACCGACAAGTACGGGCGCGTGAAAGTCCAGTTCCACTGGGATATCGAAGGCGTGCTCGACGAGAACAGCTCTTGCTGGATTCGCGTCAGCCAGGGTTGGGCCGGCGGGCAGTACGGCATGATGTTCCTGCCACGGGTCGGCCAGGAAGTCGTCGTCGACTTCCTCAATGGCAACCCCGACCATCCGTTGATTGTCGGCCGAGTCTTCAACAATGACCTGATGCCGCCCTATGCGCTGCCGAAGGAAAAGACCAAGAGCACGATCAAGACCAACACGTCCAAAGGCAAGGGAAGCAACGAAATCCGCTTCGAGGACGCTTCGGGCAAGGAACAGCTCCTGCTGCACGCGCAGCGGCAGCTCGACATCCACGTGCGCGCCAACCGCCTCGACACGACCGGCGGCGACTACCACGTGCATACAACGGGCAAGAAGTACGAGTACTGCAAGGACGAGAGCCACATCGAGGTCAAGCTCGATCAACTGCAGAAGGTCGGCGGCAGCGTCTTCACCGAAATCACCAGCGACTACGGTTTGAAGGTCGGCTCCAACATGAGCCAGGATGTCGGCGGCAAGCTCTACATCAAGTCCACCGGTGATATGGTGCTCGAGTCGACCGCCGGCATCACGCTCAAGTGCGGCGGCAACCTCGTCAAGATCGACCCGAGCGGCGTCACGATTCTGGGCACAATGGTCAAGATCAACAGCGGCGGCGCTGGCGCTAGCGGCCAGGCAGTCGCGCTGACCGCTCCCGAAGAGGCAGGGACCGCCGAGAAGGTCGAGCCCGGAAAGGACGTCACCTACACCAAGGCCGGTCAGACGATCAAGGCGCTCAGTGGCATCGACCCGGTCACGCCGACCCGTGAGGTCGAAGAGGAGGAACTGCTCACGTCCTGGGTCGAGATCGAGATGGTCGACGAAGATGGTCAGCCATGGGCCAACGAATACTACGAAGTCACACGTAAGGACGGCAAGGTCATCAAGGGATACCTCAACTCGAAGGGACAAGCCCGGATCCGTCTGCTGAAACCGGAAGCGGTCGACGTCAGCTTCCCCAATCTGGATCAGGAGGCGTGGGAGCAGGTCTCCTAGACGCTGCATCCCGCATCGGAGAAGACCATGGGAATCGGTTCGGATGACATCAGTCGACGGTTGGCGGCCGAAATGGAAAAGGCCAAGGCCGCCAAGGAACAAGCGTCGGCGGTCCAACAAACGGCCGGCAACGACCCGCAGGACGCGTTCAGTGAGCGGCTCAAGAAGGCCGGTCAGCCGTCGGCTACGCAGGATAACGAGAACGGCGAACAGCCCGAGGAACCCGGCGGTCCGGTCGGCCAAGGCGACTACATCGTCCGTAGCGGCGATTGCGTTTCCAGCGTCGCAAACGAGAAAGGCTACTTCTGGAAGACGATCTGGAACGAGCCGGCGAATCAGGAAGTCAAGGAGACCCGGGTGGATCCCAATGTGCTCCTGCCCGGCGACCGATTGACGATTCCCGACAAACGTCGAAAAGACGTATCGGTACCGGCTGAAGCACGTCACCGCTTCAAACGCCTCGGCGAACCGGCGAAGTTCCACGTGCGACTCATGGCCGACGGCGAAGCACTGTGCAATCAGCCGTACAAGGTGAAGATCGACCACAAGCCCGGCCCTGACGGCACCACGGACGCCGACGGGAATGTCAGCTTCCCGATTCCGGGCAAGACCGACAAGATCGAGTTGCTCGTCGGCGAAGGCGACAACCAGCGCGAGTACGTGTTCGAACTGGGTGAGATGGCGCCGCTCAGCGAGATCCGCGGAGTTCAGCAACGGCTGCGGGCACTGGGCTACCCGATCGAACAGATTACGGATGAACTCGATGAACCGACAAAGCAGGCACTGATCAAGTTCCAGCAGGACGAGGCGCTCGACGTGACCGGCGAGCCGGACGAGAAGACACGTGCCCGGATCCGAGAGGTGTTCGGCGGCTGATTGCCGATCGACTCACGCGGCGCGGACGACGACGACCAAGAGAGGTAGAGCGAGATCAATGGAAAAGCCTCAAGACGAATACATCAGCGGCCCTCCGACGGATGAAGAGGAAAGTGACGATTACCGTCGCGGCATGTACCACGGCGACGGTCCCTCCGATTGGTCGAGTAGCGAGGTCGCGATCGTCCCGGAAGATGAGACGAGCACTTCAGAAGAAGTCGAGGGCAAGGGCAAAGAGCCGCTCCGGACGGTGACGGCACTCCGACGTACAACGTCGGAGGGGTCCGAGCACAATACGGTCGATACGACCGAGGAAATCGAGATCATCGACTCGCACGCGCACCTGGGCGGCAAGAGCGTCTCGGGACAGACGGAGTTGCGGCTCCTGACCCGTGGAATCGGTCGCGGGACCGGGGCCAGCTTCCTGTACTACAACGCGTCGCCGGACAAACGGCTCGCAAAGAAGCTCATCGATAGCCTCGAACACTATTGCGGCGAGCGCAAGCGCCCACGGATCGCCGCCGCGGTCTCGCTGGTGCTCGACATGGGTTATGTCCCGCTGCAATCGGACATGAAGTCGAACATCTCACGTATCGGTGCGCCCTTGAAGGCGACCGAAAGCTCGTTCGGCGAGGAGGAGTATTACTCCTACGGGGGCAGCGCCAAGAGCATGAAGAAGGAGTACGTCTGGTATCCGCGCCGGGGTTCCGATTGGGCAACCGTGATTCGCAAGGTCGCCGAGGCGTGCAAGAAACGCCCGGGCAAGCTCTGGCCGTTCGTTGGCTTCGATCCGCGCCGGCCGGACGGCATCGGCTATGTCCGCAAAGCGATCGGCGCGGACGGTGCCTACGTCGGCGTCAAGCTGTATAGCCGATTGGGCTGGATGCCCATTCACAATCGGCGTCTGTACGGTGACGATCTCGGCGACCCGCTCGATCAGCGCTGCGACCAGCTCTATCAGTACCTGGTCGCGAACGACATTCCGGTACTGGTGCACACCAGCCCGACAGGATTCCCGCCGGACGGGTGGATGGTGATGCCGTGGACCTGCACGAAGCTGCGCCGGCAAGCGATAGCCGCCGTCGATTTCGAGCAGACGACCAACGTGCCCTGCCCCAACGGCTTCGGCACGATCGCGCCCGCGATCTGGCCGCCGACCTACACTGAAAAACGACCATACAAACGGCTCTCCAAGACCGACGAGGATGCGGCGATCCGTCACGCGGCGAGTTACCTGGGTCACTACTGTGTTTATAACCAGCTGACCACCTCGCCGTACTCGTGGGAGCCGGTGATGCTGAAGTATCCCGGATTGCGCCTGTGTTTGGCGCATTTTGGCGCTGAAGTCGGGGTGTATTCGACGCCGATGCGCGACGTACCCTACTTCGAACCCTGGCAGGAAGTGTTGGAGTTGCACCCATACGTGGCGGGTGCTGAGTATCCGAAACATGCCGGGACCGAATCGCCGCGGGACTTCGTGGGTCTTTTCAAGCGCGGCGTGTTGCGGCTCATCGAAAGCGAATGCAAGAAGACGGCAGCCCGCGCCAAGGCCCTGATCTACGGTAGCCACTGGTTCGAGAACGACTCCGACTGGAGCAAGTGGCTGACGAACTGGTGCCAGGCGTACCCGATCTCGTGGCACGAAAAAGTGCTGGAGATGATCACCAATCCGGGACACCCGAATCTGTACACGGACATCGCGTACCTGACGACCAAGCGCGATCAGTTCCCGGGAGTCTTCAAGCCGCTGGTCAAACAGGCGCTCGAGGGTGCGGACGACAAGGGTAAAGAGCTGCGCAAGAAGCTGATGATCGGTACGGACTGGTTCATGATCGAGCTGCAGAGCTTTTCGCCGCGCGATTTCTGGAAGATGGTCGACAAGTCGTTCTTCCCCAAGTACGCAGAGCCGGCGCACGCAGCTGTCAACCGCCTGATCCTGTGGCAGCTCTGGAGTCGAGACAACTGCCTGCGCTGGATCAACCATCAGCCGCGCTTCGCGGGCGTCGGCATGGACAAGATGGAGTCGTTCTACTTCGAAGGCGTCGCGAAGGACAAACTGCCGGGTTGGTGGAAGAGCATGCGCAAGTTTTACGAAGACGGCAAGCACATGATGGAACCGCAATTCTGCAATCCACCGGCACCGCCGTCCGACGATGGCGGATACGACGGCGACTCCGAGGGACCGATGGGGAGCTACAGCAGCGCGACCGCCAGCGTCGGATCGTCGAGCGCGTCCAGCAGTGGCGGATACGAGCCTGAAGAGCAGGAGATCTAGGCACCATGCCGCCAGCAGCACGCGTAACCGACATGACGTCCCACGGCCCCCCGCTTACCCCGGGGCCGGGTAGCCCGACTGTGCTCATCGGGTTCTTGCCGGCATGGCGCGCACTCCCGAGTTCGGTCGGCGGCGCCGTCGAGTCGGTCTCGAACCAGGCGAAGAGCTTCATGTCGACGCCGGTGCTCACGCCGGCCAACGCCGCAGCCAACCTGGCCCAGATTTCCGTGGGCCTGATTCAGGCAGCATCCCAGGCAACGGCGGCAGGCAACCCCTCAGCCGCCGGCGTCGCCAGCAGTCAGGTTGGCGTACTGAACGGCACGAACACCGCGCTGACAGGGACGTGGACGGCCGCCTCGGCAGTGCCCGGCGGTCAGCCCGCAGCGAACACGGCGTACACCGAAGGCATCAAGGCCGCGACGGCCGCCGCAGCCAGCGCCGTCTTCTCGGCGATCGGCGGTATGGCGGACATGCACATCTGCCCGATTCCAACGCCGATCCCACCGCACGGGCCGGGAATGGTCTCTCAAGGCAGCAAGTCGGTGCTCATCAATAACCTCCCCGCATCACGGC
The DNA here is from genome assembly GCA_028279405.1 of Phycisphaerae bacterium. Lineage (GTDB taxonomy): Bacteria > Planctomycetota > Phycisphaerae > UBA1845 > Fen-1342 > JANQNU01. The sequence continues at coordinate 54,249 of JANQNU010000010.1, forward strand.
AAGGCGACAAGGTCATGGAAGCCGTCGGCGGCCCGGATGCGATCGCCATGGGCCACCCGACCGTGCTCATCGGCGACTCCGGCGGAGGCGGCGGTGGAGGAGCCGCAGGTGCCGGAGGAGCCGCTGGGGCTGCGGCCGGCGCGAAAGCCACGAAGGACAAGAAAACGAAAGAAGAGCGGACCAAAGACAAGCAAGACAAACAATCGCCGCCACCCAAGGAAGAGCGCAAGCCGATCGATGATCCGGCCGTGCAGGAGGGGATGCGCGAGGCATGGGCCGACTCACAAGCCGACGACCCGGATAACCGCCATGAAGAAGGTGGTTACATCGTCCGCAACGAAGACGGCAGTTACGACGTCGAACGCTGGCCGCGCGGCGAAGGTGCTTCAATCGCGCCGCCACCGCGCGACGAAGACGGCCGCTACAATGGTCGCGAAGTCGTTGGCGAGTTCCATACGCATCCGAACCCGCCAGTCGATGAAAACGGTGAGCACTGGACACAAGGCGGCCATGAAGGCGACTGGAACGGAATCGCCGCCGAGGATTACCCAGGCGACAGCTACATCATCAGCAGAGACCATGTATGGGGAGTCGATTCGGACGGGCAACCACAACGCGACGCCGACGGCAACGAAGTCCCACTCGGGACTCGCGAAGAGATGATCGGCGAGTGACGCGCAGATCCCGCCGTCGCCGCTGGACACGATTGCTGATGTGCCTGTCGGCCTGCCTCATCGGCGGACCATCCCTCGGATGCAGTACGACTTGCCGGAATACGGCGCCCACGGAGAACGCAATGCCGGAAGAGACGAGCGAGACAATCGAGCGATTGCAAGCCGAAAAAGCCGCACGCAAGGCCGCAGGTGACCGCGCCCCGGATGATCCGAAGGTCATATGGGAAGATCAGGGCGAAGCCTGGAAATTCGTCTTCCTGCCCCAAGGCCGCGTCCGCGGCGGCGGCGTGCGCGTCATCGTCAAGAAGGAAACCCACGAGATCAACGAGATCGTGCGGCTGCAGTAAGCGCCGCGGAGTTTCGGCTCGACAAGTCGCACCGCAACTCGCTTCGAACATGCTTCACCCAACACCCGCAAAGTCCGCAACGCAAACAAGATGCGACGTGTGCTGATATGGGGAACGACGTTGCTGGCGGTCGCGACCCTCGCGACCTGGATCGCAACGATGTTCGTAACGATCGCTCTGGTTCCGGAACACTCGCATTTTGCCATTGAGCTCGAGCGCGGTCTGCTCTCCGTATACTGGCAAGAATGGGACGAGCCCGCCACGCACGCGAAGGCCTGGGGCGACTCAGGGCTGATTGTCTACTGGGCACACAACCAATGGGATGATCTCCGCTTCTGGCCGCGCCGCTTCTTCGCGCGAAGTCCTTGGGGTTCGCTTATCTCAGCTCCATGGTGGATCCCCGTCCTCCTGTTGAGCGCCACATCGCTGTTGCTTTGGCGGGCAGATCGGCGACATCGGACCGGCCGGTGCTACTGCGGCTACGACCTGCGCGGCAACGTTAGCGACATCTGCCCCGAATGCGGCTGTTCCACTCCCGCAGCTTCTGCGCCCAGGAACGTACACGCGAAAGACGATAACAGCGGACGGACCGAGAAAAAGGGCCCGACGACACACTCGCCCACGGAATCGAGCCGTCTCCGCCCATAGCCGCACGCCCCCTCCGCAAGAACGCTCCAGACCGCGATACGGCCGCCCCGATACACCCCTTTGAGCGAGTTTCGCCGGCACCGCCCCAGGCAACGTCGTAGCGCCGGCAAAACGATCATCTCCGGCGACTGGATGCGCCGCATATTTGTGACAGCGACGTCGAGGCCGTTTCGACCGGCCGCTCGCGTGGGAGACGCGGCGACGTGCCCTGTATGAACGAGGTGCGTCCGCCATGGCCGAACCCCTGCTCATTCGTTACATGCAACCATTGATCGCCGGCCGACGAGCCGAATGCTTCGAGCTGATCCAGTCCGCGTTGGAAACGCAACGGGCGGAAACGCTCCTTTGTGACATCGTTTGGCCGGCAATGGCCCAGGTCGAACGACTGTTCACCGACGACCGCATCAATACCGCCGTCGCGCAAATGGCCAACCGGATCAACCGGACCGTCGCCGACCAGCTCCAGGCACACCTTCCCAGCATGGCGCGCGTCGGCAAGCGCGCGATCATCGTCTCCGCCGCACTCGACGCTGAAGAACTCGGTGCACAGATGACGGCCGACCTGCTCCAAGCCCGCGGTTGGGAGGTCTACTTCCCCGGAGGCGGCGTCCCCCATGACGAGTTGCTCGGCCTGGTTGGTCAGCTACGACCCCATGTGCTCATCATCCTCGGGACCGAAGCCGAACTCGTCCCGGAGGCTCGTCAACTGGTCGAGATGATCCGCGACATCGGCGTCTGCCCGACCATGAACATCATCGCAAGCGGTGGCATCTACAACCGCGCCGACGGCCTCTGGCAAGAGGTCGGCGCCGATGTTCACGCCAACGACGCTCGCGAACTGCTCGAGATGATCGACGACCTGGCCCCGCGCGAACCCGGAACCCAACGCGTCGCAGTCGTCAAGCGCCGCCGACGAAAGCGCAAGGCAGCGCCAGTGGCCTAGCCATCGCGGCCCCATCACAGACGCACGCCATGAACGCTGAAGATCGCCTCCGGACCGGGCACGGGATCCCCCGCTCGTGCCCTGCTACGATCCGTCGCAATGCACCCGTAAAAAAACACTCACCAGCATCCCGGGTATCCAACGGCCCAGGAATCGACCGCATGCACGCGATGTCGCAAACCGGCCGCCATTGAGCTCGCTCGGCCACTGCCCCCAAGACGGCTCGTCAACCAGCAGCCCACCGCCGTAGCCGCTCACGACTAGCAATCACGCTAGAGTCGCCGCAAGACGCCGACGACGACGCCCTGAATATCCACGTTCTTCGCGATGATCGGTTCATAGGCGGAGTTCGCCGGTTGCAAACGTACGCCGTTCTTTTCGCGATAGAAGCGCTTGAGCGTAGCCTCACCATCATCGAGCAACGCGACCACCGTTTCGCCATTCCGGGCGGTCCCCCGCTGCTCGACCACAATGTAGTCGCCGTCGCAAATCCGGTCTTCGATCATCGAGTCGCCGCGAACGCGCAAGACGAAGTTCTTGCCCGAGGTCATGAAGATCTCCTCGAGATCAAGCACCTCGTTGTCCTCGATCGCCTCGATCGGCCGCCCGGCGGCAATCGTCCCCGCCAACGGCAATCGCGTCGGACGCTCGTCCGGAAAGTCGATATTCTCGTTAAGTTGCAAAGAGCGTGCCTTGTACGGCAAACGCTGCAGATAGCCTTTCTTCTCCAAGGCTTCGATATGTTCGAATACGGTGACCTTGCTGACGCCGAACTCGTCGGCGAGCTCCTGCATCGTGGGCGCGTACCCGTGTGTCCGCGAATAGTCCCGAATGAACGTCAGGACGCGGAGCTGCTTGGGCGTCAGTGACTGATTCGGAATGTTGCGTCGCCTGGCCATTGTTCCATTCCTCCGCGAGGTAGGCGCTGAGAGATCCCACGATTACCGGCGGCAAGGAACGTTGAGCGACGCCACGAGCGGCTTCATCCGCATCGCGCGCATGACACTCGAGACGGTGGGCTTCGGAAAGTCGGAAGTGCGATAACTGTGAAGCCAAGTGCCGATGAAGATTGTCGCGCTGCGATTCGGTCAACGGCGCACTGGAAACCTCCAGCATGCCCGGACCGACCTCCCGCACCTCGTCGACATAGTCCCCACCAGGCCCCAACATACACAAACCACGTCCCGATTGCTGATTCCCGGACACCACGCACTCCTTCGCGATGCTGCCCTCGGTTCCTCGACGCAACGACTGTTAGCGTCCTATTCGGTACGAATAATAACCTAACAAACGCCGCTGGTCAAGCTCTTTTTCCGGGCAGCCCTGCCCTCGAATCCACGACATCCTGTCGACTGACAGTATAGCCACAACCAGATGTTGTATCGGGTAAATCCGCGCGAATTGTCGTGCTTTTTTCCGCGAAGATCGCGCGAAACACCCTAACTTATTCCGACAAAGAGAGTTACAGCTCAGGCGCCGCCGCTGTAATGGGTGCCCCGCCAGTTTGTCGTGCGGCCGGTGAGGCGCGTCATGGAGTTGACCACGACCCCCGAACAAATGAGCGCGCCGAGCGGGTAGGTCAGCGCCATCGGTGCAGGGAGGCCGGATATCGCGTAGTAGCGCCAGAGAACGGATTGCTGGGCCAGAATCGTCAAGCCTGCGGCCAGCGCCAGGGCCGGCGCATCGGCACCCGCGAGGAACGACAGTAGCAGCGTCACATACGGCGACAAACTGGCGATCAACAGCGTCAACAGGCTTGCGAGTAGTTTCGGGAATGTACCGAAGCAACCAAAGAAAATCCGACTCCAGCCGCGCCAGATCTGCTGCAAGCCCACGTACATGCGGACGCGGTACATGCTGCCACCGCGAATGACCCGCAACCGCAAGCCGAGCCCCTTGGTCCGCCGGGCGAAATGCATATCCTCGTTCAGCGTCGCTTTGATGGGTTCGTGGCCGCCGAGCTGGTCGTACACGCTACGGCTCAGCAGCATGAACGCCCCGTTGGCGTATGCGATCGTCGATCGCGGATCGTTGACCTTGTGTGGCGGAAACCAGTAGATCATGACGCCGCTGGCCACGGGCTGCACGACACGCTCCCAGAAGGACTGGGCGTCGAGCCTGGGTAGCGCCGACAGAAAATCCGCACTGTCCCGCTCGTAGACGCGCACGGCCGCCTTTAGCAGCAAGGTCGAGTCGTATGAGCAATCGGCGTCGGACATCGCCAGCAGGGTGCCGCGGGCCTGCTCCATGCCAACATGCATCGCGTGATTCTTGCCGAACCAACCCTCCGGCAATTCCGAAACGTGAATCGGCTCGAGTCGCGGGTCGCGTTGCGCCAACTCGTCGATGATCGCGCCGGTTCGATCATCGCTGCGGTCGTTGATGACGATCACTTGCAGGTCCGGGTAGTCCTGACGCAGCAACCCTTCGACACACTGAGCGATGTTGGCTTCCTCGTCCTTCGCAGCGACCAGGACGGTCAGTGCCGGCCAGGGCTGGTCGTTGCTGCGCGCGTCCGCTTCGCACAGTTCGGGGTCACGCTTCGCCGCGGCGATGTCGATGTGGCGTTTGAGCCAGACCAGCGAGAGCAGCGCGGTGAACCAGAACCAGATCGCGGCGAAAGTGGATTCGAACGTGAAAAACTCGGTCATGGGCGGGTCATCTCTTCGACGCCGTACGGGGGCACGGGCCGTCAACGTCAACACCCGGCCATCCTGCGGGCCGAAGACTAGCGGATCCGGCGCACCTCGGCAAACGCGCCGACGCGCGTCCCGGTGCTTTGCAAATAGCGCCGATGCGCAGGAGAATGGGCAGACGATACGCGCTGGTAGTGTTTTTTCGGCGGATCACCATGGGAACTGCTCCGAGACTTGGATGGATCGTGCTCATGAGCAGCCTGCTCGGCGGGTGGTCACCAGCCTGGGCACAGTCGGATCCCGGGGGTGAAACCCCGATTCAGACAGTTCCGCATGCCGACAACACATTCGGGTATGCACTCGACCTGTTGGCTGGCTGGCAGTACGACCGCTCGCGCACGCCGGGAATCGACCTCTCGCTGACAACGCTACGAGATGACAACCGCGGGGCCCGACGGCGCCAGGACTGGATCCCCGGCGAAGCGGGCTCGGTCCGGCTCCTCCACGGGACGTCGGCCGATGGACGCCAGTCGCTCCAGATCGTGCTCTACCGGACGATTAAGGCAATCCCGTTCCCCGTGTGGGTCGAGTTTTTCGAGAAGCGACTGGCGCGGCTTTCGGAAGCGACGCAAATCAAATCGGACCCGCGACCGGTCGGCGATCGAGTGGGGGCCGTGATCCGGCTCGACTCACAGACCGCGGGTGTTCGCAGCATTACACACTACTACTGTATCCCGTTCGACCCGTTCACCATCTGGGTGATGGTCTTCATTTCGGAGGCCCCCGACGGGAGCGAGTCGTTGATCACGCGCGCCTTTGAGAAGATGGCCGGCTCGTTACGGATTCTCTATGACACGGTCGACCCGGCCGAAGCGGTGGCGGAGTTCCAGCGCGGTCGACAACTCAATGAGATCCTCGCGAAGCAGGCCAAGCAGGTTCAATTCGATGTGGAGCCGCGGTATTACGAACTGCTTGTTGACGACAAACCGGTTGGTGCGCTCGAACGGATCATCCGGCACGAAGAGCGCGACGGCGACCAGGGCGTGACCGTGCGCGAGGAGTCGTGGATGTTCCTCGCAGACGGTACGGTGCGTTGGAACAACGTTGATCTGTTCTGCAGTTTCGACGGGCAAAGCGAGCTGATTGGCCATCGAAAGGTGATCATCCCGCCGAAGGATTTTCCGGTGCAGCGCGCGATCGAGCGGCTGGACCGGACCATCCGCGTCGGCGACACGTTGTTTTCAAGTCTCACGTCGAACCTGGACACCACACTTCCCGAGCCGCGCCGCCCGATCCTGCTAAATGACGACTACATGCCATTGATCTGGACGCGTCTGATCCCGGGATTTCTCTCCGCCGGCGAGGGGGCGCCGCACGCGTTCACGATCTACGACGCCCCGACCCGGGCGCTGGTCATCCACCGCGTGCGACGTGTCGGGCGCGTCCCCTACCCTGAAGATCCATCGTCCGAGGTCTGGCTGTTCGAGTTTCGCGAAGGATATGCCGAGACGCCGACCAAGGTCTTTGCCGATACGCGCGGCCGGGTGTTACGCGAAGAAGCCGGCGGCTTGGTCGTACAACTGACGACCCGGACGCGTGCGTTAGAGCAATTCGCCGACCGCATTGCCGGCGCACGTAAGCGGCTAGCGGCACTCACAGCAAGCGATCGGCAGTCGACGCCGCCAACGTTGACCGCGCCGGACAGACCGTGACGGTCGTCGGCGCGCATCGAGCGCCATCGCAGGCCCTGGAGAGCCGGCGCGCACCGTCAGGCCGGCGTCATGCCACCGCGAGGCGTCACGCGTCATGACCGCTCGCGATCCCAATCTGCAATCCGTCGAACTACCGCCGATGGGGATTCTGGCGGCGCTGGGCAGTTTCTCGTACGTGTTCTGGATCGCCGGCGGAATGGAACTGGTCGAACGCGCCGCCTACACCGGCGTACGCGTGGTCTCGACGCTCTATGCCAAGGCGCCGGTAGCCGACGGCGGACTGGGTGTCGACCTCGCGACATTCGGCAATCTCTTCGCGGTATGGGCGCTGATCCAGAGCTTGCTGCCGATCTTCACGGGTGTCTGGACGGACCGCTGGGGATGCCGTCGAACGATCTTCGCTTCGACCGTTCTCAAGCTTCTCGGCTACGTGGTCATGGCGCTCTGGCATAGCTACGCCGGCTTCTGCGTCGGCGCGATCATCCTCGCGGTCGGGACGGCAATCTTCAAGCCTGCCTTGCAAGGAACGTTGGCACGTACGACGACGACCCGCAATAGTGCCGTTGGCTGGGGGATCTTCTACCAGACCGTCAACATCGGCGGCTTCATCGGCCCGATCGTCGGCGGCGCCCTGCGCGAAACGAGCTGGTCCTATGTCTTCTGGGGCTGCGCGCTGATGATCTCGGTGAACTTTGCCCTGCTGTTCACCTACCATGACCCGCGCTACGTAACCGGTACCGAATCCACGCCGACCGCTCCGGCTGGGGGCGCGCGGTACGCCCGACGGCCGGTCGGCTCATTGTGGCGGATCTCGTTGCGTGAGTTGCTGCGGCCGGTCGTGATCAGCTACCTGCTCATTTTTTCCGGCTTCTGGTTCATGCTGATGGCGTTATTCGATGTCTTGCCGGCGTACGTCGAGGACTGGGTCGACACACGCGACATCGTCGGCATTTTCAGCACCACCGGCGTGATCGAGTCCGGGTTTTGGCGACGGTTACTGATCACCGACGAATCCGGATCGCAGATCAAGCCGGAAGGGATCATGAACGTCAACACGTTCGCGATCATGCTGACCTGCTTTCTCGTCACCGGGCTCGCCAGGCGGCTGCCCGCGACAACGACCATGATTGCCGGAACGCTGCTCGCCTCGCTCGCGATGATGATCTGCGGTCACGCATTGGCCGGGCTCGCGGTAATCGTCGGCGTGCTGTTCTTCAGCCTCGGCGAGATGCTTGCGAGCCCGAAGTTCATCGAGTTCATCGCCAACATCGCGCCCGCCGACAAGAAAGCCATGTACCTCGGTTTCACGCAGATCCCGGTCGCGATCGGCTGGACGCTCGAAGGCAAGCTCGGCCCGACCCTCTACTCGCTTTACTCCGCGAAGGACACGTTGGCACGGCACTGGCTCCTGGACGGACTCCGAACCAACGACCTGCCCACGCCGGAAGTGAACACGCTGCAGGCGCTCGCGACGTCGGTCGCGCCTACCGCCGACCAGCTCGACACGTGGTTCCGGAGCGACCCCGAACGACTCGTCAGCGCCCTGCCGCAGGGGACGGCCTTCGACTGGGCCGTTCGGCTGGGATCGATTCCCGCCGAAACGCTCGAAACGACGCTGTTGGAACAATACTACGCGCCGACCGTCTGGTGGGTGTGCGCCAGCGTCGGAGCAGCTTCCGCCATCGGCATCTGGCTCTACGGTCGGTTCATCCTCAAACCAGCCGCCGAGCAACGCTCCCTGTAACGTCGGGATTTCGGCGGCGCGTTCGGAAACCGCTCGCTCGCGCTCGCCGCTCGTAGTGTTCTGAACACAGGCGGGCGAGACGCCCGCCCCACTTGAGTGTTATTGGATGCGCGGTGCCCCATCTCTTCCGGGGATCGGGACTTCGAAGGGCCAGCCTAGCCGCTGACGTCGAGCAGTCGGCTGATCGAGCTGTCTTGGACGCTCCGATCCTGAGCGGCATAAGCCGCAAGCCGCGCATCCCGCGTATCGCTGAGTGATTGGGCGGGTGTCGACTCGTCCGACGTCGCCGGGCGAGATGACGAGGTGAACGCCGCACTGCCGTCTGTCGACGCTGGCGCGAACGGTCTCGGCCGCTCGGCAGCGCCATCGTCTTCGAACGCGCTCTCCGATACGCGTTGCTGCGCGTCGGGAGTGTTCGGCGAATCGAACGCGGGCGTTGTCGGGGCGGACTCGAAGGCGGCCGCAGCGCGTTCCTCAGCGGTCGTCTCAGCGCCGTCATCGGTACTGACTTGCTGCGCGGAGAGCCGGTCGGAAGCGCTCTCCTGTTCGGACTCATCCGGGCTGTTCAATTGCGATTGGGCTTCGCTGATTGCCTGGCGTGCCTGGGCCGCAACCGCACGATCCTGGGCAGACGGCGAAGCCGGTGCCAGCGCCGCGGAGATCAGCTGCTGCATCTTCTGGATCGTGGCCTGCGGATCATCCGGCACGGCAGACGTGTCGATCTGCACCTCGCCGCCGACCGCGTAGCGCCGACCGTCCGGTCCCGTCTGATAGTCGTACGAAGCCCCACCGCGTGCATGCCCGCCTGCCGCCGACAGATGAGCCTGTTCGTGGGCACGTACCTCGGCGTCCCGCTGCTGCAGCTCGCGCACCTGGGCCTCTTCCTCGGCCGTCAGCTCACCATCGCCGGCCGCGGATCGCGTCTCCGCTGGCGCCTGCTCCGGTTCCTCGGGCTCCGGCTGGCTCGGCGGGCGTCCCGGAACCGGTTCCAGAATCGACCGGTCGATCACGCTCGGCCGACGCGGCGGTTCCTCCGGACGCTCTTCGGCTTGCGGATCTCGGTCACGATCGCTCGTCGATTCGGACGTACGAGTGGCCTCCGGAGCGCGGCGTGCGTCCGCCGTCGCGGCGTCGGCTTGAGCCGCCCCGGCAGCGCTAATTTCCACAGAATCGCTCTTGAGCCCGCCTTTACCGCACGTGCAGGTACCGCCGGTACAGTTACAGCCGCCGGACGATTTCAATGAGACGTCCGGCTTTTCGACCGGTGCGGACCGCCGAACGGGCTCGGCGTTGCCCAGCGAAGCCGTCAGGATTGATGATGTCAGTGCCTCAGTGCTCATGTTACCGCTCTTGCTTTCCCACAGACCCCCCACCGTGCGGACGCATCGGCGCATGAATACGGGGAGTTTACAAATCAATCGCCAGTAAGGCACAAAAACATTGCAGCCATTACCGGACGACCGTGTGGAGCCGACGTGTCAGCGTTCTGCAGAGGGGCAGTCGTTCGCGAGCGGACAACTCGGACAGTCCGGTTGCCGGGCCTTGCAGACCTGTCGCCCGTGATCAATCAAGGCATGTGCCAGGTAGGTCCACGACTCACGCGGGAAGAGTTGCATGAGGTCCTGTTCGACGCGGACCGCGTCTTTGTCGTCCCGGGCCGTCGAGAGCAAACCCAGCCGCGACGCCAACCGACCGACGTGCGTATCAACCACAATGCCCTCATTCTTCCGGAACCATGTTCCGAGTACACAGTTCGCCGTCTTGCGCGCCACACCCGGAAGCTCCAACAACGCCTCCATCGAGTCCGGAATCTCACCGTCATGCGTCGCACAAACCTGCTTCGCCATTCCAACGATGTTCTTGGCCTTGTTGCGGAAGAACCCTGTGGAACGAATCAGCGTTTCCACGTCTTCCTGCGACGCCGGCGCCAGCGTCTCCGGGTCCGGATAACGTGCGAACAACGTCGGCGTGACCATGTTCACGCGTTCGTCCGTGCACTGAGCGGATAGGATCGTCGCGACGAGCAGCTCATACGCACTGCGATGATGCAGTGCACAATCAGCATCCGGGTGTCGCGTGCGCAGGACGTTCAGGATGCGTCCAGCGCGTGCGAGTCGCTGCTGCGAAGACTCGTCCACTGCGGCAGGCTGCGGCCGACGAGCGACCGTTGATCGGGCCCGCGATGTAGCGGATCGTGAAGTCGCGCGCTGCGTTGTCCGCTGACCCTTGTCGGTGGTCCTGTTCGCGGCGCGCGCGGACTTGCCGGCAGATGAACGTGCAGTGGTGGTCTTCTTCTTGGTGGTCTTCTTTTTCGCGCTCTTGGATTTCTTTGACGTCGACGTCTTCCTGGAGCCAGCTTTCTTGGGCATGTTCCCAGACTACCTCCCGCGGCGTATGGCAGGGCGTATTACGCCGGCTGTGGATCTCCGTCCTGCTTCTCTTCTTCGTCGTCATCCTCCTCGAACAGTACAGCCGCGGGAGAGCGCGGCGGTTGCGACTGCAACCAAACCAGCCCGATCAGGCCGGTCAGCGTCAGGCAGATTGCGATGAACTGCGAGACAGTGAAGCCCAGGGTGTCGATCGGATTGTCGGCTCGAATCACCTCGAGCAGCCAACGACTCACGGGTTCGACGAGCAGCAATGTAAAGATCACCTGACCGTCGCGCGATCGTCGCCAATAGACCGCGTTGAGTAGCAAAGCGAGAAAGATCAGCCCCGCCGTCGAATAGAGCTGCGTCGGATGCACGGACCGTGAATGGTGAGTCGCGGCGAGCGCTCGAATCTCAGCCGCAGTCATGTTGTAACGCTGCATTTGCGCGCGGATGTCCCGAAACGGTAGGCGCCGTTGTTGCCGATCGAGCGTGCCGATCTCTCTCTCGAGCGCGGCCCGGTCCCCCTCCTTCGCCTTTATCTGCTGCGCCAGTTCGGTCACCTTCGTGGCGAGTTCGCGATCTCGCACCGCCTCAGCTTCGATCGCACTGTCGGAAGCCGCGAGGCTCGTCCGGGCGATCGGATGTGGATAGCGGGCGAGTTGATCAACGAACATCAGTTGCTGCGGCAGGCTGGTACCCGGTACATGATTGGTCCACTGTACGATCGCCGGATTCGACGCGTACGGGAATTCGACGCTCCACGGCAACTCACAGACACCGCCCCAACAGCAGCCGTTCAGGAAGCAACCAACTCGACCGAGCGCCATGCCGACCGCCGCCGACGGGGCCATGATGTCGAAGTACCAGCGGAGCGAGTGCTTCCAGAAGTACAAGTAGGCGGTCACTGACACCAGGGTCAGCACGAAGCCGCCATAGAACTCGAGTCCACCTTGCGTAAGATCGATGATGCGCCAGATGCGCTCGACGCCTTGATATTGAGCGAACTGCGGCCAGTAATGGATGACGTACATGATGCGGCAGCCGACCACACCGGCCACGAGGGAGATGAAGCCGCAATTCAGAACCACGTCCGGGTTCGCGCCGGAACGCGTTGCACGCCGAACCGCCCATGCGACCGCGAGCAGGAACCCGATCATCAGCATCAGCCCGTAACCGGGAACGTCTTTTCCGAGGATCGGAATCCGAAAGAGCACCGGCATCATGATGCGTTGCGTTCCTTTCTTTGCGCGCTCGCCAACCAGCCTCGTCGAGGCGTTTCGGAAAGTCGAGGCCGGTCATCTTAAACGACCGCCGATACGACCGCGGGCTAGATGCTAGAGCGAATCGGCAGACGGGTCCACCGTCAGGTTGTCGATCAGCCGCGTGCCGCCGATGCGGACTGCCAGCGCCAGGAGGACCGGATCCTCGATCCGGGCCACCGGCTGCATCGTCGCCGGTTCAACGATACTGACGTAGTCGACTTTTGCGGAACCGGCTGGGTCGATGACGGATCGCATGGTACCAATCACGCTCTCCGCATCACGTTCGCCGGAGAGGATCCGGGCCCGACCGGCCTGCAGCGCGGCGTAGAGCGACTGGGCCCGGACACGCTCGGCGCTGCTGAGGTATGCGTTGCGACTGCTGACCGCAAGACCGCTCTCCTCACGAACGGTTGGGCAGCCGACAACTTCCGTCGGCATGTCCAGATCAATGACCACTCTGCGAATGACCGCGAGTTGCTGCGCGTCTTTCTCACCAAAGTACGCGCGGTCCGGCTGCACGATGTTCAAGAGTTTGGCGACGACCGTCGCAACGCCATCGAAGTGGCCAGGTCGGAACGCTCCGCAAAGTCCACTCGTCAAACCGGCGACACGCACGGCCGTGACCGCTTCCGGTGCGTACATCTCACCCACTGCCGGGAGGAACACCGCATCGACACCCGCCGACCGGCAGGTCGAAAGATCGGCCGCCTCGTCGCGCGGGTAGCGCTCGTAATCCTCGTTCGGACCGAACTGGGTCGGATTGACGAAAACGCTCACAACCGTGAAGTCACAGTCGCGCCGGGCCGCGTCCATCAATGAGACATGAGCGTGGTGCAAGGCCCCCATCGTCGGCACCAGGCCGATCGAGCAACCGTCGGCCCGAGCAGCCGACACCAGCTCCCGGATCGCATCGACCGTTCGCACCACTTGCATCGTGCGCGAATCCGCCACCGGATCTCCGCCGCCCCCGACTCGTCACGACAGCCGCCCACTGGCCGTCCCACACCCCTGAGGATCGTAGGACGGCTGGCGGCTTGCCGCAACGCGCACGGCGCCGCCCCACGATCGCACGGCGGCGCCCGGCGCTTGCCTGATACGGGCTATTCGTTGGCGCCCGGCGGCGCGAGATGCATCCGCAGAACGAATTCCCGAACCTCGATGCGACCCTCGTCGCCTCGCGGCGCAACGATCAGATTCCACGTGCCCGCAGCCAGTTCGCCGTTAAACACCTCCAGGCGGCTCTGGCGGTACGGCGGATTCGTGTCATCGTCCCAGATCGTGTCGATGGTATCACCGGGGTCGCCGATCCGGTCTTCGAACAGTGTGATCTCGGTACCGGTCGGCGAGACCAGCCCCAACCGAAGGCCTCGGAATGCGCCTCCGAGATACTCGAGCTCAACTTCGGCATCGACATCGAGCACCTCGAACAACGCCTCCGGAAGATCGACCGGAATCAGCACCGGCTGCTCCGAATTCACCACGACCGGAACGGCCGCTGATGGGAAGAATCGTCGACCGATGTCGAGCCGCACCTCCCGGACGATCGGCTCCGGCGAGGGTCCGCTGTCGAACAACGAAACGAACTCCACCTGGCCGACGTGTACGCCGTCTGGCAGGTCAGTGCCATCCAGCGAAATGCGCGTCTGGGCGGAAGGGCCACCCGGAACCAACTGCTGCTGAGTACCCTGCAACGGCAAGTTGGTGATCGGGTCGAGCGTGAACGTTTCCGGTCCCGGACCACCGTCGATCAAGATCCACGGATCGCTGGCGCTGACTTGCACGCGCTGCTCGACAAGGTACTTGTTGACCATCACGTACGTCTTGTGCCGAGTGTTCACGCCCGGCACGACGCCGGGGCCATCGCCGGCAAACGGCTCATCCGGCAACACATCGAACCCTTCCACACCGACAAAGATGCGGTGCGTCCGCAGATCGGTAGCTCGATACGCACCATCGAAGAAAGTCACCTGCGGCTCGTGGAGACCCGCCGGCAACGCGTTGGCCGTCGGCAGCAGCCCGGTGACGATTCCTTGAACGTCCCCAGGTGCCAACTCACCTTCAATCGGCTCGGGCTGCAAGACGCCACGGCCGGGCCGACGCAAGCCAATGACGCCGCCATCGTCCGGGGTGATGGTGTAACGCACCGTGCGGCTCGGCAAGAAGCCCGGTTCGGGGGCCGGAACCGCGATTTCGTACGTGAATCCCATTACCAGCGCCGGCTCGCCGTTGGTGAACGGTCCGCCAGGCGGCCCATGGTGCTCGACCGGCGTGTCCGGCGAGACCTGCATACCGATCGGCGGAATCGCATCCATTGCCGAAACGAAACTGATCGCGGTCCCTGTCGCGGTGAACGGCGGATCGATACGACAATCACCGACCTCATCGCAGTCATACCCCGTCGGACCCGAGCGAATCATTCCCTCGACGCGTCCCGACAACTCATTGATCACCGGCCCACCCGAGTTACCCGGACGTACGAACGCGGGAACGCGCACGAAACCACCTTCCGACGCCGACTCGACCGCGCTGCGCTCGAGCTTCAACGGGAGCCGATCCGGAAAGCCGATCACGGACACCGGCGTGCCCACGTCCGCGGCCCCCTCGCGACGAATCTGAAATGGAACGCGCCGGTTCGGGACCGGACGGTCGAGCCGAACGACCACCCAGTCGTTCGTGCCGGCAGCGTTTACTCCCCATGCCACAGCCTCTTTGCAGAAATAGACGTTCTCTTCGGGGAAGAAGATCCGATCCCCGAATGGCGGGAACCGACGGATCGCATACTGATAATGATCGAACACAAACGCGCGTCCGTTGGCACAGATCGCCGTTGGATCGCCGTTACCGCCGCCAAACGTGTGCCGAGCGACGAGCACCAGATCGTCGCCGACCAGGAATGCGCTCGAGCCGTTCCACGGATCGGCGATCGGCTGACCACGAAACCGAACACCCGGACAAAGCATGGTCGATACACCCGGGCAGTTGGCCGGGAACAGGTCCTCCAGCCAAGGCTCCACATTGAAACTGAAAGTACCGTTGCCCTCGTCGGTCAGTCGGTTGCTGAAGGTGTGAAATGCCACCGCGTTCGAGAAACGCGTCAGGAAACGATCGCCAGCATACTCGTAGAAGTCGAGACGACTGTCGACGTGGTCGCCAGCCAAGGCCGGCGCGCTCCCCGCAAGTAATGCCGACCATGCAATCGCGGCGCTCAACAAGCGCGGGGTTAGACTGGATCGTGATGAACCATTTGGAACAACCGGGCAAGACGTCTGTACACTCTTCCTCATCGCTGCCTCCGCATGCAAAAAAGAGATGATCGTACCGTCCCGGTTGCGGTGATTATCGCGAGACAGCACGGCGAATGCAACGGTTGTTTTTGTAGAAGCTTGTCGTGCCGCGCATTTGATCCGTGCGGCACACGAGGCGAGCGTTCGGGCCTATCGTCCGAGCACGGCCGCTACGAAAGGATTGATGTCGCGCACGGTGACGGCACCGTCGCCGGTGAGATCAGCGATACACTCGTCCGCGAGCGAGCCCTGTCCAGTCAGCGTCCGAACAAACGCGTCGATGTCCTCTTCGCCGACGACGCCACTACGATCCAGATCGCCGGGGACCATCGTCACCAGTGTGGATTCGAACGCTCCAACATCCACACGGCAGTTGATGACGCGTGGGTTCTTGGCCAGATCGAGCGTACTCGCAACCGCTTGGTCGTAGTTGGGATCACCGGCATCGATGCAGGGAGATGCCGGGTCCAAGCCATATTCGCGGTCGACCGGGTTCGAAAACGCTGGGTTGGCGGCAAAGTTGCCTTCGCCGACACCGCCCCAGCCGCCTTCGATGTTGCAGAATCGGAGCTCCGCAGCACCGCCCCATTCGTCAGCGATCTGCCCGCCCTCGTTGTCCCAGAAGATGCTGTTCTCGATGACCGGAAAGCTGGTCGCGTTCATGATGGCGCCGCCTGCCAATCCGCTATTCGCAACGAAGGTACAGAAACGAATGGTCGGAAAACAATCGTAGTTGTTCATGATCGCACCGCCGTTGCGGGAAAACGGTCGATCGCTGGCGACGACGTTGTGGGCAAAGACGCTGTTGACGATCACCGGGCTGGAGTAGAAGTTTTGAATCGCGCCGCCATCCTCTGCCCGATTGTCCTCGAAGACGCAACTGTCGATCAGCGCATAGTTCCCGGAGGGTGTGCTCGGTCCTTCGCAGTAAATCGCGCCGCCGACATAGGTCGAGCTGTTTCGCCGAAAGACGCAGTCGCGGATGATCGGCGCACTCAGATAGTTCGCGATGGCACCGCCACTTACGAACGGGTTGTCGGAATTGGTCGACGCGCCGTTGTCCTCAAAGAGACATCGTTCGATCAACGGATCACAGTCCGCATTCGAGATACCGCCGCCATTATCATTGATGGCTTGGTTGTTACGGAAGAGGCAGTCGCGCACTTCCGCCTGAATCGCATGGCCGAGGTAGAGTCCGGCGCCGTTGAAGCCGACGTTGTCCAGGAAAACATTGTCCGCAACGGTCGCCTCGCCACCGGCGAGCCATACACCCGCACCGCCGTCACCCAACGGCGCGTCGTTCTCGAGCCAGGAGCATTCGTTCAACAACACCAGGCTGTCTGCCGCGTACAACCCGCCACCGGTGCCGGCAAAGTTCAGGCAGTGCATCGTGCGCTCGACGATCGGCGCGGCGTCAGTGACATACTGCCCGCCTCCCGTCTCCGCACGGTTGTTCGCGAATGTACAATCCACGACCGTCACCGCACTGCCCGTCGCATGGTAGAGCCCGCCGCCGTGATTGTCGGCGATGTTCCCGTCGAAGAAGCAGAACGAGAACGTCGCGTCGTCGCTTTGGCAATACGCCCCGGCACCGTCACCGGGCGTCCGGTTGCGCTGAAAGAAGCAGAGTGTTACGGACGCAGTGACGCCGGCATGGATATAGTGCCCCGCACCGTGTGACCGCGCGTAATTGGCTTCATAGGTGCAGTTGACGACCGTTGCGCCACCGTGGTCGTTGACCGTGCCGTGGTTGATTGCCCAGTTGTTGCGGAACGTACACTCCCGCAATGTCGGCGTTGAGTGATAGACGTTGACCGCGCTCCCCTGATCACGGCTCTCCGGGCTCGGACCAAAATGCGGCCCGTCCGCCCGGCCGCCGACGACCGTTACGCCGTCGAGCACCGCACTCTGGTCGACGTTCAGCGCCGTCACGACGTGATAGACGTTCTCTTCCATGCCCGCAAAGTCCGGCCCATCGTTCTGGAGCAGGTCCCCACTCAGCACGGTCTCATGAAGCAACGGATCGCGCTGGTCCGGCTCATCGGATTGCAGGCCCGCGTACCCGCCGCGAATGGCCAAGCCACTGCGCAGCGAAAAGGTCGCGTCCCGGTCGCCGGTGCCATCGGGCGCGTCAGCAGAACGGTCGGCGACGTACACCCCCTGGGCAACGCGGATCTCGACGACGCCGACATCGGCCGTCGCGAGCGCGTCCTGTAGATGAACATAGGCCGTCTGCCACGACAGGCCGTCGCCGCCGGCTGCAGCCGACGCATCAACATAGCGCGTCCCGCCAGCCAGCACATCCTGCGTTGATTGGGCCAGGATGAACGTTAGTCCGATAATGCGAATCGTCGTGGCCATATTGGATATCCCGTCGTTAGAACCAGCGTTGCGGCCATTATGGCGACCCGCACGAACCGTATCAACGAAAAACTGATCCGACCGACAGCGGCGGATTAATGTGCGTCTCAGGCCCGATGTCGACCGCCGTCCACGGGAATGACGGTACCGGTCACGTATGACGCGGAGAGCAGGTAATGGACCGCTTCGGCGATATCTTCCGCGGTCCCGGCCCGCTGCAGTGGGATTCGTTTGACCAGCTGAGCACGCTGATCGGCTGGGTACGCATCGGGCCAGACCGCGACGCCGGGCGCTACACCCACCACACGCACGTCAGGTGCCAGCGCACGCGCCAGCACGGCCGTGAGCGTTTCCAGGCCACCTTTCGAAACAATGTAGGCCAGGTGGTCGGGCCAGGGCCGCGCCGTGGCCACGTCGCAGAGATTGACGATGCAGCCGCCGGTGCGATTCAGTGCGGGGCGGGCGCCGAGCGCCAACTGGAGCGGTGCGGTCAGGTTGACCTGCAGCGTCCGATCCCATTCGCTGAGCGATAGGTCGTTCGCCGTCGATCGCTCGAAAATGGAGGCATTGTTGATCAACGCGTCAAGGCGCCCAAATCGCGTCAGGACCGCGTCGACCAGGGCCGCCGTCGCGGGTCGATCGGCGAGATCGGCGCGAATCGTGTCCGCATCGACGCCGCACGCGACGCAATCCTGGCGGGTTTGCTCGGCGTCGTTCGCGGAGGTGTTGTAGTGAATCGCGATCGCAAAGCCGGCCTTCGCAAGACGCAATGCGATCGCGCGGCCGACGCGCCGGGCAGCCCCGGTGATGAGCGCCACGGGCGCGGCTTGAGGCTGTTCGGACTGTGCGTTCAACGCAGCAGATCTCCTTCGGATTGGTCGCTCGCGCTTCCGGAATCATAGTCGATCCACTGGAGGCACAGGCCCTGCGGGGGCGCCGTCGGCCCCGCGCGTCGCCGATCACACGTGGCGAGGATCTCATCAATCCGTTCGACCGGCCAATGCCCGCGGCCGATCTCGACCAGCGTGCCCACCATATTGCGCACCTGGTTGTACAGGAACCCGTCCCCAATGACATCGAGTCGCACTTCCAGGCCTCTTCGCCGAACACTGAAATGCTCGATCGTCCGAACGGTTGTCTGCCGCGGACTGCCCGCCGTAGCGAAGCCGCTAAAATCATGCCGACCGACCAAACGCGCCGCCGCCGCGCGCAAGCGATCCAGCGCCAGCGGATACCAAACGTGCCAGACGCTGCGCACGGCTGTCGGATCCGCCGTGACCGGCCGATCGGCCGCATTGTGAATCCGATACCGATATAGCTTGCGCACCGCGCCACGTGAGGCGTCGAAAGCCGACTCCACTTCGACGGCGTGCACGACCGCCATGTCGCTCGGGAATCGATGCCCAACCGCGAGACGCATACTTTCGATCGGAATCGACGTGGTCGTGCGGACTGTCGCCACCTGACCCCGAGCGTGTACGCCGGCATCCGTGCGCGAGGCACCGCGCGCATGCAACGGATGCCCCAGCACACGTCGAAGGACAGCCTCCAATTCGCCCTGAACAGTTCGTAGCCCAGGCTGATGTTGCCAGCCGTGAAAGGCGCTGCCATCGTAAGCAAGTGTCAGTTTGATGTTGCGCTCGACCGCCAACGGGCCTCCGACGAGCTAGCGAGAGGGTCTACAAATGAAACAGGCGAGGGCCGAAAGCCCTCGCCTCGAATGTCGTTCCGGGCCAGCGGCAACGCGTCAGGCCTGCTTGCCCTCCAACGGATCGTCGTCATCGTCGTCCGGCGTCGTTGGCGGCGCCTCGGGTCGGTCCTCGAGCGAATCCGGCGAAGCGCCAATCAACTCATGCGGAATTGTCTCGTCACTCATGTAATCGTAGAACTCGCGGTACTGCTCGCGGAAATAGCCACCCGGGTTGGCCTGGACGTCATTGAGAATCGCACCCAGGATCCGCGCCCCAACACGCTGCAGTTGTTCGCGGGCGCGCTTCAACTCGCCCTTTGTGTTCCCTGCGGCGCGCGATACCAGGATGACACCGTCCGCGAGCGTCGCGAGCACGAGCGCATCGCTGATCAGCAGCGCCGGCGGGCCATCCAGGATCACGCGATCGTAACGGCTGCGGGCCTCCGTCAACAGGTCGTACATGTACTGCGAACTGAGCAACTCAGCCGGAGAAGGCGGAGTCGGGCCGCTCGAAACCACGTCCAAGTTCGGCAGTTCGGACGTCGTCACCGCGTCAGCAAACTTCAACTGGCCGATCAGCACATTGCTAAGGCCATCCGCCTTCGTATTGCGGAACGCACCGCGGAGCGCCGGACGCCGGAAGTTACAGTCGATCAGCAAAACGCGTTGATTGCCCTGCGCCAGTGTCACCGCGAGGTTCGCCGCCGCAGAAGTCTTCCCATCCTCCGGCCCCGGGCTCGTAATCAACAACACCCGCTGGGTTTCAAGCGGTCCACTGAAAACCAGGTGCGTTCGCACCTGTCGATACGCCTCAGCAACCAGTGAGTGCGGCGCCTGGCGCGTCGCAAACTCGATGTCCTCGACATCCGCCTCTTCATCATCAAGCTTCGGAACCGTTCCCAGAACCGAGAGGTGACCGTAGCGAACGACGTCCATCGGCGTCCGCACTGCTTGATCGGTGAGCTCGATCAGCAGCACCAGCGCAACCGCCGCCAACGCCGAGAGCACGAAGCCACCGCTGACGTATACCAGGAAATCGGGACGACTGGGCCAGACCTCGCTCTTGGCTTTCTGATACAAGCGCAACTGCGGTTCCTTGGCCGCCTCATCGACCGCCGCTTGCGCCTCGAGAATCTTGCCTTCGATTTCCTCGAGCGAACGCTCGATCCGCTCCTGCTCCGTCAACATCAGCCGATACTTGAGCGTTGCATCGTCCAGGTCACGTTGCTTGGCCTCCGCGTCCGCAAGCTGATCCTGCAACGATGCCTGATACTTCTGGAGCTGCACCACGGATGTTTCGAGTTGCTCGCGCTGTCGCGTTCGAAGCTGATCGATCAACTCCTCGCGACGCTGCGTTTCCTTCGCGAAGTACTCGTCGCGCCGCGCCCGCAGACGCTTGGTCGTGCGATGCGCGTCACCCAATGCACCGCCCCGTCGAGCCGCATCAATTTCGATGTCGAGCGTCTCGACCTGTTGACGGTAGTAGCGCAGAATCGGATCCGCCTCGATGATCAACTGCGACTCCGCCGGCAACGGCAGCAACTCCAGGTCAGCTACCCCCCTGAGCGTATCGAGCTCGAACTGCGTCTGCGCCTCCATCGCCCGCGACTGATTGAGCAGTAGGGTGATTTCGTTGATCTGCGCGATCTGCACATCGCGGACCGTGCCCAATGCCGGGACGTCCGTCCGCGAGCGAAAGTCCTCCAGCTCGGCCTGCTTCTGCAAACGCTGATTGTTGAGGTCATCACGCGCCGCTTTGACCGACTCGAGGTTGCTCTGACGGTCTCCCTTGTTGTCCGACTTGTACTTCTGCAAGTACTTCGAGACTACCGTGTCAACGATCAGCTCCGCCTCTTTGCGATCCTCGATATCGATCCGCACCCGAATAAGGTGCGTATTCGCAATCGGCGTTACCCGAAGATAATCGTCCAACCCTTCAAGCGCCTCGTCGAAAGAGGCGTACCACTTGAAAAAGTTCGTCGCCTTGATCTGCTGGTCGGACAACACATCCTGCAGAACGAGCGGCTGCTTGATCTTCTTGGCCTCAGTATCGATCTGGTACTGCAACGTCTGCGGCGTAACCGGAAGCTGCACAGTCGCCCAGATCTCCTCCGGAGGACGATACTCCAGGACTGCCTCGGCCGGATACGCCGGATAGAACTTCCATAACACGAAGGTCAGCGCCAGGCTCAGCAGAAAGAGCACTACGAAGGTGATCGTCACCAGGATCTTCCGGCGTTTGATCGCCCGCCAGACGTCCCCCGCGTTCAGACCGGCCTCGGGTGCCGGACCCTCCAGGGCCGTGTTCTGCGCCGCCAGCGGGCCGGGCTGCATTCGCATCAGATCGTGTGCGTTACCAACCGTCGTCATCGAAGATCCTCGTCAAGATCGCATTACAAGGCTCGACCGCTTTACTGCAACTTCGACAGCGCTTCCTCGGCAACGCGCAAAGATTGCTCGTCACCGGCTTCCTTGGCACGCTCACGCAATTGGCGAAATCGCTGCCGCGCCTCCGCCGCGCGGCCCCGCTCCTGGAACATCTGGGCCAGGTGCTCGATCGTCGGGAGGTATCCGGGATCGATACTCAGCACTTCCTTCATGATGACCTCCGCTTCATCGTAGCGGCTGTTCTTGTACAGCACCCACGCGTGCGTATCCATCAACGCCAACGGCGGATTGCCACTCATTAAATCCACGGCACGCTGCGAATACTGCAGCGCCATCTCCGGACGATCCCCTTTGGTAGCGAGCAGGTACGCGAGGTTATTCAGTGCCGAGACATTGTCCTGATTCCGTTCAAGCAGTCGCTCATACCCCGAAACAGCTTCCGTCACCTTCCCCGACGCGTCCATCAGCTGGGCCTGGATCACCAGTGCATCGCCATACTCCGGACTCTGCGGGTCCGCACTCGCCAGGACCTGTTCGACCAACTGCAAACCGGGCGGATACTCGTCCGTCGCCAGATACTTGCTCGCGGCAGCGTTCTTCAAACGACTCTTCGCAACCGCCGATGAGGTAGCCGCCTCCGCACGAGCGCAGGCGGCACCGAACTCGGCCGCCGAAAGCCGCTCCGACAACGGAACCAGCGCAACACTCAACGTCGGTCCGCCGCGCTCAGCACCATCCACCAGCCCCTGCTGAATCGCCTCGGACGCGCTACCCGAGTCTCCCAGCGCCTCGAACGTTTCGGCGATGCTGATGCGCACCTGCGGCGTTCGCTTGTCAGCCGGAAGGCCGTCGAACACCGCACGTGCCTCCAGTGCCCGATTCGATTGGGTCAACGCCCGCAACCGCTGCGCTTGGCACCGCGCCTCGATGTAGGGGCTGTTGCCCTCGAGCAGGTCGATCGCCTTCTGATAAAAGCTCGCCGCCGCGGAGAACTGCTCGCGCTCCATCAGCAGCTCGGCCATCTTGTACGGCCAGTACGCATTCTGCGGGTACTTGGCCATGTACTCGGCCGCCACGTCTTCTGCCTTGCGCTCCCGGCCGGCCGTCTCGAACAGTCGCAGCAACCGATCGGCGTTGGCCTGTCGCAGGTTCTCCACTCCGACGCGATCACTCAACCACTCCAACAACTCCCGCAGTTCCGCCTCGGCCAACTCGACTTCGCCCGTCACCTCGAAGAGCCGCGCCAGCCGCGAACGCGTATCGAGTTCGTAGCGGTCGGCCAGGGCCGTTCCACGCCATTTGACCACCAGTTTCTTCAAATACGCAAGATCGTTGCGAGCCTCGGCATAACGGCGCAGGCGTAGCGCCAGGTCGCCTCGACCGTAGCGCGCGACAATGTCATCCGGGTTGATCGCCAGCACCGAAGTGAAGTCGGCGTAGGCCTGGTCAGAATCGCCGGTCCGTAGATGGTAATCCGCTCGCAGCATCAACCCGCGTGTATCGCGCGGATTGCGCTTGACGTAGTCGTTCAGCTCCTGCTCGCTATCGCCGTACCGCTTCTGGTCGATCAGCGAACTGATCAGCCGCAGCCGGATCTCGTCCGCCTGGGCATGCTCAGCCGGAACGTCCGGGCGGAGCTGCGCCAGCAACCAACGGGCGGTTTCCTCCGCGGGACCCGACTGCTGCGTCCGGGTCTGATAGTCGACGAGCTCGAATCCTAGCCGAATGTTCGCGATCCGCTTCTGGTCTTCATTCTCCGCCAGGCGATTCACCATTTCGCGGGCGTCGGCAAACGCCTTGTCCGTCGCGGCAAGATCCCCCAGCTTCTCGCTGAACCGGGCGAGCATTACCTGCCCTGCGACCTTGCGCATACCCTCTTTCTGTTCGATAAAGCCGCGAATGGCCGCTATCCCCGGCTCCGCTTCGCGAATCTCCGCGTAGAAGTCCGCAGCCGCCGCGACCGCCATCAGCGAGCCCGGCTCGAGCTTGAGCGCCTCGCGCAACCGCGCGTCCGCTTTGACCCGAACCGTCTCCGCCATGTCCGGTCGACCCGCCCGCAGTGCCTCGCGACGCAACATGTCGTACAGCTTCACCAGGCGCACGAGATTCTCGACGTCGGTTGGGTCCGTTTCGCGGCGCTTCTCGCGAATCCCGATCCCTTTTCGAGGATCCGCCTCCTCATCCATCAGCTCGCGCTGCCGCAACACCTCGGCGTCATTCGGCGCCAACTTGGCGGCGGAAACGATCGCCTCGTGCGCCAGCGCGGTCTCGCCCTGGTCGCGATAAATCATGTAATAGAGCTTGTGCACTTCAGCGTCGCGCGGGTTGGCTTCCTTGGCCCGATTCAACGCCACCAACGCCTCATCGACACGCCCCAACCCGTGATACGAGCGCGCCAGCTTGACCTGCAACGCAGAATTCACCGGCAGCTGTGCCTGCGCGTCAAGCAACTCCTGAATCGCCTGATCGTACTTCTTCTCAGCCAGGAAGACGGCGCCGCGATAGGTCGCACCCCCGGCGCTGTCCGCATTCTGTTGACCCAGCTTCGCTGCGTACTTTTGTGCACGCTCGAACTCCCCGCGGCGCACCGCCATCGCCATCTGGAACTCGAGCACCTGCCGATCGTCTGGACGATGCTTCTCCGCGTCATCCAGCCACTTCTGCGCCTCTTCCAAGTTGTTTTGGAAGTAATACAGGTTGTAGTAGTTGACGGCACGCGTGAACGGATCGGTTTCCTGCGCCGCGATCTGTTCGAGTTGCCCAATTCGCTCTTCCATCGACGTGGTTGTAAATCGCGTCGCCAGGCTGTCGAGCCAACGATGGAACTGCTCATCGGGATTGCGCGATTTCAACGCGGCGAGCACTCCCGGGATCTCGCCCCGGCGCTCCCGTTTATCGAGAAAACCGGCTAGGGCACCGATCACCCGCTGATTCGCAGGGTCGCGATCGAGCAGCTGCTGAAAGGTGCGTTCAGCGTCCTCGTCGGCGCCCGCGTCGGCCGCAGTCAGAGCGATCTGCAACAGTGTGTCATCGTCCGGCGCCTTGATTGCGCGCAATGCCTGCAACGCATCATCCGGTCGCTCGAGTTTCATGTAGCTGATCGCCATCACGCGCAGAATCCGCGGATCGTTGGCATACTGCTCGACCGGACGAATCCGGTTCAGCAGGTCCAATGCCTCGCGATACTGCTCGAGCTCGTTCAGGATCTCGGCCTTGTTGAGGTACTGGATGATCGGCGGGTTGAGTTCTAACTTGCCCGTGTAGTCCGAGATCGCCGCATTCGTCCACTTCAGCGCCTCGCCAATCTGACCCTGCTCGCGGTAGAGCCGTGCCAGGCTCTCCGACGGCAACTGCCCGAAAAGCTTGATGAAACTCTGTGACGTTACCGCCTCATGGGCTTTGCTCAACGAGACGATCGCTTCGTTGTATTCATTGTTGAACATGTGGAAACGGCCACGCATGAAGTGCGTCAGGGCGTTGTCCGAATAGCGTCCCTCAGCAATGTCGAGGAACCGCTCGGACCACTCGCGACGTTTCGCAGCGCCGGGCTCGATGTTCTCCGGATCGACCGGATACGTACCCGCGATGTTGAATCCCTGGACCGCAAACTCGAGCGGCTCCAGCCGATACTCAGCAATCGCGGCCCGCGCACTGCGAACGCCGAGCGACTCTTCAAAACCGCGGACGAAGGTCTGCAGCGTAGCCTCGAGATCCTCAGCGTCGGGCATGATGCCCGTCGGCGTGACCAGGTTCGTCAACGCCAGCAAGCGGTACCCGGCCAACAACGCCGGTTCAATGTCGATTACCTTCTGCGCCTCGGCCCGGGCCCGATCGAGCAACGCGTCCAACTCGGCCTGTTCGACCTCGTCCCGACGCACCACCGCACGCTGGTAGTGGCAGCGCGCTCGATCCAGATGGAACTCCGCCGAATCCGGAACGGCCTGGATCGCGCGATCGATGGCAGCAAGCGCATCATCGAACAGTTTCATCTCGAGCAAGGTATTGACATAAAGACTGGTCAGGACGACGTTGTCCGGGTGCTGCGCGAGCACCGGCTGGCAAATCGCAATCAGCTTGTCGCGCAACGCCTCGCGTCGATCCTCATTGTTCGCAAACGGATGTTGCGACAGATACTCGCGCTCGTCCTGCGTTGCCCAGATCAATCGCACGAGCGCCACGCGCGGCGCATCCGGCTCGAGCGACGCCGCCCGATCCACCGCAGCGTTCGCGACCGCCAGCAGTTCGGGCTCCTCAGTGCGTAACTGGTAGGCACAGATCGCCTTCGAACACAACGCGAGCACGTTGTCCGGCGACAACTCGAGCAGCGCCTCGGCATGCTTCAACTCGTCCCGGAGGTTGTTGTTCCCCCAGACTAAATTGAACCGCCGAAGCTCCCAGTAATAGTCGAGGGTCTTCTCCAACACCTCGGGGTCGGCGGGACGCTCGGCGACGACCCGCCGATACTCCGCTAGGGCCTCGAAGACCATCCCGGCCTTGTACGCCACGCGCGCAACATGTAGCCGATACCGCGCGTCCTTCTTGCCCGAGCCATCGGGATCCTTACTGACCCGGTAAGCGCGGTCGAAGAACTGGATAGCGCGCTCGAAGTCGCCCTTATCCTCGCTCAGCTTGGCGCGCGCAACCCAATCTTCCGGATCGCTGCGGTTCAGCGCCGCGCTGGCCACATATGTGACCCCGACCATGCCGAAAATGCCGAACACCGTCAGCATGGCCACGAGGTTCTTGTTGACCACTTTTTTCTTTTTCCGAGCCATGCGTTCTTACCCTTCCGATCCCGCGTCCGATTGATCGCCCGTTGCCGAGGCACCCGTCACCTCGTCCCACGCGATGTGTTCCTCCATGAGGAGCGGAATCAGCTTGTCCAACAATCGGGGCAGCGCCGCCAGCGACGGCTCGCGACCGGCACCCTCATTCCGCAAATTCGAGAACCGAAACTCCAGCTTTGCAAAGTACGCATAACGCAGCAGCGGGTTCGCCAGACCGCGACGAACCTCCATACGCGACGTCGCATACTCCCCGTTCACGTGAAACAGATACAGGACCGTCATTGTCCCGCCGCGCGGTGCCGAATAATCGGCCACCTTAACCGGAACTTCCGTCCCGTCCGCCAGCTCAACGGACACGGTCTTTGGCGGCCCCAGCGGGGCGTAGCCCGATGCCGCCAGGCACTCCTCCGGAACGTGCGGCACCACGTCCGGCGAACCCGTGTAGTAGGTGATGACGATGTCCGCGATCCGCACGGGGTCATTCGGAGCAACCGTGTCGTCAATCAGACGCCACTGAAGAATCTCGTGGGTCCCGAGCTGAGCGATGACCTCCTTCGAGACCTCCGCCGGCTGCTTCGGGCTCCACCGATAGGCCGGTGCCATGCGCGTCCAGTCCGCGCGCGCCAGCGACTTCTTCAACGGCACCGGATCCTTCTGGATGTAATAGTCAAATATCGCGAGCACGCCGCGCATGCCGACGATTCCCGCCACCAGCAGCGCGACGCAGAGCACATAGCGCCCACTGATGATCGACCCGGCCGATGCCCGACGACCGGAGAGACTCACAGACTCGGTCTGGGGGGTTGTCGCCATGCCCGCACCTACTCCCGTCCGCCGGCGGCCTGGGGAACGTCATCCAGGTCGTCCTCTTCCACCGTTACGAAGAGATTCGCCAGGATCCAGCCGACACCGTTGAACAGACCAAAGGCCAGCAACAGCACGGCGAACCCCAACATCATATGGTAGTTTCCTTCGGCATACTTGGGATCGACGAAGATGTGCAGCCAGCAGGTGATCACAACGCGGATCATGTTGCAGAACGTAGCAATCGGGATGCACATCAGCACGAGAACCACCCGATGCCAGAGCGGTCGCTCCGCCAGGAACGCAACCGCAACGCCCAAGGCGCACAACGTAATCGTGCTGCGCATGCCGCTACACGCGTCCGCAACGCCGATCATGCCACTGGTCGAACCATAGCTGTACTCGATGATCGAAGAGAACCGCTCGATACTCAAGTCCGGCACGAAGCTCAGCAAGCTTGTGGCCACCCGTGCCGCAAGTTCGCGCAGCGGATTCGTCAACGCAAAGTAAATCCCCTTCGGCAACGGGATCGCAAACAGCAGATAGGCGATGGGCAACCAGGCGAAACGCATGACCGGCAACCCGCATAGCAAGATCACCACGCCCGCCAGGCACAACAGCATCAAGTAAGGCTGGGCGCGCCCCAACAAAATGACGCCCCACTCGGTCATCGAATAGACATACAGCAGGAAGGAGAGCAGGATCACCGGCACGCCCACCCAAGTCCCCTCGATCGGGCAGCGCCGAATCTGATCCCACCGCATGTACACCAAGTAGGCGCTGAAGATCGGGATCAACGGACCGTGAGACCAGTCCGCACTGCCCGTCCACCCGCGAACCAACGACCCGATTCCCAGGAAGGACTGCACCGAGGCCGGCAAGAACGACAACTCCGGAATGAACCCGATCTGGTTCCAGAACAAGACGATAAACAGAACCGTGACGATTCCGGCCTTGATCTGCGCAGTGCGATCGAAGCTGATTCGCCAGTTCAGCGATGCCGCCGCGCGGTCCATGTCGCAGTCAACCCTCTCCCGCCAGCGCGGTCTCGTTGAAGTCCCAAGTGCCCAACTGCCTACACTCCTGCAATGAGCGGCTCAGGACCGCCACCGGTCGCGATCGCGCACTGCCTAGAACGGCAACCCGCGCGTTGCGCGCTGCTGCTGCCGTCGAATCTCGGGGTTCAGCCGCGCACCAAAGGAGTCCTTGTCCGCAAAGTTGCGGTCATACACAAAACCAAAACCATAGGTGAACCGGAACGAGTTGCGAACCACGAATAGAAACGGCGCGATGAAGTGCGTGCCGACATTCACGATGTCGTCGGCGCGCAGGAACACATCCTCTTCGAGACCGGCGAAAATCGCGTCCAGGTTCACCGGAATCGTCAACTGCTTGTCCGTTCCCTGCTCGCGCCGAATGATCTCCACCCGCTGCGGCCAAGCCAACGGCGAGAGACCACCAGTCATCGCAACCGCTTGCTTCAACGTGATCTCGCGGCCGCCGAACGCATAGACGCCCGGACGGCTAACCTCGCCCATCATGTAGAAGATGCCCGTGTCAACCGGGACTTGAATGACGTCACGATTGCGAACCACCACGTTGTACCGGTGGTCTCCGTTCCGAAGCGCCTTCACGTCGATCTCGATGACGCGCTGCTCCAATTCCAACTCAGGTACGTCATCCCAGTCCATCGCCTCCGGCGTCGGCGGATCGCTCGTCCGCGGCGCAGGGGTGTCATCCGCACGATTCGGTTCGGTATCCGCCAGCGAATCGAAGATCAACGGCTTCGGACGCTCCGGCTCTTCGATCATCGGCTCGTCGACCTTGGCCTCGTTGAACAACGCGTCGATCTCCCGCAACGTATTCGGGTCGTTATTCGCCGGCGGCGTGCTCTGCGCGAAGTACTCCGTCGAAAAGAGGTCGCCCTGGCTCGTGTCTTCGTCCGGCGGCGGGATCACCAACCCGCCCCGCCCCGTCGGCGCGTCGATCTCTCGCAGGAAACCGTTGGCCGTTTCGCGCGGCCGGCGAATGATGTAAAGTCGCGAAACCTCCGCCCCCAACCCACGCGCTAAGCTGATCGCATCCAGCAACCGAAAATCAGGCATCGTGATCGGATACGGCCCGGCCGCCGCAACCGAACCGAGAATCGAGAACTGGCGACCGCGCCGATTCACCGTCACCAGCTGAACCAGCGGATCCGGAAGGATGTCCGCCTCGATCAGCCGCGACGAAACCTCACGCTCGGCCTCTTCTTCGGTCAGGCCGGCGAGCTTCACGTTCCCGAGCATCGGCAACCGCAGAAACCCCGCCGGGTTGATCTCCAGCTGCGCGGAGTATTGCGCCCCGGTCGTCGTCAGTTCCTCGATCTGAACGAGAACGGAGTCGCCACCGATCAGACGGTAGTCTTCGAAATCCGCCACGAGATCCTCGGCGGTCGGCTCCACGGCGTTCGGAATACCCGGCGGCGTGTCCCGCGGCGTCAATACGCTTCGAATCCCGTTCTCTTTGAACTCGAGCGGGAACTGACCCACCGCGGTCGGGTCGACGAAGCTGTTCGGCGGCAAAGCGGCGCAGCCACCCATCACCGTCGCGCAAAGTATGCACGTCAACCACTGTAAAAACTGTCTCCGTTTGCGCGAAAAACGCATCCGGTTCTCCTCCCACATAGGGGTAAACCAACCCATCTCAAACCGACAGACCCGGGTCGCGATCGCGGCATTCTCCGGCAGATCAGGCAATGTACCCGGCGCTCTCCAACGCTGTCAAATCCAGCATCCGGCTTGAGTTATCGCCGCGCCCAACGCTCTGTACGCTCGCTGACGACCCGCGGTTCCGCCAAGCAGATGCTTCTGCTCGATTTATCGGCACAGCAGCCGGATAGCCTTGTGCCCAACCGGCCGCAGACCCGCGCCCATCCCCGCCGATAGAAAAGGCGATCGATTGGTAATCGGGGCAGCAAATGCGACAGCCACACCACAAAACCCTGATCCTCGGCGCCGGAGGCCACGGCAGGGTGGTCCTCGACATCCTCCTCCACGCCGGCGACACCTCGATCGTCGGCTTTCTCGACAACAACCGCTCGATCCACGGTCGCTCCATCGACGGCTATCCCGTGCTCGGCGCCATCGATGACCTGGGCCCGCTGGCAAAGGAACATGCGGTGGACGGTGCGATCATCGCGATCGGCGACAACGGCACCCGGCGTCGACTAGCACGCCAGGTCGACGCCGAAGGGCTCCCTCTGGTCTCCGCAATCCACCCCGCGACGAGCATCGCATCCAACGCCGCGATCGGGCGAAATGCCGTAATTGCCGCTGGATCAGTCGTTTGCGCGCATTGCCAGATCGGCGACTCGGTCATTCTCAACACCGGCTGCATCGTGGATCACCAGACCATGATCGGCGAAGGCGTCCACGTGTGTCCCGGCGTGCGCATGGCCGGTCGCGTCAAGGTCGAATCCGGAGCGTTCATCGGCATTAGCGCCACGATCATCCCCAGCGTCACCATCGGCTGCGAGGCAAGCATCGGCGCCGGCGCCGTGGTCCTCGAAAGCGTTCCTCCCCTAGCCACGGCGGTAGGCGTCCCCGCCCGCGTAATCGGGCTCGATCGGGCTGACGAGGACGAACTCGCGATGCTGCAGCCAGTGGCCGCCATGGCCCGCCAGCCGGCACCACACGCCGCGACCGAGTCTGCGGACCGGAACGACTAGCCGTCGGCGATCAACGCCACAAAGCAGTTGATGTCGCCTACCGTGACCGCGCCGTCCCCGGAACAGTCGCCATTCTCCGGCTCACAATCGGGGAATTGTGACGCGTACGCGACCGGATCGGTCAGCAACAGAACGAAGGGGTTGATGTCCCCGACCGAAACCTGCCCGTCACAATTGACGTCACCGAGCAGCCCGTCGGTCGGCGCCGCAAGGACCGCCAACGCCGTCGAGCCGTCGGTGAAGAACAGTTCCAGCACCACTTCGTCGGCATCGCTGACGCCAAATCCAACCCCGAAGGTCGCCAGCACTCGTACGTCACTTCCGTCCCCCCCTACGTCGATCTCCTGTCCGGTCCGCAGCAATTGCCGAATCGTCCCGGATGGCTCGGCGAGGAAGTACCCGAAGTTGTTTCCGGGCCCGATCCCGGGACCCTGAATCATGTGACTGAAAAAGAGCCGACCGCCGTCCGTCAGTCGAAGGAAATCGCTACGCCCAACGAACGCCACGCCCGGATCTGCGTCCGGGACCGGAAGCCCCTCGTGAATCACGAGTTCGAGTTGGCCGGGAACATCCCACCAGATTCCCTCGGTCAGATCGAGCGGGTTCAGGTCTTCGCTCGCCAGGCCGCGAAACACGACCCGATGCTGGCGGTTGAACTCTCCGCCCAGAAATCCGGCGAACGTGAAGTTCTCCGCCATGCCCGGCGGACGGTCGCCCGGCGCCGAATCCTGCAACGGCAGCGTTCCCTTGACGATCAGCTCCAGCGCTCCGCCGCGATTGGTCCAGATCCCGCGCATAAACGGCCCCAGGTCACCGTTGGCCATCCGAGACGAAAAAACGACCGCACCATCTCGCATCAACAACGAGAATGTCTCCGTGAACGGAAGGATGCCATTGTTGTTCCCGAACCGAGCGCCGGGAAACCCGGGAACCGGGTCACCCTCGCGTACGAGGCGGCGCAGCTCCGCACCTTCTTGAATCCAGATCCCCTGATTGTTGAACTCGTTGACACCAGGCCCCGCAAGGTTGCCGATCAGCGCCAGTCCGCCGACGCGCGGATCGGTCGCCATCACGGCCAACGCGTCCACGTCGGTAAACAGCCCGCTCTCGCCGAACACCACTCCCGGCTCGGTGTCCGGCGCACTCGCGCCCGCGATCACAAAGAGCGCCAGCGTGTCCGCCGTATCGCCGACGAAGACCGCGGGAACCACCTCCTGCGAGTGCGTGAGCTCTATGTTCATGAATGCTCGAATCGTCCCCTGTTCGTCGATCGCTGGTCGTAACGACCGTGCACTACGCCAAACGGCACCCATCCCGGGAACTGCATCCCCTTCGCGCAAGATGCGCCGCAACATCCCTGACCGATCGGTCCAGAAACCTTCGTTGTTGGTTCCGAACACCTCGTCGACGCCGGGCCCACGCAGGCCGCCGGCAATTACGACGCCGCCGTCGCTGCCTGTCGGGAAGACCGTGCTCAGTCCGCTGGGAAAACCGACGAACGTGATCCCGGCCGCCGTGTCGGGGGCGGGGTCGCCACTTCGCGCCACGGCGACCAGTCCTGTCGCATCCTCTTTCCAGATGCCCAGCGCGTTGGGCTCGATCGTGTTCGGATCGCCTTCGCCGACGAAGGCGTGGAACGAAACGCGGCCGACGTTGTCAATGTTCGGCGGCGCGAACAGCGACCCGCCGATACCCGGATGACTACCGAAATGCTCGAAGACGATTCCGTCCGGCGCACTCGGCGCCGATTGACCGCGCAGTGCGACAATGCGGATCTCCGACGCGGCCGCCGATATGGAAAGAAGCCCCCAAACGCACGAAGCCAGCGCCAGCCACCGTGTGCCGTCCATTCAGACACCTTCCCTTTCAGGCGGCCCGCCGAGCGATCGATGGTAAATATCTAACGGTGCAGGATCAAGGAATTTCCTCGCACGGGGCGTTGGTCGATCGCGCAATCAGCGTCGCGCGGTCCGGACCGAAGGCTTGCGCCCAGACCGCTCCCAGGCACGCACTACCCGGTGCTCAGGTGTGTCGGTCTGATGTTGGCGCGTCGATTCGACCAGCCCCCGCCGGTGCAGAATGCGCAATGCCTGCTGCACGGCGCTCTTGGACAGACCGGTTTCGTTGGCGATTCCCTGATGGCTGACCCGTAGCGGCTCGCGCCGGCGCTGCCCCAGCGTGTGGCGCCACAAGAAGAGGTAAACGAGAAAAGCCGCAGGCGAACGATCGTGCCCGGCCAAGTCGCGAAGCAGGACGTCAACGACATAACCGTCGACGGCGATGGGATTGCGCGCTGTCATGTTCATTACTATAGCGGAAGATCCCTCCCTTGAACCGGGCGCGCCCGCTCGGCAATATCGACGCGACCGATCGAACCCAAACGCGACGTTACGAAATGGGAAGGAGTGACCTCATGTTGAAACGAATCAAGTTCCAGGCAGTGCCCGTGCAAGATCAGGACCGCGCGCTGGCGTTCTACACAACCAAGCTCGGGTTGCAGGTGTTCACAGACCAGACAGTCGGCCCGATGCGCTGGATCGAGTTGCAGATCCCTGGCGCGGAGACGCTGCTGGTGCTCCATCACAGACCGGAGCATGAGCCCGCGGCGCTACCCGCGGTTTCCTTCCACACCGAGGACGTCAACGCTACCTACGATGAGTTACAGGCTCGCGGCGTCGCGTTCACGCAGCCCCCGACCAAGGAACACTGGGGCGAATACGCCGCTTTCAAAGATAGCGAGGGAAACTTGCTGATGATCTCGAAGGGGTGACCGAGCGCCCCGCGCACGAGGGACTTGGGTGAACCAGATGATCATGAGAGAACGGACACCGCTCCGGGTGGCATAGTCACACGACCGCTCGCTTGCGCTCGGGGCTCGTTGTGTTCGATGCCTTAGCGAGCCAAACCATGTCAAGACGAGCCTGGAGCGCAAGCGACCGATCAGTCCCCCACCCCAAGATGGGATGGGGCACCGCACTGGCTCGCGATCTGGCCAGCGCCATACGCTCGGCCGAGCGACCGGGTGGCACTGGCGGCTTGTCCGCCAGTGTTCGGAACGTGAGTCTGATCAAGCCCATTGTCGAGGTAACGATTCCCGTTCCAGTACCCTCTTAGACACCGGCAGCAAGCTGCCAGTGCCGCTCGCAACGTGCCCTTCCCGTGATCGCTCAACGATGGGCGACGCGCCTCTTCCGTATCAGGGTACCGTCGCAAGCGCGGCGTACTCCGCGCCGCGCGTGGCGGGCCCGCGTAGCGCGTCCAAAACACGCAACCACCCCAGACCGCGGCAATCGAAATCAGCGGCACACCCACAGCCCGCGCAACCGGTACCGCCAGGCTGACCACGCCGATCCCCCAAATCGCCAGCGGGATCAACGCCGCCGGATGGCTCCGCTGGTCAGCGCGCCGACCGCGCTCCGCGATATCACAGAGCAACGCCACAGGCCAGTAGAGCACGGCCAAATAGTGCGTCCAGACCAACGGCGACGCCAACAGCATCAGGCAGCACCAAACCGCGTACTGGGCACGTAACGATCGCAGCTCGTCGACCTCGTCAGCAGGCCAGCGGGTGCGCGGCGCTACGGCGGCCCAGCAACTTCCAGTGATGATGCCGGCCATCAACACAAGGTAGATGCCCCACACCGCGCCCCGCGGCAATTCGACCGCGTTGACCAGCATTGGCGGGTGATCCTCCCGCGGGTATGCGTCCGTCGCGGTCAGCAAACGGCGAAGCACGATCGGAAGAGAGTTGTTGCTGTACTTCGCCTTGCGCGGCTTCTCGATCATGATCGTGGTTCGTGCCGAATGCTCGATGACCGCGCCTTCGCGGAACGCCCGATGCTGCGCGACGGTTTCCGACCAGCCCACCGATGCCACCGGCAGCGTGACGCCGAGCACGAGCGCCGTGGCCACCGCCGCCCCGGCGATCCGCCAGCGACGCTTCAACACGAAAAAGACGATCAGCGCCGCCGGAAACACCTTGATCAATGCCGCGAGGCCCAGCGCTACGCCGGCCTCGTATTCACGCCCATGCTCAGCGAGGAACCAGACGGCAACAACGAGAAACAGCAGCAGCAGGCCGAGTTGTCCCAAGACACCGCTGTCGCTGACGTAGATGAACATCAACGCCAATGCGACGAGCGTCGCCACCCGCGGCCGGCCGCCGAGTCGATGATTCAGCAATGATTCAATCATCACCACTGCCGCTGCGAGGCACGCTACGGACATCAATGTGAACAGCACCGCCGCAATCGGCAACGGCAAGAAACTCCACGGCAACATGAAAATCGTGAAGAACGGAAGATAGTTGTGCACGCCGAGTTCGGTCGAGAAGGTGCCCGACTCGCGAAAGTGGACGGCGGTCAACCAGAAGTCACGGAAATCGAGCGTGCTCTCGTCGCGTGACGTGCTCCGCGCGCGATACGCCACAACCGCCGAAAGCACGAGCGCGTAGATGATCGCGCCTGTCACCAGGGGCTGCCAGCCCGAAGACCCCGGCCGCGGCCTCTTATTGTTACCGTGAGACGACGTCATTCGCGAGGTTGCCGTTTCCGAGTCAGCACGTGTGCGTAGAGGCGAGCGAGGTGCCGCAGGTAGCGCCACTGCTCCGCCATATTCAGCTTCGTCGCGCCCGCCTGCCGATCCGCGAACGCGATCGGAATCTCGACCACATTCGTCCAGCCGTGCCGAACGATCAACTCCAACGCGATCTTGTATCCGATCGGTCGCAACGCGCCGAGCTTCAGCCCGGCCTTCCGAACCGCGAAAAAGCCCGCCATCATGTCCTTCGTCCGGGTCAGCGGGCGCGCCAGCATGCGTGCCACCCAGCTGTTGAGCCGCCGATGCAACGGCCAGTGCAGGTCAACGCGTCCGCCGGGCACGAATCGGCTGCCGATCGCCATCTCGACGGCCGGGTCCCCGAGCGACTCGAGTAACGCCGGAATCTCCTCGGGCGGATGCGACAAGTCGGCGTCCATGGAGACCAGCAACGCTGCTTCAGTGTGCGCGAAGCCGGCGATGACGGCCGTCGCCAGGCCGCGCTCGGCCTTGCGAACCAGGCAGCGCACGGGATACTGCTCGGCCAGCGCGTGCGCGACGTCGGCCGTCCCGTCCGGCGAGTCGTCATCGACGATCAGCAGTTCCACGCCCTCGCGCTCCAACACCGCAAAAATACGCTGGGCGAGCGGACCGAGGTTGTCCCGTTCGTTATATGTAGGAACGACGATCGCGGTGGGCTGCCGAACACGGTACCGCTCCGCGGGCACGGCGGACGGGCGATCACGTGAACCGGGATCAGACACTGGCATCGCGACATTGTGCGCCGCCGACGGCTTGCTGTCAGCCGTGACGGGACCCGACCTACTCGAACAACCCGTAACGCACGATGCAGAAGATCGCCTTGACGCCGTCGCGCCACGTGATCTTCTTGCCCTCTTCATACGAGCGACCCGAGTAGCTGATACCGACTTCGTAGATCCGCCAGCGGCCACGGGCAATCTTGGCTGTCATCTCCGGCTCGACGCCGAAACGGTTGCTGTTGAGCTTGATCGGCTTGATCACATCCGATTTGAAGACCTTGTAGCAGGTCTCCATGTCGGTGAGGTTGAGGTTCGTGAACATGTTGCTGAGCGTCGTCAGGAAGCGGTTCCCGACGTAATGCCAATAGTACAGGACCCGATGCGCATCACCGCCGACGAACCGTGAGCCGTAGACGACGTCTGCCCGCCCGTCGAGAATCGGCCCCAGCAGTTTGGGATACTCGGCAGGGTCGTATTCGAGGTCAGCATCCTGTACCAGAAGAATATCACCCTCCGCTGCCGCGAACCCGGTGCGTAGCGCCGCCCCCTTCCCCTGGTTCTTTTCGTGGCGGATGACGCGGATCCGCGCGTTCGGAAACCGCGTATCGAGTTGCCCGTACAACTCGCGGGTCCCATCCTTCGAGAAGTCGTCCACGATCACCAGTTCACGATCGAGGTCGAGCCGCACCGCAAGCACGCGCCCGATGATCTCGAACAACGTCTCCTTCTCGTTGTAAACCGGCATAATGATCGACAGCAGCATCCGTTTCCCTGACTACGGCATGTGAAAAACAACTCGAGCCGGCCCCGAACGCCGGTCAGGCCGGCGCCGCCAGGATCGGATACAGGCCCGCGTCCCGCGACACGATCGCCTCCCGAATCTGACCACGGAGCCCACGGATCGGCAGCCGCCATAACCGCCGAGCCAACGGGCCAAAGGGCGTCGGGCCCGGATCCGGCTCATGAAACGCGTCGAGCAGCTGACGCTCGCGCGGGTAGCGATCGAAGCCCGGCCGACGAAACTCCTCCCACGTCTCCAGCAGGACCGGCAGCAAAGGACGCTCCGTCGCTGCCGCCCAATTCAGCCCGGCGAACACGAGCAGCGCCGCCGACTGATACTGCGGCTCCACCCGGTGCGCTACCATCAGGTGCCGCACGGCCGTCGCGGCGGCACCGCGATCGAACCAATGACACCCAAGCAGATAGCGCGCCACCGGGCAGCGCGGGTGGCTGACGACCCGAGCCTCCAAACCGTCGCGCAGCGCCGCAGGCGGCTCAGCAGCCAGACGCTCGATGATGGTCCTGTATCGAAACATAGTCGCTCGACACGCGAGGACGGGAACCGGCACAATCGTCGAAACGCTACCGGTCGAGCCGCTCGGCGTCAAACGCGGCATCCCACGCCCTAACGCGTTCGGAAACGCGGAAACAATCGGCCGGTGCGTCGCACATAGTCCTGATACGCGTCACCAAACACAGACTGAAGCAACCGCTCTTCTCGCGGCGTTCGCAGAAAGTACATCGGCGCAAACGTCGCAAGCGCCGACCAGCCGGCAACCCAGTTGTGAAACAACAGTGCCTGGGCCAGCCCGAAAAGCCAGATCGCGGCATACATCGGATGCCGAACGCGGCCATAGATGCCGTTGGTGACGAGCTCGTGACCCGCGCGAATCTCGAGACTGACCGACCAATTCCGCCCCAGGTCCGCGTGGGCCCGCCAGAACAACCAGATCGCGATACACATCAGCCCGGAACCGACCCAGATCGTCCCCGGCGCCGACCAATAGTCGGCAAACGAAAACAAGGGGGTGAACACGTGGACCACAGGAACCAGCAGATTTCCGAGCATGACCAGCGCCAGTAGCACCTGCTCCTGCCGATCGATCTCGACGCGGGTCGGCGGCTCGTTTCGCGTCCGCTTGCCGTACACGTGCCGAATGGCCGTGTAGATCACAAACCCCACCAAAAAGATGATCTTTGCGGGCTCGTTCAGCATCGCACCGGACTCCGCAGGCGCCCGATCACGCGATCAGCGACCGGCCCGTCATCTCCTCTACCGGCTCGATACCCAGCATCGCGAACGCCGTCGGCATCACGTCGGCCAGACGGCCACCCTCGCGTAACGCGACACCCTCGAAACCGCTCCCGTAGACGTACAACGGAACGGGATAGGTCGTATGGGCCGTGTGCGGGCCCCCGGTCTCCGGATCAATCATCTGCTCCGAATTGCCGTGGTCCGCCGTCACGATCGCACAACCGCCGACCCGGTCGATGGCATCCAACACGCGACCCACACAGGTATCAACCACCTGGCACGCTTTGACGGCGGCATCGATCGAACCCGTGTGACCGATCATGTCAGGATTCGCGTAGTTGAGCACGATCAAGTCGTCGATGCCCGCCTCGACCCGCTCGACGAGCTTGTCCGTCAACGGTCCGGCACTCATCTCCGGCTGCTGATCGTACGTCGAGACCTTCGGCGACGGAACGAGCAGCCGCTCTTCGCCGTCGAACGGCTCTTCGCGATAGTCGTTGAAGAAGAATGTGACGTGCGCGTACTTCTCGGTCTCAGCAGCCCGAAACTGACGCAGCCCGCTCCGGCTGATGACCTCGCCGGCAATGTTCTTCATCCGCGCCGGCTTGGGAAACGCGACCTGCACCGGCAATCCCGCCTCATAACCCGTGAGCGTCACGAAAAACACGTCGCGCTTGGGGCCACGATCGAACCCGAGCGTCCGGGTTTCGCCGGTCTTGTCAACGCCGGCGAACGGGAACGTATCCAAGGTGAATGCCTTGACCAGCTGGCGCGGACGATCGCCACGAAAGTTGAAGAATACGATCGCATCCCCGTCACGAACGGTCGCTACCGGCGTACGTCCATCCTCAGTGATCACCGTCGGAGGGACGAACTCGTCGCCACGCATTGTCGGTTCGCTCGGATTCTCATAGTAGCGCTCGACCGCTTCGATGGCCGACGGCGCCGCTTGGGCTTCGCCCTCCGCCAGCATGCGATAGGCCATCTCCGTTCGCTGCCAGCGATTGTCGCGATCCATCGCGTAAAACCGCCCACAAACGCTCGCGATCTGGCCGACCCCGAGGCTGCGCAGATTCTGCTCGATCTGTCGCAAATAGCCTGCGCCGCTGGTCGGCGGCGAGTCCCGTCCATCCGTGAAACAATGAACGACCACGTCCTTCAAGCCACGCTTCGCCGCGAGTTGCACGCAGGCATAGAGGTGCTCCAGCCGAGAGTGCACTCCCTCGTCGCTGCACAAGCCCATCACGTGCAAGCGACTGCCACGCGCCAAGCACTTCTCAACCGCCGCCACCAACTCGGCGTTCTGAAAGAACTCCCCGCTCTCGATCGCACGTGTGATACGCACGGATTCCTGGTCCACGATTCGGCCGGCGCCAATGTTCTGGTGCCCCACCTCGCTGTTTCCCATCGTTCCTGCGGGCAACCCGACATCGCGGCCACTGGTCGCGATCAACGCCATCGGCCACGTCGCCCGCAACCGCGCATCGATCGGCGGCGCCGCAAGCTTCACAGCGTTCGCGTGGTCCCATTCCGCATGGGGATTCTCACCCCAACCATCTCGAATGATGACGACACAAGGTCGGTTCGTCGGCTTGCGCTCAGCCATCGGCGGTACTCCTCAAGCTCGTCGGACACCCCAATCATAAGTTCAATCGCACTTGCCAGCGAGCGAATCGCCGCCGATGATCGTACGCCGTGCGACGAAAACGAGACAACTCCAGGCAATCACCGCAATCGCCGCGGAAGGCTCCTGTGGCCCGCAACAACTGGCCACGAAGAGGAGGGACTGCGCGCTTCGGCGTCGTCGACCCACAGCGCGCGCCAGATGACGCAGGCCGCACTGCCGCATCGGCCGAAGACAATGCGTTCGAGTCGCCGTGGGTCCAGGTCCGCTCCATGCGATACCACCCGTTCCTTTTCGAACGGATGATCCAGCGCGCCGATCCTGCTGCTCGACCCGGCGACATCGTCGCTATCTACGATCGCGCCGGGCAGTTCGTCGGACGCGGCTTCTTCAATCCGAAGTCGCAGATCGCGCTGCGCGTGCTCAGCTTCGAGAACGTCCCCATCGACGATGCGTTCTGGTCCGCGCGCCTGGATCGCGCCGTCGGACTACGAACGACGCTGCGTTTGGCGGATTCGAGCGACGCGTGCCGGCTGGTGCATAGCGAAGGCGACGACCTGAGCGGACTGGTCGTCGAACGCTACAACGACTGTCTGGTGTTCGAGTTGTTCTCGCGCGGATTCTACGAACGACGAGCGGAAATCGCTCGAGCGGTCATCGCGGCGATTCAAGCACAGTCCGCCTTTAGCGCCGCACAGGCGGAAGACTGGCGCGTCTACTACCGTGCCGACGAACACGTCGAACGGCTCGAAGGCTTCCACGTTACGCCGGAAGACAATCCCGCAGCGCCCGGCAGACTGATCATCCGCGAGCACGGCGTCCGCTACCGGGTGGACGTCGCTAGGGGACACAAGACCGGTTTCTTCTGCGATCAGCGCGACAATCGGCGTGCGTTCGCCCAGTACTGCCAGGGGAAAGACGTCCTCGACCTGTGCTGCTACACCGGCGGTTTCGGCCTCTGCGCCAAGCAACTCGGCGACGCCGCCCAAGTCACGTCCGTCGATCTCGACGAAGCCGCACTCGCGATCGCGAAGGAGAATGCCAATCTCAACCAGCTCCGTATCCAACATGTTCACGCCGACGTGTTCATCTACCTTCGCCAGCTCCTCGCCAATAAGCGACGCTACGATGCTGTCGTGCTCGACCCGCCGAAATTCGCCCGAAGCCGCGCCGAGGTCGAAGAAGCGCTACGCAAGTACAACGACTGCAATATGCTGGCGATGCAAGTCGTCAAACCGGGCGGCCTGCTGCTGACGTGCAGTTGCAGCGGCCTGGTCAGCCCCGAGGCGTTCCAACGCGTGATCACCGCGGCTGCACGGCGCGCCAACCGCAGCGTCCAGATCCTCTCAACGACCGGCGCCGCCCCGGACCATCCGGTCGCACTGCATTGCCCGGAATCGGCCTACCTCAAAGCGTTCTGGCTCCGAATCAACTGACGATCCGTCCAGGGACAGTCGCTCGACTATTCTGCGCGATCCGGGTGACATCGCCGGCAGGGCTCCAATCCGCCCCGCCGCGCGTCCGCGCGTGAAACGGCCGTAGCGCCCCGTCGACACGAGGAACAATCGGCGCGGTGATACTTGCGGCCCGTTCGCGTCTTGTAGACCGTGCCGGACAAGTCGGCGCCAACGACTCCATCACGCTCGACGGGTGCCGTGACGGTCTCGGGTGCCGCCGGTGCGGCGTCTCCCGAAACTGGGCTATGCCAGAGCCCTTTGCCCGCCGTGCGCGCGCGCTTCTCGTAAATGTCGAACAGCGACCGTTGCGGCTCTTCCAAGGCTGGGTGCACACGCGCATATCCTTGCCGCACACACTCGAGATTCACGAACAACCCATCGGGAACGCGAAATACGCGTACGCGCCCCGATAGCTCGCCCTCGGCGGACTCGATCAGCTGCACCCGCTCGCCTTCCAGCAGGTTCCGTAGGAAGACCTGCGCCGCGCGCCCCGCGACGGTATTGCCCGCGGCTGCCTTTACGCCCAGCAGGTGAACCCGGTGCGTCTTACCGCCCGACCGCACCAGCAGTGTGTCGCCATCGACGATCCGCAGAACGTCCGCTGCGGGAACGTCGGTCAAATCAAATCGCGGATAAATCGCTGCGGCGGGTGCCGCGGGAGGTTCGCCCGGATGAATCAGCGCCACCACTGTGAGCGGTGCCAGCAACGCCAGACCGCGTACGAAACCCCACATAGTTGTCACCCCGATGTTGTGCGCCCGATTCGAGAGGGCCAGTCAGCCCGGCCGGGCCACGAGTTTCAGTGAAGCAAGACAAGATGC
The DNA here is from genome assembly GCA_028279405.1 of Phycisphaerae bacterium. Lineage (GTDB taxonomy): Bacteria > Planctomycetota > Phycisphaerae > UBA1845 > Fen-1342 > JANQNU01. The sequence continues at coordinate 96,844 of JANQNU010000010.1, forward strand.
GCCGGGGCGAATCGTATCTTGTCAATAAGGTGATTACCAGTCATTTTGATAAGACATCAAGCTGTTAGCAAACGGGATCTACGAGCGCACGGAAAAGGGCCGCCGAATATGGCGACCCTTTGCCCATGAGTAATCTGTGATGATTCGCGGTGCGTCTAGCGGTCGCGCGGACCCGGTCCCCGGCCGTCCTGCGGACCGGCGCCCCGTTCGGCCCGACGTCGGGGACGCTCGCGCCGACCGTCGCGTTCGAGCAGACGCTCGAGTTCCGCTTTCTGGTCAGCGTTCAGGACCTCGAGAATCTTGGTCTTGGTGTCTTGCACAAGTGCCTGGTTGCCCTCGCGCCGGGACTTGCGATCTTCCCGGCCAAGACGCATGGCATCGCGCACGATGTCGTTGATGCTGTCGCGCTGCGTGCTTTCGAGATCGAGGCGACGGACGGCCTGCGCGAGTGTCTGCAAGGTCTGTCCGCGTCCGCGACGACCGCGCTCACGTCGACCGGCGCCGTCACGTCCTCGACGCATCTCGGTCGGATGCGGAGGTGCCAGGACGCGCTCCTCGATACCGGCCAACTGGGTTCGCTGTTCGTCGGTCAGGGTCGGTTCCAACTGATCGAAGAACGACTTCAGCGGCGCCATCGGATCTTCGGGACGCATCTCCTCGACCTGGGCGCGCAAGCTCTCGGCCGTCTCGGTATCGCCGGCGTTCTCGGCAGCCCGGATTTCGCCGAACATTCGGCGAGCTTCCATACGCAACTCGCGCTGAGCCGTCATTTCCTCGCGAAGCTGCGCCCGTGCCGCGTCGAAGGCCTCCTGCTGCGACTGATCGAAGCCAAGCTGCTGCGGAAGCTGCTCGACGGTCCGACTCGTCCGCCCGCCCAAGAGCCAACGGTCCTGCTGGCGGGTTTGGAATGCGTCCAGGCGTTCCAGTTGATCCTCGGCGAGCATCGGCTTGATCTCATCGAAGAAGGGGGCAAAAACGGCACCCGGCCGACGTCGCATTCGCGGCTCGCGCGGTGTGGCTGCCACTCGCTCTTCCAATTCAGCAACCGTCGCCTCGTCGCCAGCCTCCTTGGCGTCCCGCAGCTCTCGACGGAGCTCTCGCATCTGCCGACGCTCGCGCATCTGGGCTTGGAGTCGGGTTTGATGCGTTTCGACCGCCGCCCAGTAGTCCTCTTCCTGGTCCGTGGTCAACTGCAGCTCGGACGCCAGGTCACGTGCGATCGCATGCAAGCGTGAACGTGGCATCCCGCGTCGTCGAGAACGCTCGCCGTCAGCCTGCTGCGCGAAGAGCGGGGCGGACAGCGCCATACACGTCATGATCACAATCGAGAGTCGCGGAAACATGAGTCAGTCTCCTTCAGTCAGTACTACTTCAGTATATCGCCTGTCGGCACCCACCGCCCGTCGGCCTCACAGCAAGCCAAACGTCAACCCCGACCGCGCGATTGCCGGTAAGCCCAATTCGCCGTAATCCAACCTACATTATCGGACAAATATACGGCGATGGTGATGTGGACTGGTCGGCGGCGCGAATCGGTCCGGTCGGATCCGCGGCGCCGATTGACCGGCCACCCGATAATCTTTATAGTGCTCGGGGGTGGTCCGTGCGTAGCTGTCCGGTCGGCGCGGCGGAGAGCGTTTATCGCGAGTTTGTTCCGAGCCGTGCAGCCGTGAATGTGAAAGGAGCGCCTTTGGCGTCGCAAGAAACGATTGAAATGGAAGCGATTGTGCTGAAGGCACTTCCCAATGCCACCTTCCTCGTAGAAGCCGATTTGGGGGAGTCCAAGCACGAAGTACTGGCGCATGTATCCGGCAAGATGCGGAAGCACTTCATCCGCATTCTCCCGGGAGATCGGGTCACGGTCGAACTCTCACCGTATGACCTGAAGCGCGGCCGAATCACGTATCGCCAGAAATAACAATCACTTACGACTGACTGGGGGGCTCGACACCGAAATGAGCGAGCGCGTCTTCGCGCCCCTCGAAAAGCTTGAACATCTCGTCGAGGTTGGTGATCTTGAACACGCGGGCCAGCTCGGGCCGCAGTTCGGCGAGGACGACCTCCGCACCCGCCTTCTCTGCCTTTCGGCGAAGGGTCAGGAGCACGCCGAGGGCCTGGGACGACAGAAACCGCACCATCTGGAAGTTGAGCAGGATCTTCTTCCGCTCGTCGGCTTCGACCAGATCGTAGAGTTCCTTCCCAATCCGCTGAATGGTCATCACGTCCAGGATGGAATTGTCGCGGAAACTGACGATCGTAACCTCGCCGTTTTCCTCGATTGTGAGCGACGTCGCCGACATACCGATAACTCCCAAACCGCCCCCGGTCTGCCCTTCAGTATAGTGATCGGCCAATCGGCCGTCGAAGCCTCGGATCCGGGAATTTGCGTTTTTTGGAGAATCTGTTGACTCGCTGACGGGCCCCGGGGTACAGTACCGGAGAAGTCACGGGCGTATGCGCCCACATCGTGAGGTTATTGGCGAAAGAAGCATTTCGGAGGCGCAGTCGAGAGACTGCGGCAGAAAGGAGCAGCGGAGGCTATTATGCAGAAACTGATTGCCACCGTTGGTGTCCTTGCACTTTCAACCGCTGCGTTCGCGCAGTTCCCGCTGTCTGAGACCGAGCCGAATGATACGGTCGGCAGCGCGAACTTCATCAGCTCGGCGTTCTACCCGTTTGGGGCCGTGGCTGTTGAAGGTACGTTGGATGTCGAGGATGTCGACTACTACTCATTTGACCTGACTGAGGGTCAACTGGTGACGGCAGCCGTCTACGACTTCACCCCAGATCTGGGTATCGACAACGATAGCCTGCTGGGCGTGTTCGGTCCGGGCGGTGCGTTCTTCGACGAAGACGATGATGATGGTCCGGGGCGTCTGTCCTCGATCCACTTCTTCGTTCCGTCGAGCGGTCGCTGGACGTTCGCCGTCACCGGCTTCGGTGACGACGACTACAACGGCACGGGCCACGACGACAATTTCGACTATCGTTTTGTCGTTTCGGTTCCGGAGCCGGCCTCGCTCGGCCTTCTCCTGGCCGGCATGGTCTTTGCGATCCGTCGTCGCTAATCGACAGACCTGATCGGGTCAACACGATCAACGAGAGCCGTGAACCTTTGGGTTCGCGGCTCTTTTTGTTTGCGCGGACCTTCGATACGATCGGGGACCGAAACGGCAACAGGCGACATAGGGCGAGGGCAATTTGATCGTGACGAAGATCCGCACGGGTATCGGCTATGATCTGCACCGTCTGGTGCCCGATCGCACGTTGCTGCTTGGCGGAGTCCGGATTGACTACCCGCTTGGCCTGCTGGGCCACAGCGACGGAGACGTCGTGCTCCACGCGGTCGGCGACGCGCTCCTGGGAGCAGCGGCGCTCGGTGACATCGGCGAGCACTTCCCGGACACGGACCCGCGCTTCAAGGACGCCGACAGTAAGGAGCTGCTTGCAAGCGTCTGTGCCCAGGTACGGACCGCGGGCTGGAACCTGGTCAACGCCGACGTCATCATTCATGCCGAACGTCCCCGTTTGACCACCTACAAAGATGCGATTCGCGAATCGTTGCACACGATCCTGCAGGTTCCCGTCGACGCGATCAATGTCAAAGCAACGACCAATGAAGGGCTTGGCCCGATCGGGCGCAATGAAGCGATTGCCTGCTGGGCATCGGTGCTGCTGACGTCCGAATAGACGGAAGCGTTCCGGGTTCGCGATCTCACGCCTTTCGACACGAATTCCGTGGGGGATCCGCACGTTGCGCGTTATCTACGGTGATGGGCCGGCAGCGGCCCGATCACTCGTGTGACGTGATTGGAGGACACGTGTCCGGAACGGCAGCGCCAGTGCCCAGAACCGCCGCTCAGTTGCCGGAGAACCCGGTCGAGTCGGCCTTCGGACGCTTTGGCGACGCGCTGTATCGCTACGTGTTCGTCCGCACGGGGGGCAACGCCGATTTGTCGGCGGATGTCATGCAGCAGGTCTGGGTGCAGGCTTGCGGCGCCGACCTCGGCCGGATTGTCGAGGATGATCGTGAGCGCTGGCTCCGCCGGGTGGCCAAGAACGTGCTCATCACGCACTGGCGAACGGCCCGGCGACGACCGCAGTCCGTTCCGCTCGTGGACGTCGAGCTGGCTGCGGCGCTCTCGAACCGACTCGCGACGGAAGAGATTCCCCCGACCCTGCTTACACGTAAGGAAGTCCGCGATCAGCTGCTGCTCGCGATCACGCAGCTATCGACGGACGACCAACAGGTAATCGTCGGGCATTACTTCTCAGGACATTCACACGCCCTGCTGGCCGACGAACTCGGCTTGTCGGTGCGTGCGGTGGAAGGACGGCTCTATCGGGCCCGAGCGTCCTTGCGCGCTGCGTTGCTCCACCTCGACGGGTGAGCGGCGCCTTGTGGTCGGTCACGTGACCGATCCAGTTTCGTTCCTTGTGGGAAACCTTCGGCAGGTGTGCCATGAATCGGCATTTACAAGACGACGATCAGACGTTCGACCAGAATCTGCGCCTCATCGGACGGCATCTGCAATTGCCGCCGCTGCCAAGCGATGCGCAGCGCTCGGCGTGGTATCGTGAGCCGGCCGAAGCGCGACCACAGCCAACCAAGGGAGTTACCATGCGTTCGCGCTTCTGGAAAATCGGGCCCGTCATCGCCGCCGCCGCGATCATCAGCCTGGCGTTTCTGCTGCCGGCCGGCCAGCCGCGGGTCGAGGCCGCGACCATCTTCAAGAGCCTGCGGCAGACGGAATGGCACGGGCTTCGAATGATCCTCGACAATCTCGTGGTCGAGGGCATTGCCATCGACGGCCAGATTCACGCCCGTTTCGGCGAACCGATTACGCTCGCAAGCCTGGCTGACGGAGGCTCGGCGAGCGCCGTCGAGGCTGCCACCATGGACGTGAGCATCGCGGCGGACGACACCGCTGAGCCGGAAATCGCCGGTCTCGATATCGAGGTCGACAGCGGCCTGACTGTGGACGGAGCGTGGATGTTCGTCCGCATCGGAGCGATGCCGTCGAAACTCCTCGCAGCCCATCCCGAGTTGGGCCTCGTTCAAATGATGTTCGGCAAGGGCGTGCTGATCGACCTCGGCGATATGGTCAATCTCGGGTCCATGTTGCAGGTCGGCGGCGACGGCCCGGGCGGTCCTGCAAACGCACAGTCTTCCGGCGTCACGACCGAACTCGTCGCGAAAATCGCGACGGAACGCAATGACCGTGCGTCGTCGCCGGACGACAGTTCGAACACCGGTAGCATGAGTGTCCGGATCGATCCGGTAACCATCAATCTTGGTACCGACGAGGACGGCCAATCCGACGAGCTACAACAAGTGCTGGAGTCGGTTCTCGCGGGCAACGCTTCACATGAGCAGCTCGAGCGACTCGTTACCGAACTCGAGCGTGAGGCCGGCGACGTGCGGATCGAAACACTGGAGCCAGGACTGCACGTGCTCTACGCAAGCGGCTTCGACGCCGACGATGAAGTGATTCGACCGGACTCGCAGGTGGAGATCAGCTATCGCGAGGGCACCGGGGTCGAACGTATCGACGTCACGTCGATCGGCTCGGCGGCCGGCCGAATCACCATCGAGTTTACGGACGATCTCGTGGACGCGATGGCGGGACGCGAGAAATGGCAGGAGGCCGGCGTCCCGGTGATGGACGTCCCGGGTCTGATGAAAATGGGAGCTGGACTCGCCAAGCCCTGAGCGATTTATCGAGGCAACATCCGATAATCGGCGCAGCTGATTTTCGCGTTCGAACGCCGACGAGGCAATCGTCGGCGTTTTTTTTCGGTCGCGGACACTTCAAAAGATTGGGTTCGGTTGAGACTAACAGAGCCCGCGGAGTATACTCCCTGAGGCGATGTCGGGATGGAGCGGAGGGAGAGAGTCCGACCTCCTTTCAGGGCATTGAAGCAGTTAATTGAGCCGGAAACCGCTTGGCGATGGGTGCCGGAGGTCCATCGTGATTCCGGCGTATGTTTTCCACAGAGGAGAGTGTATCGATGAAACGCCATCATTGGATGCTGTGTAGCTGTCTTGCATTTGCAACCGGGACTGCACTGGCAGACACGGATCTGACCACGGTCCGTGTAGCCTCGGGCCTCGCGCGCCCCGTGTACGTCACGGCGCCCCCCGGGGACACCGATCGACTGTTCGTTGTCGAGCAGCGCAGCGGCTCGACGGGCCGAATCCGAATCCTCGACCTGACGAACGACCCCCCGACCCCGTTGTTCACCCCGTTCCTCAACGTCACCGTGTCGACCGGTAGCGAGCAGGGCCTGCTCGGTCTGGCGTTCCACCCGGACTACGCCAACAACCGCACGTTCTTCATCAACTATACCAACTCCGGCGGCACGACCGTTGTCGAGAAGATTCAGGCGTCGGCCGCGAACCCGGACGTCGCTGATGTTTCGACGCGCGACGTCATCCTCCAGGTGGGCCAGTTCGCTCCCAACCACAACGGCGGTTGGATTGGGTTCGGTCCGGACGGCTACCTCTACGTCCCCATGGGCGACGGTGGTGGCGGCGGCGACCCGGGCAATCACGGTCAGCGCAACACGACCCTGCTCGGTACCATGCTGCGACTCGACGTCGACAACGATGACTTCCCCGGCGACCCCAATCGCGACTACGCGATCCCGGCCGACAACCCACTCGTCGGCGTGGCCGGACTGGATGAGGTTTGGGCCTGGGGCCTGCGGAATCCGTGGCGTCCGTCGTTCGACCGCGCAACCGGCGACCTCTACATCGCCGACGTCGGCCAGGGTGCCGTCGAGGAAATCAGCTTCCAGCCCGCCGCCAGCACCGGCGGTGAGAACTACGGCTGGCATTGCTACGAAGGAAACTCTCCCTTCGACCTCAGCGGTTGCGGACCGGCATCCACCTTCACGTTCCCAATCCAGACCTACCCGCGGAGCGGCGGCAACTGCTCGATCACCGGCGGATTCGTCTACCGCGGCTGCGACATCCCCGACCTGCAGGGCACCTACTTCTACGCGGACTTCTGCAGCAACCGAATCTGGTCGCTCCGCTACGACCCGATCGACGGTGTCTCGGAATTCCAGCTGCGCAGCAGCGAACTCGCGCCTGGTGGCGGCCTGTTCATCAGCAGCATCTCCTCCTTCGGTGAAGATGCCGCGGGCGAAATGTACATCTGCGACATCGGCGGCGAGGTCTTCAAGATCGTCGCCGACGGCGTGTTGGACGGCGACCTCAACTGCGATGGGAACATCAGCGTTGGGGACATCAACCCGTTCGTGCTCGCCATCACGGATGCGGCCGCCTATGAGGCCGCTTTCCCGGATTGCGATATCGACGCCGCAGACATCAACGGCGACAACATGACCTCGGTCGGCGACATCAATGGCTTCGTCGCCTTGGTCACCGGCGGCCCCTGCCCGTAGCTGATCGTTAGTGGTGCCGCGAGGCGCCGCCTGCGAGAATCATGGAGCCCGCGATCGGCTAGTCCGAACGCGGGCTTCTCGCATTCTGAAGCCAACAAACCAGCTCAACTCGCGCGCCAATTGACGCGACGTCAGCCCATTCCGGGAAAAACCACGTTGGAATGAACGTCGCCTGAAATGCAACGGGCACGTAGTCGCAACAACCCGCGGCGTGCTAGGACGCCAACGCGCCGTCGAACCCGCGGATCAGTGAATCCTGACGCCGATGATAGCCGACGCACGCCAGCGGCCCGATCGCACGCGCCAGACGACGAGCGGCCGTGTAGTACAGACGCCGACCCCACGTTTCGGCTTCAGACACCCGTCGATCCACCTCTTGTTGGATGATCATCCACACGTCCTCGTGCAGCTTCTGGGGGGTGCCCCACTCCCCAACCATTGCCGTCTGGCCGCTACGGATGCTCGCTAGTACCTCCGCCCGGCTGGTCCCCACGGTACGTGTGTAGGTGGACCCAACCCGGTTGGTGTGCGAGTCGCTACCCGCCACCAGCACCTTGTCATGATCCCGGGTGGCATACCACGTAAAGGCGTTATGCGCGTAACTCCGGGTCCCATTGATGCCCTCGAACACCGGAAACAACCCGAGCATCGCCTCGATCTGCCACCCCTTCAGCACGCGATGCTGCATGGTCCAGGTCATATGGTTGAGAACGAAGAGCTTATCGATCGAACGCAGATAGTCGACGATCTCATAGATGTTGCCGCGCAGCCGCTGCAATTCGCGATGCTGGTCTTCGTCATGATCGAAAACGTTGACGTGAATGATGGTGCCGTCCTGCGGAAACTGAACCGACACTTCCTCGCCAATGATGAAGTCCGGCAAATCGCCCCGCTCATCCAACAATGCCTTACAACCGTCAATCGTGTCGTGATCCGTGATGGTGACGTAGTCCATCCCTCGTGATTTGGCGAGGTCATAGACTGCCCCCGGCGTCAACAGCGGATGGAACAACACCCCCGGGAGAAAACTCAGCGTCTCATCCGAAAACGAGCTGTGGCAATGGAGATCGACGCGAACGCCGTCGCGCTCCGGAATCCGCTCCGCATGTGCGGCACGATATCCCTCGGCTGACCGACGAATCCACTGGATTGCTTCCGATTTCCGCCTCATGGGGGCGTTATCGGCTCGCCATGTAAACCCCAGGCTTCCAGATGAAGAATTGTTCATGAATTGTGGAAAAGCTGTCGAGAATCCGGCCGGCAGTCCGCCCGTCGTTTCCGCCGATCGAGCAGTCTGGAGGGTCTTGGCGGACCTTGGTCAGGGTGCCACCGAATCCCAGATGTAACGGGCTACCGCCGCAAACACGAGCAGGACGCTGAGCAGCGCTACGACGAGCTGACCCGGTGGGAGGTCCCACACGTACGACAACCAAAGGCCCGCGAACGCAAAGAGCCCGGCGATGACTGGACTAGCCCAAAACAACGAGCGGACTTCGCCGCAGAACTGTTTGGCAATCATGACGGGGAGTGCCAGGCAGCCGAATGCAAAGAGCATGCCGGTAGAACGGACGCCCAGGCCGACGCACATGCCACTGAAGACCGCGATCGCGATGTTCCAGTTGGTTACACGCATACCGATCGCCGACGCCATCACCGGATCGGCCAGCAGCAAAACCAGTGACCGTCCGAACCGAATCAAGATGCCGACGAGTATGACCAATATCGCTGCGAACAGGGCCACGTCGAGCGTTGTGGCGCCGATCACGGACGAAGCCTGCATGCGTCGAAACTGCTCCATTCCAGCCGGCGCATGGGCCAAGACGAGGATCGCCCCCGCCCCGGCCACGATGAATACCCAGGCGGTCCGTTCATGGCCATCGAGTCGGCTGCCTTGTGTTTGCCGGCCGTCGCCGAACATGGTCAGGAGCGCGGCGGCGACCGCCGAACCGATCACGACGACATCACGTAGCCCGCCTTCCAGCTGGGTGGCGGCAGTCCCCGCGAACACTGCGAACACTGCAAAGCCGAAGGTCGATGCTTGGGCCACCGCGGCGGCCATGAACATCTGTCGTCGGGCTGACATGATCACGCCGAGGATAGCCAGAACCGTCGCCGCCAGAATAGTAAGCGTGTACGGCTTTGCGAAGAGGTTCCAGGAGACCAGAAAGTTCCAGAGGTTCAATTGGCCTCCCTCGCGGCGCCTTGACCGACAAGAAAACGTCCGTGCTCGTCGCATTGCAGGTTGACCGGAACCCCGAACGTTTCATGCAATCTCTCGGCCGTGAGTACCTCGCCCTTAGGGCCAGCGATGACCTTGCCGTGGCGAAAAAAAGCCAGGTGCGTGGCGTGCTCGGCGGCGATGCCCAGGTCATGGGTGACGAAAACGATCGTGACGCCGTATCGCGTGTACAACTCGTGCATCGTCTTGAGAACCGCTTCGACCGCTGCATAATCCAAGCCGGCTGTCGGTTCATCGACGATCAGGAGGCCCGGATCGCGCACGAGGGCGCGCGCAACAAGTGCACGCTGTTTCTGGCCACCCGAGAGCGTCCAGTAGTTGCGATCCTTCGCAGCCCGCAAACCAACCAGATCAAGCACACGCTCCAGACGATGGCGACGCATGAGCGCGGTACTGGGGACGCCAGACAGCCCCGAGAGGACAAACTCACGCACCGAGGTGGGCAGCACGGGGTTCAGCTCCAATCGCTGGGGCACGTAGCTGACTTTTCCCTGCCGGAACATCTTCGCCTGCCGATAGATGGCGCCGCGCTGTGGGCGTATCGCGCCCAGCAGGGCCTTGATGAGTGTGGTCTTGCCCTCACCATTGGGGCCCAGGAAGCACCAGAATTCTCCGGCGTTGATGTTGAACTCCACATCGCGCAGCACCACCCGCCTTCCATAACCGAGCGTCGCTTTGATCAACGAGAGTTGTGGCACTGACTGGACGTTCGCCGGCGTGCTGCTGTTGGCGGTATCCGACTCGATCATGGTGTCGACGCCGGTTGCGCAGCCTTCGCTTCCTTCAAGGCCTCCGTTAGCACACGCGCGTTGTAGCGGAGCAGGTCGAGATACGACCGGGTGTTTGGTCGGCTGTCGGGGTTGTTCGCCATCGCAACAACGATCCCATTCGTCGCGTCGGCGACGAATCGAGCATGGCGAGGGTCGAAGTACTGCACCGTCAAAATCAACCGCGCATCCTGTTTCTTCATCTTGGTGATGAGCTTCTGAAGGTGCGGCGCGGTGGGCGGGACCCCGGGCTTGGGTTCGAGATAACCAAGAATCCGCACGCCATAGCGTCTGGCGAGATAGGGCCAAAGATCATGATCACCAACAACGGGTGTATCGCGGTACGGCTCAAATGCAGCGAGCTGCCCACCGAGAGGAGTCTTCGCAGCACCGTGTTCGGCCATATGCTTATCGAACTCGCCGTGTTCGATGGCAATGGCGATCCCCTCGAAATCTTCCGGACCATGCTTGGAAGCGACCGACTCGCCAAGCATCTCGATCATGACCTCTCGGGCGAAGGCCCGGTACGCCTGCGCAAACTGCTCGGCTCGTTGCGGCCGAAGTGCTCCGAGTTTCTTAGCGATCGCCCCTGCCGCTTTGACGCCCTCGACCGCGTCCACGAGAAAGTGCGGGTTGTCCTCAGGGTGGAAAGACCCTCGAACACCTCGACCTTCAGGCCCAACGATCGTGCGCAGGTTCTTTGAAAGGTCCAGGTGCCGTGAGCCGCGAGGCATCAATTCCGGCTTGCCCACTTGCCTGAGCATCTCGGGTAACCAGGCCTCTTCCAGCCCGTTGCCCACGATTACCAGCAGATCTGCCGATGCGAGATTCTCGATCATTCTGCGGGTTGGCTTGATAACATGCGGGTCCTCCGTTCCTTTGACGAACCCCGTTACCTGGACGCCGTCAACGCCAACAGCCCCGACGAGCATCCGTACATCCGTCGATGACACGCACACCCGCAACGGATCGGAAGAACTCTGGGCCCTCGCTGACGTGCTGAGCGTGCACAGCCAGCAAGAGGCGAGCAACACCGCCCAGCGGCCGAGAACCGTGCATTTCATCTTGATGCTACCTTTAACAACTCACCCTGGCGGATGCGGGACGTTCGTACAACAAGGAGAGACTTCGCCTTTGCATGTGCCAGGATGGAAGAATAGCGTATTGAGAATGCATTCGCAAGTGCGTTTGGCGCTAGCGTCGGGACTCGTGGCATGACGCGAGTTTCGGACGCACCGGGAGCGGTTCTGATTCCGAAGAGTGTGTTAACCGCGAGAGGGGACGGAAAGTCAGGGGCGGATCTGCGCCGCAACCGAATCGTTTGGCGTGCCCCCCATGTCGATTCATCATAGTCGAGAGCGGCGGTAGGCTTGCCGCTCTCCACCCCTGCGGGCCCGTTTGCACTCAACCAGCGGACGCGGGAGCGCGGCGTGCCGCCACGCGTGAGAACACGTACAGCATTTCGCGCGCGATCTGTCGGCAGCGCTCATCGTAGCGGGTAGCCTCGGCTGGTGTGCCGTCGGCGACCTTCGGATCCTCGTAAGCGATAGCCAACCGAGCTGCTGCCCCGTGGACGACCGGGCACGCCTGATCCGCTTGTGCACACGTCATGACCGCGCAGAACGCCGACTTGGGATTTGGTGACTGATTGAAGACCTTCGAGAAGCAGGTCAGCGGAGCCGCCGCATCGCTGTACGAGACATGGTAGACCGGATTCGTGTCCTCAGTCGTCTTCCGAACCTGGAACCCGGCACGTTTGATCGCCGCTACGGCACGCGGGTTGAATGCCGTTGCCTCGGTCCCACCTGAATAGGTCCATACGCCAGTGAGACCATACTGAGCAGCCGAAGTCGCTGCCCAAAGCTGAGCGAGGTGGCTCCGTCGAGAGTTGTGCGTGCAGATGAAGTTCAGCCGACACGGCTTCTTTGCCTGCAAACATTCCTCGACGTAGCCAGCCAATCCATCAAGCTCGGTCCGCCGACTTGCGGGAATCTGGCCGAACTCAGCTTGCCGGGCTTGCACGTAGGTGGCAAGTTTGGCGTGCATTTTGGCGGTCTTGATCGGCTCCTCCGCAAGTCCCTGAACACTGAGCAGAATGCTCGCCAACACTACACCGCGTTTCATCACGCCTCCACCCTCTCACTCTCAGGTCATCAAGCGCACAACGCCCCGCCCGCAAGAATGGCGGGGCCGTTCACCACCGATCAGCAGGCGCAATCGCCGCTAGGCGCCGCTTCTTCCAGCGCGGAGAGAAGTGCCGTGAAGGCGGCGCCCAGGCGGCGAATGGTCTGCGGATCGAGACAGTAACAGACTTTTGTGCCGTCGACGGTTCCCTGGATCAGACCGGCATCGCGAAGCGCACGCAGATGCTGGGAGACCGTCGATTGTGCCAGCGGCAGCTTGTCGACAATCCGACCGCAAAAGCACTCGTCCTGAGTTGCCAGGAACCGCAAGATCGCAACCCGCGCCGGGTGCCCCAGCGCCTTCGCAAACAAGGCCAAATCGCGCTCCGTCTCGGAGAACTGCTGCGATTGTTTGGCACGGGACAAGATCTCAAGCAACTGGACATCTCCATAATCGTTAATCGCAAATATACGATGAATAGGCCTTTCGCACAAGAACCCGCTAGTTTGCGCCAATTCTCAGCAATGAACGTTGGTTGGTTGGTGGTGGACGACAGCAAGACCGACCACCTGCGACACCAAGACTCGACCGATTCATGACCCGGAGGTCGGATTTCGTCGCTGAGCTGCCCCTGCTCGCAAACACGCGGCGACCATACCAACGCTCGGAGAAGGCCAACGACGCCATCTCTGGAATCATTCACCCAACGATGCCGGCATGATGGTGGAGATGCGGAGCTATCGCGAGAAGCCAGCTAACCGATACAAGGACACCACCAACGAAGACTCGATCGGCCTCCGACGTTCTACGGCTACGATTGGCGAATGCGCGAGGTCTTCGCAGCGCGCCAGGACGAACTCGGCACCGCCATTGGCACGACCATCAGGACTTGGAGAACGCTTGCTCACTCTCGGGAGGCTAGGCAACGATCGTAAAGATGCTGGCATGCAGTGGTCAGACTGTGCTGACGCCCCAGTACACCGAGTCGGATATCGAGGCATTCGCAAAGAACAGACGCGCCCTCCTCGAATCGCGCTTGAGCAACAAGAACCTCTCCGAGCACGAACAGCCCATCGGCAAGTCTCGCGTCGTCCTCTGCCAAGAAGCGACGGAGTATGGAAAGGCCGTGCTGAGCGGCATGCTCGGCATCATCGAGACTCATACGGGCCGCAAGACTCCTTGCCGACCCCAGCAATAGCAGCGCATGCACAACGTCCACTTCGCGATTTGGAAACAACGAGAACGCCAATTGGTAGTACCGATCGGCATTCGAATAGTCCTCGGCGGCGCAGTAGGCATCTCCAATGAGTACGAGATGCATCTTGTCCCAATGCACAGGGTTTTCTTTCGCGCGCTGAATCAGTCCACCCATGATGTCAATCGCACCGGAGACATTGCCTTCCGCCGCATACAGCCTGCAAAGCCTGCGCCGATACTTGTCTGCGCTTCTGCGGAATCGCTCGCTTTCTGTAAAATTCTCCCGAATTCCTAGTGCTTCAAGATAGAGCGCTTCGCTTTCCTCGACGTTCTCAAGCTTCTGCAGCAGGAAATCGGCAAAGCGATTCAGCGACATCGCCAGATTCGGATGGCGGTTTCCCAAGAATCTCCGTTGCCACTCAAGCGACGCTCGGAACATCGTTTCCGCCGCTTCAAATTCACAGCGTGCCTCAAGTAGCTGGGCGTACTCGAATCGGACAAACGCCTCGGCCAGGCTGTCTTGGCCGAACTGCTGTTGTGCTGCCTGAATTCCCCTGACATAGGCGGTTTCGCCGGCCGAGTACTTTCTCTGACGCTGCAATGCCATGCCCAGGTCCATGAAGTACGATGCAGGGACCACCTTCCCGTGCTCCCAAAGAATCGCAATTGCCTCCGAAATCGCCGTTTCGGCGGCGAGGTAAAGATCTTGTGCCCGCATGTTCCCCCAGTAAGCGTGGCCGTTGTAGCACGCGTGATTGTAGGCGGCGACGCCCAGGCCATGCAGGCTTCGCGCGACAGCCGGATGACGCACTCCCAACTGGCGACGATAGACCTTCAAACTTTCCTGAAACAGAAACGTGGCGCGCATGTAGTCGTACTGTGTATTGGCCAACTCCCCCAAGTCGGACAGGCTCTCAGCAAATTCGAGGCTGTACTCGCCGAAATGATCGCGGCGAAGATCACATGCTGCTTGCAGCTGGACCTCCGCACTTCGGTACGCACCCTGACCCAAATAGCTTAGCCCGAGCGTGCGATGAAGGGACGCACGAGTTGCAGGTTGATCAGAGAATTTCGATTCTATCTGGAGTGCTACGTCATCCAGCGTCGTTCGATGCGTCAGCCCGCTGCCCCTATGCAGCGGGTGCGCCGATTCGAGAATGTGCCTTAGAACATCTCCAACGCGCGTGGCCCTGTCTGCTTCCGCTACTGCCCTTTCGGTCTCGGAACGGGCTTGCAGAAGCCCAAACACCGCAAGGCCCGCCCCGCTAACCAGCGATAGGAACACCAGGGCCGTTGCCACGACTCCGACCGTGTTTCGACGAATGAACTTTCCGACGCGATAACGGAGCGTATCCGGCCTCGCGGAAACCGTCTTACCCTCCAAGTGTCGAACGATGTCGTTGGACAGTTGTAGAACGGTGGAGTACCGGCGCTGCGGGTCCCTTTGCAATGCAGTTAAGACAATGTTATCGAGATCACCCTGAAGGCGATTCCGCAGTCTCTCAGGGCGCGTCGCCCATGATGGGAAATCGCCCACCTTGATTGCGGCACTAGGTTTCTGAGGAGTTGCGTCACACACGAGCCGCTCCAACTCCAGGCGTGACAATTGGTGTGTGCCGTACGGGCTGCGTCCAGTAAGCAACTCGTAAAGAACCACGCCCAGGGAGTAGGAGTCACTTGCTGTCGTGATTGCCTTGCCGGACACCTGCTCGGGGCTGGCGTATCGCAGGGTCATCATCCTGGAAGTCGAAAACGTCGTTGCGAGCGCCGGCATGTCGTTGCCGTCGAGCAGTTTCGAGATGCCAAAATCGAGCAGTTTCGGTGTGCCGTCATCGGTCACCAGGATGTTTGCCGGTTTCAGATCACGGTGCACGACGAGGTTATGATGCGCATAGTGTACCGCTGCACACACCTTCAAGAAGAGCCGCAATCGCTGCCCGACTGACAACTGGTGCTCATCGCAGTACTGGTCGATCGCTCGTCCGTGAACGAACTCCATCACCAAGAACGGCTGACCACTTTCGACGGTTCCGCCGTCGATCAATCGAGCAATGTTCGGGTGGTCCAGGTTCGCCAGCGTCTGCCGTTCGCGATGAAATCGCTGGACAATCTGCTCTGTGTCCATGCCCCGCTTGATCAGCTTCACAGCAACGGTTTGATCGAACTCTCCGTCACCACGCACCGCCCGGTAGACTCGTCCCATGCCTCCAGTGCTGATACGCTCAAGCAACCGGTAACGGCCTACCCACTCCGGATCGCCGGATGTTTCTTCTCGCAGTACTGATTTCAGCGATTGCAATTCTATTCCGCGCGGAGGCTCCAGAAACGAGCCCAGTTCTTGTTCGAATTGAAGGAGCGACTCGACTTCACTCTGAAGAAGCGCATCGCCGTTGCAGACATGTGCCAGAAAGCGCGCTCGGTCCTTTGGGTCGACCAAGAGGGCATTCTCGCACAAGACCGCGACGCGCCTCCAACGAGCTGAGTCCATCTCCGCCGATTCGGACATCATACAACTCTTCGAGAAAGCCGCGTTTCCTTTACGCACGTTCTATTTCACGGAGCAGCCAGAGACGAATCGCGCCCCAACTACGCTCAATCGTACGGCTGGAGACGTCGAGTACCTTGGCTGTTTCTTCGACGCCTAACCCTGCGAAGAAGCGTAGTTCAACGATTTGGCATTGTTGTGGGTCAACGGAAGCCAACTTCGTGAGTGCTTCATCAAGCGCAAGCAGATCGATTGCTTGTACTTCGAAGGCACTCACAACATCATCAAGCCGCAACTTCCGTCGGCCGCCACCGCGTTTCAGTCGTCCACGGTCTCGCGCATGGTCTACGAGAATCCGCCGCATGACCGTCGCAGCCATACGAAAGAACCGCTCGCGGCTGATCACGTCGTCTCGACTTGCGAGGCGAATGTAAGCCTCGTGAATCAGTGCCGTGGTCTGAAACATGTGGTCGCTGCGCTCGTTCGCGAGCAAGCGGCTGGCCCTTGTCCGGAGTTCGTCATAGACCTCGGGGATCAGCTCAGCGACTGACATCGGCTCGTCTTTGGAATCATGCATGTGACAAATTTGCGTCAAACCAAAGAATCTTGTCGGAATCCGGGGCTCGATGTCGCCCTTTACTGTGGCTGCTCTTCGTTCGCATTCTATGCCGCCCATACAGGGGCTGGCAAACTAGCAATGCGTCACGGTGGATTGCCAGTGATCCGCGCGTGGATCGGGCCCGGGGCTTGCTCCGCAGGGGTTCCCCATCATGGCCGATGGGCCTTGTGTGGTGGGCGCGGTGATCGGACATTTGTGCGCGGCTTTCGCAGCGGCGTGTGAATCAGCTTGCAAAGCAGGGTTCACGCCGGAGCGCGGTCGCGCAGTGCAGCCCGTTTGGCAAGTGGGCGCGCCTGTTCACGGTTGCTTCGCCGACGCTCGTGGCGCCCACAGGCATTCTCTGAGTATCGCGAACCGTCGAAGAAAGGTGCCTAAACATGCATGCGTCCCCCCAATCGACAGCGTCATGTACCTCCACGAATGCTGCCGTCCTTCAAGCTCACGACGACAAGGTGTCGCAAACAGCCGGCGCGCCGCAACCCGATAGCGCACCAATCGCAGCCGATCCTGCACCTGTCGCGTCCGAATTGCTAACTTCCCGGCGAACGATGCTCGGAACCCTCACGGCAGTGACAGCCGGCGCCCTCCTCGGAAAAAACGCCGTTGCTAGCTGCGGCACAAGCGTGGTGGCCTCCTGCACGTGCCCTGGTACGCCGGACTACTGGGCCGTCAATCTCGCGAACAAGGCGACGTTTGGGTACACGCCGGAAGTGCTGGACTGCATCTGCAGTAGCTACAATGGCTGGCTCTACGAGCAGCTCTATTTTCAATCCGACCCCGTGGCATATCAAAACCTGTATGACGCTTGGGAAGACTTTGAATGTCAAATGGTCTCTGAATACCCGCTTCTTGCCCAAACGCAGCAGGACTGGTTCATGAACGGCGCAGGAAACTCCAACTACGCAAGGGAACTCATCGAGGCGCGCATCCGCCGTGCCATTGAGAGCCCCGCGCAGCTATTGGAACGCACAGTCGAGTTTTGGACAGACCACTTCAACGTGCCGCTGAACGGAATCGCCCTGAATCCGAGCAAGATCATCGACGACAACATGATCCGCGAAAACGCCCACGGGAGCTTGTCAACTTTGCTTCTCGGCAGCGCGCTCAGTCCCGCGATGCTCGCATACCTGAATGGAGACAAGAACACCAAAAACAGCGTCAATGAGAACTACGCACGCGAGCTGCTCGAGCTGCACACCCTTGGCGTCAACAACGGCTACGACCAGAACACGATCAATCAACTCGCACTGGCCCTTACCGGCTGGTACATTGACTCGTCCAACCATACCCACGAGGTGAAGTTCGACGTCAACAGGCACTACAGCGGCTCATCCTTGGTCATAAAGTTCCCGCTCGACCCAAGTGACCCTGATATTTCACATCTCACTCTCAACAGCAACGACGAATACGAGCTCGATCTCACCAACATCTCGAAGAGCAAGCGCGTTGCCGAGGTGGTTGGCGCGCTCACCGATCCGTCCAAACTTGGCAAGAAGACAGCGAGATATGTCGGCATGAAGCTTGCCCGGCACTTCCTTGGTTACGATGCCGACACCATTGTGATGCCGTCGCGCGGCCCGATCGACGATGTCATTGTCGACACATATGCGCAAAGCTCAACGAATAACATCGCCGCAATGCTTGCTGAGATTCTCAGCGAAGAGGCAATGAAACAAGCAACACCGAAACTCAAGCGGCCGCTTCACTTGCTTGCATCCACGTGCCGAGCGTTCAATCCGTGGATGCCTATTTACTACTTTAATGGACAGATTGCCGGTTCAAGCACGCCAAGCCAAATCAATACGTACTTTCTTTCCCCGGCCGGCCACTCCCCGTTTGGTTGGCCGGCGCCAAACGGCTATCCCGACACCGCCGAGTTCTGGTCTGCCCTTTTTCACCGCTGGTCTTTTGGAGCGCGAATCAGCTCGAGCCAATTGACGATTGGCAGTGTCCTGGGTCGATACGGCCACGTGAAGATCGACGTATCCGCGGCAGATTCAACGTCAACGCCTCAAGACACCTTCGACTACTTCGAGCGCTTGATGCTCGCCGGCGGATTCACGCAAGACGAAAGGGAAACGATTGTCGACTATATCGCCGAACTGAATGCCGATCCGAGCAATTGCTACAGCGACGAATACAAGAAGCGAATGATGCTCGGCCTCATGATCGGTGCTCCGAGTTTCCAGTGGTATTAGGCGAATCTTGCGAACATTCCGTTGAGGCAATGTAGCGTTTCCTGAAGCAACAAGTAGAGGTGCGCCATGGCAAACTATGACAAGAATGCATGCGACGACTATAACTACACGATCAATCGCCGACAGCTCATGGGCGCGTCAGCGGCCACGCTTGCGGCCTCGGCCGCGGGCGTCGCTTTGCTGGGTGGCGTCGCCAAGAAAGCGGCGGGAAAAACGCTGGGCGACTGCCCGCCGTTGCCCACTTCGGGCAACCACGTCTTCATTTTCTTACACTTGGCGGGGGGCGCCGACACACTCGGCATGATCACACCTCCGCTGGGACCGGGTACGACGTATGATGCGCTGCGCGGCGGCACGGCCGTGGAATTGACAAGTGCGGAGACAATGCCACTTCATTCTGGGTCCAATGACTATTTCCGATATGTCTCAGAATTGGACGTCATGATCAATGGCAACAGTTCGCTCGATGGTATCTGGAGCGATGGAAAACTGGTGATCTCGCCTGCGACTTCGTTGCCAAATCAGTCATATTCCCATTTTCAGGCAACTGATTGGTTAAGCCGTATGCTCGAAGGTGATTGCGGCGACCAATACGACGGCTTCCTCGCGAGATTCCTGAATACGACTTCCGGAACGACGAACGGCCGACTGCGCGGCTTGAGCATCAGCCCGGGCATTCTGGGTCCGCTGGCCAACAGTGATCCGTCAAACATCCGAGACACGCTCGCGATCAATGATCTTTGCACGTCGGGCATTGGTGGGCTGTTCGATCGCACCGTTAGCTGTCTCCTCAACAGTGAGCCAGAACGTCGCGAGAAGCTTCTCCAAATGTATGATGCCCAGCTTTCCTACGACGCTTGGCCTGGAATTGCGCTGGCAACGGCCTGTTCCGTGGACACACTTCAGAATGCTGTTGATTGCAGCCAGCCAATTCCGGCAGGGTACGATCCCACGCACCCGCTCGACGTCAAGTTGATGAACCTCGCGAGACTATTGAAATCCAACTCCGGCAATGGCATTGGTGTACAAGTTGTGGCCTTGGAATACGGCGGTTGGGATACGCACAACAATCAAAAGTCGCGCATGCTCGGTGCGAACGGTCTCGTAGCGAACCTCGCCCGCGCACTAACGTCCTTCTACAATGACATGAAAGACTGCCCCGTCGATTTCACGCTCGCCTCCGTGACCGAGTTCGGGCGCAATCTCGATCCCGGCGGATCGACCGGGACCGAGCATGGCCACGGAGGACCCGCGTTCATCTTTGGCTCAAACATCAACGGCGGTCCGTTGGCGCTAACGCAATTCGGCAACATTCCCGGAGTCGCCGGACCCTGGGGTGTGAGCGGTTACGACGCGCTGGATCACCTGCACGACGTCCAGTCCACCGAATGCACCGGCAGTCGCGACATCTGTGGCCTGGTCGATCCGCGCGATCTCCTTGTTGAGATATTTGATGAAAACATGAATGCCAACGTCACACAATTGTTCGAACCGGCCCCCACCCAATGCGCGTACGAGGTCAGCTCGGCGACGAACTATGGGCTCATCATTTAAGGACCTGTTTCCTGGATGTTGCACCGTCCAAGGCCAATCGTACGAGCGACGCGAACCACCACGCGAAGAAGCCTCCCTTCGATTGGCTAATGGACAAAGCTAACGGACAAGGACGTCCTCTGCGTTATCTGATGTGCCAACCAAACACCACCGTGACGCGAATCGCGGAGGATGACGTAAGTTGCATTTTTGAACTTCAGCGGCGAATCAGGTTCGCTCGAGATAGCAGTCGGTGACGACGGGCAACTGCACAGCTCGCAACCACCGGATCGCCGCCCAGGCAGTGTCCCATTGACCTGCGCAGCGCCCGTCCGCCTCTTATTCGTTGACGACAGCGGACAGTAGCTGGTCAAGGCCGACTGCGAATCGGCGTCTATCGCAGATCGCCTACACAGGCGAGGGCTGCATAGCATCGCATTGCACCCAAAATCGGTCTGTATTCAACTAACTGGTATCACCGCAGTGATGATTGCGACAATCGTTAACGTCACGGACGGTATCTGGATACTGCAATGATGACTTTGTAACATAAGACCGAGAAGGGCACCGGTGCTCGTCCGTCAGCGGGTATAGAGTGCCATGCCGTCGGCGCTCAGTGTCGGCATGATGTGGAGGGGGCGGGGCTGAAGGACAATGCCAAACAACGTGGCGGAATCAGGACGATCAATCCGAGGAGAACGGCCGCAATGGATCGATTGGACGACGTCTTAGCCAAGCTCAAGAAACAGAGCTGGACGAACTACTCTGGGTTCGACGGCATCGCCAAGTACGTGCGGAATGGAGATGACGCCACGCTGCGCGCCCTTCCGGCGCCCGGTCAATACTCGTACTGGACTGCTGACCTGACACGTGCATTGTCCGATCCGGACAAGTGGACCGAACAGGATGCGCGATTGGCCCAGATCCTGTTCAAACTAGGGGCGGAGTATCCGCTTTGGGAGTGGCTTGGCCGGTTCCTGAGCCGTGAACCCCAAGGTGGAGAGTTCTTCGACAAGATTGCCGGCTCATGTAAGGGCTGGTCGGCGAGCAAGGTAGCTGCGAGTGCGATTGGCCACTTGCACCAGTTCGTTTCGGACAACGGCCCCACGTCGCTCGGACGGTATCTCCTCGCGTTGAGTGCGAAGGATCTTGCTCGAGCGGTCAAAGGCGCCCGGTTCACCAACTCTGCTCCTGAGTTCGTTGAACTGTTCCTGGATCACGCGCCCGACCGGTTGGATGCGGTCCTACCCTTGGTTCTGGATCGTCTTCGATGGAGATCCGGACAAGCGGAAGTGCTCGCTGTTCTGCTACAAAAGAACGGCGTTCGCTACGAGAAATTCGTTTCGAAGCGGATCCAGAAAGAGAAGGACATCTGGGCCAAGTTTCGTGCAATGCAGGTACTCCACGCCTTTGCCCCGGATCGACACAGGACCGCTGCGCTCGCGGTATCGCGTGAAGCACTGTCGAGCAATCCATCGAAGGTTAATCAGAATCAGGTGGCCGAGTGGATGGCTGACAAGCTCGGCGAGGACGTCGTGCAAGATCTGACTGGCTTTGCTCGGAAGGCTACGTCGGACGGGCTCGTAGCCGGAATGGCACAGGTCGCTGAGTCGCGGCTGGGAGACCACGCCGTGCCGATTCTCGAAGCCCTGTTGACTAATGCGCATGCCGATGTTCGGGCCGTGGGGGTCGAGTCTCTGATTCGACGCGGAGACGCCAGGCACGAGACTCCCATTGAAGCGGAACTAAGAGAGGGACTTGGAGAAAAAGATGCCGGGCAGGTGCTCAGCGCCCTCGCGTTGGCGAGCAAGTGGAAGCCGGCCAAGCTGCTGGACGTACTATGGGGATTGCTTGAGCACCAGTCCAAATCAGTTCGGCAGGCAACCGGGCGTGTCCTTGCAAGTCTCGGCGAAAGCACTGTCGATGAACTGGCGACCCGGCTAACGCATAAGAAGGCGGATGTCCGTCTGGCTGCCGCCGAGGCACTTGCTGCTGCTGGGTCAGGGGCGGCATTGGCTGCACTTGAGGACCGGCTTGATAAGGAACCCAACGAAGACGTGCGCGATCAAATGCTCTTCGGTCTCGAGACCGCCTGGGCGAAGCAAGGACGCGAAGTCTCAAAGGCGGACATCGCCGCTCGGATGAAACGCATCAGTGGCAAACTTGAACAGCCAGTTGCGGACTGGCTCCCGGAGCAGACTCTGCCTGCGTTGAAATGGACGGACGGAGAGCGACTTTCGATTCGCGACATCCGTTACATGCTCTATCGCCAGTCGCGAGCCAAGGAGACAAGACCTGATCCGGAAGCCGCGGCCGTCTATCGATTGCTTGATCGCTCGAACGCGGGGCCCTTCGCCGCCGCCGTTCTAACTGCGTTCTTAAAGAGCAAGCAGGACGCTTCAGACCACTGGGCGTTGTCGATCGCAGGCGTGCTCGGAGACGACTCATTGGTCCCCGCCCTCGCGCCGCAGGTCAGAACCTGGGTAGAGAATAGTCGAGGGAAGATGGCCGAGCGGGCCGTCCAAGCCTTGGCATTGCTTGGGACAGACAGCGCGCTACTGGCAGTGGATGCCTTCGCGATCCGGTATCGCTCCAAGATGAAGAACGTCGGGCGGGCGGCCGCGGAGTCGTTCGCCCAAGCAGCCGAACGAATGGGGATTACTCCGGACGAACTCGGTGACCGGGTAGTGCCCTGGCTTTGTTTCTCCCCGGACAAACCTCGTCACATCGATGCCGGACAAGCTCAGTACGAGGTTCGGATCGGACCCGACTTCAAATTGCGATACCACGACGCCAAGAAGGGCAAGACCGCAAAGAGCCTGCCAAAAAGTGCATCCATTGAAGTAAGAGCAGCGATGAAGGAAGTCGCGGCCACTCTCCGCGAGGTGATCAAGGCACAAACGCTGCGGCTGGAGAACCTGCTCGTTCGGCAACGGCGTTGGCCACTGAAGCGGTGGCGTGAGTTGTTCCTGCAGCACCCTGTTCTGTTACCGTTTGCCACGCGCCTCATTTGGGGTGTCTACGACAACGAGGACAAACCGGCAGGGCTGTTCCGGGCCCTGGAGGATCGAACACTCACAACGAGTACTGATGACGCATACAACGCACCCGAGGACTCGGACATCGGGCTCGTGCATCCGTTGGAAATCGACGATGCGGCGCGGTCAGAGTGGCTGACTCACCTGGCTGACTACGAAATCGAGCCACCATTCCCTCAGTTCGACAGAGAAGTGGTTCTCATCTCAGATGACCAGCACGATCAAAAGAGCTACGTCGCTCTTGATGGCACGTCGCTTAATGGCATGACGTTCAAGGGACGTGCCGAGCGGCTCGGTTGGGTGCGGGGCTCTGTAGTAGATGCAGGCGGGGTAAGCAGCTACCACAAGAGCTTCCCGGCGGCGAATGTGGACGTCCTGATCGGGATAGAGGGAATGTTCATGGGGATGGACATGTACGACGAAATCACACTCGGTCCGGTCTATTTTGTCCGAGATGGAGAAGTGACGTACGGTAGCTACGAATATGACGAGCCGGGCGACGAGACCGATGGCCGAGTCCTGCGCTTCGGAGATGTCCCTGCAATTGCCTTCTCTGAGGCCATGGGGGACCTGCGACGCATCGCCGGCGACAAATCGGACGAAGCCTAGTGCGGCTCTCCTGATTCATGCGTACTGCTGGCTCCAGATTGCCGTGACCTCTTTATGGAGCGCCAATCGGAGCACATAGCTCGATTCGAGCAGGCACCCTGGCGCGTCGGAGCGATCACTTCCGCGGCGAAGATGTTCGAGTGCTTCAATCGTCCGCCGAACGGCGTCCCGGCAAGTAACGAGACTCAACATATCAAAGGCATCGCCCGTGGCGTGCAAGGGGGCAAGGTCGCGATGCACGCGCAGACCAGCCGCGGCAACATCTTCGAGCTGGTCCAGGGCCGTCCTGAGCATCATTCCGACACTCGACCCGGGTATGTCCGTACTATCGAATTCATGCTCGGATGGGACTTCGATGGCCTCTCCAGCAGCCGAGCTGGCCTGCGATGGCGCAGTAGCCGATAATCCGTCTCCGTCGAGGGTTGTATGGACGAGTCGCCCTCCCGCGACGAGCGTGATTGGCTCAAGGTACACGCCATCCGGACCGGCGCGCAGTTGACCGAAAACGGCCTCCAGTCGCCGCACGGATTCAACATGCTCCACGGCGCGCGGCATGTTCTCATCGAACACCACGCGCAATGGCAGAACGCAACCATCCGTGTCAATCAGCTCCCGGTGCAAGACCTGATCGACCTCATCGTACGTCGCGTCGCCCAGGTTCGCAGGCGCCAGGAACACAAGGTTCTCATTCTCCGTCTGATCGGTAAGCCCACCGCCGAAGGCCCGTTCCACCTTTGAGCGCAGATCACGCCACGACTTCACGCTGGGTACATGCGCGAGATTGGTGTCACCCATCCGAACGGCACGAGGTCCCTGACGCCCGGATAGCCTGCCCACCGGGTTGCGAAAGACACCGGCGACTCGGTAACGGGAGCGGCTCGCCTCACGCGGATCGCGTACACCTGACCATGGAAACTCCTGTGTGTAGCGGACCCGCGGATCAAACGGCTGGCCCAAGGGACGCGTATCCGTCCAGGTGTTCCAGCACTGGGAACCAACCTCCCAAAAGTAGACGGTTAGACCCTCAAAACCGCTTTGCGTCCGCCACCGACGCGCCCCGATCCCAATCAACTCCAGTTCGCCGACAGCCTGCTCATACTTCGAACGGTGCACGCCAACAAGTGCGGGCACAGGCTGCACCAGCGCCACCGCAAGGGCCCAAGCCAGTCCGGCCGCGCGCAATACGCGCGCCGAATCGCCGTGGGCGTCGCGTGTGAGCAGCAACCCTGTTTCGGTCGCGAGGACATTCAGTACGCGTTCCAGACGCGGAAGATCAACACCATGCGCGGACACCGCCAGAGTCTTCAGGCGATCTCGCGTGGCATCGGACACACGCTCAATGCCGATCATGACCATTTCGCTCAGTATCTGACGTACCGATGTCAGCACTTCATCACGTGTCCGCGGAGACCCGGAGGAGGCCTCCAGGGCACCCTTGGCCGACTGCGGAAGTGGACGCCCCTGACGCGACCAGAACGCCAGCACTGCGGTCACTTTGTGCTTGCAGGGGCCCGACGCGTGGCAGGTACACAGCATGCCGTCCAATCCCCGGGCCGCGAGCCACCGGACGGTGGCGTTCTGGAACGGGAGCGTGATGATGATCGTCGCATCAACGTCGCATTGGGCGTCGCCGTGAGGGGTTCCCACAGCTTGGCGGAAGAGCGCCTTGCCGGCCCACTTCTCAAGCGCCTCCGGCGTGACCGCCATGATCTCGCCTACGGGATCGACATCCGTTTGAGTGGTCGAATCAACATCGGCAGGCGGCAGCTTGTCGCGCAGATACAACAGGACGGTGAGCACGTGGCGACAGACGGCGCTCGCCCCGCAGTCGCATCTCGCGGCTGTTGGTACCGCCCCTAGCCGCACCACTTGTCCCTCAACGTCGAACGTCAGTTGGTCCCCTTCAGAACCGATGTGCCGGGGAGCGGATCGCTGAACGTCCTTGTGTGCACGGCGAACGAGACCCTTGTTGGCCAGGGCAGCCAACGCGTCATCGTCAAGAACGGCGAGTTGCCGCGCAAGCACACCTAGCTCAGGGCTTTCGCCAGCCACTCGGCTAACCTCTGCGGAGTCAGTGCTGCAACTTCGGCGCCCATGTCCACGCATTGCGCTGCGAGCGCGTGGTCGTAGACCGGCTCCGCGGTCGCGTCGAGCGCCGCGAGGCCGAGCACGCGCGTGCCCGATTCACGCAATCTCTTGATCGCTCCTAACATTCGATTCGTCGGTGCGCCTTCGTAGAAGTCCGTGACGAACACGACAACGGTGCGCGTTGGATGCCGCACCAGTGATTCGCAGTAAGCCAGTGCGCGTCCGATGTCGGTTCCGCCTCCGAGCTGAACACTCATCAGCACCTCGACCGGATCACTGGCCGCCTCCGTCAAATCGACAATCTCCGTGTCGAATGCGACCAGGCTGACGCGCATCGCCGGCAGGCCCTTGAATATGCCCGCCATGACCGCCGCGTGAATAACGGAGTCCATCATCGACCCACTGCAATCAACGGCCATGATGATGTGCCACTTGATATGGTGCTGGATGCGCGAGTTAAAGAACAACGCGCTGAGTACCAGTCGTTTGTGCTCCCGGTCGAAGTGCTTCAGATTCGCCCGAATCGTGCGGCGAACATCGAGATTCTTCGCCACCTTGAGCAGGCTGCGCCGTTGCCGGTTCAACCGTCCCCAGAGTGCCTGCCGAACGTCCTTTGCCAGCTTGCGGGTCAGCTCATCGACAATCTGCCGCACGATGCGCCGTGCCGATTCGAGCACGTCACTGTTCATCATGCCGCGATAGGTCAGGACCGCCTTGAGCAATTCGTAGCTTGGCTCGAGCTTGTCGAGCACTTCGCGATCCGTCACCAGTTCGGTCATGCCATAGCGATCCAGGGCGTGTCGTTCGACGACTTCCACAGTCTCTCGCGGAAACAGATCGCGCACTTCCGCAAGCCAGTCTGGCAGAACGAGGGCGCTTGGATCAAGACTGCCCTGGCGACCCGCCCCCGGCCGCACGCCGCGAGCAGCGTATTCACGCCCATAGAGGTACTCGAGCACGCGGTCCATCCGGGCGTACTCTGCCCTCTCAGCGCCGCCCAGCTTCTTCTCAGCGAAACGGCCAAGAACCAGCCGCCACCGCTGCATCGCCAGCTTGTCTTGAGGTGTCGGCGCTGCGCTCATGAGATTCTTCCTTCCGGTGCAAACGCGCCCAAGCCATCGCGTTCGAGAGTGCGTTTCAGACGCGCCTCGATGTCGATGCCCAGCAGGAAGTCTTGCTCGGAAAACTGCTCCGTCATGGGAATGCGTTCGGGCTCGACACCAACAAGCCCTGCTACCGTGGTGGAGAGTTCATTGCACTCGCGAGGAGTGAGCTCGGCAAACGCCAGACGCAGATCGGGAATCTGTCGAAGGAACTGTGCTTCCGGCCATGACTCCAGGACCTCGTGAATCGCAGCCGTGGCTTCCGGCAGCTGCCAGAGAACACTCCGGGCTGTCCGCATCAGTCCCCGCAAGAATGCCGGGCCATCGGATGTGTGTGCGCCGAGCATGTGGCCACGCAGGCTTCGCACGACATCTGAAGCTGGAAGTTCGCCATCGCCATACAATGACCCGGCAGCCGCCCCGCGCATAGCGGCGTTACCTCCGGTACTGTCCAGGACCTCACGTAGCGCGCCGTGCCGAAGCTCGCGACGCTCATCTGTATCGCCAATGGTTGTGGCCGATTGGGTGAGGGCATTGAGCGCGTTGAGTACAGTCTCAGTTTGCGCTGCTGGAGTGGCGGTGAGCTGCGGCAGGACGTAGACAGCTCTCTGGTACGCTTGATTCGCCAGTGCGTCTACGCCGGTGAGATGGTTGGCCTCCAGTGGTTCGCGCGAGACGTGCAACGCAAGCAGCGTTTCAATCGCGGCAACCAGCGAGACAAAGTCGGCATCCTCAGCTACAAGGGCCTGAGTTCGCTCGAACAAATCCTGAGTGTGTCGATGAAGGCCCATACGGCAAGCCTCGAGCAGCAACGATGTGGCCACATCGGCGCGCCGCCCCTGACCCTGTGCTTCGGCTTGCGCAAATCGTTCCTGAAGCAGCGCGGTGGCCGCCTCCTCGAGGCTGGCACCGTAAACACTTCGCTCAATCAAGGTTGATTCAGCTGCCGGCGACCAATGATACCGCCATACTTCCTGGATGCGTTCCAAGTCCTTTCCATGGACGTAGTCTGGGCCGCGAACCAGATCGGCGAACGGTATCTCAAGGAAACGGAGTCGATAGAAAAACCTCGATAGCGCACGATGTCGCGTCTTGCGATAAAGGTCCAGGATTGATTCTCGTGCCGTAATCACCTCAAGATCGATTCTGAGACGGTGCGCGGTGGCTCGAAAATCCTCGACGATCGGCGGCTGGCCGGCGTCAGCGGGGACGTCGCCAACCGTATCGCCCGCCAGAAGTTGCCGGGCGAGTGCAAGGACCAGGACGCCTTCAACGTCGACCGAACCCTTCACGAAGCACGAGCGTACCGCGTCAAGGGCGTCTTCGCGCGCTGGTCGTGTGTGACCCCGTAGCTGAGCGAGTCGGCGGCAATGCTCCAGTGCCCCAATCTCATCAGCCACGGATATCTCGATCCGTCGCTCGCGACACCTTCGTCCGAGCTTGACGAATATGTCGGCCAGATCTTCCTTGTCCCATGCTCGCTGATAAAAACCTGGCGAGGGCATTCCAGACGCGTACCCGTTCAAGCGATCAAGTTGTTCGAAACCGTATCGCATTAAGACAACGAGGGCATCCTGCTCAGCAACGTGCACCTCCGGCGCGACGAGCGGATCAGTGGCGGGCAAAACGACCGTGTGAAATCCACCGGTCACGACAACGACTCGCTTACCGGCCTCCTGCTGCACAGCCGCAGCCATGGCCCGTTCTCGCGCAAGTGTTCCATCGACTCTGAGCGCGTCGGAGGTCTGCCCATGACGCGCAAGTGCGCAGTACGTGAGCACGCCGTGCATGAATTCGGCCGTGGGCATGCCCTCGTAGTCGATTTCGAAAAGGTGATCCCACAGCTCATCCGGATCTCGCGCCCCCGCCCGGCCGCATACGACCTGCAGGAACTGGCTGTGCGACAACGCTCGTTCGTCAAGGAGGCTTAGCGCCCGCTCGTCGTCGCTCGTCCGACCAGCCTGGACCATCTCTGGATAGGTCAAGTCGATGAACTTTGCCGCGGCCCCGACTTCGGTAGCCGACTGCAGGGCAACCAACTCGGGAGAGTAGGAGCACAGTGGGTAGTAGGCCGCGTGCCGGCGTGGGAGCCCTTCGCTGGGGCGCTCCACGTACGTCGTGTAGACAGCGACCGGACACTTCGTTTCGGGACGTAGCAGCAACGGGATTAGCGCCGTTGCGTCTCTTGGTCCCTCGATCAGCACAACCTCGGGTCTTACCTCCCGAATCAAACGCCCGATGTGATAGGCGCAAGCTGGACTGTGATGCCGGACCGGAAAGTAGGTCACCTTGGCCGCGAGGTCCGGCGGAGCCGGCGGCGCGAAATCTGGAATCACGGCTGCGGCGCCAGTCATTCGCGTATCGACAGAGTCGTTTGCGGGTCGTCGTCGGGCCATTACAGAGCGCGTCGTGCTTTGAAGTACTCGTCCCAGACACCGCCCGAGCTTGCGCGGCCCCGTACAGCCGTATCGAAGTAGTGACGGACCTTCTTGAGATCGTCGGGGTTGTCCTTCATGACCGTCCCGCCGAGGTGCCGGGCGATCGCAGCTGGAGTCAGGGTCTTGTCGCCATAGTAGTATGCGTCCAGGCCGGCGGAGAGCGCTACCGCAACCGCCTCGGCCGTCGACATGACGGCCGTCGGCTTCTCGACCTGAACACCGTCGGCAGTGACGCCTTCGCGCAAGTCCTGGAATGTCGTCACAAGCAGCTCGATGACACCGGGTGGGCAGGTCACCGGTGCGAGGGCCCCGCCAAGGAGACGCTCAGCCTCACGAGTTACCAGTTCCACCTCCAATCTCAAATCGCGGATCGGAGAAACCGTCTCAAAATTGAATCGACGCTTCAGGGCCGATGACATCTCATGAACGCCCCGATCGCGGATATTCGCGGTCGCGATAATGTTGAACCCTGGCGCCGCGAGCAAGTGGCGGTCCTCGCCCTTCAGTTCGGGCACAACCAGAACCTTCTCTGACAAGACCGATACGAGTGTGTCCTGAATCTCAGGGGGGCAGCGGGTGATCTCCTCAAACCGGACAGGTAGCCCCTGGTCCATCCCGACATACAGTGGCGCGCGCACCAGCGCCCGCATACTGGGCCCCTCCGCGAGCAACAGGGCATAGTTCCACGAGTACTTGATCTGGTCTTCGGTGGTACCGGCGGTGCCCTGTATTGTATTGGTCGAGTCGCCACAAATTGCTGCTGTGAGCAGCTCGGAGAGCATGCTCTTGGCGGTGCCGGGCTCACCGACCAGCATCAAGCCGCGGTTGCCGAGCAGCGTCACGATACAGCGGTCAATCAGCACGTCATCGCCGTAGAATTTGCGGGCGATAACAGTCTTGTTCCTGGACTTGGCCTTCTTGCTGGCCCACTTGGCGACCGGCAGTCCATCTGTTCCGGCAATAAAAGCCCGCACGGCGCGCGGCGACAGTCGCCAGCCGGGCGGCTTCGGGTACGGATCAAACTCGAACAGTGCCGCCAACTCGTCCTGATACAGTCGTTCGGCCGGTTGGCGCAACGCATTGCGCCCTGTGTTCACCGTAGAATTGTCGTTCATCGCTTAGTACTCAACCTTCTTTTCCCAGTCCGGATCGTGCCCGCTTCCAGATGCCGCGATCGTTCGAAGGTCATTCCAGCACTCGGCGAGCAGGACCGGCGGCAGGTCTCCGAGCTCGACCGAGGAGTTGTTCTGCATCCCAAACAGCGACTCATCGGTGTCCGCGCTACGTCGCTCGAAGGCGAGCGACTGCCAGCTTGGCGACGTCCTCGCCAAGGGCGCGCAGTTGCTACTCATCCAGCCGAACATCGTTGCGCAGCGACGGCAATTTCCCCAACAGCCTCTTCAGGAAGCTCAGCATCAGCAAGATCGCTCATCGATCGCGGGAAGCATTACACCGATTCATCACTATACCTGACACCTCGCTGAGGTCGACACTTTCTCTATCCATCGCAAGACCATTGGGCTGACCGCGGCTTTCTCAGGCTTCGGGTGCATTCGTGATACGTTGTGACCACCCCAAGAACCGGACCTGCTAATTCTATAAACTCTTCACTGCAAAGCAGTTGCGATGCGTCATGCAGATGCGTCGCAAATACCGGCGATCCGAACGTGAAGTCGTCGGCTCGATCATCACGTACCGATCAGTACGGTGGCGTCGCCTTGCACGATGGCTCCCGGCTCCGGCGTGCATAACGGTTGCGTCGCCGAGACGGGCTGCCGGTCTTCCGCCGATGAAGACGGTGAGACTGCCCGCGACGATCGTGCCGCCGACGTGGGGCTTGGGGCCGCTCGACAACAGACACACGTGAGGATCACCCTGGCACGCCGCCGGGAGGCCGCCGATGTTGACGGTTGCGCCGACGCCGGTGGTGACGGGGCCGATCGTTCCGCCATGGGCGGTTCGATCGCCGAGCCGGGCAACGGGACTGGCTGGCATGGTGCATCTCCGTTCTTCGTCATCCCTAACGTTGCTTGCGGGGCCAAAACGACTGCTTTGGCTTTGATTCAAATGGCAAGGACGTCGGATCGACCAAGCCTGGATGGTTCGGATCGGTGGGCAGCGTGGTGGCGACGCGATCTCGGTTTCGCGATGAGCAGTCCATTTTGATCGTTTGAAGGAGCGGGCGGTCGAACAGCCGACATCGCCGACGAACCTCGATCGAATAGTCGCCGATGTAGTCCCCCTGTTGCGTTCCGTTGCGCCCGGCCGTCGTCAGATGAAACCGAATGGTGTTCGCATTTGCCGATTGTCCTTTGGATGAAGAAGCGGACCCGCCTCCAACGATTGCGGCGTGGAGTTCCGGTTTCACCCAGTCCTTGCCTCGAGGATGCCATTGCACCAGTTCCGGGCGCGGGGCGCCAAGGGTGTGGCTGAATTGCAGTCTTGCTCGCGGGGGCGACTCATCCTTCTTGTCGTATGCCGGTCATAGCTCAAATCGATCTCGTACCGATCTCCGGGTATCCGAAATGCTCGATCCACTGCGAAGCAAGCCTGCCCCGGCAAGTTCCCGCCGTTGGGCAACTGCCGGACACGAATCGCGGTGATGAGTTGGTTTGCGAACCGTACATCCCGTTCGAGTTGGGCGGATGTATCTGGGGGACTTTCCCCGTCGCGAAAGATGGAGCCGGCAAGAAACGCGCGCGCGGCCTTCTTGTACTCCGGCGACTGGTTGAAGTCCGTTGAAGGGCTCGGTGTCGGCGATGCCATGAGGTCGACGACGGCACTTCCCAATGCGCCGAAGAAAATCAGTATGCCGACCGGAGGAACGAGCGCTGCATTAGTAAGCATCATTCCAAAGCCTACAGTAATGGAGGCCTCAAACAGAAGTCCGAGTCCATTCCCCACAACGCGATGCTTCCAGAAACCGCTCTCTGAGCGGTATCTCGCTTTTTTGTTGACATCAGCGACGGGACCACTCGCTACAATGATTCGAGAGGATTCATGCACATGAACGATTCCAATTCGCAACAGGTAACACAGTTTCTTGAGGAATTGGCCACCGGCGACGATTCGGCGGCGGACCGGTTGCTCCCGTTGGTGTACGACGATCTCCGTGCACTGGCGGGGCGGATCATGAAGTCGGAACGACCGAATCATACGCTCGAACCCACGGCGTTGGTTCACGAGGCGTACATTCGCTTGGTGGGCGCGCAGCAGATGGAATGGAACGGGCGCGTGCACTTTCTAGCGGTAGCCTCGCGCGCCATGCGTCGATTGTTGATCAACCACGCGCGCAATCGCCGCGCGGCCAAACGAGGCGGCGGTGACTGGGCTCAGATCACGCTGGACGAGGCCGTTGCCGTCGCCGAGCAGCGGGTCGTCGACGTTCTCGCACTCGACGAGGCACTGGAGCGTCTGGCGGCCCTCAACGAACGACAGGCCCGACTCGTCGAGTTGCGGTTCTTCGGCGGATTGTCGATTCAGGAGGCAGCGGACGTACTCGGGATCGGTCTCACCGCCGCGAGTGGGGATTGGGCGATTGCCCGCGCCTGGTTGACGCGTGCGATCGACGGTGCACCGGGCGGATGAATCCCGAGCGCCACGAACGTGTTGGCCAGCTGTTCCTCGCGGCCCGCGCCTTGCCGGGGTCGCAGCGCAGTGTCTTCCTCGACGAAGCGTGCGCGGGCGACGAATCGCTCCGGCGCGAAATCGAGTCGCTGCTCGAATCGGACCAGGCGGCACTCAACCTCGCCGACGTCCCCGGTTTGGACGTGCGCGGAGCGCCGGAGGCGGCGCAAACCCCGGTGAGTGCGACAACCAGAGATGCGCCAGACGATCTCCCGATGCAAATCGGGCCGTACGAGTGCATCTCCGAACTCGGCGTCGGCGGATTCGGCGTGGTGTATCTGGCCGCGCAACAGCAGCCGATCGAACGTCGCGTCGCGCTAAAGGTCATTAAACAGGGGATGGACACGCGCGAGGTGCTGGCGCGGTTCGCGGCCGAGCGGCAAGCGCTGGCCGTGCTGGAGCATCCCGGCATCGCGAAGGTGCACGACGCCGGCACGACCGAGACCGGGCGACCATACTTCGTGATGGAACTCGTGCAAGGAGCGCCGATCACCTCCTTCTGTGATGAGCAGCAACTCGGTATGCGCGACCGACTTACGCTGTTTATCGCCGTCTGCCACGCCATCCAGCACGCACATCAGAAGGGAATCATCCACCGCGACATCAAGCCGAACAACGTAATGGTGACGCGGGAGACCGACCGACCGGTACCCAAGGTCATCGATTTCGGAATCGCCAAGGCGATCGATGTCGAGGCCACCGACCCCGCGGCGCTGACTCGTCAACATCAGTTGTTGGGAACTCCGGCGTACATGTCACCAGAGCAAGCCGGCATCGGCGGCATCGATATCGACACGCGAACCGACGTGTACGCGCTCGGTGTTCTGCTCTACGAGCTGCTGACCGGCACGACGCCGTTCTCAAGCGAGACGCTACGGGCCGCCGGCATACTGGAGCTTCCGCGCATCATCCGCGACGAGATACCACCAAGACCCAGCACGCGTCTCAGCAGACTTGATACATCCCAAACCCCCAGCGACGGCGCACACCGGCCGGAGGACGCTGGTTCGTCCACTTCGGTCGAGCACATCGCCCGGCTGCGCCGCACGGATCCGGCTGGCCTTCGACGGCGGTTACGGGGTGATCTGGACCGAATCGTCATGAAGTGCCTGGAGAAGGACCGCGACCGGCGTTACCAGACGGCCAAGGAGATCGCGGACGATATCCATCGCCATCTCGTGCACGAGCCGGTCCTGGCACGGCCAACGGGTTCGATCGAGCGTCTTGTGAAGTTCACGCGACGCAACCGGACGCTGGTTGCCGGTGTGGGAGCGACGGCGCTGGCGTTGATCTTCGGGCTGATCGGCACGACACGCTTCGCTCTCCGTGAGGCGCGGCAGCGCGCCGAAACGCAGATCGCACGCGACGAGTCCGAGGCAGTCACACGTTTCCTTTCGAAAGCGTTGGCTGCCGTATCGCCGGAGGAAGCCGGGCAGGACGTACCAATGCGGACGGTCCTGGATCGCGCTGCCGAACGCATCGAGGGCCAATTCGCGGACCAGCCGCGCGTCGAGGCCCGCCTACGCGCGACAATCGGCAACACGTACCGTGCGCTCGGACTGCCGCAGCGCGCGGATCCGCACCTGCGCCGCGCGCTGGCCTTGCGCCGAACGCTGCTGGGTGCGACGCACGCGGACACGCTACGGACGATGTGTTTCATCGCCGACAGCCTGATAGACCAGGGCGACTACCCCGCGGGTCAGCAAATGGCACAGGAAGCGATGGAGAAGAGCGCGGCGCATCTTGGTGAGGACGATACCGCGACGGTTCTGGCAACGAGCATTCTCGCTCGGGCCTACGACTTGCAGGGTCGTCACGACTTGTCGGAACCGCTGCACCAGCGCGTGCTCGACACGCGCCGGGCGACACTCGGCGGCCGGCACGCCGAAACGATCAAGGCGCTCAACAGCCTGGCGGGCTGGTACTGGGACAACGGCCGTTACGACGAGGCCGCGGACCTCTACCAGGAGGTGCTGGATGCACGCCGCGCGACGCTCGGCCCAGAGCATGGCAGTACGCTGCGCGCCACCAACAACCTCGGCACGCTCTATCATAAGCAGGGTCGTTTCGCCGACGCCGAGAAGACGTACCTCGAGTGTCTCGACGGGTACAAACGCGTCTTCGGCGAGGAGCATCCGGATACGCTCGACCTGCTCAGCAACCTGGCGACGCTCTACGTACAATCGAAGAAGGCCGAGGAGGCCGTCAATCGACTCGAGGAGGTGTTGGCGATTCGCCGACGCGTCTCTGGGCCACATCATCCGAATACGCTCATCACGATGAACAACCTCTCCGTAGCGCTGGGTCGCGCCGAACGCGTGAAGGACGCGGAGCACATCAATCGCGAACTCCTGGAGATCCGCCGGGAAGTACTGGGGCCGGAGCACCCGGACACCATGACGACGCTGTGCAACCTGGGTGGCGTGCTGGTCCGGCAGAAGCTGTACGCGGAGGCCGAACCACTGCATCTGGAAGCCGTCGAGGTTGCTCGCCGTGCGTTCGCGCCGGATCACCCGATCGCGTTACTCGCCGACAAGAACCTGGCCGAACTCTACTTCCATACCGATCGTATCGCGCAGGCGACACCATTGTTCGAGCGGTCTCACGCCCGACACATCGAGCGCTTTGGTGCGGGCCATTTCAAGACGTTGGTCGTAACGAACGGACTTGCACACTGCTACCTGCGCCAGGACCGTCCGGCGGATGCCCGCGCGTTGCTGTCTGGCGCGGCCGAGCAAGCGCAGGAATCGCTGCCGGCGAGACATTGGCTGGCGGCCGGGCTACGTGTGGTACAGGGGCGTGCCTTCACGAAGTTGCAGGAGTACGCGGCGGCAGAGGCGGTTCTGGTGCCGGCAGCAGAGCAGTTGGAGCAGACGCTCGGACCGGGACACCGCCGTACGCGCGCGGCTTTTGCCGCACTGGTGGCCCTCTACGACGCTTGGGGCCGACCCGAGCGGGCAACCACATACCGGAATCGGATCGAACCCGCGGCGCCCTGACTGCAGCCGAGACACGGTCGGCTCGGTCCCGCAACCACTCTCGAAAATTCTCACCAAAATCCGAAGGCTTCGCGCCGCGTTCGTGCTGTACCGAATGAGGACCGCGCTACTGCCGATGGGGCTCACGTCGGTCCGGATAACCCCGAGCACCATTGACTCACGAAGGAGCCTTGCAATGTTCAAATTCGGAACCGTACTCATCCTTGGAACGGTACTGCTGAGCGCGTCAGCCCGGGCACAAACCCCGGTCGGAAGCGGGTTCACCTACCAGGGCCAGCTTCGTTCCGACGACACCCCGCTCGATGCCGATACCGACCTCCAGTTTACGTTGTGGGATGCGGCGACGGACGGGGAGCAGATCGGTACGCTCCTGCAGGTCGACGCGCTGCCGGTCATCGACGGCCAGTTTACCGTCGAGCTGGATTTCGGCCCGTCGGCGTTCGTCGGCGACGCCCGCTGGCTGGAGGTCTCGGTTCGCAGCCCGGCTGGCAGCGGGCCGTTCACAACGCTCGATCCCCGCCAGCCGCTGACCGCAACCCCATACGCGTTGCATACACGAGGTGTACGCGTCGATGACGCGGAGAACGTCGAAATCAATGGCGTTCGACTGGATTCGGAGGGCCAGCGCCGCGTCACCTTTCTCGACGACGAGGCCGGCCTGTCGTTCCCCTCGTCGGTCGGCGACAACGCACCCATGATCCATATGTTCGCCGCTGGGAGCAGCAACGCCGATCGCATGGTCGTCGCGCATTCGCCGGGATTCTCGAACTGGGGTCTGCGCTATCGCGATGTGGGCGACGTCTTCGAGTTCGTCCGCGTCGGCGTCGCAGTGATGGCCGTCGATCTGTTCAGGCAGCGAGTCGGCATCAACACCAACGCCCCCGAAAGCGCGCTGCATGTCGCTGGTGGGGTTCGCGCCCGCGGCGGCGCGCCCGGCGGCAACGGCATCTTCAACAACGGCTACGCATTCGCCGGCAGCAACGGCGACAATGACTCGGGTCTCTTCAGCGTGGCCGACGGTGAAGTGTCGATCTTCACCGACGCGCAGGAGCGTGTTCGTTTCAGCAACGCCGGCATGCGATTCCCCGATGGGTCGGTCCAGTCCACCGCATATCGCGGCGTTCGCACCTCGGCACTCGTTGACTTTGGTCAAATTCCGCGTGGCGCACAAGTATCGCAAACCGTGGTGATTCCGGGCGCCGCCGTAAACGGAAGCGTTTCGATTTCGCCGAGTACCAATCTGCCGCCGGGTTTGGGGATTCTGTTCGCCCGCGTCGCTAGCCCGGGCCTCGTCCAGTACCACCTGCGCAACTTCGGTGGGAGTACGATCGATCCGCCGCCGTTCACCGTCCATGTCACGGTGATCAACCCTTAGTGTCCTACCTCGGAAGTTGAGCAAGGAGAGTGCGGGCGGCTGGCCGCGCGCGACGAACCGGAAACCCGCACCTCTCCGCAATCGGTTGTTTCACGTTCGGCTATTCCAGAGTCGAGTCCCGCTCACCCCGGCCATCACTCCACTTTGCCGCCTCAGCCGGCCGATCCAGCGCTTCGTAGAGCGTCACGAGAGATTGTGCGTTTCGGCGAACGATCGAATGCTCGGGTCCGAACGAAGCAATGAGGATCTCGTGCGCCTGGAGCAATGCGCCCTCGGCTTCTGTCAGGCGATCGCGGGCTATCAGGCTCTTGCCGTGATTCCCCAGAATCATCCCCAGATGTACATGATTCGGCGGCAGCGACGATCGTCCGATCCGCGCCGCTTCAGCAAGGAGCGCTTCGGCCTCCTGCACTCGATCCAACTCGAGATAGACCACCCCAAGGTTGCTCATCGTGAGCAGCGTATCAATATGGGCGTCACCCGAGCGGGCTCGGCGGAGTGGCAAGAGCGAGGCATAAAGCTGCTCCGCCTGGTCGTAGCGACCAGTCCGAAAGTAGAGCCCGGCAAGGTTGGACATTGCCGTCAACGTCTCGGAGTGAGACTCGCCAACCATCTCACGCCGGATCGCGAGCAACTCCTGATACAACGACTCCGCCTCAACGTAGCGTTGCTGACGCACGTACAACAGCGCCAGATTGTTGAGCGCGTTCGTATCCCCCAACGATCTGTCGCCCGCCGCACGCCGAGCCTCAACGACGCCGGCCAGCAACGGCTCGGCGTCCGCGTACCGCTCCCGCTCGACGTAGAGCGACCCGAGGTTGTTCATCGTATGGAGCGTGGCGGGAGCATCGCGGCCCAGCACGCGCTGCCGGATCTCGAGAAGCGCCTGATATGCTTCCTCCGCTTCGGCATACCGCCCGACTTGCTGGTGCAACCGAGCGCGGGCCTCCATCGCCACTAACGTGCGTGCGTGATCCGGTCCGTCCACACGCCGCGCCCTTTCGATCGATTGTGCCAGCAACGACTCCGCCTCATCCAGACGCCCCAGCACGGCGTAGACCTGCGCGAGATCCAAACGACTCTCGAACGTCTCCGTTGCATCGTTCCCCGCGTGCCGAGCACGCCGCTCCACCGCAGCCTGCAAATGTCGGGCGGCAAGCTCGTATTCGTCCAACTGCGCGTAGACGGCACCGATCGTCTGGTGAATCGCCGCTGCCAGCAACGGCTCGTCGACGAACTTCTCGTCTACCCCCGCCGCCGCCGCATCGAGGACTTCCCGCACGGTCGCATTCTGCCCGAGGCGATCCGGAATCGCGGCACCGAGCAGATCAATGTTAAGGAACTCCACGACTCCGAGTGCAAGCGCCTCCTTGTTCATCGCGATGTCACGTTGCTGATTGGCGCTCCCTTCAGCCCGGGCCGCTCGGATCGCTTGCCACGTCGAAACGCTCGTGCCAGCGACCAGTGCAACGGCAAGCAGCAAAATCAGGCCGGTCAACGTCGGATTCCGACGGGCAAACTTTCGAAAGCGATAGGCAGCGGTAGGCGATCTCGCCGCGATCGGCTCGTTCGCCAGCAGCCGACGAATATCGGCCGACAAGTCCGATGCCGACGCATAGCGCATCGAACGGTCCTTGGCCATCGCCTTGGCGATGATGATCTCGGCATCACGGCCTGGGGAAGCATGCAGGGCGCGGATTGACGGCGGCTCCTCCTCGACCACGATCCGCACGGCTTCCAGAACGGACTTCTCGCGGATGTCGTGAGGCGTGCGTCCCGCCAGCAACTCATAGCCGATGACACCCAGCGCATAAACGTCGCAACGGATGTCGAGTTCGTCGGCGCTACCGGCAATCTGCTCGGGACTCATATACGGAATCGTCCCGACCAGCTGGCCGGCGTATGTCTGAAGTGTCGTCGTGTGCAGGTCACCGTCGGTCGCTTTGGCGACGCCAAAATCGAGCACCTTGGGACAACCCGTCTCGTCGACGAGAATGTTGCCGGGTTTGAGATCACGGTGAATCACACCCATTTGGTGCGCGTGATGGACCGCGTCGCTCACCCGCGCCAGCAACTCGAGCCGGGCGCGCGCCGGCAGTCGCTGCTGACGAGCATATTGCGTAAGCTCCTGCCCACGCACCAACTCCATCGCAAAAAACGGCCGGCGCCCGTGATCCGTCTCGACCGTCCCCGCTTCGAAAATCGCGGCGATCCCCGGATGGTGCAAGCGGCCGAGAACTCGCGTTTCATACTCGAATCGGCGGAGCGTTTGCAGCGAAAAAACCCGCTGTTGAATCACCTTGAGCGCGACGATTCGATCCGTTCCCTCCTGGACAGCGCGATACACGACGCCCATACCGCCCTGACCCAGCATCCCCTCGATCGCGTACTGACCGATCCGTTCGGGGAGGACCTGTTCCACCGTTGTCGCCGCATCACCATCCGGAGCCAGAAGCGGAGCCTCCAGAAAAGAGGCGGCGGCGCCGTGCACGCCGAACAGGGACTCGATTTCGACGCGCAGCTCGGGCTCGCGTGCATAGACCTGATCCAGGTAATCGGCGCGCTGTGCTGCTTCCAGCTCCAAGGCTTCCTGGAAGACATCCAAAGCACGCCGCTGTGCACTCACCCCTGGTCCCCCTTGCGTATTTCCCGCAACAGCCAGGTCTTGGCCGCCGCCCATTCACGCTTGACCGTCGAAGGCGATACGTCGAGACAGGCAGCCGCCTCCTCCACACTCAAGCCGCCAAAGTAGCGTAGCTCCACGATTCGCAC
This sequence comes from Phycisphaerae bacterium, assembly GCA_028279405.1. GTDB lineage: Bacteria > Planctomycetota > Phycisphaerae > UBA1845 > Fen-1342 > JANQNU01. The sequence goes on from JANQNU010000010.1 coordinate 137,468, forward strand.
CTTGCGCGCATCGACCGCCGCCAGTGAAGCCAGCGCATCATCGAGAGCGACCAGATCGCGATCGTCGACGGTGACGGCTGCCAGCGCGTCAGCCAGCTCCAATCGACGCCGATCGCCACCGCGCTTGAGCCGGCCGCGGTCGCGCGCATGGTTGACAAGTACCTGACGCATCGCATTCGCCGCCGCACCGAAGAAGTGCGCTCGACTCTCCCATTGGGCGCGCTCCGGGTCCACCAGCCGCAGGAACGCCTCGTGAACCAGCGCCGTGGTCTGCAACGTATGACCGCGACGCTCACGCCGAAGCCGCTGACTCGCGAGTAGCCGCAGTTCCTCATAGACAACGGGGAACAGCCGCTCCTGAGCCTCAACGTCGCCTGCGCTGGCAAGCTCCAGCAATGCCGTGATGTCGGAAGCGCTCACGATTCGATTACCCGGAGATATCTGTCTAGTTGAGCCCCGCGGAGATCAAACGGTGCATGACCGAATGGCGAACGTCTCCCGGGCGAGGCTGTCCGGGATGGCCACTGCATTATAGGCAACGTGCACCGGCTCACAAAACTTCGACCCGGTCCGGCTCTTAATCCGCTGGAGCGAGCCCGAAACGCTTGAAGATATCGGAACCCCGGTCAATCGAGGCGACTTGTCGCGAACCGGCCACTAATCGCAGGCAACAACTTCGGGACTGGGCCCGCAGGTGAGCATGCGCCCGGCGCCCTGCTACTTGTACCGCGTCGCGGCTTGCTCAATCTCTATCGGCGTAAGTGCCTTCTGGTGAATCTCGAGCTCGTCAATCGCACCACTGAAGCTGCGCGCGCCTGGAGCATAGGCTCCGATGCAAGCGACACCCTTGCTGGGAGCGCGCACCGACTGCCCGTAAGGCGAGCGAGCCATTTCAACTCCGTCAACGTAGATCGCCATCGTGCGGTTGTCGCACACCGCAGCAACATGTGTCCACCTCCCGAGTGGAGCTGCCGCTTGGGTCTCCGCCAACTGGGTCCAGTTGAGATAGAACGCGAGCTTGCCACCACGCAAGCCGATGCCGTAGCCCGTGTTCTTCTCGGTAGCGGTGTTCAACAGGAAAACGTCGTCCTGATGCTCATCCGTCTTGTACCAGAACGCGACGGTAAGGCCATCCTTCGGATAAAGAAGCCGGTCGACCCCGACGATGGCATAGCCGTATTGCATCGGCTGCAACGCGTGGCCACGAACACCAGGAACGGAGGCGACGTGGTGTTTCAATGCGTGCAGGCCGACGGCTGAAGAGTCCGAAGCGATCTGCTCATCGGCTCCGTCGAAACGCCACGATGCAACGAGATGGTCGCTGATATCACGATCCCTGCGATACGGATCGTGCAGAATGCCCCGGCAGTGCTGAAAGACCCGATCAGGCCGCGCCAACGGCAGATCAGTAGGAACAATGTGCGTGCAGGCTGCCGACTCCCGGCAGAAGACCCGCTTGACAGCGTCCAGGAAACCGAAGCCGAACCCGGCCGTCGGTTCGATGAAGTGCCCCTCGCCGAACTCGTTCCAGTTGTCGAGTACGACCAGTTGGCCGTCGATCTGCGAGCGGTCGTTTGCGTCAACCAGACGTCCGGCGGCCCTACAAGCATGCTCGAAGTTCTCCACGGACACGCCGGCCATGTAGTAGGTCGTCCCGAGCCCATGCCATGGACGAGGATCCCACCCCATCTGGACCGTGACTACGTCAGGGAGCACGCCGAGCTTTTGACGTTGCTTCAAGAGGTCGCCGTGAGCCTTCATCACCGACTCGTGCGAGAAGGTGGGAATGCCCTCGCGGTCCCTCTCGGACTCGCTCCAGAGGTCAGTCCAGAGAATATAGGCCGACGTTGCGTCGTACCCGGCGGCGGCGATCGCCCGCAACCGTTTCGGTTCGGCAGTAGGTACACAACCGACAATGATCAGGCCGCCAAGGCCGTCTTGGCGACAGCGGCTTCGCAGCTCGTCAAAAACCGCTCTCGTCTCTTCGATTCCACCCAGCCATGTGGTCACCAGTTCCGCATGAGTGATGAACAGCACCGGGCGGCCACCGATCCGCACATAGGAAGGATGTTTGAAGTAGTGGTCCAGCCAGAAGGGAAAGATCTCGTTGAGCAACTCTTCGCGACTGGATGCGTAGTATTGATCTGCCCAGTTGATGCAAAACTTGGCCTTATCCAGATATCGCGCCTGAAGGAACCCGTTGTTCAGCCCGTCGCCGAGCGAGTTGGTAATGGTCGAGTCCAGCCAAATCTTGTCCCATGTGAAAACAAATCCGTCGACCCCGTGCTCGAGCGCATACTTGATATGCCAGTCCGCGACGAGTGGCGTGCCTTCGTCGTAAAAACCGATCGCCGGCCTGCGCTCGGGCCAAGGTTCGATCGTGTCCCATCCCATGCTGTGAGCGCCATACTTCCACAATGGGCAATAGTGCGCGAGTACGATCCGGTCACTCTCCACCGGCCGCGGAACGGGAACGTACTCTTCGCTGGCCAGTTCAATGGGAGCCTCGAATCGAATGGGAATCGCGTTGGAATCGATGATCGCGCCAGTCGGATCGCGCACGACCAGTTTGGCACGCCCGCGCACCGGCGCGTCTGCCTTGACGCGCCACTCGGTACGCACGATCTCATCCGGCGCAGAACCTGTCACGACGATCTCGGGATCCCCGAGGATCTCGACGCCGGGCGAAACCTCGAGCCGTACCGTCACGCCCGTCGGAGTCGCCTGCACGAGTTTCAACACCGCCACGAGCGTTTCGCTGCGGCCCGATCGCAAGACAGCCCCCTGTGGTGCAAAGCCGCGCACAAAGACGGATTCCGCCTGGACGGGTTGCGTTGGCGGTATTGCTGACTGTGCGAAAAGGAACAGGATGCAGATCGGATTGAGGATGACTGCGCACATGGCAACTCCTATTCACACACTCGCGATGTACCCTCCGTGACTCATGCGCGCCCTCGCCAGAAGAAGTGCTTGGTGAAAAAGGGCGTTGCGTCGAAACCAGACAAGCTTCTCGTGACGCATGGCTAATACTACGCGGACAGAGTACCGAGTACACGCGCTCCGCGCAGAACAACCGAAATTTGCACGATCCTGGCGACAAAGACTGGCGAGTCCTGGCTTTGGATCGAACACACGGCGCCTGCCACGACCGGGCAGATTCAAACCGTTCCCCGATTGGTGATTATGGCTAGAATGTTCGTCCAAAGAGAGAGGTGCAATGAGGGGTCTCCAGAGGAACGAACATTGAATGCACTCAAGATCCAGTCATCTTCTCGTACCGGCACTCCCCTATCGTGAAGCACTACTCCAGGAGCGCGTCATGACGGGTATTCGTATCTTGGTACAACAAGGCGCCGAGTGCACCTTCGGTGACTTGTTCGAGCCGCTGCTGCCTTCGATGGAAACGCATTGGTGGCGCTGTCATATGCACCTTTCCGGCGTTCTCTTGAACATCATCGACGATCCCGAGAAAGAGGCACTCGTGAGCTCGTTTAGCGAAGCCTCCGACATACCGCCAGGAGTGTTTCTGCCTCGATTTGCCCACGATCTCGTGGATGACTGGTTGTACCTCTATGCGCTGAGCACCCCACTCGGCGATGCCCCTCTCGAATGGAAAGACTTCCTCAGCCATTCCACCGTCCAGATGGCGTTCTTGAACATCGACGGCGGCTCGTGGTACTTCTATGCACGCGACGCTGCCGCACTCGAGGAGGTCAATGAACATGCTCAATCAATACGCCGAAGCGGCAAGGTGAGCGACGTAAGAGAAATTGAATATGCTGACTGGCTGCGCGGATTCCGTTAGGAAGGTGGTCTCTCGACGAGTCGAATGACGCAGCCATATCGCCATCAGCAATGGGGCCAACGCATCATCACAAGAGCTAAGCGGGTCGGCGTCGAGTGATCGCGACCACGGCCACCCCGATGAAGCCGAGCACAGCCGATGTCGGCGCCGGAATCACCTGGACCGTTGCGTTGTTGAACGCAACATCGACTTGTCCGCCACCGAGTTGCACGAAGCCCTCGGTCAGGTCGCCGATCGTGAATCCGCCCAGTAACGAGGTGGTGCCGGCTTGCGTAGCTTCGAAAGTCAATGTCGCCAGCAGAACGTCGTCGCCGCTCACCCCCGTCACCGGCGGCGGTGCGAACGGTAGCAGGCCGGCAAGGCCGTCGCCGTCGAGCGCCGGGACAGCATTGAACAGCGGACCGATCACGACGTCGGTCAACGCGTTATGGCTCAGAATCAACGAGTCGAACGAAAGATCCATGCCCCAGCCGACAATGGCGTCGACGCTGGTAATGTCGGCCAGAATGTCGACCATGAACGTGTCGCCGACATTAACAAGCGTGTTACTGGGCTCGATCGAGACCGAAATGCCGGCGCTGGCGCGGCTGCTCGTGAGCACGAATGCCGAGAGCATGATGCCGAAGATTGCGATGTTGGGTTTCATAATTACTTCCTTTAGGCGGTGTTGGTCGAAAACTGTGTTGAAACCGTGCTCCATGACGCACGGCGAGTAAGACGCCCTCCGATCTGTGGCCACTGGATCACGAAGCGGGCAAGTCGGCAGCCCTGACGGGGACGACCGCCTGGCCTGCGTTCCGTGAACGGAGAACCTGCACGGCCACTGACTGGAACGTCGGGCGCTCACTCGCCGTTGGCGAACGCCAGATAGTGCGCGTACCAGATGCCAAAGTCGGGCATACCGACGAAATCGTCACCATCGAAGTCGGCTGCGGGTAGAAAGTTCGGATCGCCGCTGCTGCTGCCGTACGCAGCCAGGAAGGCGTTGTAGTCGTCAAGATCGACGTCGCCGTCGTCGTCGAGGTCTCCGGGAACGACGGGGTCGCAGCCATCGGGGATGCCATCGCCGTCCGAGTCGATGTTGTCGTCGAAACCGGGGCACACGTCATCGACATCGCAGACGCCGTCGTTGTCGCTGTCGGGGCACACCGGGTTGGCTGTCGCACGGATCGTAACTGTCGCCGACGCGATGTCGAGGTTGGCGATGTTGGGCGCCTCGAAGCCATCGAAACCGGAGATGCCCGTGCCGTTGAATCGCGTGGTGAATGAAGTAACGCCCACGAGATCACCGTCGCTGTCGAACAGCTCCAGCGTGGATCGGTAGCGATCGTCTCCCAGATTGCCGGGGGTTCCCGCCCCTGCCGTTTGGGGGTCGCGGATTCCGGCAATAATCCCGGGCGTCGAGCCTTCGAGCTTGTCGTTGAAGGCGAAGCTCCGCGCAAGCGAGAAGTACAGGATGTTCACGGTCTCCCCGCCGAACGTGTACCCGGAGGGGAGGAACGCTGCACCGTCCTCGGTTCGATACGTGATTCGGTAGGTGATCTCGTCACCCTGGATCGTCTCGGTGGAGATGATCAACACTTCGCGATGGTTGTTGTTGCGGCCGGTGAGGGTCATAGCGCCCGCACGGTCGATCGCATTCAACATCACGACGCCCTGCCCCGTCTCCGGTCTCCAGAACGCGGTCCCGACGCCGTAGCGGTTAGACCAGAGTCCCATTCCCGTGCCGAACGTCTCCGCCGTCGCGGACGATTGAGCCAGAGCCGGCACCAGGACAAGGCTCGCGAACATCATCATCAGAGGCTTTCTCATCTTGCTCTCTCCATCCTGTTGTTTCGAACTCGGCGAGGTCGGCTTGCGCGGACGCGGGCCACCGTCTACCGGCAACCCACGTCCATCCAACACGCGTCATCCATTTCTTACTGGTACATCTCGACCGCTACGTCGGCACGTGCTCAACGCAAGCGGGCTTCGATCGCGGACAGCCGCGACTCGACCGTTTCCAGGAGCCGAGCGTTCTGCGCCCGTAGCGTGGCGATCTCGGACGCCTGGGCCTGCGCGATCTTCATCCACGCGGTAGCTGCGGACGCTTCGGGAAGGCCGACAACCGTGTTCACGAGTTTGACTCCGTCGGCATCGGACGCTTCCCAGGCGCGTCCCACGATCGGCAACCCGTCGACGCGCCGCAGGTCTTCCGCGGCAACAGCGATCGCCGTGCCGTCTTGGTCGCCGGACGCAACGATGAAATCCCCACTTCGGACCGGGCCGCGGACCTTGACCGGCACCTGCCCCATGAACGCGACCTTTTCGCAACGGTCGCTCAGGTCCTCGTCACCGTCGAACGCCGTCCCCAGGACGCCCGGTGCCGTGCTGACGACCATCACCCAGTCGGCGCCATCGGTCCGCCGGGAGATCTTGCCGCCGAACACACCGACCACGTCGCCGGCTTCAATGTGCTCCTCCGAATCGAGGCGCAACAGCTCCTCAGCAAAGTCGCAACCGTTGGTGGAAAAGGTAACACCGCTGTCGCCGTTACCTTCAATAGAGCCCCGACAGGTGTTGTCGGCGATGAACTGGATATAGTTCACGATATCGCCCGGGTTCGACGGCTCCACCTCGAGCAGCAATACATCCGGATTGTTCGTGGTCGAGTCGTTGTGGAAGTGCACCAGATAGCTATCCCGGTCGGTATCGCTGCCGTTTGCATCCCCGCGAACCTTGAGCCGATTCGTCGGCTGGGTGACGCCGATGCCGACGTTACCGGTGCTCCCCTGGATTCTCATGGCCACGTCGCCTGCTGGGCTGAAATCGATGTTCGGGGTATCCGCGCCGCCATGAATGGTCATTCGCTCGGCCTGCGTACCGTTCAAGCTGGCGGTCGTGAATCGCATGTCCGGGCCCGACTGTCGGATGGTGACCCCCGGCTGGAACAGATTCGAATCGATCTCCAGTATGCCCTCGATTCGCGTATTACCGCGAACGACTGTCTTTGCGAACGCGTTGCCGAGCCACAACTCTTCGGTCAGGTGATACAGCGTAAACACATTGAGCCCGCTGCCCGGGATCTGCAGCGCAGAGAAGATGCTGTTGTGCGACAGAGTCAACGTTCGTACTGAATCCGCGTCGAGGCTAAGGGCTGAACCATCGGCGCCGTCAATTCGCACGACGCACAATTGGTCGTCCTTGACGTGCAGTTTGCCGTTGAGATCGTCCGTTCCGATGCCGACGTTCCCATCTTCCGCAGTGATCCGCATCAACTCCCGTTCGCTCCCGCTGGCCCCGGCGTAGAAGTGGATGTTTGCGTTATCGCCGCCGCCACGGAACATCATCCGCGTCGCCTGATTGCCGGCGGTGTCTTCCGTCGTGAACTCCATCGTTGAACCGCCGCCAACGACATTCTGCGTGATCCCGACCGGGTTAGCGGCGCCCGGGGCCAGCAGTGAAAAAGGAGTGAGCGGCGTCTGCGTCCCCAGGCCCATATGTCCGATGTCGTCCACCACGATTCCGCGCGTCTGCAAAGCGTAAGGCGTGGCCGTCAACGGCTGCCGCGGATCGAGCGTCGTGAACGGCTCCGCATCCGTCGGATCGTGCGGGCTGCGGATCGCGATCTCCAGCCAGCGCTGTCCGCTGAAAGCCATCGCACCGAAGTCCAGCTCGGCAGCGAAGCTTCCGTTGACCACGAGCAGGTCCGTCACACGGATCGGCGTACCAATCATGTCCCCCGCGGCGTCGGCATCCCAAAGCGTGAACTCGATGTCCGCCGAACTGTTAAGCGGCGTGCCGTCCAGGCTCACCTGGCCCTGATAGGTCCAGTGACTGCCGACCAGTGTCTGTCCAAAAGCAGCACCTGCCAGGTACATCCCCACAAGTACGGTCAATACGATCCGGGTCGTTTTCATGATGCATCCTTCTTCGTAATTGGTGTCTTTTTTTGCCCTGGCGGGACTACTCGTTTCCAGTGATGTCCGTTCCGATCCGCAGCGACGAGTCCGCTCCGAACAGGCGCGGGTGCAGGTAGCGCCCGCGTTCGGACGAAGGCTTGTCCTGCTCCAGCGGAATGCGGTTCGCGTTGGCCCAGGCATCCTGTCGAATGCCGGTGACCTGCCACGAAACCCTGATGTTCGGCTTGTCCGTGCGAACGACGAACGCTCGGTCCTGCATCTCCTCAGCGACGATCGCTTGCGCAAACTCGCCAATCACCGTCAACTGATAACGAAAGTCGCGATTCAGCGCCTCGAACCAGTCCGGCATCTCGACCACCGCATAGCCGTCGCGGTCCGTCGTGACGTTTCCGTTATAGATATTCATCATGTCCGGCGATTCGACGAACGAGTGCGAGAGGTACTTGTTCTTGGGATCGAGCGGATGATCGATCCTGAACGAACCACCCGACTTGGAGAGCGTGCCGCCGACCTGAACGTCGCCAAAGAACCGGCCCGCGAAACCGTTACCGCCGTCGCCGGCATCGATGACTTGTCCGATGATCGCCGTCCCGGAATCGGCAACGCCCAACACTGCCGTCCCGTTCGACGTCGTCGCCAGTACCCCGTGACCACCCTGACGCGCGTTGTTGTCGGCCCAAAGCGCCGCACCCGCCCAGCTATTGGCGTCCGCCACGCTGCTACCGTTGGAACCGTTGTGCAATCGCAGCGCAAAACCACCGCTCGCGGTGCGGCGCGTGTTGCGAATGCGTGCGACCGGGATCCTGTCGACTGTGTTCGCGGCGGCGACAACATGCAGCCGCGCATCGGGACTGTCCGTACCAATGCCGACGTTGCCCGAGCCGCCTTGGATGCGCATCATCTCCGTTTCGTTGTTCCGCGCGCCCGAATAGAACTCGATGTTGGCGTCGGCAGAACCGCCACGGATCAACAGACGCGTAGCCTGCTGCGCGCCGTCGTCGGTCGTCAGTTCCAAAGTAGCGTTGCCGCCGACTTGGGCTTGCGTGATACCGACGGGTGGGTGGTCAGGGTGGGATTGTATGGCCAAGGGCGTCCGTGGATCCGTCGTGCCCAGCCCGACGCGCCCGGCACTGTCAACAAAGATCCCCCGGGTCTGAACCGCGTAGGGTGCCGGCGTCAGCGCCTGACGCGGGTCGAGCGTCGTGAACGGCGCGGTGTTCGTCGGATCGTGTGGCGAACGGACCTCGATCTGCAGCCAGCGTTCGTTGCCGTCGTACGCCTCGACGCCGAAATCCAGATTGACTGAGAATCGGCCATCCTCAACCGCAACGTCCGTGCTCGTCCGCGCCGAAGAGATCTCGCTTCCGCCACTCGCCGCGTCCCACAGCGAAAATCGGACGTCGGCGGAACCCTGGACCGGAGTACCGCCCTGCTCGAGACGCCCCTGATAGGTCCAGTTTCCGCTGAGTGCCGTCTGCGCTGCTGCGATTTCGGCCAACATCGTCGCGATGACGAGCGCAAGGAGAGTGGTTCGATTGCCCATATCTGGTCTCCGGTTATCGGTATTCGCTGACGACCCCGCCACGAGAGCCGCTCACCCGGTAATCGCAGTCGAGCCGGGGGCGCCGTCAGGGTTGTTGCGGAAATCTTGGTACGCGCCCGTGCAATTGGTAGGATTGGCTATCATGAGGCGTTCGGAGGCACAAATTGGCTGATTCCGAGGCAACCCAAATCCTCCAGCAACTCCGCGAAGGGGACGACTCAGCCGCCGACCGGCTCCTCCCGTTGGTGTATGACGACCTGCGGGCACTTGCCCACAAATACTTCCGCGGCGACGGTGCCCGCCATACCCTCCAGCCGACCGCGCTCGTGCACGAAGTCTTCGTTCGGCTCGTCCATCAGCCCGGCTCCGCGTGGCAGGATCGGGCACATTTCTTCGCGGTCTGTGCCCGGGCAATGCGCGCGATCCTGACGGACTACGCCCGTCGCAAGCGGGCCGCGAAACGGGGCGGCGGATGGAATCGCGTGGCCGTCGAACCGCTGGCCGGTGCCAATCAGCCGGACCCGATCGACGCGCTGGCACTGAGCGATGCCCTCGAAGAACTCGCTACCTTGAACGAACACCACGCGCAGCTCGTGGAGCTGCGCTTTCTGGCAGGGCTGACGACGGCGGAGATCGCCGATGTCCTGCAATGCTCGGAAAGCTCGGTCGAACGCCAGTGGCGCGCCGTTCGCGCCTGGCTGAGCCGCCGGCTTCAAACCGCCGAACACGGATGACGATCGATGGATCGCGAACGCTACGAACGAATGCACACGCTCTTTCTGCAGGCCTGCGAACTGGCTGCCGATGAGCGTGCGCGGTTCGTCGCCGCGTCCTGCGAGGACGATCCAAGTTTGCATGCCGAAGTGCTGCAAATGCTCGAGCACGACAGCGAACCGTGCTCCGTCCTGGCCGGCGGAGAAGATGGCGCGATCCGGCAATGGCTCGTCGAACGCGCCACCGACACGCAGGACGAACCGCTCGACATGCCCAGCCGAATCGGCGCGTACACGATCGTCCGCAAGATCGGTGCGGGCGGCATGGGAGCCGTCTACGAAGCGCGGCAGGATTACCCGCACCGCACAGTAGCGCTGAAAGTCATCCTTCCAGGGGCCGCGTCGCGCCAACTGGTCGATCGCTTCCGCCGGGAAGCAAACCTGCTCGCGCGCCTGCAACACCCCGGCCTGGCACACATCTACGAAGCCGGTATCGCCACGACGTCATGGCCCGGTGGAGGCGAGGTCGAGCAGCCGTTCCTGGCCATGGAACTCGTACGTGGCCTGCCGCTCGACGCCCACGTCGCCCAAAACGACCTCACCGCTTTCGAAAAGCTGGGACTGCTCGCCGAGATCTGTGACGCCGTTCAACATGCACACGATCGCGGCGTGATCCACCGCGACCTCAAGCCCGGAAACATCCTCGTCCAACCGGACGGACGTCCCAAGGTGCTCGACTTCGGTATCGCGCGCGCCACCGATGCCGACCTGCAAACCGTTACCCTGCAAACTGGCGTTGGGCAGCTGGTCGGGACACTGGCGTACATGAGCCCGGAGCAGGCGCTCGGCGACCCGGATCGAATCGACGCGCGCTCGGACGTCTACACCCTCGGCGTCCTTGCCTTCGAACTGCTGAGCGGCCGGCTCCCGATAGCGATTCACGGGACTTCGACGCCCGAGGCGGTTCGGCGAATCCGCGACGACGACCCGACGCGCCTGAGCCGAATCGATGGCAGCTACCGCGGGGACCTCGACACAATCATCCAAAAGGCGCTCGAGAAAGACCCGCAGCGAAGATATCAATCCGCGGTGGACCTCGCGACGGACGTCCGACGGTACCTGAGCCATGAACCGATCTCGGCCCATCCGCCAAGTCGCCTCTATCGCTTGAAGAAATTCACCCGACGTCATCGAGGACTGGTCTACGGATTGACAGGCACATTTGCGATGCTGCTCATCGGGATTGTCGCGACGAGCACGTTCGCTTGGCAAGCAGCCGTGCAACGAAGCGAAGCGGAGCGCGAGGCGCGACGCGTGGCAGCCCTGAACGAGTTCCTGATCGGCGATTTGTTTCAAGCCGCCGATCCGTCGACGGGCAACGCGAAGGACCTTCTCGTGCGGGACATGTTGCAGAACGCCGCCGCCGCGATCGATGGCAAGTTCGGCCAGGACCCGGACGTGGAAGCGCTGATTCGGACCGGGTTGGGGCGGATACTACTGCGGATTGGCGATTTTGACGCTGCCGAACATCATCTGCGCAGAGCCGTCACACTGGCGGACCAGCAGTGGGAACCCACGACGCCCGAATCTATCGAGGCCCGCCGCGAACTCGGCGCGGCGCTGTGGCGAAACGCGAAGATCGATGAATCACAGCGTGTCCTGGAGGACTTGCTCGATACGCTGCAATCCGCCGACGTCGCTGATGATGATCTGTTCGACGTAAGGCTTCAGCTCGGTCATGCCACTTACCATGCCGGGGATTATGCGGAAGCCGAGCGGCGTTTCCGAGAAATTCGCCAGCACTACCGGGAGACTTCCGCCACGACCGCCGACCAAGCCGATATCACGGGGGCGATCGGCAACAGCTTGCTCAGCCAGGGCAAGGTGACGGAAGCGATCGCGGCGTATCGCGAAACGCTCACCCTGATGATCGAAGCGTTTGGCGACGATCATGCGAAGGTCGGTTTCGCGGAGTACCAGCTCGGGACCGCGCTGGCAAACAACCGCGCGTACGAGCAGGCCGAGCAGTGGCTCGAGAAGGCATTGGATAAACAAAAGCGATTTCACGGCGCGGAGAGCCCTGATGTCGCCGAAACGCTGTATCAGCTCGCCAGAATGAAGATGCGCCAAGGCGAGCTCATTCCAGCCTGGAAGCTCGGAAAGCAAGTGCTCGCGATGCAAAAGCGATTACTGCATCCGGACCACGTCGACCTCGCCAAGAGCCATGACATGCTCAGCAGCATCGCCCGCCGAACGAAAAACTACGACATTGCTGAGCAGATGGCGCGCGAGGCGCATCGCATCTACGTGGTCGTACACGGCCCCGACAGTCGCGCGGCGGCCATCACGCTCGGCAGCGTCGGCATCATGCTGCTCAGGCAAAACAAGCTCGACGAAGCCATCGCCACCCACGAGGAAGCGCTCCAGGCGACGATTGCGGCATTCGGCGAGGACGAGGCCATGACCTACCTCTGCAGAACCTCGCTCGGCGAGTGTCTGACAAAGGCCGGACGCTACGATGAAGCCGAGCCGTTGCTCACGACGGCCTACGCTTTCCTTGACCAGCATGCACACCCGCGCACGAGCTGGGCGCGCAAACAGCTGCTCAAGCTGTATGAGGCCTGGGGCCGTCCGGATCGCGCCAGCGCCTACCGTGAACCGCAACCTCAAGAGGCACCGCGTTAAGCGAATGGAAGCGCTCGGGACGTCCCGCGATGATGCGGCTATGCGCCGTCCAGGCCGATCGCGTCGACGGTTGACTCATCCGCCAGCAGAATCCACGACGACGAGCGTCGCCGGTCCACTATCCGCGATCTGCGCAGGATCGTAGTACTCGTACGCGCGCGCCGGCGACACGGTGACACGCACAGGCATCGTCGCACTGAGCCGGTACTGCAAGACCAGTGGTTTGTCCGGGGCGAGCAGTCGAAGGTAGACGACAATGCTGCGGGCCGTGATCTGGTACTTGGCAATCACGCCCTGTCTGACCAGGTCATCGAACGACCGCGCGTCGGCGGCGAACCCTGCCGGCACCGGCAAATCGAGGACGACCATGGGCAACACGCGCCCCGTGTTGTTCCGTACGACAGCGCTGACGGCGCTCGTGTCCCCCACGGCCAACGTGCTCCGATCGTATTGCAGTTCGATATCGAGCGATCGCTCGCTCGTCGCCGCCTCACCGTGGCCCACGTGATAGCTGAAATCGAGCTGATACCCGACACCAGTCCCGGTCGGCTCGCGCAGCGTCACCGTGTTCCGTCCCGGACGCAGATTCGGCCCAAGCGCGACCTGCCGCATTACCTCGGCCTGATCCGGCGTAATCACCAGTTGCCGCTGATGGTCGGCGTTGATAGCGAGCCGGACGACGCATGTTTCATCCCCGCCGAGCGGTCGCCCGGAGCCGGCGAGCAGCGCCTTGAACGCCAGCACCGTTGCTTGCGTCGAGTGCCAGGTGCCCAATCGGTCCTTTTGCGCGACCAGCCAGGTCAGCGCCGCGCGCGCGTCGGCGTTGTTCCGACCACTCGCAAGCAACGCCAGCGTAGACAGCGCCGTCGTCTCGATGTCACCGCTCAGACCGGCGCCGTAGAACGTGGTTCGTCGGCCGGCGGCTTGCTCCCACCAGACGTATCGGCTATCCGCGTCCGCGCGCTTCAGCGCCACCAACTGGTCGAGATAGGGCCGCACCGCCGGGTCGTTGGAGTCAATCGCCAGCAGCGCGTTGCAAACCAACGCCAGCACGTATGGATCCCGGATAGACCGCGGCGACCGCCCCAGCAGATAATCCTGCGTCGCTCCAGCTTCCAATGCATCGCCTCGCCCGCGAAAGACCGCCCACGCGATGTACGCGGTCGTGCTCAGTCGCGCATCGGCGCCGCGAGTCAAATTGGAACGCATTGTGTGCGATTCAGGTGACCACGAGCCATCTCCGTTGCGCTGCGCCATGAGCCACCGGCGCGTTCGGCGGATGAGCTGCGGATCCACGTCGTGCACGCGCGCCATGTCCTCGAACTCCATCAGCCCGTACGCCGTCAAGGTCCGATTCGCCGGCGAGCGTCCGAACCATTCGAACCCGCCGCCATCGACTTCGAACCCCAGCAGTCGCTGGTAGCCCAGATGAATGTACTGGCGCGCCAGCGCCTCGACGTCCGGGGCCTGCTGTTTGGTCCGTCGGAGGTAGTCAAGTGCCAGCACGTTCGGGTAGGTCACCGAGGACGTCTGTTCGAAACAGCCGAAGGGGCGCTGAAAGATGCCCTCCAGCCCCTCGAGCACCTGACTGAAAGTGGACGGGTAGAGCTTCAGCGTCGCGCGAACACTGCCATCGATCGCGTCCGTCGGCACATCGAGGATGAGTTGCGCCGGCTCCGTCAGCGTTCCATTAAACACCTCCGCAACTTCGCGGCCGTCCGGCACGACCTCGACGGCGCGCTTGACGGCATCACCAGTATCTCCACCACGCGCGGTCACGCGAAGATCATGCCGTCCGACGCGCCGGGCACGCAGCCGAAACGAGGTACTCCGAACCTCGTCCGCCGCCAGCTCGACGCGCTTGCTCGGCTCGTCAAGCAACTCGAACCACCCGGCTTCGGTATCGAGCGTGAGTTCTATCGTCTGCGGTTGGTCGAGGTAGTTGTAGATCACAACCGGCACCGCGACCTCGTCGCCGCGCGTCAAGGCGACGGGCAGATTCAAATCGACGAAGAACGGCTGAAACACCTTGATCGTCGTGTTCATACCACCCAGCCGCCCGTCGCCCGCGACCGCGCTCGCCGTCATGCGCCAAGTCGTGATCGAGTCCGCCAGGTCGACATCGACCTGCACGCGACCCTGATCATCGGTAATCAACTCCGGGCGCCACAGCAGCGTCTCCGGGAACCACTCGCGAACACGAACCATCCCCCCATCGGTTCCGCGAATGCTGGCGGACGCCTCCCCCTTCTCGCTTTCGAGGATCTCCATCGCCTTGCCGAGGCCGTGCAAGTTGGCACTAGCGACCATACGCGCGGCGAGTTCGCGTGACCCATTCAACGTTGGTATCAACATCGAACCAATAGACGGGACTCCGACGACCAGTAACAGGACGACCGGCCAGCGCCTACGTATATGCAGCGCCGCAAGGATGATGCAGCCTGTCGCAAACGTGACGACCAGCGCATACCAGGCGCCCTCTACGTTCTCGAGGCCGCGAGATCGTACCCGTTCGATGCGTCGCGCCTTCTCCGGGTAGGACTGCGCCGCGAGCGTGTGCGGCCCTTGCTCCGCACGCAACGCATTGACCAGCGATTGTGGTAGCCGGTCGTTGTCGATCAGCTGTTCGAGGTCGGGACTATCGAGCACTTCAAGGTTGCCGGGTGTAATCATGCCCCTCTCGAGCATTTCGTCGAAAACGGCCCCGCGCCCCTCGGTCACGCCGGCGGTACGGGAAAAGAGCGCCTGCTCGAAACGATTGCGCTCCGCCGGGTCCAGTTCGCTCGTATCGAGATTCGGCATCCAGGAATAGAGGGCGTAAACGGGCTGCAGCAGCTCCTTCTCCAGCGTGAAGAACGTCTGCTCCATTCCAGGATTCTGATCGAGCACGTTGAAGACCGCCTCGTCCACCGCCGCCAGACTGATCGCACCAGGACTGGGCCGACCAGCATCGTCCGTCACCTGTAGAACGATCCGCGCGCGTTCCCCGGGCCGATATTCGCGACGGTCGAGCACGGCGGCGACCTCGAGTTGCCGGGCCTGCTCGACATAAATGACGCGCCGTTTCCGCACCGGCAATCCGGCCTCCCCGAAACGGTACGCCACCATCTCGATCGTTCCGAACAGTTCGGGCGGAAGGTCGAACGCGTGCCGCCCACGGCCGTCCGTCATCGTCACGGTCTCCGTCAGCACGGTCTGACCGTCTCTGATGAAGTCAACGAACACGGGCTCGACGCCCGCCCCGAACGCCGTCAACTGAACGGTGTCGCCGCCGCGATAGACGGCCCGATCGGTGCGTACCAGAAAATCGCGAAGCAGGTCCCCGACTCTCAGCCGCACGTGTCGACGTCCGGCGCGGCCCTGCCCGTCCGTTGCGCGCATCGTCAGCCGCACCTCGTCAACCTCCGGTTCCAGTTGGAACGCAGCCATCCCCAACGCGCTGGTCTCCAGCTCGACATCGAACCCGGTGATCGCCAGGCGCGCCTGGGCGGGACGTCCGTCGGCATAGGTGGTGAAGACGTAAACGGTATTGGTTACGCCCGTAACCAGTCGACCTGCTTCGGGAACCACCTCGATTCGAATGGGGTTGAGCGTCACCGCACGCGACAACACTCGTCGCTGCTCCTGCCCGGCGCTGTCGCGAACGACGAACTCGAACGTGACACGGGCATCGTCGGCGTCCGGTTCACGACCGATGAGCGACTCCGGCAAGCGGTAGGTAAACACGGCAGCGCCGTCCGCATCGGTGCGCGCGACGAGCCTTGCCAGCACCGTAGACTCGACATCGGTCGTCCGAACCACCACTTCGATGTCGCCCCCCGCGACCGGTTTCCCAAAGAAGTAGTGGGCCCCCAGGTCGCCACGCACCACGTCCCCCGGCTGATAGAACGGACGGTCCAGTCGTGCCTCGATCCGGAACTTGGGCAGGACATAGTCCTTGACCTCGACTGCGACCCGGCTTTCCGTATCGCCAAGCTGGCAAGCGATCGTGTAGGTCCCCTCGATTACTTCCGTCGCGATCGGGCAGTCCGTCGCGGTGATCCCGTACGCACTCGTGACATCGCGCTGCTTGAAGATCAAGTTCCCCCTCGGATCCTTCACCATGAACACGATCTCCTCCCCAACCGACGGCCGCAGGTCCGGTCGACGGAGAGCCAGGGCGCGCATCCGGATCGTCTGACCCGGTTGGTAAACGGGCTTATCAGTACTGAGCATCAGCTTCGACAAGCGCGTCAACTCGACCGTCCGCGTGAGCACTTCCTCACCGTGCGGCGTTCGGGCCCGCACGCGAAGCTGGTATGCCCCGTCCGGCGCGTCGGGAAGCATAAAGCGGGGATTGCCCGAACCGCTACCATCGGTCGTGAAACCGGCCAAGCGAAACAACGCACCGCGCTCCGGGTCGGCCAGCTCGACCTCCACCGGAATGTCCGACAGCGGTCGCGCCGCCGCCCGATCGAAAATCCGTACCCGCAACGAGCCGATCGAATCCGCCAGCAGGCGCCCCTGTCCGTACACCTGCATGTCATACGAAGTCGGACGCAATCCAAGATAATGGAGATGAAACCCGCCGATGATCGCAATCGACGCCGCCGTCGCGAGTACCCACGAGTAGACGATGCGATTGCGTTTGCGTTCATCACCACGATCCGTCGCGCGAACCTCTTGCAGCGCCGCGCGTACCAGCGACTCAGAGGCCTCAGCGGCCGGCAAGGCCCGGAGCGCTTCGCTACGTCGAACCGCTTCTTCCAACGCGACCTGGCAAATACGGCACTGCTCGGCGTGGGACCGGACATAGGCAGCATCCCTGGTATCGAGCACACCGTGCAGATAATCATCCACGAACTCGACAACATGACCTTTCCGTTTCATGGTCCTGACTCCACGTCCGCGGTTCTTCCGCACAGCCGCGGTTCGAGCTGCACGCGCAGTGCAGCCAGCGCGTGATGCATGTGCGCCCGCGCCGTAGCCTCGCGACATCCGAGCACGTCGGCGATCTCGCCATATGAAAGCCCCGACCACGTCCGCAACACGACCACCGCACGCTGTTTCACGGGCAGCCGCGCCACCGCGGCCGTCACGAGCGTCGCATGCTCCGAGGCAATGAGGACGCTGGTCGGCGATTCGTCCGTCGCCGCTGAAGACAGTGGCTGATCGTCACCAACCCCAAAGATGACGACCTGCCGTCGGCGGGCGGCTGCGCGACATGTATTGAGCGCAATCGCGTACAACCAAGGCTTGAATGGACGCGGCAGCTGATACTGCTTGCGTTTCCGCCAGACCGCAACGACCACGTCCTGAAACAACTCCTCGCTACGGTGCCGGTCCCCTACCCATCGACGAATAAACGTCAGCAGTGGGTTCGCATAGCGCCGGACGAGGACTTCGAGGGCAGCGTGCTTCCCCGCCGCAACCTCCGACATCAACCATTCGTCTCGTTCCTGCCCCATGCGATTCACCCGACTCCGTTTCCAACTACCTATATGCACCTCATGTACGGAACGTGTAGCGAAAGTACGCAAAATTTCCGGAGGGGAGGAAGGGAGAGGGGGAGGGGGCTAGGCAGGTCATTCTGGCCGTCGACGGGCGCGGCGTTAGTCGACGACGATCTGCCCCTCGGCCCGCGTCAGTTCGGCGAACAGCGTCGCGATACGCTCCGTGACCGGCCCGATCAAGCCATCGCCTATCGACCGGCCATCGATCATCGTCACCGGAGCAACCTCACCCATCGTCCCGGTGCAAAATACCTCGTGGGCGCGATATGCCTCGGCGAGCGTCACATCCCGTACCGAACAGGCGATCTCATGAGATGTACATAGCTCGATCACCACAGCCCGCGTGATCCCCGCCGGACAGGCCGCAGTCGTCGGCGTGGACACGACACCGTCCACAACGAAGAACAGATGGGTCGCATTGGTCTCAGCGATGAATCCTCGAGTGTCCAGCATCAACGCATCGTCAGCCCCCGCAGCGTTCGCTTCAATCTTGGCCAGGATCGAAGTCAGCTGATTGCAGGAATGGATCGTCTGATCGAGCACGTCCGCCGGCGGACGGCGGTGCGCCGCGGTCTTGAGCGTGATGCCTCGTTTGTCATAAACCGGCGGCTTGTGCTCGGCTAGCACGATCAGCGTCGGACCGGAGTCGTTCAGCCGCGGGTCCAGCCCGGAGGTGTACTTCACGCCTCGACTCAATGTGAGCCGAATATGCACGCCGTCCCGCATCGCGTTCGCTTCGAGCGTACGCTTGATCTCCGTAACAATCTCCTCGTCTGACGGGATACGCTCGTAATGCAACGCGACAGCCGAATGTCGCAAACGCGCAAGGTGCTCGCGCAAGCGGAAGATCCGACCGTCATAAACCCGCAACCCCTCCCACACGGCATCGCCATTCTGTACGGACGAGTCAAACGGACTGACTCCGGCTTCGCCTCGGCGCAACAGCCGACCGTTAATATTGACAATGATGTCGTGGTTGCGCGGATCGTTTTGCTGCAACATGCCGATCAATCCGTACGCGGTGCGAGCCGTTGCGCCGCCAGTTGGGAGTACAACCGCTCGCAATCGCGAAGAAGCCCCAAATGCCGGGCCGGAACGTCCTCCTGCTTCGGTACATACTTCCCGAAGCCGGTCGACCGCTCGACACTCCCATACCAGTGCTTTGCCCACACGCCGTCGGTTGCCCGCGGCCCAGGCTCCCAGCGAAGCATCGCGTCGAGATAAGGCACATCGAGCCGTGCACAAAGGGCCGCCAACATCCCCCCGGGGTCCTCCAACAGGTCGCGCGAGTCCAGGATCGCCGGCACGCGGCCAACCCGTTGCGCCTCGCGTTCGGCGAGCTCGACCTGCCGCGGCAAACCCGTCGCCTCGAGATCGGGATTGGGCAGCACGCGCAGCAACGATGTCAACATCTCGCGCGGCTCACGGATCAGCAGCGCGTTGGCCAGCCCATCCACCCACGAGACGTCCATCCCCGGTAACAAATGGTGCGCCATCTGCTTCTGATAATAGATTTCGCAACCGGAATCAGGAGCGACCGTCAACGACTTCACGACCCGCCCGAGGTTGGTCTCGCCGGCAGCAATCACCTCACCCGCCCCGGGGTGATCGATGCCGGTCTCATTCAAGTAATGAGCGTAAAGCGGCTCGTCGCAAACCACCGTATCCGGTCGCGCTTCCCAGGCCCGCATCAGCGCCGTGGAGATGTTCCGTGGACCCGACCACATTGCGATCAGTTTGGCCATGATCGGACCATCGTATTCCGGAAACAACTGCCTCTCAAGAAATGCCTACAAACCCCATTTCGCCAACCGGGCAGCCTGCCGACCAGCTCGCACGCGCCGTCGACGCTGACGCGCTTGCCGAGCGAGGTGCCGACTTCGCGGAAACGCGGTCGCAGTTAGGGCCCCTCGCCGCTGCGCGCGTCACGGCTTGAAAAAGCGCTAGCGCTCCTTGTTCTTCTTGAGAAAGTCCTCGTTGATCTTGAGGGTCGCAGCCATGAACTGCGGATCGTAACCGCGCTCGCGGCTGGACTTGACGATCGCGTTGCAGTCCTTCGGCAGACACTTGCCCGAGAAGCCGCGCGCGTGCGGATAGACGAACGTGTGGTCGCGACTGATCCGCGTATCGGCCAACCAGACCTCACGAAGCTGGTTGAAGTCGACGCCGTGCGCCTTCGCGATGTCGTAGAACTCGTTCACGAACGTGACCTTCACCGCGTAGAACGCGTTCTCCATGTACTTCGCGACCTCAGCGGTCATCGCATCGCAGAAGTAGTAGTGCACGTACGCGTTATAGTAGTGCTTGTAGAAATCGGCTGCGGCCGAACGCGCCTCTTCAGTCCCGCCGAGCACGACGAAATCGCGCTCCGCCATCGTCCCGAAGACATGCGCCGCGGTCTCGCCGAGATACTCCGGCTGGAACACGACCCGCTTCTGCGTCTGCTCCACGAGCTTGTCGGTCGTCCCCGGCGTGATCGTCGAACGAATGATGATCAGCGGCGCCTTAACCCACGCAACCGCCTCCTCCACGATCGACGTGTCGCACGAGCCGTCCTCGCGCATCGCCGTCGGCACGCAAACGAAGGCCACGTCGCACTCATTGACGCGCGGCTTGTTGCCTTCATACTCCGGCACGTACGGGTCGTACATCACCGTCTCCGGCCCGCACAACCGCTGCATCGCCTTACCCACGACTCCCGCACCGACCACGCCAACTTTCGGTTTGGCCACGGATCTTCCTCACTCTGCTCGGATGGCCACCCCGAATCACGGCCGCGCCCACGCGGAACGCGCAGCCCCCGGGGGACAGCAATTGTGATAGCATGTCGCACCATCGAGTTCAACGCATTTACGTCCGAAAATGTGGCACGGGGCCGCTTTCATGGGGGAATTGTGCCTTCACCGTCGCGGCAGACGCGCTTTTTCGCGCCAAGTTGGCGCGAGTCGCGTGTCGGTTTGTTCCCGATCACGCTAGGAAAGCAGTAGCGTCTGTGCGGGACCATTCTGTAGACTGGGCATCCTCGCGTCAGACAAGTCGACTCAACTTATTCTGGAGATAATTCTCATGGCAATGCCCTCGCGCACGCGGCTCCAAACCCTGGCCATCTGCGGACTGCTGCTGACAGTCGGTAGCGCTTTCGGACAGGCCCAGGTCGGTACGGCTTTCACCTATCAAGGCGTGCTCGACGACGCTGGCATGCCCGCCAACGGCACCTACGACTTCGAGTTTCGTCTGATGTCCCATCCGACGATCGGCAACGTCCCTATCGCGAGCGTCGTTGTCGAGGACGTCGAGGTCGTCGACGGCCTGTTCACCGCGACGGTCAACTTCGGATCGGGTCAGTTCAATCAGTTCCAACGCTGGTTGGAAATCGGCGTACGCATCTTCGACCGCGACCCGTGGACGACGCTGACGCCGCGCCGGGGAATGACCGCCGCTCCTTACGCGCTCGCCCTGCGACTCCCCTATGCCGCCAGCGCCAACCTTGGAAGCGATCCCGCACTCAAGATCACCAATCTCGGTAGTGGCGGCGTCGCCGACTTCCGCGGCTTCATCATCAACGACGCGCCGACACTCTTCGCTCAGTCCACCAGCTCCGAGAACACGGCGCACGCCGCCCACTTTGAAAAGACCGGCAGCAACAATGCGTCGGCCGTCTTCGGCGAAGCAAGCAACGGCGGCGAGGCCGGCAACTTTGCCTACAGCGACAACAACGACAACGGCAACGCGATTGTCGCATCATGTGCCGCCCCCGGCGGCTTCCTCCTCAGCGGCGTCGCCTCCGGCGGTGCCGACGGGATCATCTCGACAATTGCCAACGGCAACGGCGATGCCCTGCTCGCCATCCAGTCCGGCTTCGGCGGCAACTTCGGCACCGGGCAGGCGGCGCGGTTCGCCATCCTCCCAACCGGAAACTCCAGCCACGCCGTCGAAATCGACAACAACGGTACCGGCCGCGGTCTCTACATCCACAACGACAACAGCAGCAGCAACTCCCCGGCACTCTATTGCACGACCGCCGGCAACGGACTCGCACTCCACGCCGACGGCCCCATGCGCTGCGACATCCTGCAAATTGCCGGCGGCTCCGACCTCTCGGAAGGCTTCGACGTCAACGGAACCGTCGAACCCGGGATGGTCGTCGTCATCGATCCCGAAAACCCCGGAAAACTACTCCCCGCGAACAGCGCCTACGACAAGAAAGTCGCCGGCGTCGTCAGCGGCGCAAACGGTATCAAAACCGGCATGGTCATGGGCCAGGAAGGCTCAATCGCGTCCGGCGAACACCCTATCGCGCTCACCGGTCGCGTCTACGTCTACGCCGACGCCGACAACGGTCCGATCGAGCCCGGCGACCTGCTGACGACCTCGAACATCCCCGGCCATGCCATGAAGGTCACCAATCACAACCGCGCCCACGGCGCCACGCTCGGAAAGGCCATGTCGCGACTCGACACCGGCCGCGGCCTGGTGCTCGTACTCGTCAACCTGCACTAAGACCCAGCGAGAGGAAAGGTGACGACATGTACAAGATAATGCACACCGACATCCAGCGCTGGGGCTACGGCGCCTGCCTGGCGGCAAGCCTCCTGATCGGGTTCGCGAACGCACCGGCACGGGCCGATACCTTCTACATCGAAATCGACTGGATGGCCACGGGCGGCCACAGCCACCGACCGAGTCAGGATGTGATCGACACGGTCGTTCGGATGTTTGCCTGCCAGGGCCATACGCTCATCATCGACCTCGACGAGCAAATCCCCCATCACAACGTCCTGCGACGCGACCCGAGCGATTGCGAAGCCAGCCTGTTCTCCTACGACGGCTCGGCCGACAGCTTCGGCGCATTACGCGACCAATACTTCGACAACATCTTCGACTCCCGCTACCACTACTGTATCTTCGCGCACCGATACGAGGATCGTGAATGCGACACCACCGGAAGTAGCGGCCTGGGCCAGCGGCCGGGACGCTATTTCATCGTCACGCTCGGCGGCTTCTCCGGCCAGACCGGATCCGAGTTCGATCAGGCAGCGACGCTCGCCCACGAATTCGGCCACAATCTCGGCCTGACACACTGCGGCGACACATCAGACGACTGCGACTCGGACGGCAACTACAACCCGATCCTCGCGAGTGTGATGAGCTACCGCTATCAGCTCGCAGGCGTCCGCAACAACATGCTCTGCAACAATCTCGCACCGCCGCAAGCGATCTTCCGCGACATCGACTACTCCGAGGGTCGACTCTGCGGCCTGGACGAGACCAATCTGAACGAGCGGCTCGGTACATTCATGAACCCGGTCGATTGGAACTGTGACAACACGCTCAGTACCTCCATCGCCCGCGACATCAGCAACACCCGAAGTGGCTGGTGCGACGGTAGCGGAACACTCTCCGGCCTGATCGATCGCAGTGAATGGGCCCGTGTCGAGAGCCTCGCTACCCAGATCGGCAGCGGCGCGCTGCCGGAGCCGGTCGAGGAGGCATGCATTACGGCGGAAGAGTGGTCGGTCGTGCAAAACGAGATCATCGCGCTCGGCGGTTGCCCGCAGCCAACGTTGACACTCGAGAGCTGCGACCCGGGACGCAACGTGTTCGTCGGACCGACAAGCATTCTCCGCATCGGATACTGCGCGTTGCCCTACTCGCCCGGCGAAGCGGACGCCAACGCGCCAGCCGGCAGCACGATTTTCGTCAAGCCAGGCACGTACGGAACAGGACCGCTCACGCTCGACAAGCCCGCAACATGGATGTGCAACACCGGGGTCGCCATCTTCGAGTAAGCACTGTGCTACACGCCGTCACTCCACACAACGAGCACAGCTGCCCCACCCTTCCAGGGTGGGGCGGGCGTCTCGCCCGCCATTGACCCGTCGCTAGCAAGCACAGGTGCCCCACCCCATCTTGGGGTGGGGACGGATTACCCGTGCTCCGTCATCGTCGACGCTGCCCTAGCTCTCACTCCCCGCGATCGCGTTCAGCGAACACTTCCTTGGCAGCGAAGACGCCGTTGAGGGCGGCTGGGAATCCCGCATAGACCGCCATTTGGATCATCACCTCGACGATCTCCTCCGGGTCCAGCCGACATTCAGCGCACCATGAATATGAACCCGCAACTGCGGCTCGGCGGTCCCCATCGCCGTCAGCGCCGCCACCGTCGCGATCTCCCGGGATTTCAGGTCGAGACCGGGTCGGCTATAGACGTCGCCGAACGGAAACTCGATGGTGTAGCGTGCCAGATCAGGCGCCACGTCGCGCAGTGCGTCGACGACGCGCTCGCCAGCTTGACCATCGATCTCGCGCAGCTTCGCCCAACCACGCTGAAAGCGCTCACGATCATCGCCGACCATGCCAGGTGTCCTCCGTTTTACTCGTCCCGCCCTTCAGTCGATCCCATCCGAGTGCTGCATGAGTTTGGTCGCGATGTTGGTTAGTGCTCGTTTCTCGCGCGCGGTCAGCACCTGCCCCAGCTCGGTCAGCCACGTCGCCTGGCGCGCAAGAGCGGCACGCAGACGGCGCCGCCCGGCGGTCGTGATCGCAACCCGCATCCGCCGACGATCAGAGCGGTCAGCGATGCGAATGGCCAGCGATTCGGCCGCAAGCCCATCCAAGATGGTGGTCATCGCGCCGCGCGTCACGCCGATCGCCTCTGCCAGATCCGCCGGTCCTGAATCGCCGTACGCATCCAGCACCAGAAGTGCGGCAAAACGCCCATCCGACAAGCCCGCCTCGGCAAGACGTGACTGACAGGAACGCGTCCAGCGCTCCGCAACGCTCAACAGCCCGACCACGGGGATTAGCGAAGCGTGACGTCGCGTTTCGATCGATGACAGGAGTACTTCGTACTTCGGCGTTAATGGTATCGGTATCATGTCGCTGATTATATGGCGCCTAACTATAATGTGCCAAATATTTATTACGTGCGAACGGCGCTCTCTCGTCATTTTTTTGTTGACCTGCGATATCGCCGGAATAGGATTCGCTTGAATGCGAGTGGAGGCGGCCACCGGCTGCGCGCGCAACCTTCAAAGCGCACCATTCGCAGGGGGCAGGGTCGTGCACAATGAAGGAGCTACCGGTGCGCATTACGCTGATCTCCACCTACACTCACCCGATCGCGCTCGGCTTGCGGTACGTCTCGTCCTACCTGAAATCCGCCGGCCATGATGTCGAGATGATATTCATGAGTTCGAAGCGTGACACCGCGCGCCCCGATTGGGGCGATCGCGCGCTCGAAGAGTGCATCGATCGCGTCCGTGAACGCGATCTGATCGGGCTGAGTCTGATGACCAATACGTTTCACCGCGCCTGCTTCTTGACCGAGCGGATTCGGGAGGCAGGGATCAGGACGCCGGTGATCTGGGGCGGGACGCACCCGACAGTCGCACCGGATGAATCGATTGAGGTAGCGGACGCGATTTGTGTTGGCGAAGGCGAGGAGCCCTTACTGCAACTCGTCGAGGCGCTCGCTGCGGGTCGCGATCCGACGGGCATCGGCAGCCTCGGCTTTCGCGGCGGCGGCGCATTCGGCGTTCGCGAAACGGTGCGTAATCCGGTACGACCACTGGAGCGTGAACTCGACGACTATCCCTTCCCGGACTACGAACTCGAGACACACTGGGTCGCCGGTCGCGATGGGCTCGAACAGGCGCGCCCGGACAACTTGCGCGGCACGCTGCATCGGCTGCGTATCGAAACGACCCGTGGCTGCCCCTATCCGTGCACGTTCTGCAACAACGCGGCGTTGCTCAAGGTCTACAAGGGGAAGGGCTCGTGGGTACGTCGGCGTTCGGCGGAAAACGTCATCGAGGAGATCAACAAAGCCCGGCGGTGCTTTCCCAGCATCGAAGCGGTGAACATCGTCGACGATCTGTTCTTCGTGCGGAGTGAGGAGGAAATCGAAGAGTTCGCCATCAAGTACAAGGAGCGGGTCAACTTACCCTTCGAGCTCGACGCGTTCCCCAACACGATCACGGAAGAGAAGGTGCGATCGCTCTCGCGTGTTCCGATCGGCCTGATCAGCATGGGTATTCAAAGTGGTAGCGTGGATACGTTGAAAAACATCTACAGCCGTCCGACCCCGATCGACAAGATCGCCGCCGGGATCGACATCTTTCACAAGTATCGCATCAAGGCCGAGTACCATTACATCGTCAGCAACCCGTACGAACCGGAACAGAACGTCATCGAAACGATGCGTTTTATTGCCGACCATCATCGCGGTCGTTCCGTGTTGCGGGTGTTTCCATTGATGTTCTACCCCGGCACGCCGTTGTACGACCGAGCGATTGCGGACGGGATCATCCAGGGTCGCGATCACGCTGCTTATGACTACATGTATACGGGCAGCCTGCAGTTTGCGAAGCATGATTACCTCGCCGCCTGGCTGCGCTGCGTGCTCAGCCTTCGGAATGTGGGCCTTCCGCGCTGGGCGTGTCACCGCCTGATCGATTTCGCCACGCACTCCATGACACGCAAGTTGATCGACAAACGCTGGTTCGGACCGATCTCGTACGGCACCTATCAGCTCGGACGGAAGCTGGTGAAGAATCTCGTGTACCAGCCGTTTATCAAACCCCTGACCTATCTGCGACGGCCACCGCGTTACGAAGAAGTCTTCCCGGAAGACGAGGTCACCCTGCCGCGCAACAACATGGGCATGACCGATGCGGCCGGCGGCAGCGACGAGCGCGCCAAGGCCCTGGCCTATGAGGCGATCCAACGCAGTGAACGTCGCCGGCGGTTGCGCAAGACACCACCACCGCGAGCACGCTGGACCGTGCCCGAAATCAACCAGCATGCCCTGCGCTACCGTCCTGTGGCGCTGGCATCGACCTCGGAAGAGACGCTCGCGTCCATCGAGGCCGGCGATCCAACACTGGCCGCGGCGCACGCAAGCGTCCAGCGAACCGACGGCAACGAACCGTCGCGCGCACGTCAGCCGTTACCGTTGATCGACCCGGAACCACCAAAGGAATCCTAGAATGGCGCCGAACGGGTGTGCATCCCGCTTCTGGGCAAACACGTCTCCCGCCCTGGAAGGGTGAGGCAGCATGCTAAGGATGGGGCGTACGCCATAAGGGTGGGGCGGGCGTCTTGCCCGCCGCGACGCTGCCCAGGCCGGCAGCGTCGTAGCTACTCGACCACCCAGGTCTCGCCGGGCTCGAGTTCGCGAACGGTGACGCCGGTTGGCGTAAAGCCGGTGGTATCCTGCTTCAGGAGAGGGGCGGGGAACGTCTTGTAGTGGATGGGGATCGCGATCTTGGCGCCAATCATCTCCGCAGCCCGCGTAGCCAGCTCGGGGCCCATGGTGAACCGATCGCCGATCGGGATACAGGCGATGTCTGGCTGGTAGATCTCGCCGTAGAGTTTCATGTCCGAGAAGATTCCCGTATCCCCGCAATGGTAGATGGTCTTTCCACCGACGTGGATCATCAACCCGCAGGGCATGCCCATGTACTGGTCCTCGAACGACGACGAATGGAACGCGTGCGTGAACGCGACCCATCCGAACGGCGTCTCGATTCGTCCGCCGGGATTCGCAGGCTCGACTGACTCGAGCCCCTTGGCCTGCATTGCGTTGCAGATCTCGTACGCCGCAATCAGCGTCGCTACGTTCTCTTGCGCAATCTCGAGCGTATCGCCGACGTGATCGGCATGGCCGTGCGTGAGTGCAATGTGCGTGCAACGAATGTCGGCTGGCGCGTGCTTCGCGAGTGGGTTCCCGGTCAGGAACGGGTCAACGGCCAGAGCGTGCTCGCCGTCGTCGAAGAGAAAGCCGGAGTGTCCTAGAAACGTGATCCTCAGCGCCATGCTTCACCTCCCAGACGTCCGATCCCCATCGGGACCGCTGCCAAAAGCGCGACGATAGCTGATTGGTCGCGCGGCGCCCAGCCGTTCCGCGGAAGGCTGCCCCCCACCAATGCACTCCCCACCGCCCCGCCGAGCGACACGCTGGGGCGGCTATCGGGTCGATCGCGAAACTTTTTTTCAGAACATGACCCCCGCGAACAGCCGGCGGGGCATGTGGTCCCGGGCGGACACCGGATCCCCTGTGACCATCCGGAACGAACCAAATGGTACCGCGAGTGCTCAATCGCAGACACGGTGCCGAGCAAACGGGCCGCGGCCCGCAAGGAGCAAGGATTATGACAATGCGACGACGGTTGTGGTGTAGTGTGGTGGCGTGTGTCGTGGCGGCGATGGGGGTGACCGAGGTTCGGGCCGATAACGGCGAGCAACTTGGATTCATTGTCGATGAGGATTTCAGTACGTTCCTGACCGTCGACGGTGAGATTGTGTTCGACCTCTTCGGGCTGGTGGGCGACCTTCCAGGGTTCTTCGGGTTCATCAACACCAACTCGACGTTCCTCGCAGACATTGGCTTCTTCCGCGTCGCTAGCGCATTACCGGATCCCTTCGCTCTTTTCGAACTCGCCCAAGAACTCGGTGAGTTCACGGGCAGGTTCAAGCTCGTATACGCTCCCGATCCATTCGTCATGTACGAGTTGGACGTGCAAAACACGACGGACGCTCCCCAACAGTTTGAGCTGTCGATTTCACCGCCGATCGTCCCCGTGATTGGCGAAAACGTCGCGGACGCTCAACTGAGCATCAATCTCATCGATGCAAACAACGACGGGACGGTCCGCCTCAGCCCGGGCGACGACGGGTTTCAACGCTTCTTCGTGATCGACGAGACGTTCGTGCTGCAGGATACCGGGATCAGCCTGGGCGACGATATCTTCGAGATCGGCGTCACGGCCTTCTCTGCGCCGCTGACCAACGGGCCAAGTTCGGACACTGGCTGGCAGTTCATCGACGTCCTGCTGAACTTCACTCTCTCGCCCGGCGACCGCGTGATCATCCGCGGCATGGCTGGGATCGGAAACCCGGGAACGTTCCTGCCGCAACTGGATGACGTCAACTTTTCCAGCCTGGACGCGCTAGACGACTGCGCCAGCGACGGGAACGACGACGATCAGGATGGCGTGCCCAACGGGTGCGATGTCTGCCCCGACGAAGACGACCTGATTGACGAGAACGCCGACGGCACGCCGGACTGCGCCGAAGGCGCCGCGAGTGATGACGACGCGAATGATGATGACGTCGACCCTGACGACGAGCCGGACGCGGACGACGGCGACGACGACCGGGATGGAAACGTTGGTGATGAAGACGCTGACGACGATGTGGATCGCAACGACGACCCCCCGCAAGCGAACGACGACAAGGACAACGATACACCTGCGGAGGACGACGATGCCGCATCGACGGAAGACGACGCCCCCGCGCCGCCGCAACCGCCGAGTCTGCTCACGCTGTGCGGGTTCGGCGCGTTCAACGCGCTGCCGCTGATGTTCGCCGGATTGCTCGCATTGCACGGCAGAACGACCGCGCGACGCCGCCAATCGCCGTAACTCCCAAACGATACAACCGCACGCCGGTTGGCGGAGCGGCATCGGCTGCCGCCCGCCGCCGGCCTTGATTGACCTTTGACCATTGATGTTTGATTCCGGAGGAGAACAAATGACCAAGAATTCAGCACGTCTACTGTTGGGCGGCCTCCTGGCCGTGGGATTACTGAGCGGACCGCGCGCCGCGCATGCCGCCGGCGAAGGCCAGATCGGCTTCATCGTCGACAACGAATTCAGCACGTTTCTGTCGGCCAACGGCGAGCTCCTGATCGACCTCTTCGCGCCGCTGCGCGACCTGCCCAACTTCGACGGTTTTTTCAACACCGAGTCACAGACGCTCGAAAAGATCGGTTTGTTCAATAACGTCGAAGGCCTCACACCAGGCCAGATCATGCAGGGCGCCGTTCGGAGCTTCAGTCTCATTGGAGATGGAACGGCGGGATTCCGAATGGTGGTGAACCCCGACCCATTCATCCTGTACGAAGTGGAGATCGAGAACCCGACCGACGCACCGATGGACGTCGACCTCTCGATCTCGCCGCCGATCATCCCGGTACCCGGCACCAACAACGTAACCTCCGAGCTCAACGTCGAGTTGTTCGACGCCAACGGCGACGGGATGGCGTTCATCAACGATCTGGATCAGGAGTTCTCGGTCTTCGATAGCGACTTCATCCTGCAAAATGCCGGCGTCGACATCCGCGACAGTATCGACCAGACCGGGCTCACTTCGTTCTTCAACGCCGAGACGACCGGTCCGACCGCGCCGTCTGCGCTTGGCTGGGAGTTCATGGACGTCTTCACGACCTTCACGCTGTCCCCCGGCGATCGCGTCGTACTGACGGGCATGGTGGGGATCGGCAACCCAGGTACGTTCTTTCCGCGATTGAGCCAGGTAAACTTCGCCGCCCTGCCGGAACCGTCAACCGCCGCGTTGCTGCTGGTCATTTCGGCGACGGGCATCTTGCGTCGACGGTACTGAACGGCCGGCGTGCGTAGCGCCGCGCTGTAGCTGCAAACCTCGATACCAACACCCCCGTGCGCAGACGACCCAGCGCCGCAGCCGACTGCGAAGTCGGCGCACGGGGCCGCCGATGGCCCCAACAAGGAGAATGACATCGTGAACTGCCTGTCGAATGACACGAATCCACGAAACACCCACGCTGAACGGAAGAAACGATCGACGCAACACGTCGGCATTGCCGCACTCTTGCTGATGCTCGGCGCGCACGCCGCAGCACGCGCCGAAGTCGGTGACCTGTTGGTGACGATCAATCACCCTCACGGACAGATCGCCCGCAGCGACTTCGGCGCAACGCTGGCAGCAACGGGGCCGTTTATTGTGGTCGGTGCGCCGCAAGACGAGGCGGATCCCGATCGGCCTGGATCGCTCGCTGGCGACGGTGCCGTCTGGGTCTTCGATGCCCTCGGAAACCGCGTCTCGCTGATCCGTGCGCCGCGCGACATCACCGAAGACTTCGGCCGCAGTCTGGCCGTGTTGGACGGCGGACTCGTGCTGGTGGGAGCGCCCGAATCCGACGCCGGAAACCGCGGCGCATCCGGCGAAGCATACATCATCGATCCGCAGTCCGGCGCCGTGCCCACGATCGTCCCGAACCCGGAGCCCAATTTCCTCGCCGACTTCGGCCGCGCGGTCGCACAGGTCGGCGGCCCCGGCAGTGCATCACTGGCCGTCAGCGCCCCCCGCGGCAATTGTTCAGGCGGTCCCGGCGACATCGGCGCCGTCCACTCTTTCGTCGACGGCGCGTCCAGCCGAATCTGCAGCCCGCCTCCCGCAGGCAACGCCGATCGCTTCGGAAGCAGCATCGTCGGGCTGGGGAACAGCAAGATCGCGATCAGGGTCAGTGTCCCCCGACGAGTCCTGATCTACGACAATCTCAACGGCGCCGGTACCCCGTTGGAACTGCGAAATCCCGATCCCGCAAACGACGCCAGTTTCGGCACGGCACTCGCTGATTTCGAAGGAAACCTGCTGACATCTGGCCGGATCGGTAACGAAGGAAAAGTCTTCCTGATCGACTCCAACACTGGCAACATCATTCAGACCTACGAATCACCGCTCCCCGGTGCGCGCTTCTTCGGGGGCCCCATTGTCGTTGACGGACGCCGTATTCTGATCGGTGACCCTGTCGCGCGAAACGACGACGGCGAGTTTGCCGGCGCCGTCTACGTCTTCGATGCCGAATCCGCGCAGCTTCTGCTGACCATCCCGAGCCCGACGCCGGATACCGAGGTCAGCTTCGGTAAAGCGGTCGCGGTTTCCGGAACCGACTACGTGATCAGCGAAAGCGGCCCTCCCGGCAACACCAGCACCGGCGTCATATACATCTTCGAAGGCTTTACCGACGACTGCAACAACAATGGTGTTCCGGACGACGACGATATCGCCAACGGGACCAGCACCGACTGCGACGACAACGGCATTCCCGACGAGTGCCAGGCCGACGCCGACGGAGACGGTGTGCCCGACGTTTGCGACGTGTGCCCCGACGGGGACGATAACGTCGACAGCGACGGAGACGCCGTCCCCGACGACTGCGACATCTGTCTCGGCGCCGACGATAACCTGGACGCCGACGGCGACGAGATCCCGGACGGCTGCGACATCTGCCCTGGGTTCGATGACGCGCTCGATTCCGACCTTGACGGCGTGCCCGACGGATGCGACATCTGCCTGGGAGCCGACGACAACGTCGACGGAGACGGAGACGGCGTGCCCGACGGGTGCGACATCTGCCTCGCCGGCGACGACAACCTCGACGCCGACCTCGACGGCAACCCCGACGCGTGCGACCTCTGCCCGGGCGCGGACGACAACGAAGACTTCGACAACGACGGCGTGCCCGATGGTTGCGACATCTGCCTCGGTTTCGACGACAACGTCGACAGCGACAACGACGGCGTGCCAGACGGCTGCGATATCTGCCCCGGCGGAAATGACGCCAACGACGCCGACGGAGACGGCGTACCGGACGTTTGCGACGTCTGCCCCGGCTCGGACGACGGCGCGGACGCCGATGCCGACGGCGCGCCCGACGGTTGTGATCGCTGCCCCGGATTCGACGACGCCATCGACTCCGACAACGACGGTACCCCCGACGGCTGCGACCGCTGTCCCGGTAATGATGACAATGTCGACGCCGACCAGGATGGCATCCCGAACGGCTGCGATCGCTGCCCGGGATTCGACGACGCCCTCGATGCGGACGCCGATGATGTGCCCGACGGCTGCGACCAGTGCCCCAACACCCAGCCGGGTATCCCGGTCGACGAAGTCGGCTGCCCCCTGATCGTCAAAAACGGCGACCTGAATTGCGACGGCGCGATCGGCTTCGAGGATATCGACCCGTTTGTACTCGCGCTGGTCGATCCGGCGCGCTACGCCGAGCTGTTTCCCGGCTGCCCGATCGAGGCCGCGGACTGCAACTCCGACGGCCGCGTATCCGTCGGCGACATCGGCTGCTTCGTCGATCTGGTGATCGGCGAGTAACGCCGCGCTCCAGACAACCCCTCCACGGGGAGTACGGGACATTGCCACGGCCGACCCCAGCAGCCGGCCGTTGCGGGAAAGAAGCCCGTACTCCCCATCATTGTCCTGACAAGCCCGTCTCGCCCGACGTCACCCGTCGTTCAACGACAAGCAGGATCTCGCAAGACAGATGACGGCCTGCGGGCTACGATTTGGCGCGAAGTCGGCCAAAGTGGCGCGCGGCGCCTGAACCCGTCGTGCGTCGGCGAACAAGGAGGCTCAAATCATGTCGCGGGATGCAGCCGTGTATCGGTGGTCCGCTCTCGAAAGCGATCAACCAATGCCACAGATCGACCGACGACGTGTGATCGGCACGCACGCCATGCTCTCCCATCTCGTGCTCGGGAAGGGAATCGTCGTCCCGGTGCATGCACACGAGAACGAACAGTTCGCGATCGTGCTGGATGGCCACGTGCGATTTACACTCGAAGATGACCACGGCGCAACGCGCACTGCCGACGTCCGCGCCGGGGAGATGCTGCACCTGCCGCCCAACGTACGACACGGTGCGACAGCAGTCGAAACATCGACCGTCATCGACGTGTTCGCGCCGCCCAGCGACAACACTGGTGTCGATGCGCCGCGCGGCTAGCACCGCCTCAAACACCATCACGTACACGCGCGACGCCACCCAGCCGTACCACGTACGGTCCATCTCCCGACGAGTTTTCGACGACCTCCGATGTCGGGAATTGGATAATCCGACAGCCGCTGCCGCGCCAAAAAACGCGCATCTCGCTGCCGGACAGGGCCAAAACGCACAATGGCGCCCGCGTCGAAGTAAGTTTCCGGAATCGTGCTGATGACAAGAGTAAAATAGTCGACCTGCAAGTCATGTACGAACTGAGGAGGGAACGTCATGTGGCACTTCGCCGTCTCGCTCCTGTCAATCGGAGCCGTACCCAGCGTCTCGGACGTCGCGACCCACGCGGAAAACCCGTTCAGCGGCACGGTGGGTGAAAAGATCGTCGCCTTCGGGCGCATCGAGCAGTGTATCTTCGGCCCCACAATCTTCGTACCGGATGACGGTCGCGGCCCCTTCGTGATCGAGGCCGACGGATTCGCGGTCGGCGAAACGGTCTTCGTTACCGGCTACGTCGGCGTATTCCCTCGTTTCTGCGACAACGCCTTCCTGCCCAACATCGAGATCGACGGGATCGAGCCAGCCTTCGCGGATTGCGGCGTCCTGAGAATCACCAACGACGGAACCCCACGATTGTTCGCGGACGACGGGCGGGCGCTGTCATTGACGAGCGACGGCGGGCTCCCCGACGGTTCGAGCATCTTCGTCCGCGGCGTCATCCAGTCGAAACTGAACGACGTGCCGCGGATCATTGCCGAGACCGTCGACGTGTGCTTCTCCGCCGTCGGGCGCCTCGAACGCACCGCCGACTGCACGCTGCTGGTCACCAGCAACGGCGAAACGTTCGCAATCGAGAACGCATCGAACGCCCGCAACGGCGCGTTCGTCGTCGCCAAAGGCGTGGCACTCGAGGATTGCGCCGGATTCGATTGCCGCGGTCACTGCGTGGCCAAGAACACGATCGGTCGCGCCTTCGGCGGCGCCGGACGGATCACGAAAGTTGCCCCCGATGGCGCCGTCGTCGCGCCAAACATCGTCGCCGGGTTGGCACCGCTCACAATCGAAAACCGTGGCGCGTTCGGCGTCGGTGACGACGTGTTCGTGCTCGGCAGCGCAACGCGCGATGCGATGGGCAGACCGGACCACGTGCGCGGAAATGAGATTCACGCGGCATTCGCCGGCTTCGGTGCAATCACGGCCATCGTGAACGGCCGGCCACGGTTCAGCGCCGACGACGGCCGCGTGTTCTTTCTACAAACACAAGGCGCGGCAACCGTCGACGAACGCATCTACGTCACCGGCGTCATCGACAACAACCGCGGTATCGGCGATACGCGCCGGCTCACCTTCAATACGGTGAACGACACGTTCTTCGGGAAGACGCTCGTCCAACCAGGCATCGAGTGCACGCCGGTCGCAGTCATCGACGGCCAAGGCTGGTCATTGATCGGCTTGCCGAGCAATGTCGTCAACCGCGCATGGATCATCGAAGGTATCAAGAACACCCCCTGCGACCTGATCTGTCTCGATCCGTGTTTCGGCGTCACGCGCGCCGGCGTTGCCGTGCCCGCGCCCGGGGACATGAACTGCGACGGAATCGTCGGCGTCGGCGACGTCAACGGATTCGTCCTGGCGCTGACCGACATCGCGCTGTACACCGAACTGTTCCCCCTGTGCCAGCCGGGCGCCGCAGACGTCAGCAACGACGGCAACATCTCCTTTGCCGACCTGAACGAGTTCGTCGAACTGCTGACCGGTCAGTAAACACAATGATAGGCGCCGCGTCGCTAGGTGCCCCACCCTTCTAGATTGGGATGAACGTCCGTTGCTCCTTGGCTGGTATAACGACCAGCCGAGGAGTTTTGAAGTTGCCTTCAAAAGGAGCAAC
>JANQNU010000012.1 GCA_028279405.1 Phycisphaerae bacterium
TTACCGCCGCCGGAAGAGGAGCCATATCCTCCGCCTCCGCCTCCGCCGGCAAAGCCGCCCGTTGCGCCGTCGACGCCGGTGGGTGCTTGGTTGCCTGCCCCGCCGCCGCCGCCGGTGCCTCCTGCCGTGGGGGAGGAGCCTCCCGTGCCGCCGGCGCCGCCGAGGAATCCGCCGCCCCCGCCGTTACCGCCGGGGTTCGTGGAGCCGTTCGCTCCGGCCCCGCCCACGCCGCCTCCGCCTGCGCCGCTGTTCCCGGTACCACCGTCGGCGCCTGCGCCGCCGGCCCCGCCGACCACGTCGTTGCCATCGAACGTGACGTCTTCGCAGCGGATGCTGCCGTCATCGAGATAGAGTGCTGCGCCGATTCCCGCTGCACCGCCGCCTCCCCCGCCGAAGTTCGAATTCCCGCCAGCGCCGCCGACCGCACGGCAATTGGCGATGGTCAGATCGGTGACGGTCATGTCGTTGGTGTTGCCGAAGAGTGCGAGGGCTCGGAAGCTATCCGCGCCGTCGATGGTCAGGCTAGCGGCCCCGGGTCCGGTGATCACCAGGCTTTCGGTGACGTTTGGCAGATCCGCGGTAAGTGTGATCGTTCCCGTGACGGAGAACGTTATGTTGTCCTTGTCACCGTTTGCGTTGGCGGCATTGATCGCGTCGCGCAGCGAGACATCGCCGACGCCGACACCGTCGTTTTCGTCAACGAGCGTGTCGACGACGAAATCCGCGCCAGACGCCGGTACGACGAGCAGCCAAAGGCCAACGACACGCGCAATTCCGGCGCCACTCGCTCCGGACCGATTCGAACGCGCTTTCCCCGAAGGCTGCGTCATCATGAGATACCACTCCTGATCGCGAACCGCGATAGATTCCCGTACTGGTATCGAGAGGTGTCGGAGCGGTCTTGATCGGTCAGGCGTGGATTGTGGCGTGGTCAGCAGCTTTCGCGCGGTGGGGAGCAAGCTCCCTTTGCGAGGCCTTTGTCTGCGCCAAAGGCCCCGGCGCGAATCCGACACTCGCCACAACGAGCCCCGAGCGCAAGCGAGGGGACTATGGGGCGCGAGACAATAGACTTTGTCGTTTGCGAAGAAGGCGCACGAAGGGCGCGTTGTATAGGCAGCGAAGGCTAGTGTTCCAGATGGTGTTGATGCCCCAGGGTTTACCCTGGGGGACACATTGACTGGCTGCGCGAAACGCGTCCCCCACCCTGGAAGGGCGCCGCTTTCGCGCGGTGGCTGCGGGAGCGATCACGTTACCTACGAGACGTCGCGTCGCAGGACTTCGGGTTGCTGATCGAGGCGCATACCGATGTCGACGTAATCACCGCCGCGGGCAAAATCGAAGTTCGTCCGCACGACCGTTCCCCACCGGCTGCCGACGACGCCGAACATCTGCTGCGGATGGGCCCCGGGCAGGTGCGACCGCAACTCGTACCGTTGGCCCAGTGCGACGCCGTAACCGATCGGTGCTCGGACGCAAATCCCGCTGCGGGAGACATTCGACAGGCTACAGCGCAGGACCGTCTGGCCGGAGTGGTCGATCAGCCAGAGGGTGCCGGTCGCTTCCTGGCGTTCTTCGCGCCGATTGTCCAGTAGAGCGCCGGACGTTTCCTGTCGGTCGGCCGCGGCCGCCGATGCGTGTTGCGAGGTTGCCATGGTCGGTCTCCTTCCGTGCCCAATGCCCCTTTCAGGGATCCTGATCCATCCCGAACGTCCGTAGCCAGTCGTCCAGATCATCCGGCCCGAGGCCGGACCGTTTTTGATCCGGCTCTGATGGTCGCGGCTCCGGCTGCCGCGAACGGTCGCGCCGCACGCGTCGCCAGAATGCCTCTGAACGCTCGGCCTTGGCCTTTCGACGACGGGCGGCCCTGGCGATCTCCCGATCGCTGGATACGACGATCTTGCGACGGATCGAACTGTCGGCATCGATCATTGCAATCAGGACGTCATCAGCCCGTACGCCTCCTCCGCTGAAACGGACCTCAAGGCCTGATTGCCGTCGTATCTGCTCCGCAAAACCGTCTGGCGGCTGCGGGCCGTCGAACACGAGTTGGATGGTGACGCCGACGCGGGTCGCCCAATCTGCGAGGATCTGACACAGCTGCGCACGTCCCAACGGACGCTCCGGATCCTCGATATCGCGTGCGGCGTGGAGAAGGTTATTGCCGTCGATCAGGATGGCCAAACCGCTCTCCGTGCCAGCGTAGACTAGCGACAGTTTCCAAAGGGGTCAAAGAAATTCCCGGATTCACGTACCTTATCAAATTGTGGCGCGCACGATTGGAAATCGGAAGCGTTTTCGGACGCACTGAAAACTGGCCGCGGGATGCGATTTGGACGGACCGCGCGGGGCGTGCTATCCTCGTTATCATGAGCGAAATGATTCGGATCACGGAGGTCGCGCCACGCGACGGACTGCAGAACGAACCAACACCGATCGCAGTTGCGCAAAAAGTGCGACTGGTCGAGTTGCTTCACCCGACCCGCGTCGACGAGATCGAAGTATCGAGTTTCGTGTCGCCGAAGTGGGTGCCGCAGCTCGCCGACGCGTCGGAGGTTTTCGACGCTATCGCGGCATCGAAACCCGAAGGAATGGTGTACTCGGCGCTGGTTCCCAATCAAAAGGGAATGGATAACGCGCTCGCGACGAACGACCGGGCGGGCTTCAAGCTGATTGACAAGGTTACGGTGTTCACCTCCGCGACCGAGGGCTTCGCGCGAAAGAATACAAACGCGACGATCGCCGAAACGATCGAACGATTTCGACCGGTCGTTCGCGCGGCGCAGCAAAACAGCCTTCAAACCCGCGCGTACATTTCGAGCGTGATCAAGTGCCCGGTCGACGGAGACGTCGAGCCCGCGCAGGTCGCGACGGTCACGCAAATGCTGCTCGACATCGGCATCGACGAAATCGATCCCGGGGATACGATCGGCGCCGCGACGCCCGACAATATCGGGCCGATGCTGGAGGCCGTGATCGAAACCCTCGGTAACGATCGGATGAGCGATATCACACTGCATCTGCACGATACGTTCGGGCTTGCAGCACCGTGCGTGCGCGTTGCGCTGGACCTGGGCATCCGTTCCTATGACGGTTCGGTCGCCGGGCTCGGCGGCTGCCCGTACGCATCGACGCCCGGGAAGCGCGCTCCGGGCAACATCGCGACCGAAGTGCTGCTGAACACGATCGAGTCCGCCGGGTACACCACCCGCGTCGATCGGCCGGCCCTGGATCGCGCGGCCGCGTTCGCCGCCTCGATCGTCGAGACCACCCGCGCCTAAGTAAGCATGCTTACGAGCAATGCTCATCGGGTGCGGGGTTGGACCTCTCACGCGATGATTGCGGAGCTCCACGGAACGGGCAGAATCGTCCCGACCGGGCGCTGTCGAACCTCGTCAGTCCCATTTCCTTAACCCCCCAACACGGCAGGTTATCACGGACCAGACCGCCGCCTACAACGCGCGATCTTCGAACAGGAGTCCCACCAGGCAATAAGTCTAATAATTATAGGACGTTTCGATATGAAGAAGCCGCCCACCTGTCGGCGTCCTTGCATTGGTTCGCCGCACCGGGCTATAGTCACGTAGCACCTTGGTTGTGACAGGGTGCCTGGAGGAGGAGCGGGAAATGAAGCAATTCGGGATTCTTGTCTGCGCTGCGGTCTTGATGGTCACGCCGGTTTGGGCCGGTTCGATCACGCTCGGCCAGGTCGATGATTTTCAGGGGGGCAGTCTGGTGGGCTGGACTTCGGGGAATCCGAACCCGAACCCGCCGACGCTGATTTCGAGCGGCGGACCGGCGGGCGCCGGCGACGCCTACATGCGGGTTCGCGGCCGCGGCGGTTCGGGTCCGGGAGGCCGGGCGGTGGCCTTCAACGACGACCAGTGGACCGGAAATTTCCTCGGCTCAGGCGTCACCACGATCACGGCCTCCGTCGCCAACTTCAGCGCCGATCCGTTGGAGCCGGAGATTCGCATCAGCAGCACCTTCGGCGACTTCAACACCATCGATAATCCGCTGCTGCCGGCCGACGGGCAATGGCGGGAAGTCTCCTGGGACGTCACTTCCGGCAATTGGGAGGGCGCAGGAAGCATCATTCAGTCGCTTGTGTCGGTCTTTCGCCTGCGAATCCACGATACACGTGATTTCCTTCAGCCGCCGGTCACCTTCGGCATCGACAACATCCGCGCAACACCGGAGCCGGCGTCGCTGCTGCTCCTGGCGACGGGACTGATCGCGATCCGTCGGCGATAGTCGCGCAGGACGATCGCGGGCGCAGGACAAGTCGGCGATACACAGTTACGCTGCGCCGATGAGCGATACGCGGCCTTCGCTAACGACCCGGCTTCTGCCCGAGCTCGCCCTCTTCCCCAACGAACAACAGCGCCAGCTCGCGCTCAGTGCGGCGCGCAAGGACGTCTTCAAGAAACCCGGACGCTTGCTGACGGCATTGGCGTGGCTGATTGGCGTCAGCGTGGTGGTCGGCGTTGCGGCGGCGCTGCTGCAGCGATTGTTCGGGATGCGGGCGGCGTGGCTGGCCGGCGTGATTGCCGGGCCGGCGGGGAGCGTGGGATCGATCGTGGTCGGCAACCTGATCTTTCGCGTCCCGATTCAGCGCCATCTCCGCGAACAGTTGAACGCGCTCAACGTGCACGTCTGCCTGCATTGCGGCTATCAACTCAAGGGTAACACCAGCGGTCGCTGTCCGGAATGCGGACGCGATATCGAGTCCGCTTGAAAACAATCGCCCCGGCCGACCCGGTGCGGAAGGGCCGACCGAGGCCGCGTGTGGCGATTCGTCAGCGCAGTCGGTCCACAAAGCCAGCGATATCACCGACCGTGATCAGGCCGTCGCCGTTCATGTCCGCGCGATCCTCATCGCATTCGGGATAGGCCTGCCGGTAAGCGGGCAGGTCTGTCAGCACCAGTGCGAAGGCATTGATGTCCGTGACACCGACCTGGTCATCGCAGTTCAGATCTCCAAGTTCCGCGGGGATGGAGTCGGAGTCGCGCGGATCACTGCCGCGCGCGACCTCGGCGGCGTCAGGGAATCCGTCGCCGTCGGAATCGACGACGCGTCCGCCGAGCGCGTCGAACTTGTTGAAGAGGTGCAGCATTCGACGACACGTGCCCTCGGTGCCGATCTGTCGCCGCGGTTCGTCGGCCACGGTCACCGGGGTGATCCAGGCGGCGTTAGGATGGTCCACGCTCGGTGTCCACGTGGTCGGCTGGAGGGTGAGCGGCAAGTCCGGAAACCGTGGCTGCCAGAACGCCGCACGCGCGACGTCGAACACGCCGTCGTCGTCGAAGAGGCGTCCGATCCAGCGGGCGTCCCAACCGCCGAAGTAGGGCTGACCGGGGGCGGCTTTGGGAAGCTCGTCCGCACCGAAGAACTCGACGTAGTCGTCTGCAAACACGACCTGGTTGTCGTCACCGAGCGCGGGATCGTGGTTGTAGTAGCGCCACACGCCGTCCGGGCGCTGGTCGGGTCGCTCCAGGTCATCGCGCATCCAGCGCATGTATTGTTCGAGCGCCGCCTCGATGCGCTCCCTGCGGTTCGCGTCGGGCTCGCGTTGGTGCCAAAGTAGCATCATTTCCGTGATCTGGTTCTCGCAGGTCACGAAGGCTGCCGGCTCGAGATGTCGCCCCCAAGCGATCTCGTCCGTCATGAAGTGATACTGCTGTGCCCATCCGCGCCGGCCGTAGGCCTCGTGGCGGTCGAGCAGGTAATCGATGTTGAGTCGGACTGCGTCGCGATACCGCGGATCGCCGCTCACGTCATACAGTTCGGCCAAGAAGATCACAGCGCTGGCCATCGCGGTGTCGTTGGTGGTCTTGTGCGGCATATAGGGGCCGCTGGGGTTGCGCGGATCGCTGTTCTGATTGAGGCCGATCTCGAGCGCCCGTTCGAGCGGAACCACCTGCGGGATGCCGCCGTTACGGTACGGGAATCGCCCGTCGTACGCGATGTCCTGCAAGTTCACGAGCAGATCGCCAAAGCGCCGCGCGCCCGTCAGGAAGCGTTCGTCACCACCGACCTGGTAGAGGCGCAGCAACGCCAACGCGCAGGCCTGGCTGGTGTTGTCATCCAGCGTAGACCACCCTTGCAGGTCCGGCGGCGCATGACGACGGTTGCCCCACGCGCCCCAGACGCCGACGCTCTGATACTCCCCGTCGACAATGGCGCCGTCATAGAACCAGCCGTCGCCAACCAGCGGCTGAACGGTCAGCAGCAAATCGCCGATCCGCTCGGCGCGTCGCAGATACGCTTTGTTCGCGGTCTTCTCGTAGGCATACGCGTAGACCAGCAATGCGCTCGGCGTTCCGGTTCCCCCTTGAAAGTCCCAAAGCGGTGCGTCTGATAGAGCGCCCGCTTCGTCCCCCCAGAACGGTGTTCCGCCGTCGGCCTCGCGACGACTGGCAAACCCGACGAGCGATTCCCCGTTGAACGTCATCTCCACCCGACTGTCCCAGAGCTCTCGAAGCGACTGTTGCATCAGCGTAATGACCTGTTGTCGCGTCTTGATTTCATCAGCGCGCGCAACCGACGTCGCAACGAGCATCAGCGCACATCCCAGCGCATGGGCCCTACGATCCGACTGCATTGTCTCACCTGTGATTCGGTCTCGGTCCGCTACAGCCACAACGCCGGCACAACCAGAACAAAGATCGGGCCAGGGCCGAGAACCGCGTTTTCGTTCGTCCGCTCGCGACGCCAGCGCACCGTCCGCGAGCACAGGTAGGGGCAGGCCGAGGTCGACCTGACCACGCAGTTATAGCCAAGCGACGCCGCCGAGGCGATGAAAAAGGCCAAAAAAGAACGGCTTTGTAGACTCCGAAGCGGCCTGGACGGCGCTGACGCGGTTTGGGGACCAACTTTTCAGAAAAACCAGCAACGTGTCGAACGCCGATCACCAACGCGGTTGGCGCGCGTTCATGGAACGCAAACGACTTGGATTGCACGCGATCTGGCGCTTTGCTACAGTCCAGTCAATAAGGGAACAACTCGGGGGCTCATGGAGTGCGCGCGATGAACGAGAGCCCGATCTTTGACGGATTGACTCGCCGACGGTTCGTGCAGGCGGCGGCGGCGGCAGGCGCGACC
Organism: Phycisphaerae bacterium; assembly: GCA_028279405.1. Taxonomy (GTDB): domain Bacteria; phylum Planctomycetota; class Phycisphaerae; order UBA1845; family Fen-1342; genus JANQNU01. The sequence goes on from JANQNU010000012.1 coordinate 7,103, forward strand.
TTCGCGATCCCCGGTGCGTTCGCTCGCGACCGGGCCGCATTGGTCGGCGCCGCGGATGAGCTGGCGGTCGCCGTGATCGGACCGGGCAGCCAAGGCATCAACCTGGTCAACAACTGCCTCAAGATCCCCGGCATTCGCTTCACCGCGATCGCGGATATCTGGTCGTACAGTCAACGGCGCTGCTCGGGATTGCTCAAGAAGTACGATCAGCCGGTGACGGTTTACGAGGATTACCGCGATCTGCTCGACAAGGAGAAGAATGTCGATGCGGTGATCATCGCGACGCCTGATTGGGTCCACGCCGAACAGGCCAACGATTGCCTGCGCGCGGGCAAGCACGTCTACTGCGAAAAGGAAATGTCGAACACACTGGATGGTGCGCGATCGATGGTCCGCACGGCGCGCGAGACCGGCAAACTGCTGCAGATCGGCCACCAACGTCGATCGAACCCGCGCTATTGGCACGCGCTCAAGCTGATCGAGAAGGACCAGGTGCTGGGTCGGATTACGCACTTCACCGGTCAGTGGAACCGACCCAAGCAGTACGAAGTCGGCTGGCCCAAGAAGTACACCATCGACGCCGCGGTGCTCAAACGCTACGGCTATGGCAGCATGGAGCAGTTCCGCAACTGGCGCTGGTACCGAACGTACTCCGGTGGTCCGCTGGCCGACCTCGGCTCGCATCAGATTGACGTATTCAACTGGTTCCTCAAGACCCGGCCGGCAGCCGTAATGGCCAGCGGCGGGCTCGACTACTACAACGGTCAGGACGGCCGGGACTGGTATGACAACGTGATGGCGATCTACGAATATCCTGGCGCAAATGGGCCGGTGCGCGGCTCGTACCAAGTTCTGAACACGACCAGTCACGGTGGTTTCTTCGAGACGTTCATGGGCGATCAGGGTTCGATGACGGTTTCGGAGGACCCGCGCAAGGGCCACTTCTTCCGTGAGATCCATGCCAAGAAACGCGATTGGGAGGCGGAGTCCAAGACGGTCGAGATGATGGATCGAGAGGCGTTCGAGTTGAAGATCGGCGAAACCCTTGCGCCTGACGGATCCAAGAGTGCGGAAGGGCAGCGCTTGCTCGCGGAGAGCAAGAAGCCCGTGCATCAACTCCATCTGGAGAACTTCTTCAATGCTGTCCGCAACGGGACGCCGCTGTCGTGCCCGCCGGAAGTGGGATACGAGACCGCGGTCAGCGTCCTGAAGGCGAACGACGCCGTCGCGAACGGCTGCCGAATCGAGTTCACACCGAAGGATTTTGAAGTCTGATCCGCGGGAGCGAGCGAGTCCGAGTCAGGCGTCGGCCTCAACCGGTTCTCGCGTACCGCGAGTCGTTTTGCCAGGCGTGCTGGCCGCGGCGGTGGATGGGTCCGCAGTCTTCGCGAGCGCCGCTTCCGCCTCGCGATCGGACTTTGCGAGTCGTCGGTGCTTGCGGACCTCGTACGCGATGAAGAGCGCCACGAGAACCACGCCCACGACGATGAGCAAGCCCTGGACCTCGGCCAATCGAGAGTAAAGCGTCTCGATCACGGGCGCGAATGCGTACCCCAATCCGACGAAGAGCGGGATCGACAACACCGCGCCGGCGCAGTCGGCGAGGAAGAACCGCCAGTATGGAAACCGGGTAGCCCCGGCAGTCATGCACATGACCGCCCGGATGCCCACGATGAACCGGCCGAAAAAGCAGAACCAGGTGCCGTACTTGCGGAAATAGTCGCAAGCGCGGTTGAACCGTGCGGGTGTAATGATCCAGCGCACCGAGCGGTGTTTGACGACGTCATGACCCCACATCCGCCCGACCCGGTAGAGCACGAGGTCGCCGCTCATGATCCCGACCCATGCGGTCAGCAGCGCGCCCGGCCAACTCGCGACTTCGGGATGCAGGCGCAGGATGACGCCGGCGGCGATCAGCGGTATATCCTCGGGAATCGGAATCCCCAGGCTCGCGATCACCAGAACGCCCAACAGCCCGGCGTAGAAGTACTGCTCGAGCAGCGCGACGACATCGTCATGCTCGAGCATGGCCGGCAATAGGGCTAGGAGAAAGAGACGCCGCACGTGCGTCCACACCTATGTTCGATGACCGAGCGCCGTTCCAATCGCCTGCAGTCGACAGATGCCCGAGTTCTGCTCGAAAACAGCGCAGAACCGCCACAGGTCGCCGTCGTTCGCTCCATTACGACAATAACCGCCCTGTATCGTAGCCCGCCACAGAGCGCCAAAGCAGGAGATGGTACGGCCGCGACCGCCGTTCGAAAAGGCGCTGCCCGCGAATTCCAGTCGCGCTCGTTCTCACTCGTTCTTCTCGCCGAAGCAGAAAACCAGGCCGTCGGCGTTCGCGATGACGAGTCGACCCTCAGCAACCGCCGGCGAGGCCGTCAGCGGGGCGCCGGTCTCGTAGCGCCAGCGCTCGCGGCCATCGTCGAGGGCCAAGCCGTACAGGACGCCGTCCTCAGCCCCGACAAACACGGTCTGATCGGCCACGATCGGCGAGCTCTCGATCCGCCCGGCGGTGGCCACGGCCCAGCGCTGACGGCCCGTATCCAAAGCGATCGCTCGCACGCGCTTGTCGCGGCCGGCCACGATGGCAAGATCCGCGGTCAACGCAGCGGATGATACATATGGAAAGGGCCGTTGCCGATCCTCGAAGCGCCAAGCGATCGCTTTGCGGGTTGGACCTGCTGGCTGCGATGTCGCCGGCGCGCTCGTGACCGGGTGTGACGTCGGGCGCGCGCTGCGCGCGGCGATCAGCTTGGACAGCGAGATGCCGACGACCTGGTTGCCGTGGGTCGGGATCACCACCAACCCGTTGCGGTAGGCGGCGGCCGAGGCGCATGGCGCCCCCACATCCACGGCGCTCACCTCCACACCGTCAGCGAGTCGGATCAGGTGGAACGCCGCATCGCAGCCGGCAAATCCGGTATATCCTTCGAAGATACCGGGAGTGCCGTGGATTCGGTCGTCCGCGGTTGCTTTCCAACGGAGTTTGCCGGCGAGGTCCAAGCAATAGAGGGTTCCATCGTACGAGCCGACGATCAGCCGTTCGAGTCGGCCCGCAGGATCTCGCGTCCAATTCACGGACGAGTAGATGGACCCCTGCGTTTCGAATCTCCACCGCGCTGCTCCGGTCGCCGCATCGAGCGCGTGCACCTTGCCGTCGTCGTCACCGACGTATAGCCCGCCGTCCACCACCGTCGGTGCGGCCCAAAAGATCTCCGCGATCTTGCGGCGCCATCGAACGGAGCCGTCCGTCAGCCGGAGCGCGGTGACAAAACCGTCCTCGGACGCGACATACACGATTCCCTTCGCGATCGCCGCGGTCGCACTGACCGCATCCGGAAGCGTGTGACGCCATAGCAGTTCGGGCTTCGTCGGCAGCCGCATTTTCACGACGCCGGTCAACGCCGGGTCGCCCCGTACGAGCGGCCAATCATCGGCGTGAAGAAGCGGCGCGGCCAATGGCAGCAGAATCGCCACGGAGAAGCAGTTTCGATACGTGCTCATCGTATGCAGATGATAGGCGATCTTGCGAGATCCGCAGGCCGTGCCGGCGGAGTGGGGCCGAAACCGGCGTGTGCAGCCGGTCGCCGTGCGATATGGCCCAGCGGGTTGTCAGACGGCTTGCGCGACTTGCTCGGCTAACTTCGCTTTTCGTTCGTCGATGAGGCGGTCCAGGATCTTGATGAGCCCGGGCAGCGCGGGTTTGGTGAGGCCGGCATCGGCGCCGACGGCCTCGAGCTTCTTCTCGTTGTCCCCGCTAACGATCGAGCTGAAAACGACCACCGGCGTATTCCGCAATTCGGGGTGTTCCTTGATTCGCCGACAGAGATGCAGGCCGTCCATTTGCGGCATCTCGACGTCCGAAATGATGGCATCGTAGCGCGGCTCGCCTTCCTGCGTGGATTTCGCGATCCGTTCCCACGCCTCGCGGCCGTTCGAGCATTTGGTGATATGACCGAAGCCGGCCTTTTGCAGGCTGCGGTGAATGTGATCCATCATGATGCCCGAGTCTTCGGCGATCAGCAGCCGCTGGCCGCTGCGGTCGACTTCCTTGTCGTTGATCTCGTCGATTCCCTGGGGTGTCATTGCGACGCCACGAATGTCGAACGCGATCTTCTCGAAGTCGATCATCAGGACGATCTTGTCGTCGAGTTGGCAGATCGACGTGACTGCGGCCTGGTGGCTCATGCTGAGCGGGATCGGCCTGATCTGCTCCCAGCGGAGCCGGTAGATGCGTTCCATTTCGTCGACCATGAACCCGATCGTCATGTCGTTGAACTCAGTGACGATCACGTGTCGTTGGGCCGCCTCGGAATCCTTGTCAGGATAGAAATAGAGTTGCAGGTCGATAATCGGCAGTACCCGTCCGCGCAGGTTCGTTACCCCGATGACCGATGGATGGGCGCGGGGAACGGTGCGGGTCTGGATCTTCCCGATGACCTCGCGGACTTTCGCGACGTTGACGCCGCAACTGATCTTGCCGAGGGAGAAGACCAGCACCTCGAGTTCGTTGGTGCCGGCTTCGAGCAGAATGCCGTGTTGTTTCGAATCCGCCATATCGGACGTTGCCTCGTCATCCGCGTTGAGTTGGATCAGTCGCTATCGATATCGATCGGAAGCGGGGGTTTGTTGAGCAGAACCGGGCCTGAATGCCTCTCTGACCGTTTTTTTCAAGAACTTCGACAGGCTTCAGGGGTTGTCAGGTAGGAAATCATGCCGTACATTGCGCGGCTCGAACAAATGGGCTGCGTGCGGCAGGCGCATGGGTTGCGGCTTGCCGTGGGAGAATACGAGATGTCGATTACGCCGGGTTCGCTGGTCACCCTTGAGATTACCGCCAGGCCGACGTCCGAGGCCGCGCGGAAAACGCTGGTTCGTGTCTGTCGGAAAGATGCCGATGTGCATCGACGGTACAACCTGCGGAAGCGTAAGCGTCCGTCCTGGCAGGAGTGGCGCCGGGGTGGGCGGATGTGGCATCACCAGATGAAGTCGCTACCCATGGCGATCGAGAAGGGTGCTTCTTACACGGTTCGTGCCACGGTCGATGTGATTCGAGACCTCGAGAGCGTTGCTCGCTTCGTGACGGTGAACACCAAGTAGCGTAGCCGTTATCTGGGGGGCAGCACACCTTCGTACAACGCGCTACCGACGCGAATGACCGTGGCGCCTTCGGCAATGGCCGCGACATAATCTCCGCTCATCCCCATGGACAACTCGCGGAACTCATCCGAACCGATCGCCTGCTGACGACAATCCTCGAGCAAGCGTCGTAGCGTTGTGAAGTACGGCCGTGCATCGTCAGGGCGCTGGACGATGGGGGCCATCGTCATCAGACCGCGAAGCCTCAGGCGTGGCATCGTCGCTACCTGCGCTGCGAGTTCGGGTAGCGCGTCTGGCGCGACGCCTTCCTTGCTCGGTTCGTGGCTGACGTTGACTTCGATGAACACGTCAGCGGGCTGGTGTGTTGGGGCGCGTTTGTCGATTTCGGCTGCGAGCCGCTGGGAATCGACGGCATGGATGATCCGACTGCATCCCAGGAGCGCATTGACCTTGTTGCGCTGTAGGTGGCCGATCATGTGCCAGCGCGGCGTGATGTCGGTGGGCGCGTCGTCCCAACCGCACGTTGCGGCATTTTCGGCGGCCAGCTCGTCAGCCCGAGCCGTCAGTTGCTGCACCCGATTCTCGCCGATGTCGAGCTGACCGAGCCCGACGAGCGTGCGGATCACTTCGACGGGGACGTATTTCGTGACCGCGACGAGTCGCACGGCGTCGACCGGACGTGCCGCGGCCTGGCAGGCATTTCGAATCGCAGCCTGCAACCGGTCGAGGTTCTCCGCAAGACGAGATTCCCAGCCAGGTAGCATCGAGTGAGTGATCCTCCAACTCGATTGTAGGGCAGATGTTGTCCGCCGGGAAACGGACCTTCGATCGAGCGTCAGCATGGACGGGCGCGATGCGCTGTGGGCCCGAATGTCGATCGCAAGATTCTGTGAGAAGCCGACGGTGACCGCTACCGGTTCACTCCAGTTGTTCTATACTGCGTGCCATGCCTGAGTTGGTTCAAAGCGTAATCAGTCGCTTGTCAATCGCCGCGAGTTCGCCGGTTGAGGTCGTGGTCGAGCTGCTGCTGATTGCACTCACGATCCACTGGTGCGCGACGGTACTTCAGGGCACACGCGGTACGCGGCCGGTCCGCGGGCTGCTGGTCATGTTATTGATCGTAACGTTGGGTGTGCGGGTGGCGTCGGTCCAGTTGGGCTGGGCGCGGCTGGAATTGTTGTACCAGTATTTTGTATTCGGCCTGGCGTTCATTGCACTGGTCGCGTTCCAGCCGGAGCTTCGACGGGCCGTGATTCGGGCCGGCGACATTCGTTTCTTGCGCCGCGGAACACCGCAAGCGAAGCTGATTTCGGCGCTGGTCAAGGCGGCCGGGTACCTCTCGAAGAATCGTCACGGGGCGCTGCTCGCGATCGAGCGAACCATCAACCTCCAGGGATGGGCCGAGAACGGCACGCTGATCGGCGCGGACGTGTCGGCGAACCTGCTGAACAACATCTTCTTTCCGAACTCGCCGCTGCACGATCTCGGCGTGATCATCCGCAACAACCGTATCGCGGCCGCCAACTGCCAGTTTCCCATGGCCGAGAGTGACGAAATCGACGCATCGCTTGGCAGCCGGCACCTCGCCGCGCTCGCGATGAGCTATGAGTCGGATGCGCTTGTGCTGGTGGTTTCGGAGGAGACCGGCACGATTTCCATTGCCGACGATGGCAAGCTGATCCGGTTTCTTTCACTCGACGATCTCACGGACGAGCTTGGCCAACGGCTCGGCAATCATTCGGGCCAACGCCGGGACAGCAGCAAACGCTTTGCGTTGGTGCGACGCGGTTGGCGCGTGTTTCGACACGGCATTCTGGTGACCCTGCTGACGTTAACGGTGTGGTATCTCGCGGACCAGGCGAGTTCGGAGGTGGTCGAAGGGGTTCGCGTGCGGCTCGTGCCGCAGGATCCGGAGCGAATCGTGGATGTTGTTCGGCCGACGGACGGCGACTTCTCGATTACCTTCCGCGGGCCGAATCGGTCCACCGAGCGCATGCGTGGCGGCGAGCTGGTCACCTACACCTGGAACATCCCGCCTGAGACACGCCAAGGCGACCATACGTTGCCCGCCCGCGAGATCATTGCCAACCTGCCCGAAGTTCGGAAGGCTGGTCTGGCTGTCATTGAGACCAAGCCCGAGATTCTGCATTTCGGCGTGCAGGAGCGGCGTGATATCGAGTTGTCGGTAGTTGCGGATTCCGGCCCGATCGAGATTAGCGAATTCGTGGCGACGCCGCCGACCGTTTCGTTTTCGATGGGTGCCGTCGATTACGACGCCATCGAGGAGCCCGAGCGCGTCATTCGCCTACCGTTGCAGGAGCGGCTCGCGACCGTGCCTCAGGATCAGACCGTTACGATACGGGACGTCCCGGTACCTACGCAGCTCGGTGATCATCCCATTGCGCCCAAGCCGTCTACTGTCGATGTAACGTTGCGCATCGTCGGGCAGCGCGTGACGCGGCGCATCGGCGGGGTCAATGCTCGCCTGTTCGTACCGCCCGCAATTCTCGAACGCTATCGTCCGGAGGTACGCGACGACAACGAATTCCTGCTCGAGCTTGCGGTCGAAGGCGACAAGCGTACGGTCGAAGCACTGGAGCCGATGAGCATTCGAGCGATTGTCGCTGTCGACAGCACGCTGACCACAGAATTCCGACCGGTCGAGGTCCAGGTGATCCTGCCGCCGGGCGTAACGCTGGTCGGTCCGCCGCCAGCCGTGCAGGTTCGGTTGGTCGCGCGCGAGGGCGCCGGGGGATGAGCAGCATGCGGCCGCAACCGCGCATCGTGCACCGCACGGACACGCTGCTGGTCGTCGAGAAGCCTGCCGGCCTGGCATTGTCGGGAGGGGCGCCGGGCGAGGACGACCTTGCCACGTGGATCCGGCAAAACGCCGACTTCGACCATGCGCTACCCGTCTATCGGCTGGAAAAGGGCGCCAGCGGGCTCGTGCTCTTCGCCGCCAGTTCGGTCGTTCGGCGGCAGTTGATGCGGCAATTCGTCGACAACCGCGCCGCGCGGACATACATCGCCATCGCCAGTGGGTATCTTCTCGAGGAAACGTGCGTCGCTGACACCCCGCTGGTGTACAACAAGCGCGCGGGTCGCATGGAGGAGAGCGTGCACCGCGGCAAGCCCGCTCACACCACCGTTCGCGTGCTGGAGCGGATCAGCGGCAACACCGTGATCCAGTGTGATCCACACCCCGGCCGGGTCCATCAGGTTCGCGTCCATCTGAGCGGCCTCGGCTATCCGTTGACGGTCGATCCCGTCTACGGCGGCGGTTTGCGCGTCATGCTCTCCGACTACAAACCCGGCTACCGGCCGAGCAAACGGCACGAAGAACGTCCGTTGATCGACCGGCTGACACTCCACCTCGGATCGCTACGGTTCACCTCGCCGGAGGACGCGCCGGAGGCGTTCGAGATGGCGCTGCCAAAAGACATGCGGGCGACAGTCAACCAGCTTGGCCGACTTGCACGTTCATGACGCGATGACGCGACCAATCTCTCTGCGGCAGATCCGGAGCTAGCCCGTGACGCTCCCGTCACCGCCAATCTGAGTCACTCGATACCGGCGTTACGCGCGTTGTCATCGGCCGAGTAGTACGACAGCTCGACGCCGATGCCGAGTTCGCCGACGCGCTTGAGGAAGGTCGGCGGCAGGTAGTCGCTGAAGCAGAACGCGTCGCGCTGCTCGAGTGGGAAGTCCAACCGGACGTCGTCGACACCCGCCGTCGCGACGATGCGCCGCAGCGCGTCGACGTGACGTTCAATGAACCGCTCGGCGTCGGCAATCTGGCCGACCAGATCGGCGAACTCACGGTCACTGATACCGACGGTCATCCCGCTGTTGCGCGATCGATCCAGGGTGCGCCGCTGCTTGGCTGGCGCAGCGTGCCCTTGTGGTGCACGGCGCATGGCTCGAACGGTAGATCGTGCTCCAGCGTCTCGACGTCAAGTTCGTCACCGCTGATTCGCAGAACACACATGGATCGATCTCCCAATGGTCATGCGGCTTACGCGTCCATCATCGTGCGATAGGCCATCTGATCTTCGTACATTCGCTGGAATACCGCGTGTTTCGCGTCGTGGTAGGTCCGCGTTGCGTCGTCGATCGGATGGACCGTCTCACCCGCGGCGTTCATCGCGGCCATCGCCGACAGCACGCTTTCGAAGTCGCCGGAGGCCACGCCTCCGAGGATCGCCGACCCGAGCAGCACCGCCTCGGGTTCCCGCGGCAGGACGATCCGGCAGCCGGTGATGTCGGCGTGCGCCCGGAGAAACAGCGGGTTCTTGGTGCCGCCACCGCAGGCGAAGATGGTATCGATCCGGTAACCGTTTTGGTTGAGCGTGTCGATGATATGCCGTGTCCCGTGGGCGACCGCCTCCAGGGTCGCGAGGTAGAGCCGCGCCAGATCGTCGACGGTGTCGCCGAGCGTGAGCCCGCTGACCATGCCGCGGAGCGTTGCGTCCGCCCGCGGCGAGCGATTGCCGTGGAAATCGGGAAACACGTGCAGGTCGCGCGTCAGCGTCCCGGGACGGTCCGCGGAGTGCCCGAGCTTCGCCAGTCTTTCGTTGAGCAGGTCGTAGATTGTACGATCGGCGTGCGCTGCTTCGCGGTTCAGATCTGCAGCTCGGGCGTGGCTGTTGATGACATGATCGATCAATGCGCCAGTGGCCGACTGGCCGCCCTCAGTCAGCCACAGGTCGGGGATCATCGCGGAGTAGTATGGGCCCCAAACGCCGGGGATATAGCGCGGGCCGCGCGCGACCGCCATGTGGCAGCTCGATGTTCCGCCGATCAGGGCAATCCGCTGCTCCATCGCGTCCGGCGTTGGCGCGTGGCCGTCGAGCGCCGCACCGATCACGCCCAGCCCGCCAGCGTGCGCATCGATGATCGCGACCCCGACGGCGGTGCCGGTCGCGAGCCCGAGGTCGACCGCGGCCTGTTCGCATAGCCCGTCTCCGAGCGGCGCTCCCATCGGGCGCACCCGTGTGCCGATTCGCCTCCAGCCTTCGTCTACGAGGTCGCCGAGGCCCACCGCGCGGAAGTAGTCGGCGTCCCAGCGCCCGACGCGCTGCGGATCGTCCGATTGCTCATGTCCGAGGTAGGTCCACTTGCAGACGGTCGTACAGAGCGAGCGGGTCGCGTCGTTCGTGGCGCGCCAGGTGAGGTAATCGGGCAGATCGAAGAAGTGCGCCGCGCGAGACCAGCATTCGGGGAGATTCTCCTTGAGCCATAGCAGTTTGGGTGTTTCCATTTCCGGCGAAAGGGCGCCGCCAACATAACGCAGCACCTCGTGACCGTCGGCGTTGATCCGCGCCGTTTGTTCCAGGGCGCGGTGATCCATCCAGACGATCACGTTTTGCGCGTCGGCGCCACTGGGACTGACCGACACCGGCCTCCCCGTCGCGTCGACCGCGACCAGCGAGCAGGTCGCATCGAAGCCGATCCCGCGAACTTTTG
>JANQNU010000039.1 GCA_028279405.1 Phycisphaerae bacterium
TATTCGGCATGGCAACCAAGCTCTCGCGGTGAAAATCCCTATCTTTCCCTGTGTTTCACCGCACCTTATGAGGCCTTTCCGATGGGCTTCAATAACCTCGCAGGTAATCGTCATGAGTGCCTCGTCGCCGCTCCGACGACCCGCATGAGAATGCGATCGTAGGAGCCCGCCCTGGCGGGCGATCGGGTTTTTGCTACGTCGCACCCGTAGGAGCCCGCCCCGGCGGGCGACAGGGGTTTACCGAATGATCGCCCGTCAGGACGGGCTCCTACGGCTAAAGACGGCCGTTTCGCCGCCGATATAGATAGAGGGTGCGCCTGCCTGATTTTGCCGTTTACGTGGTTTTTTTCCCATATTGAGACGAATCGCACATCGGGAGCGGCATCCGCGGGGCTATAAATTGCTTTCTGGGGGCCGTCCCCGCACGGCGGTCAGAAGACGGGTTTTAGAGAGATTCAGGAGCCTACATGTTGATGTTGGTTAGCGAGTCCGTGAGCCGGACTCAAACTGTGGCGGCAGTTGCCCGCGAGCTCAGCTTGACGCTCAATTTCTTCGCCGACAGCGACGCGCTGAGGCAGGCGCTGAACCACAAGTCGCGGCGCATCGTGCTGCTCCGTGAAGCAGACTTCAACGAGGCGATCGTCGATGCTCTGAGCGAACACGGCGACGTACGGTGCGGAGTGATCCTCAGTACGGGTCGTGAGGCGCTGCGCAGCAGCCAGAAAGCGGCTCTCATAGAGGCCGCAGCCGAACACGCGCACATCGAGCAGATCAGCAAACTGAAAGACGTCGATACGCTCGCAGAAGCAGCCCGTGCCTGCCGCCGCTCGATGCTCACGGTCTCGAAGGAAGAACTGGACCAGGCCATCGAGAACCGCGAGTTCGTCATTCAATACCAACCCAAAGTAGAGCGCAGCACCGATACGGATTGGGTCACGCGTGAAGCAGAAGCATTGCTGCGCTGGCGGCACCCGCGCCATGGCCTGATGGGACCGTTGGAGTTCCTGCCGGAAGTCGAGGCTTTCGGCCTGATCGGCCCGGTCTCGGAATACGTTCTGCACGAAGCCGCGTCGCAGCTCGTGAAATGGCACGAGCAGGGGCTCGAGCTGAACTCGTGCATCAACCTGGCACCGAGCCTGTTGAACGACCCGAACCTCGCAGCCGAGTACGCAACCATCGTCATGGGCTACGGGCTGGAGGCCGGCAGGTTCACGTTCGAAGTCACCGAGCACGATGTCGCCAACTCCGACGCGCCTCATCTGAAGGCGCTGCAGGCGCTGCGCGACAAAGGCTTCCGCATTTCCCTCGACGATTTCGGTGTCGCCGCCTCATCGCTGTCGACGTTCGAGCAGCTGCCTTTCGACGAGATCAAGATCCACCGCTCCGCGCTGATGCGGGCCAACGCGAACCCCGTCACACAGCATGTACTGGCCGCGGTGACCGGGCTGGCGCACAACCTCGGCATCAGCGTATGCGCCGAAGGCGTCGAGGATCAGGAGACGTTCGAGTTCCTGAAGACGATCCAGTGCGACAAGATGCAGGGCTTCCTGATCTCCGAGGCAGTGATGCCCGACATCGTACGCAAGGTCTACCACACCAAGGACGACGTCGAGGACGTCGCCTGATTGCTCAAGTGATCGTTCAAACGATTGCTTGAACGTATTGGTATCAGCTCAACGCGATTCGTGCTTTTCGAGTAGCTGAGCAATCACATCGAACTCCGCCTTCTTCGCCGAGTCCAGCATTGCGCCGCTGACCGCCATGTCAGACGCCCTGACGCCCATGTCGTTGGTGATATCCGCGGACGCACCGCGCTCGAGCAGCAGTTTGACGATCGGGAGATCGCACTCGCTCGTTGCTTGCATGAGAGCAGTCAGACCGCCTTGTGACTGCAGATCGGGCGAAGCGCCACGTTGCAGCAGGAGGTCGACGGTCTCGAGGTGACCGCTTTGCGCCGCGTAGAGGATCGCCGGCGCGTCGCTCGGCCCGAGAGTGTCCACGTCAGCACCGGCATTCAACAGCATCTCGACGATTCCGGTGGCGCCAATGGAGGCCGCGCCCGTCAAAGGGGCGGAACCGCTATCGCTGCGCGTGTTGGGATTGGCATTGGCCTCAAGCAGGATACGCGCGGCCTCGGCACCGCCGGTCTTGCCCGCAAGCTCGATAGGCGTGGTGCCATCCGGCGCAGCGCGGTCCGGGTTCGCCCCTTTCGAGATGAGTGTCCTCATGATATCCACGTGACCCAGGGCCGTGGCCCAACCGATCGCCGGACGATTTTCCCCGTCCATGCCATCCGGATCCGTGCCGCCGTCCAGCAGCTGCTGAACCCGCGAATAATCGCCGTCGCGCACGGCAGCGCAGAGAGCGTCGCCATCCGCGCTCGCAGTTGTCTGCGCTACTGCGGCCGCCGCCGACGCGGCGTTAATCCGAGTCGCGATCTGTTCGTTGCCCGAGATTCGCGCGTACTGGCTTGCCGTGTATCCGGAGTTGCACGTTTGTGAGCGATCGGCGCCCGCCGCAAGGAGAACCTCCACCGCGTCAGAGCGTCCGTAGATGGCTGCCGCCATCAGTGGAGACTTGCCTTCCCAGTTCGACACGTCGACCTGCGCGCCAGCATCAATCAGGACTTTCATCGTGGCAGTGTTGCCCGCCCACGCGGATCGCATCAACGGCGTCTCCGCATCCTCGTTTCTGCACTCGAGATTCGCACCGTCGGCGATCACGCGCTTCACGACATCCGTAGCCGCTTCGCTCTCGCCTCGGGATGCCGCAAGAAGTTGTTCGTCGAGTTCCGACATTCTTGTCAGTACCAAGGTTGGGACATCACGCCAGATTATAAGAAACATTGGATCTTCGTTGCGCAACGGGTGACCGAGGCACAGATCGCGCAGCGACTTGCAAATCGCGTGGCAACCGCCGATGCTTTCCGGCTCCACAAAAACAGCCCGGGGAAACCACCATGCGCCGCTTGCTGATCGCGCTCGTCGCTGTTTCGACGACTGCACTCGCTGACGTTCAATCGCCCATTCTCACCAATCTCGACGTCTTCGAACTGGAGGTGGCGAACGATCCGCAGATCTCCCCGGACGGCTCAGAGGTTGTCTACGTACGCCAGTCGATGGACATCATGACCGACCGGCCGCGCGGCAATCTGTGGGTTGTCAGCGTCAACGGCGAACGGCATCGTCCGCTGCTTTCGGGTTCCGACAGCTACTCGAGCCCGCGCTGGTCGCCCTCGGGGGATCGCATCGCTTACGTGAGCTCCGCCGAAGGCCGCGGTCCGGAAATCCACGTGCGCTGGATGGATACCGGGCAGACCGCGATGTTGACGAACCTTGCCGAATCGCCGGCCTCGATCACCTGGTCGCCCGACGGGCGTTACCTCGCGTTTTCGATGTTCGTCCCGAGCAAAGGCGAGTCGCTGGCGACGCCGCCGCCGGCACCGGAAGGCGCGGAATGGGCGCCGCCCGCCAAAGTCATCGAACGTCTCTACTACCGCGCTGATGGCCGCGGCTATCTCGAAACCGGCAACACGCATCTATTCCTTTTGTCCGCGGATGGCGGCACGCCCCGGCAGTTGACCAACGGTGACTTCAACCACGGCGGACCCTTCTCGTTCTCACCGAACGGTGAAACGATCGTCTTTTCGGCGAACCGCGTCGACGACTACGAATATCAGCCGCTGCAGTCGGAGGTGTGGACGGTCGATGTCGCGAGCGGCGCAATGACCCAGTTGACGGACCGCTACGGGCCGGACTTCGCACCAAGCTATTCGCCCGACGGCAGGACGATCGCCTATCTCGGATTCGATGACGAAAAGATGGGCTATCACAACATGGGCGTTTACGTGATGGATGCCGACGGCAGCAACACGCGCGCGCTGACGGCCGACTTCGATCGCTCGGTTGACGCCGTACGCTGGGCGGGCAGCTCGAACCGGCTGTACATTCAGTACGACGACTCCGGCGACGCCCACCTTGCAACACTGACGCTGAACGGTTCGATCGATTCAATTGCCAGCGACGTAGGCGGCACGTCGCTGGGCCGCCCATACACGAGCGGCGGCTTTTCGGTCGCAAACAACGGCTCGTATGCGTATACGGCCGGGACACCGTACCGGCCCGCTGACGTTGCCGTCGGCCGCCGCGGCGGCGCGCCACGGAAACTGACGGCTTTGAACGACGATCTGCTGGCACACAAGCATCTCGGCCAGGTCGAGGAGATCACCTGGAAATCGACGGGCGGTCTCGATATCGAAGGCTGG
>JANQNU010000044.1 GCA_028279405.1 Phycisphaerae bacterium
GCTCCTTTTGAAGGCAACTTCAAAACTCCTCGGCTGGTCGTTATACCAGCCAAGGAGCAACGGACGTTCATCCCAATCTAGAAGGGTGGGGCACCTCGCGCGATTCAGGCAACGCCTTCCCGATCCCCTCGCTTGCGCTCGGGGCTCGTCCTGGGTGGGGTGGCACTGGCGGCTTGTCCGCCAGTGTTCTGAACGATCAGGTCGTTGCTTGCGCTCCGGGGGAGCAAGCTCCCTTTGCGAGGCCCTTGTCTGCGCCAAAAAGGCCCCGGCGCGAACCCGACGCTCATCACATCGAGCCCCGAGCGTCAAGCTTACTCTGGGGCAGCGTGTGCGAGCCAATCGCTCGGGCGCTACGAGCTCTTCAATTCGCTGACGATGCCGGTAATCGTGGCCTTGGCGTCGCCGAAGAGCATGACGGTGTTCTGCAGGAAGAACAGCGGGTTCTCGATGCCGGCGTAGCCCGGATTCAAGCTGCGTTTGAGGACCATGACCGTCTTGGCCTTGTCCACGTTGAAGATCGGCATCCCGTAGATCTGACTGCCGGGGTTGTCGCGCGCGTCGGGATTCACGACGTCATTGGCACCCACGACAATCACGACATCCGTCTGCTCCATCTCGCTGTTGAGATCAAGATCGTGCAGCTGCTCGTACGGCACGTTGGCTTCGGCCAACAGCACGTTCATGTGGCCGGGCATACGACCTGCGACCGGATGGATACCGTATTTGACGCTGACGTCCTTCTTGCCGAGCAGTTCGGCCATCTCCGCGACCGCGTGCTGCGCTTGCGCGACGGCCATTCCGTACCCTGGGATGACGACGACATTCTGGGCGGCCTCGAGCACCATGACCGCTTCTTCGGGATCCATCTGCCGGACGGTGAGACCTTCCGCGCTGGCCGTCGAGCCGGGGCCGGCCGCTTCCTGGCCGAATCCGCCCGCGAGGACGTTGATCATCGAGCGGTTCATCGCCTTGCACATGATCTGAGTCAGGATCAGCCCCGAAGCACCGACCAGCGAACCACTGATGATCAGGCCGGGGTTCTCCAGGACGAAGCCCGTCGCACACGCCGCGAGGCCCGAGTACGAATTCAAGAGTGCCACAACCACCGGCATGTCGGCGCCGCCGATCGGAATCGTCAGCAGCACGCCGAGCAGCATCGCCAGCAGCAGCATGAGGATCACCGCCCAGTTGGCGGTCGGGTTGGCACCGAGGGCGTAGATCAGGCCGGCAGCCGCCAGCAACAGGACCAGGTTGACGACGTGCTGGCCCGGGTAGACCAGTGGATTACTGAGCCGTACGCCGCGAATGGACATCCCGCGCAGTTTGCCGAAGGCGATCAGGCTGCCAGTGAACGTCACCATGCCGATCAGCACGCTGAGGTTGACCGTCACTGCCGTATCGACACGCAGCACATCCTCCGCCGACCAGAACTCCGCCGACGCGACCATGGCCGATGCCAGACCGCCGGAGCCATTGAACAGAGCGACGAGCTCGGGCATGCCGGTCATCGCGACCCGGCGTGCCGCAAAGCCGCCGACGAGTCCGCCAACGAGCAGACCGGCGACGATGATCGGCCATTCCAGGCCGCCGCGCAGGAGCGTGACCACAATCGCGATCAGCATGCCCAGCATCGCGACGCGGTTACCGTTCCGCGCGGTCTTCGGCGACGAGAGCATCTTCAGTCCGAAGACGAAGAAGACCGCCGAGATCGCATAGGACAGCGTCACCGCGAACTGCAGCAGCGCACCGTTCGTTGCGGACACCGCCTGGGTGGTGGTCGGCATCGTGCTCGTGACGCTCGCGAGGATCGAAGACAGGCTTGGGACCAGGTCCATTCCGGGAACCCCTTACTTGCGTTTGAACATTTCAAGCATGCGGTCGGTGACGGCGAATCCGCCCACCACGTTGATCGTGGCCAGCGCGACGGCCAAAAAGCCGAAGACGTAGCTGACCCAGCCATGTCCGCCGCCGGCGATCAACAGCGCGCCAACCACGGTGATGCCGGAGATTGCGTTGGAACCGGACATCAACGGGGTGTGCAGCGTGGGCGGGACCTTGGAAATCACCTCGAAACCCAGCAGGATCGCCAGTACGAACGCCACCAGACTGATCGAGAGCGACTTGAGCATCTCGACCGTCGCCTGTTCGGAGGCCGACTGGGCCAATAGCAGCACGGAATCAACCATGGTCAGGACTCCCCGCCGGCCAGCGCTTTGTTGACACCCTCATGACGGATCCCACCATCATGCGTCACCAGCGCGCCGGCGATGATTTCGTCTTCGAGATCGAGCTGGAACTGGCCTTCCTTCCAGAACTCCAGGATGAACGTCGTCATGTTCCGCGACCACAGCGTGCTGCCGTGAAAAGGCATCGTCGATGGCAGATTCAACGGCGCGCAGATCTTGACGTGATGATGCGTGGACGTCGTGCCCGGCTCCGTCAACTCGCAGTTGCCGCCGGCCTCCGCCGCCAGGTCCACGATGACCGAGCCGGGACGCATCTTCTCGACCATCGCTCCGGTGATCAGCTTCGGCGCCTTCACGCCGCCGATCAGCGCCGTCGTAATCACGACATCGCTCGCGGCGCAGCGGTCGGCGATGAGCTGGGCCTGCTTCTCGTAGAATTCTTTCGACAGTTCCTTCGCGTAGCCGCCGGCAGTCTCCGCATCTTCGCCGGCGTCCACCCCGACGAACTTGCCGCCGAGACTCTCGATCTGCTCCTTGACCGACGAACGGGTATCGGTCGCTTCGACGCTGCCGCCGAGTCGTTTGGCGGTCGCGATCGCCTGCAAGCCGGCGACGCCCGCACCGATGATGAACACCTTAGCCGGGAAGACCGTGCCCGCGGCCGTCATGAACATCGGGAAGTACTTGTTGACCTCGACGGACGCGATCAGCACGGCCTTGTAGCCGGCGATATTCGCCATCGAGGAAAGCGTGTCCATCGACTGGGCCCGCGTGGTCCGCGGGATGCAATCCGTCGAGAACGCGCTGACCTTCTGACTTGCGAGCTGCTGAACCCGTTCCACGTTGCGGATCGGCAGCAGGGGCCCGATCAGCTTGCACCCCGCCGGTAGGGCGGCGACATCGTCCGCCTCCGGGACGGAAACGGTCAGCAGGAAGTCGGTCTCCGCCAGCAGCTTGCCGCGGTCGGGCTCGATCGTCGCACCGACCGACACGTAATCGCCGTCGGTGAAGCTCGAAGCCACGCCGGCGTCCGCCTCGACCACGACCGTGATGTCCTTGGCGACCAGCTTCTTGACGGATTCGGGCACGAGCGCGACGCGGTTCTCGTGCTCGCGAACCTCCTTCGGGACGCCGATCTTCATTGATGTCCCCATCTGAACTCGGTTTTTTGGGAAGCCGACCGCGCCAGCTAGTCGGAGCTTTCAAACATGAGTATACGTCAACTTGCGCATCGGTACAAAGGCACACCCGCGCTCAGTTTCGTAAAGCCTTGATGGAACTGAAAGAACGTCGCAAAAAAACATTCGCATGTTCATCATTCTCATACACCGCTGTGTTTCAGGAGCGCCGTACGCCAACATCAATCGTGCCGCGCGCCATGCATCAAACGCAGCCGGCTGCGCGAAGACGCGCATCGCGCAATAACGGCGCGTGCGCGGTAGGCCGGGGGTAGGTCTGCATGAACACCGAGGTGGCATGGGTTGTGCTCTATCAGTGTTCAGGGTTGCTTGGAGGCAATGGCTCCGTTCACGAGGCTCGGGGCTTGTGATGTGGGGGCAGCGCCGATGCGAGCCCGGAGCGCAAGCGACGGGGCTATCGCCCCGCGCTCCTTGAACCCCTTGTTGGTAGAGCCAACACGCGCGAGCACGGGCTATTCTTCGAACGTGTACCATTGCGGCGTCAGCCATGTTGTGGGACGCGGGGCCGTCTCGGGCCCGGGCGGGGGATCGTGAACGAAGCCGATCGGGTCGATTATGTTGTGCCCGGTTGTGAAGTAGGTAGAGCGGGCGTCCCGGCCGGACGAAATCCCCTCGATCCGATACAGCCCGATCCAGCGGGGCCGTGCGTCGCCGTTTTCGCGGAAGCGAGTGACGGCCTCCTCGAAGGCCGACTGGCTCAGCTTGAATCGCACCCACAACGGCCAGGGGTAGACCGCACAGCTTGCCACGAGCAGAACGCACATGGGCGCCACGAACCAGCGGCCGATGTGCCGTCGACGGGTGGGCCCGTCAGACGACGTGCGGCTGGTGTCCAGCGCTACGCACAGGCCTCGGATAACGGCCGCCGCGACCAGCAAGAATGCGGTCGGCAATCCGCACAGAAATGTACCTATGAACAGCACCGTAAGCCCGTCGTTCGCACTGACCTCCAGCAGTCCAAGAACGGTCAGCAGCGCCAACAGCCAGCACTCGATCCGTGTCGGCGGCCGTGCCAGCCTATGCCAAAGAGCAGCGCGGCGGGAACCGCGATAGGTCGTCGGGTCGGCCGGATCGAACGCGCGGCCACACTCCGGGCAGTTTCGACGGCTCAGGCCGGTGAGCCGATAGCCGCAGTCGAGGCAAGTGGCTTGCGGGACTGGAGCGGTCGGTGGCGTGGAGAAGCGGATTGGCATCAGCCGAACAGTACGCTGGTACTTGGCGAAGGTTCAAGACCGGGCCCGTCTCATTGCGAGCGCTGCGATTGCCGACTGCGTTGCGAAGGTACGGCCAGCATGCCGAGCGCTGCGCGTCGGCATGCATCCGACGTATCCCGAACGCCTTGCTCGCCGGGGGTCGCGGACTACAAGATCCGTCGAACGATCGGCCGATGACTATTATCAGACGTCGTCGGGCGCGCTTGCAATTGAAATGTAGCACGATATACTTTTATTACCATGTGTAACGGCGTCCGTCGGCCGCAGGCGCGGGATCGGCGTTCGCTTGCAGAGCGCCACGAGTGCGAAGGGACTCATGATGACCATCGGTATTCGTTTAATCGCGGCGACCGCGATGATTCTCGGTCTGTTCGGCCTGCCCGGATGTGACAGTGCCTCCACTGCGGGCCAGCAGCAGCCGCGGCAACGGGCGTCGGGGGAGAAGTATCGGGTCGTCTGCACGGTTGGGATGGTCGCGGACATCGTTCGCGAAGTGGTCGGCGAGCAGGCGGAAGTGCAGGGTATCATTGGCGAGGGGGTCGACCCGCACTTGTACAGTCCGACCCGCAACGACATCGCGGCGTTGCAATCGGCGGACGTGATTTTCTACTCGGGCTTGATGCTCGAGGGCAAGATGGCGGACGCGTTGGTCAAGGTAGCGCGGACGGGTAAGCCGGTATACGCGGTGACCGAGGAGATCGAAGCTTCATACCTGCTCGAGCCGCCCGGGGCTGTAGGGCACGCCGACCCGCACGTGTGGATGGACGTCAAGGCCTGGAGTCAAGCGACGCGGGTGGTCGCGGACGCGTTGGGTACCTACGATTCGAAGCATGCACCGGTCTACAGGGACAACGCCGAGCGGTATCGGGCGGAGTTGGCCAAGCTCGATACGTATGCGAAGTCTGTGATCGCATCGATTCCGCGTGAACAGCGCGTGCTCGTGACCGCGCACGACGCGTTCAACTACTTTGGTCGGGCTTATGGGATCGCTGTACAGGGGATCCAGGGAATCTCGACCGAGTCGGAGGCTGGTTTGCAGGACATTCGTCGACTGATCGACTATATCGTCGAGAAGCGGGTGCGAGCGGTTTTTGTCGAAACGAGCGTTGCCGACAAGAACGTACGGGCATTGATCGAAGGTGCCGAGGCGCGTGGCCATTCGCTGGTGATCGGTGGCAGCTTGTTCTCGGATGCGATGGGCAAGCCCGGGACGTACGAAGGAACCTATCTGGGCATGATCGATCACAACGCGACGACGATCGCGCGGGCGCTGGGCGGCGAGGCACCGACCGGCGGAATGCAGGGCAAGTTGACGGGCGGCGAATGATGTTGCACCAGAATCGACCACTCGTCAGTGATGAGGCGTCGAAGCCGTCTGCGCCCGAGGTCGTCCAGCGTACGGCGGACCCGGTTGCCACCGGCGCCGAGCACCCCGAAACGGCGCCGCTTTCGATGCACGATGTCACGGTGGCGTACCATCGCAAGCCGGTGCTTTGGGACGTCGATTTCGATGCGCCCGAAGGCCATTTGATCGGGATCGTCGGACCGAACGGTGCGGGCAAGAGCACGTTGCTCAAGGCGGTGCTCGATCTCGTGCCGCGCGTCAGCGGTATCGTGACGATTTTCGGTCGCCCTTATCGCACGCAGCGACAGCGGGTCGGCTACGTTCCACAACGCGAGAGCGTCGATTGGGATTTTCCGGTGAGCGCTCTCGATGTCGTTACGATGGGGCGCTACGGACGAATCGGCTGGTTCAAGCCGGTCGGCCGTGCGGACAAGGAGGCCGCGCATGCGGCGCTCGATCGAGTGGGCATGGCTGACTACGCAAAGCGGCAGATCAGTCAACTTTCGGGTGGTCAGCAGCAGCGGGTCTTTCTGGCGCGGGCGCTGGCTCAGGAAGCGGATCTCTACCTGATGGACGAGCCTTTCGCGGGTGTCGATGCGGCGACCGAGAAGGCGATCATTCGGATCCTGCAGGAGCTTCGGGAAAAGCGACGGACGGTGCTCGTCGTACACCACGACCTTCAAACAGTCCCGGAGTACTTCGACCACGTCGTGTTGCTCAACATGCGCGTTGTCGCCCAGGGTCCGACTTCGGAGGTATTCACACCGGAGAACCTGCGGAAGACCTATGGTGGCCGGTTGACGCTGCTCGAGGAAGCGGCGCATGCCATCAAGCGTGGCGGACACGGGTGATCGCATGTCGACCGGCGTGACGCACGCAAGTCGGTTCGTGGACGAGCTTCTGCATGTCCTGACGCTGCAGGATTACAACACGAACGTCGTGGTCGTCGGCGTCAGTGCTCTGGGACTGGCCTGTGGACTGATCGGGAGCTTCCTGCTGTTGCGGAAGCGGGCGCTGCTCGGCGACGCGATCAGTCATGCGATGTTGCCGGGGATTGCGGGCGCCTTCATGGTCATGTCGGCACTCGGCGGCAGCGGGAAATCGCTGGTCGGGTTGCTCATCGGGGCGGCGATCTCCGGCGCAGCGGGGTTGGCGTGCATTCTGTTGATCCGTCATTTCTCGCGTATCAAGGAAGACGCGGCACTCGGCATCATCTTGAGCGTATTCTTCGGATTGGGGGTCGTACTGCTGACCTTGATTCAGCAGATGCGCACGGCCAGCGCCGCCGGTCTGGAGTCGTTCATTTACGGCAAGACCGCCTCGATGCTGGCAAGTGACGCGATCGCGATCCTGATCGCTGCGGTCGTGATCTCGATTGCCTGCCTGGTCCTCTTCAAGGAGTTCACCGTTCTCTCGTTTGATCAGGCATATGCGCAGTCGCAGGGGTTTCCGGTGCACGGTCTCGATATCGTGATGACGGCGCTGGTCATTGCGGTGATGGTCATCGGATTACAGGCGGTGGGGTTGATTCTGATGATCGCGATGCTGGTGATTCCGCCGGCGGCGGCGCGGTTCTGGACGGATCGGCTGCACCGAATGCTGTTCTGTGCCGGCGCCATCGGATTGCTCAGCGGGCTCTTCGGCGCCCTGATCAGCACGCTCACTCCGCGGATGCCGGCGGGAGCAGTGATCGTGCTGGTGGCCGGCGCGATCTTTTTCGTCAGCATGGTGTTCGGGACGGCGCGCGGCGTCGTGCGGCGCGTGGTAGAACACGTCGGGCTGGCGCGCAAGGTCGCGCTGCAGCACTTGCTGCGTGCCATGTACGAGTTGCGCGAAGCGCAGGCCGACTGCGAGGTCACGCCGACGGTCTTGCAAGAAGGACGCTTTAGCGCGGATGCGCTCCAGCCCCGTCGCGCCTGGAACGGTGGCGAACTGCAGCAAGCGATTCGGCTTGCACGTCGGGCCGGGTATCTGACGCCGGACAGCCGCGGCGGCGTGCGACTGACCGAGTCCGGAGCAAACGCCGCGATTCATGTCGTTCGCAATCACCGGCTTTGGGAGATCTTTCTGATTACGCACGCGGACATCGCGCCGAGTCATGTCGATCGCGACGCGGACATGGTCGAGCACGTTCTCGACCCGGCGATGATCGCCGAACTCGAGGCGGTGCTGGCCAAGACGGACCCGGCGTTGGCTACGCTGGCCAGCCCGCATCACCTGCCGAGCGCCGGAGGTGCGGGATGAGCGAGTTGCTGTCGATGGTGCAGTGGCAGACGCTGGATACATGGATCGTGGTGGTGGGGGCGCTGTGCGGGATGTCATGCGCGCTGTTGGGCACGTTCCTGGTCCTGCGCCGAATGAGCATGATGGGCGACGCAATCAGCCACGCAGTTCTTCCGGGGCTCGCGATCGCCTTCCTTGTGGCCGGATCGCGCGGGAGTCTCGTCATGCTCGTCGGGGCCGGCGTTGTCGGACTGCTGACGGCCGTGTTCACGCAGTGGATCCATCGCGCGGGGCGTGTGGATGAAGGCGCGTCAATGGGCGTCGTCTTTACGGTGCTATTTGCGATCGGGCTGATCCTGATCGTGCATGTCGCCGAGCACGGTAGCGACGAACTGGGCCGTGCGGCGGGCGTCGATCTCGATCCGCGCTGCGTTCTGCAGGGGGCGCTTGAGATGGTTCACCTCTATCCGGTGACGCTGTTCGGCGTCAGCGCGCCACGGGCGTTCTGGATCACCGCGGCGGTCTTTATCGCGAACGTCGCTATCGTTGCGCTGCTGTACAAGGAACTCAAGATCAGCGCATTCGATCCGGCGCTCGCCACGTCGTTGGGAATCAGTGCCGATTGGATGCACTACCTGCTGATGACGCTGGTAGCCATTACGACGGTTGTGGCGTTCGAGAGTGTCGGGAGCATCCTGGTGATCGCGATGCTGATCGTGCCCGCGGCCGCCGCCCACCTGCTGACGGACCGGCTGGGCAGCATGCTCGGGTTGGCAATGATCATCGCGGTCATCGCGGCCGTGACCGGTCACTGGTCGGCGATCAACGTCCCCAGCTGGGTCGGCTTCGATGGACAAAGCGCGAGCACGGCCGGCATGATCGCCGTCGTCTCGGGGCTCGTCTTTTCCCTGGCACTGCTCTTGGCGCCGCGACGCGGCATCGTGAGTCAGATACTCAACCGGTTGGCGCTATCGGTGCGCGTCGCGCGCGAGGACGCGCTCGGTCTCCTGCTCCGTGCCGAAGAACGCGGTGGCACACTCACGCCGACCGAACTGCGCGGCGCTGTGCGCGCCACCGGGGCAGGGAGCGGTGCGGTCAGCTGGGCTTTGCATCAGTTGCAGCGACAGCAGCTTGTGCGACACGATTCCGGCAGGCTGCAATTGACTGTCGCCGGCAAGGCCCGTGCGACGGAACTGCTGAGATCGCACCGCTTGTGGGAAACCTACGTGGAAGAGCATTTCCACCTGCCCACGGATCACGTTCACGGACCCGCCGAACGACTCGAGCACGTGACCGACCCTGCGTTGCGCGAACGCCTCGCCGATACGCTGGCGAATCCGACCCACGACCCGCATGGCCGGCCAATTCCGCCAAACGACGCTACGTAGCGCCGAGGGCAGGGAGTGTTCGGGCGCAAAGAAAACGCCGCCCTGCATCAAGGACGGCGTTCCACTATGCACTACGCTTCAATCCCGTCTACGGTGACTCGATTACGTCACCGGTTCTCGCGAGGAAGCTAGTTGGAGCACGGCGTGCCACTGGTGACGGCGGTGACGAAGTCATTGATGTCGCCGACCGACACGTCGTTGCTGCCGTTGGTGTCGTTCGCACAGAGGTAGTCGCACGGAGCGGTACCACCCGGGAACAACGCATTCCACGCGGCCTCGCCACCGGTGACGGCGGCCACGAAGAAGTTGATGTCGCCAACCGTGACCATACCGTCGCAGTTCGAGTCGGCGCAGGCGCCGCAGTTGTCGCCGGTGATGATCGCGATGTCATCCTGATCGACGTCACCGTCGCAGTCGACGTCACCATCGCAGTACGTCGGGTTCTTCATGCCGAGGTTACCGTTGGCGATGGTCTCGTCGTTCTCGTCGACGTTGCCGTCGAGGTTGAGGTCGCCACGCGTGGTCTCGAGGATCGAGAGCACGTCGTCGAGGTCGTTCTCGTCGACAATCAGGTCACCGTTCATGTCGCAGCTCAGGTCGATCTGGACAGCATCGTCGAGGTTCGACCAGTCGCCGAAGTTCGAGCAGACATAGTTGATGTCTTCGCAGTCGACAATGCCGTCGGCACCGAACGGCGACGCACCAGCGGTCGGACCGTCTTCCGAACCCGCGACGTCGGCGCGCGAGTCGCCGTTGTCGTAGGTGGCGCTCGGGTTGGCCAGCGTCGTACCGAAGTAGTTGCCGCCGAAGGCCACGTCGACGTTGGTGAAGCCGACCTGACGATCGAGGTGCATGCCGCCGGTACCGTTGGCGGGATTCGGAACCATCGCCAGACCGTCGGCGTGATAGCGAACGTCGAGGGCGTCGAAGTTGCCGTCGGCGTTGTAGTCACCGATGATCTCGGGGATGACATAGTCGGAACCGAGGTCACCGGCGTCGCCACCCTGCAGACCTTCGTTCGTGACGAACGCCCGCGGATCCTGAACGGCCGCCACCAGCGAAGCGATGTCGTTCGCGTCGCGGTCGCCGTCGTTGTCGAAGTCACCCATGAGCTGGTTACGCTCGTTGAGTTCGATGCCACCGACAACCGTCAGGTTGCCGTTGAAGTCGGCGAAATCGCCGTTGATGCTGCCGTCGCTGTAGCCGTCGACAACCAAGTCACCGTCGAAGTCCGGGTTCTCCTGACGATCCGGCACCTGACCGGCGACGTTGACCGAGCCGTACGGGAACGGATCGCCGCCCGCTCCGAAGTCGTTGTTGACGCGGATGAAGTCCTGCAGCGCCTGGCTGAAGCCCGACGGCAGGTTGTTGCTGTCGACGAAATTGGTCGGGTTCGCAAGCTCCGGCTGGCAGTCAACACCGGCCAGCA
This sequence comes from Phycisphaerae bacterium, assembly GCA_028279405.1. Classification (GTDB taxonomy): domain Bacteria; phylum Planctomycetota; class Phycisphaerae; order UBA1845; family Fen-1342; genus JANQNU01. The sequence goes on from JANQNU010000044.1 coordinate 10,985, forward strand.
GGAAGAAGGTGGTCGAGAGGAACTGACCCGGCATGTTCTGGTCTTCCGAGAGACCCGGCGCGGCGACGAAACCGGCAATGCTCTCGACGATGTTGCGGAGGTAGCTGGCAGCCGACTGGCTGGCCATGAAGGCTGGCGAACCGGGATTCGCCTCGAGCGGGTTGCCGACGCTGGAGAAGGTGATCGCGCCACCGAGCTGCCAGCCGGTGTTCGGATCGCAGTTGTCGAGGACCGCATCGACACTCGGACGGACGAACATGTTGCCGCCGCGGTCGTCGAACATGATGTTGACGATCTCGTAGCGACCCGAGCGCGAGTCGGCAACCGAACGGCTGCCGCCGGCCAGACCGGTGTAACCCAGGGCCAGACCGTCGTAGCGGACGACGTCTTCCATGATGCTGGAACCGCCGTTGTTGGTCGGCTGGTGATTCGGGCCCGGACGGTCGAGCAGGTTACCGTCGTTCTGTTCGTTGCCCTCGTTGTCGCCACGGCCCCAGGCCGGGTCGATACCCGTCGTGTTCATCTGTGCGTTACGCGTACCGGAACCGACCGAGCGGGTCGCACCGCGGAGGTTCTCACCGCTGGGCAGACGACCGGCGGCCATCAGGTGACGCACCTCGGTGATGCGGATGTCCTCGACACCCGTACGACGGTTCGCGATGTAAGCGATCGGGCCCCAGGCGATCGTCGAGTCGAAGACCGTGTTCGCATCCGGGTTCGCAGTGTTGGTGTTGAGCGAGACGCTGCCGAGACCGACGACGTCGCGGCTGAGCGAGGGCAGCTCGCTGAGCAGACCGGTGCTCGACGGAATCGGGTTCTGGCCGTAAGCCGTGCTGCCCGGGGTCGAGTTCCAGTTCGCGCCGACGATCAGGTCCTGACGCGTCGACCAGACCAGCGGAATGTCCGCGATCGCGAGGTCGATCGTGTCCAGGCAGATCGGCGTACCACTGTTGTTGCAGTCGGTGCAGCCATCGTTGACGGTGTTGCCATCCTGAGCATAGGTGATGCGGTTGATCAAACCGCGCTCGGACGGCGGGTCGGTCTGAATGACGCCCAGCAGCTGGAAGTCGATGAACTCGGCAACGCCGTTGACCGAGCCGACCGAGCGGTCATTGACCAGCCAGCAGCCATTCCAGTTCGGGCACGTGTAGGCCGGGCCAAGGTTGTCGACGAAGAAGCACGGCGGGGTCGGCGTCGGGTCGAACCCGAAGCAGCCGTCGCCGTCGGCATCGATGAAGTCGTTGCTCGACGCCGGCGAGATGAAGAAGTCGACGAACAACGTCGCGCCCGAGATGTTCACCTGGCCACAGTTGGTGTTCGCGTCAAAGTTCGCGTTGTTCGGGCAGGCCGGGTCGCACATGTTGCCGGCAATTGCCGTCCCGGTCGCGCCCAGCAGCGCGATCGCGGGAAGCATCCTACAAAAACGTGTCATGAACTCTTTCCTCCTCAATGGTTTCATTGGATCACGAAACGGAAAATCGGTTCGGTCGAGACGCAGCAACGTGTGAGAGTTTGTCGTCTCCAACCATCGGTTCACGACAGGTATTGTCGAATCACTTCACTTGCGAACTGTTAAGGCCGCGCATGAGATTCGTTATTTGTGCGGGGAAATGCAGACGATGGACTTGACAAGCAGCGGCGTTCAGCGCGCAGCAACAACAACGAGCGCCCTACCGAGATCTCGGCGATACACCTACGGCACCGCCGGAATTCAGCAGAACGCTGCTGCCAGATCGTTGTTAACTGCACACCAAAAGATCATGCGCCGGGTCGGGCGACCCAGCGCCAATGATGATCTTCTTTTCGTCCCGGCCGTTCGCGCCGATCGAACGTTGCCGGGCGACCCACGCGCCTTAGCGCGGCGTATCGGGCAGTACTTCGTTCTCGCCCGTCACCGAGAAGTACTTCTCACCCCATTCGCGGTTTCGCAGCGTTGAAAGCACGGTCGTGCGCTTTACCGAGCCGTCCACGAACAGGAAGTTGGTCGTCCCGCCAAGCTGATCACCGCCCGGGTGGTGCCGACCGATCGCATTCGTCTCCGGACCCCGCGCTCCGTCGATCAGCCCCGGGATGTTGCGGATCTGCGTGAGCGGCTCGAGACCGTAGAACGGATCTCCCTGCGTCTCGTCACCGTAGATGAAGCCGAGCGCCGGGCTTGAGTACTCATTGGTGCCGGACCCGATGTGATAGAACGGGTTGATCGGACGGTGGCTCTTGGACTTGAGGGAGCTGCCTTCGTTGACCGCGGCGGTGGCCCAATCCTGATGGAACTCGCTCGCCAGGATTACGCCGCGCGACGATTGCAACTCGGTCTCAGAAACCCAGCGGTTTCTTCGCGGCCCGGCATTGCCGTTGAACTTGTTCCGCGGCATTACCGCAGCATTGGCGGCGAACGCCAGCCGCGGAACCTGCTTGTCCTCGCGCGATCCGGCGTTGGGGGTCGAAGAACCACTGTCGTCAACCTGCTGTCCAAGCTCCCAAAACCGAGCCTGCGGTCCGGGATTGGTACGCGGGACGCCGCCGTTGAGGATCTCGGGGCATTCAAATGCCTCATCCTGCACCTGACCACGATTAAAAAGGAACCACGACCAGTGAATGTAACCGAACGTGCTCGCATTCAATCCCTGATCAGCCATGTTGTAGTTGCCCTCCCAGTCGCTCGCGTACAGGTACGACGCCGGGAAGGTGGCATTGTTCTCCGCCAGGTAGATGTGCACGGCCTGGCCGACCGAGCGCTGATTCGATCCGCACACGCTGGCCTTGGCGCTCTTCCGCACGCCATTGAGGGCCGGCAACAGAATCGAGATCAGAATCGCGATGATCGCGACCACCACGAGCAGCTCGATCAGCGTGAATGCGCTAACTCCATTGCGCGACCGCCGATCCGGGTTGACCATTCGGGACATCAAGTCTCTCTCCATACTTCTGCCCTTCTGAATGAATGTAACGATAATGACTGATTGTTAGACGCCGACCACTTCGAGATTAAGCTCGAACGAATTGGGCACCGGCGTCCTTCAACCACCGCCTACCGGTGCAAGCCGCAGCGGGCCGATCAGAAACCGCCTATCGCCAACCCTGTGCGACCAATACCCACATCTCTTCCAACAAACGCCGAGCCAGATTAAAAACCGGTCCAGTTAAGAGTTCTTTAAGGCCACATTAATTCGCGGGCTTTCAGCACGCTTCGTCTCCAGAGAAGAAACGTATGCCCAGCGACGCCGTAAACGCCGCAAGATCCGCGGTTTCCGGGCCGTTGAAACGGTCATGGCGTCCCGAAGGAAACGAAACGGCTCAAGATGAGCGCAAGCGATGTGTTAACGGATTACGAAAATCGGCGCACCAGTCAAAGTTGGGGTTGCCCGGTGCCTCGGATCGGAAACGTCACCTCTGCCGCCATCGGACAGGGGCGCACGGCGGCGACAGATCAGTCGGGCAGGCTAAGCAGTCGACGGATCGCCGCGTTGACGTTGTGGAGCGGTTCGAGACGGACCGTCGGTCGATCGGGCGTGCCGTCGATCTGATACTTCATGATTTCCTGGCCCGCAGCCTCGACGAAGTCGCTGATGATGGCAATTCGCGGCCAGTGGCGCGGGTGGGCCCCGACCAGCTCGGCACGGATCCGGTTCGTCGCCAGGTTCCAGCTTCCCTGGCCCAACAAACGCAGGTCACGCGACTCGATTTCGACCCGCGTCAGCTCCAGTTCGCTACCGCGCCACAGGAACTCGATCTCGATCCGATCCAGGTCATCCGTCGTTCGGCGGGCGACCTGCTCGCTCGCTTTCGCGATCGACGCCAACACCGGTGTACCGCGGAAGGACGCCCGCAGCACCTGCAACTGGCCGCCACCCTCGCGTGACGAATCGTCGCCGGCGACGCCCGTCAGGTGCACATGTCCCGAGAGCCAGCCGCCACGCGCACCCCCTTGTTGCGGCGCCCGCTTGACGAATTGCACCAGGTCCACATCCTGCAGGTCGAGCGAAAGACGATAGGCGCCATGCTCCGGTTCGATGGTGGCCATCCCCTGGGTTTTGCCGCCGCAGATGTTCCCGCCGAAGGACTCGATCTGGACGAGCGGGTCGCCGACCTTGCGAACCAAACGGCCAGACCAGTTTGAGACGGGGCGACCCTGCAGGCGACCCTCGATGACCGAAATGTCCGCCGCGATCTCCAGATCGCCGCCGGGCAGCAACTCCACCCAACCGACGAGGTTTCCCTCCGTGATCTCCAGCGGAATGCCGAGCGAGAGCGCTGCCTGTCGCAGCAGCACGCGCCCGTCGAGTCGCCATTTTTCGGTCGCGACGTTCTTGGTGGACTCGCGGCGGATCCGGTCGAGCAGCACGTCCGCGTCACCTGTAGCATCGATTCGGGTCAACAACGATGCCAGCCGCGGCGGCATGGCGCCAATCAGGGCCGGCTCCAGCTTCAGCCGCTGGGCCTGAACCGACCACTCGGCGATCTCGCGCGTGCCCTCCCACTCGAATCGGCCGCGGGCGGCGATCTCTCCGCCGGACTCAATCGTCGCCGCGAACGATTCCACTTTACATTGTTCCTGCGCGATGCGCGCCTTGATCGTCGCATTCCGCAACGGGAGCGGCATCGCGTCGGGTTCGAGGCGGTCGATATTGCCCTCGATCGTGAGTGCTTGCTGCCCATTCGCGTCCGCGGCGAGCGTGACGCGCGCCTCGGCCGCGCCACGGATACCGAACGCGCGAATTCGCTCCAGACCACCAGCGGGCACGAACTGTGGCAGGACGCGCGCGACGTCCGGCGTCTGAATGTGGAACGCGAGGTTGGCCGGCCGATCGCCTCCGATGGAGCCGTCGATGGTGAGGCGCGTGTCGTCCTGTTCGGCGACCAGCTCGCGCACGAATTGCTGCGAACCGCTCTGCACGACCCAACCGTTGACGTGCTGCCAGGGGCGCGCAGGGTCGAGCAGCGTCAGCTCACCGTCGCGGATTCGGAGCGACAGGTCATCGTCAGGCGACGTGCCTGGACCACGGCTGCCGGCGCGGCGTCCCCAGACATCGGCAAGACCGTCGAACCGCACCGTCGTGAGTCGTTCGTGGACCCGCATCGTTGCATCGAAGTCGATCGGCAACCCCTGGCCTTCGAGTTGGAACGCGAGCCCCGATAGGTCGTCCGCGCTAGCCGCCTCGCGCGCGCCTGATACGCGCAACGTACCGTCGTCGGCATAACCGAATAGATCGCGGATGCGTATGACGTCATCCTGTACTTCGATCCGTCCGTCGGCTTCGGTGAGCCGCAAGTCTCCCGCGAACAGGCTGCCGGCGATCAGCCGCGTTTGAACGTCGATGGATACGGGTTGTCGCGTGCGCGTCTCGGCGCCGTCCTCGCGATGCACCGTCACGTCGACGTTTGCGAGTCCCAGCGGAGCGACACGATCCCAGAGCCGCTGGTACTCCGCCGGCAACGCATCGTACAGGGCGCGGTCGAGCGGGACATCGACGCAGCGAAACCGCAGATCGAATCCGGCCCAGGTCTCGGGGCTGTCAACCTGCCCGAAGACGTCGATCTGCGCACTGCCGTGCCGTGCGCGTACGCCCTCCAGACGTGTGACGCCTCGCGCGAACGAAATGCGACCGCGGGCATTCTCAAACGGATAGGGAAAGCGGAAATAGTGGCACGTCGCGCCGCGTGCGATCAGCGCACCCTCCAAGAGCGGCTTGCCGTCGCGCGTGGCCTTGATTCGTGCAGTCGAATCGGACGGCGGTAGTCGTAGCTCGAGGTCGATCGGACCGGCGGGCTCGTAGTTTCGAAAGAAGTCGCGTACCGCTTCAGGCAGCGCCAAGCTGGTGACGAAATGCGGGTGCGTGCTGCGGGTCGGCAGCTCGAGGCCGCGGATCGACATCTGGAACGACTCCAGATCGCTCAGCTCCGGCCGACGCTGCTTGCTCAACTCCACGAGTGCCGCAGGTGCGAACGCCCGCAGCGTGGCGATCGCTTCGTTCACATTTCCCTGAGTCTGCAGCGCGAACCGCTGGCGGGCCGGCCGTTGGGCGTCGTAGCCGATCTCACCCGACCAATCCTGAAGCCGGACGAAGCGGTCCTGGGCCGCAACGGTCCGTTCGTTGCTCGATTCGCCCCAATCCGCGACCGGCAACGAGGCGTTGAGTCGTTCGAGGGCGATCGTCGCGCGCCGAACATCCTCGATGCGCTTCGGCGGAAAAGCGGCGAGTTCGACGTCCGACAACGCCACGCGACCCTCGAGCTGCAACTCGTCGAGTCGTTGCGCGAGCGAGCCCGGAAGGAAGTTGCGCAGGGAGTCGAGCTCGAGCCAGCCGAACTTGGCGCGCACCCGACCGTCATTCCGCCAATGGACATCCGCCAGCATCCGATTGTCGCGTAACGCACGCTGCGCATCGAGGTGATACCCGTCGCGGTCCGCCTTGCCGCGCAACTGTACGACCCAGCGCTCCAGCAGTCGCATGCGGGCGCCGTCCTTTAGAAAGAACCGGATCGACCCGCGACGCACATTCAGCGAGGGTTGTACCAGCACGTCCTGCGCCAGCAACTCCTCCAGTGCCTCGGCGGCGGACGACGCCCGCCAATTGGCGGCGTCGCTGTCGGCGTCGCGACTGAGGTTCAGCTCAAACTCGCCGATCGAAACCCGCGTGATCCGCAAGCGATCACGCAGCGCCTCCCAGGTCGAGAACCCGAGCTTGATATCGTTGAAGCGGGCAAGGGGCGCGTCGTCCGGCCGAGTGGCGTCGTTGGTTCGCAGCGCGAGCGACGCGATCGACAGTCCTTCCCACGGCCGAAAGCTGATCGTTCCGATCTCGGCGCGCAAGCCGGGGGTGCGTTCGAGTTGGGCGCGCAGCCGGGCCTTGAGCTGTCCCGGGCTGGTCAGGTAAAGATAGGTCGTCGCGACAATGACAAACGCGCTGACCAGCGACCATGCGATCCATCGGATGGTTCTTCGCTTCCTGCGTTTCACAGGAGCATTGTGACCGCGCCGCGTCCGCGCGTAAACGCGCGATGTCGCCCCATCGCGCCGAGAGCCGACTCGGTCCGCCCGAATCCGATCAGCGCGCGTCGATGCCGGCGTCGGCACGTCGGAGCAGGAAGACCGGCTTGTTGGCCCAGGGAATGCGCGCCACATTCTGAGTTCGTGCCGTGCCGATCGCCTCGTTGTAGTACGAGCGCCACCAGGCGTCCGGGTGTGTATCGGCGTCGTCAGCGGTATAAACGAGCCACTCGGGCAACGTTGACGGATCCAGCCCGGAAGGTTCGGCGTCCGGGAGCAGTACGACCGTTCGCCGGGCGAAATCCAGCGGCGGAACGCTGTACGGGGCCGGTTCCTGGAGCACGCCGATCGCAGAACCCGACGGCACCGGCGCCAGGACGATGGCGGCCAGACGGCGCGACTCCTTCTCGGCACCAACGTCGATCCGGAACGCGTCGACATACCCTTTGACGTTGCTTTGCGCGATGGCAATGAAAAGCAGGGGCGCTGCCAGTATCGGCAGCCGATCGAACAACGCGCCGAGTTGTACCCCGGCAGTGATGGCCAGCAGAATCGCGGGCAGCAACAGGAACCGCGCAAACTCGGCGGGCTTGCCAGCAGCCAGCGCACAGCAGAGCGCCAGCATCAACAGCGGCCCCCCGAACGCGATCGCAACCCGCCGACGTTCGGCGAACGCCAAACGCAGCAGCCCCAACCCACCGAGCAGTAGCGTGACGCCGCCGACCGACTCGACGAGCAGCGTCCCCACCCGCAGGCAACCGTCCGGCAGCTGTCGCAGCTGGTCGGCGTACATTGCCCAAGAGTTGCCGAGGTTGCCGGACAACGCAGCGGGTCGAAACAGACTGTTGTAAATCACATATGGATTGGTCAGTGCGTATATTGTCAAGGCGATCAGCAGCGGGAGGACCAGCGTCCGGACGTTGATCGCCGATCGCGTTGGCGGTCCGGCGGTCGCGGTTGCGCCCGTCGCACCCTGGGCGGGTTCGCCTGGCGCCTGTCGGATTCGGGCGGCGACAAGCAGCCCCAGCCAGGTTCCGACGGCGGCGAGACCCGTCAACACCAGGCCCATCGCGAGCCCGCTGGTAACGCCGATGCCGACGAGCTTGCGGCGCGACGGTCGCTCGAGATACGCGATTGCGAGCGATGTCGCGCAAAGAAGCATGCTGACGGAGGGCAGGTGCGGCTTCGCCTCCAATGCACCCGTCAGAAACACCGGCGTCGCCGCGACTAGCACGAGCGCGATCAGCCCCGCGACCGGGTTCCGGAGTTGACGACCAATGGTATAGGCCGCGAGTAGCGCGAGAGCGCCGAACAAGAGCGAGATGCCACGTCCGACGAGATAGAACCGTGCGAACAGTTCCGGCTGTTCGAGGTAGGTGCTGACGTCAGCAACGGTCAGCCAGCCGACAGCAGAGAGGGCACCGATCGCCGCCCCGATCCCGTAGATGTAGGCGCCCCCATATTGATAGAGCTGCGGGTCCAGGTCGCCGGCGCCAGGATTCATCCGTTGCAGCGCCATGAACGTGATCATTTCGTCGGGTTGGCGAGAGAACAGCCGGTAGCGTCGAAGTATCTCCGCGCGCCGGGCGGGGGTAGCGGTCAACTCCGTAAAGCCGTCTCGCGATTCGATTGGATTCAAATCGGTATCGGCGCCGCTCGTGCGCGTCGATCGCTCAGCGAGGGCCGCCTCGACTTCGTAGCGTTCCGCGGGCCAGGCCGGGGCGCCTCCAAAAAGGAACTCGTCGTTCTGCGTGCTTGGCAGCCCCCAATGCGCCAGCGGCCACATGAGCATCAACCAGCCACCGACGAGCAACCCGCACAGAGGCGCCAGTCGGTCGGGCCCGGTGTTCCGTTTGGCGTGCGGGTCGTCGCCGATCATTGTACGAGGATGTCCGCAATTCCGAGCGTCGCCAGCAGCACACCGACGACGCCGTTGATCGTAAAGAACGCCAGGTTCACCCGGCTCAGGTCGTTCGGACGGACGATCGCGTTCTCAACGGCCAGCAGGATCGCCACACACCCGACGCCCAGATAGTAGAGCGTACCGCGCTCGGTCAGCACTCCCAGCGCGACCAAACCAACGGTCGTTAGCAGGTGGAACGCGCGGGCCATCCAGAGTGCGGTCGCGACCCCCATCCGCGCCGGAACGCTGTGCAGCCCGCTTGCGCGATCGAATGCGACATCCTGACAGGCGTAGATCAGGTCGAAGCCTGCGATCCAGAACAGCACGGCGCCCATCAGGACAAAGGCCGCGGGCCCGAGTGTCGTCGGCGAAACGGCGATCCACGCCGCCACGGGCGCGAAAGCGATTCCCGCCCCGAGCACCAGATGCGACCAGCGTGTAAAGCGTTTGGTATACGAATAGAAGCACAGGAACGCGAGCGTGGGCACGCTCAGCAGCAGTGGCCAGGGATTGCGCTCCCACACCCAGAACCCGGCGCAACCCGCAAGAAAGGCGATCGTCGCGCCCGCGAAGAACAGCCATGCGGTTCGTGACCGAATGAGCCCGGCAGGCAATGCGCGCACAGCGGTGCGCGGGTTGTCGGCGTCGATTCGCGCGTCGGCCAGGCGGTTGAACGTCATCGCCGCACTGCGGGCGGCGACCATGCAAAGGACGATCAGCACGGCCTGAACTACCGTCGGCGTCTCAGGCGCGGCGGCGAGGAACATCGCCAACAACGCGAAGGGCAGCGCGAACAACGAGTGGCTGAACTTGATCATCTCCCCCCATGTGCGGATGCTCGCGATCGCGCTCATTCGGGGGCCCGCTCCGTTCCGCGTGTGGCCTCGGGATCCCAGCGGACGTTCAGGTCATGCGGCAGGCCGAAGAGGTCAAGGACCCGCCCGACAACGAAGTCGATCAGCTCCGCGACCCGCGTCGGTCGCATGTAGAAGCCCGGGCACGCCGGGCAGACGATGCCGCCGGCCCGACTGATGCGCAGCAGGTTTTCGAGCTCGATCGCGTGCAGCGGCATCTCGCGCGGGACGAGAATCAAACGCCGCGCTTCCTTGAGCGTAACCAACGCCGCACGTGTGACCAGATTGTCGGCCAGGCCGCTCGCGACCGCTCCGATGGTGTTGCTGCTGGCCGGACAGATCACCATCCCGATCGTCGGGAACGAGCCGCTGGCGATCGTCGCACCGACATCCTTGTGGTTGTGCAGCGTGACGCGCTCGGCAGTATCCCCGACCAGCGACTCCGCCGTCACCGTGCGGAGGTCCAACTCGTCCGCGAGTACCCGTCGACCGAGCGCCGAAATAACGACGTGAAGCTGCACGTCAGGCGTTCGACTCAGGCATTCGGCGAGCCGTTTGGCGTAAGGGGCGCCGCTGGCGCCGGTGATGCCGAGCACGACGTTGCGCGTCACGAATCGGCCCCGTCGGCGTCGCGCCGTCGCGCGGGAAACCGCTGCAACCAGTCCAGCGCGGCTTGGGACCAGTAACCGCCGCGACCGTCGGCCGCGAGCGTTTCGAGGCGCTCGACGCCACGGTTGCGTGCAGACTCGTCATCGCGGCCCAGGACCTGCAACTCGATCTCCGCCAGCCGATAGGCCGCTTCCGCGGCGGCGTCGCCGGTCCGGTAGAGCGCGAGAAAACTGGTGAGCAGTCCGGCCCGCCGACCCGGGTCGTTCTCCAGCTGAATCCACGTCAACAGAAGATTGTCGGACAATTTCGTGTCACGATGCGCGTCGCACAAGCGCAGCAGGGCACCTTCATAGCCGATCCGATGCGGGTCCAACCCGGCCAGCGCGATCAGCGCGGCATTGCCGCTCGGTTCGACGGCGCGGTTGTTCTCGAGCAGGTCGTACAACTGACAGGCTTCATTCCGATAGGGGGCTACATCGACGTTCAACGACTCGTGGGCGGCGCTCCGTGCCAGCCAGTGCTCCGCGGCCGAACGCGTTGTCGCCATCAGCCGTTCGGCGGTCTTGCGGGAGGTCTCCAGCAGCGCCAGAGCCCGCTCGAGGTCGCCCGCCCGCCACTGAAGCTGCGCCGCGCGATACCCGGCAACCACCGCCATCGGCGTGTCGGTGAACTTGGTCGCGAGGTCCTCCCAATGTTCGAGCGACTCGATGTGCGGAAAGTCGAAATAAAGCTCACGATACGGTCGCGCACCCAGGAAACGCCGCTCGTCCAGGCGCGCGTCGAGGACCCGGCCACGAATGTACAAGACGTTGGGTATGTAGCGGCTGGTGGGATAGTCCGCGATGAATCGCCGACAGGCCTCCGAGCCCGCTCGGCGCGCTTCCATCACGTCGACGGTCATTCGATCGAATATGCCCTGCTTGATCTCTGTGCGCGCTCCATCACGTCCCTCCCACAAAGCGAGCAGCGTTCGATGACCCGGGTCCAACTCGCCACCGTCGCGCGTTGCCCGATGCAGCAGTTCACGCACCTGATCGGTCGCATCCTGAACGGGTTCGAAGATCTGCGATTGCGGTCCGTACTCACGCTCCAGGACGCGGTACGCGACCTCGTCCATTCCCACGTGGCGATGGAACAGCACGGTCGGCGTCGCGAACATCACCGCGATCACCGGCGGAACGACGCCCGGCCGGTAGTTCACGATGCGCGAAAGTACCAGGATCGCACCGCACATCACGCAGGCCCCGAGAATCGTGATGACCCACGGCAACGCCAGCAACTGCTTCTCTTCCGGCGACGCAAACGCCTCACCGGCATCAGCACCGCGCGTCGCGAGGAACAAGTACAGCAAGAACGGCAGCATTCCGACCAGCGCGGACGCAAAACGGAACTTGAGCCGGAACGGCTTGACCGAGGCGAGCATGCAACACAGAACCACATTCACCGCCATCCACGGCATATGCGCGAAGATCAACACGGCACCCGCAAAGGGGAGCGAGGCCGGGAATCGGTATAAGATCGATACCGAGATCGGAACGGCCACCATCGATGCCATCAACAAGCCGAGCACGATCGCGTGCCAGGGCGTGTCGACCACGCTGATCGGGTACCGCAGGAAGTCGTTGAGGCTCTGCGTCTGGGAGCCCCAGAAACGCATCGGCTCGAAGTAGCTGGACCACGAGAAGTCGAACGGCTGGGCCACCCGCAGCCAGAAGATGAACACACACAGCCCGCAAAACAGGCTCAGGTTCACCAGCAGCAGCACCATCGCACGAATGCGATACTTCGGTGAGGTCCGCGACCAGACGTCGACGATCTCCGTCGTCGATGGCGGGGAGGCAGCGCTTGCCGCGGGCGACTCTCGGCGCGCGGCCGACGATCGTGCCGCCCGGGTTCCATTCGATTGTGGCGGCGGATCTATCAACGCCTTGTTCATACACCGTATATGCTAGCCGCACCAGTTGGGGATGCAATCGGCCCCGTAAAGGGAGCTTGCTCCCCGCTCGCTCGCGATTGGGGCTCTTTGTGTTTGGTGTTTGGTTCGCGCCGGGGCCTGTGGCGTAGACACAGGCCTCACAAAGGGAGCTTGCTCCCAGCTCGCTCGCGCTTGGGGCTCTTTGTGTTTGGTGTTTGGTTCGCGCCGGGGCCTGTGGCGTAGACACAGGCCTCACAAAGGGAGCTTGCTCCCCGGTTGGCCGGCGCACGGGCCGCGGCTACAATCGCGGCTCGACGAACAATTCACGTTTCCCGTGCCCTGAGGTGATTCATGCTCGCGAGCGCCGTCGCGATGACGCTGCTGCTGATCGTCGGCATCGGCCTGTTTGCCAACACAGCCCGCAAGCGCTGGGCGCTCATGCAAGCCGCCCAGGCACCGGCCGATCGTCTGACCGACGCCGGTCGGCGCGCGGCGAACGTGCTCTGGTATATGTTCGGGCAGGCGCGCATGTTCCGGTACACGGCGGCGGGAATCGCGCACGCCTTCATCTTCGGCGGCTTCGTGGTATTGGGACTGCGGACGCTCGTCCTGATGGCGCGCGGCTACACGACCGACCCGCATTTCGGTTTCTGGATTTTCGACGACGACGCGCCGCTCGGCATGGCCTACCTGTTCCTCAAGGACATCATTGGCCTGCTCGTGCTTCTCGGCGTGGCGTACTTCCTGTACCAGCGGCTCGTGGCGCGACCCGGTCGCCTCGAACTGAGCACCGAGGGCGTCTTCATCCTGTGCATGATCTCCGGGCTGATTCTCTCGGATCTGTTCTATGAAGCGGGGCAGTACATTCGAGAATCAGAGGGCGCGCTTACGTTCCACGCGGTCACGCCCGCAGCATCGACCGTGTCGTTTCTGCTCGCCGGTGCGCCACCCAGCGCCGGGCTGGCGCTCGGTGCCATCGGCTTCTGGATGCACACAATCATCGTTCTGACGTTTCTGAACTTCTTGCCGCTGGGTAAGCATTTTCACGTGATCACGGTGTTGCCGAACGTGTACGCGAGCGATACGGCGCGCGTCGGGCTGCTTCGCGGTATCCAGGAGATCGAGGAGAAGCTCGAGCGCGAGGAGACGCTCGGTGTCCGAACTGTGCAGGACATGAGCTGGAAGGACGTTCTCGACCTTTACACGTGCACCGAGTGTGGTCGCTGCAGCGACCACTGTCCGGCGACGAACACGGGCAAGCTGCTCTCGCCCAAGCACCTGACGATGGCGCTGCGGGATCACATGTACGCGCATGAGGACCACCTGATCAAGTTGCCGCGAAAACCGTCGACGTCCACCGCCGAGGAGGCGTCGACGACGGAAGACAGCGGGGTGTATACGCTCAAAGAGGACGAGAAGTATCAGTTGAGCCCCGGAATCGTCGATCCGGAGGTGATCTGGGCGTGCACCTCCTGCGGCGCCTGCGAGCAGGAATGCCCGGTCTTCATCTCCTACGTCGACAAGATCATCGGCTTGCGACAACACGCGGTCATGGAGCAGGGGACCTTTCCGGATCAACTTCAGAATGCTTTTCGCGGGCTCGAGACGGTCGGAAACCCGTACAGTTTCGCGAATGAGCAGCGGGCCGAGTGGGCGGAAGGGCTCGACGTGCCGTTGCGCAGCGACAAACCGGATGCGGAGTACCTTTACTGGGTCGGCTGCTCACCGTCATTCGACGATCGCGCGCGGAAGATCGCCCGCGCGACCGCGCAGCTGCTCAAGGCGGCGGGTGTCGATTTCGCGATCCTGGGGCCTGAAGAAACCTGCAACGGCGACCCGGCGCGACGTGCCGGAAACGAGTACCTGTTCCAGATGTTGGCGCAACAGAACGTTGAGACGCTAAACGGTTACAACGTGCGCAAGATCGTGACCACGTGTCCGCATTGCTTCAACACGCTGCTCCGCGAGTATCCGGAGTTCGGCGGGCAGTTCGAGGTCATCCATCACACCGATTTCCTGTACGACCTGGTGAAGGCGGGGCGGCTCAAGCCGCAGCATGAGGTGCCGGGACGTATCGTTTACCACGATTCGTGCTACATCGGGCGCTACCACGGCATCTACGATCCGCCGCGTGAGATCCTGCGGGCGATTCCCGGGCTCGAGGTGGTCGAGGCCAAGGAGAGCCGATCGCGCGGAATGTGCTGCGGCGCCGGCGGCGCGCAAATGTGGAAAGAAGAGGAGCCGATTCGTCGCGAGGGCAGCCGCGAGGGCGACGGCAAGGTCAACCACGCCCGTACACGCCAGCTGCTCCGCGTGTTGCCGAACGGCGCGCCCAACCGCCGAATCGCCACCGCGTGTCCGTTCTGCAAGACGATGATCGGCGACGGCGTTACCGATCAGGGTGAGGAAGCGGTCGACCGACGGGACGTTGCGGAATACCTCCTGCTGGCGGTACAGGGAACTGCCGAGCGGGCTACGCAAGCGGAAAGTTCGACATAGTGGCGGCGAGCGTAGCGGAACAGATCGCTGCTCACCTGAAGGCCGTTTACTTCGGCGGCAACTGGACCTCCGTGAATCTGAAGGATCAGCTCGCGGACGTTACCTGGGAGCAGGCAACCTGTCGGGTCGGGTCGTTTCATACCCTGGTGGCGCAGGTTTACCACATGAACTACTTCGTCGCCGCGGTGCTGAAGGTCTTGAGGGGTGGGCCGCTCGATTCTCACGACAAGTTTAGCTTCGACCATCCTCCGATCGGTTCGCAGGAAGACTGGCAACGAATGCTGGAAAAGGTGTGGAGTGAAGTCGAGGAAGCCGCACGGCTGATCGAGCAACTGCCGGACAAGAGACTCGCGGAAGATTTCGTGGACGGAAAGTACGGCAACTATTACCGTAACTTGCAGGGCGTCGTCGAGCACTGCCACTATCATCTGGGGCAACTGGTACTGACGAAAAAGATGCTCGCTGACCGGTCGTCGTGATCGGCCTTGGCTGCGATTACCCTTCCCGTAGCACTTCGCTGATTGCCAGGACGAGCGGTTCGAGTTCGTTGGTGGTGATCGTTCGACAGTCGAGAACGAGTGCGTCGTCGCGGATCCGCGCGATCACCGGCAGGTCGCGGGTGCGCAGCGCCGCGGTCACCTGCTCGATCCGCAAGTCGGGGTGGCAGACTTGTACGCACCACGTGGGCAGTGCGATGGCCGGCAGCGCTCCGCCGCCGGCGTATGAATCCTCTTCGCGCAGAGCGACGTCCGCCGATTCGCCGAGTGCGCCGGATAACTGGGCCTGCAACTCCTCGGCGCGCTCACGGATGGACTCGGGTGTGGCCAGCAGCATGCGCAACACCGGCACGTGTTCGATGAGTGTCCGCGGCTCGCGGTAGAGCCGAAGCGTCGCTTCGAGGGCGGCGAGGCACAGCTTGTCCGGGCGCAGGATGCGCATGAGCGGATTCTGTCGCATTCGCGCGAGGAGTTCTCGTCGTCCGACGATGATGCCCGCTTGCGGTCCGCCGAGCAGTTTGTCGCCACTGAACAACGCGACGTCGGCGCCGTCTGCGATGCTTGCGCAAACGCTGGGCTCGCTCGCGAGCACGTTCGCATCGGGCGCGACGAGCGTGTCGCTCAGCCAGCCGCTGCCGAGGTCGTCGATCAGGTGCCACTGGCCGTGGCAGCGATCGCGCAGGGCCGCAAGCGCCCGCAGTGTCGGTTTCGCGACGAAGCCTTCGATGCGATAGTTGCTGGTGTGCACCCGAATGACGGCGGCGGTAAATTCCGACAAGGCCCGCTCGTAGTCGCTCAGGTGCGTTCGGTTGGTCGTGCCCACCTCGACCATTCGGCAACGGGCCGCGGCCATCACGTCCGGCATCCGGTATGAGCCGCCGATCTCGACCAGTTCGCCGCGCGAGATGATCGCGTCGCTGTCGACGGCGAGCGTATTCAACGTCAGATAAGTGGCGGCGGCATTGTTATTGACGACGAGCGCATCTTCGGCGCCGGTCAACTCGCACAGCAGCGCCTGAACGCACGCGTGCCGGTCGCCGCGTTGGCCGCTGTCGAGGTCGAACTCGAGGTTACCGTAGCCGCTAGCGATGTCGTTGAGTGCTTCGATCGCCTCTTCTGCCAGCGGGGCTCGGCCGAGACCGGTATGGATGACGATGCCGGTAGCGTTGATGACCCGCCTGAGGTTTCGTCGGGCCCGCTGCTGTAACTCGCTGCGGACGTCGAGCGCGATCGTCGGCAGTGTGACGTCGGTTGATTCGCCGGCGACAATCGATTTTCGGCGCCGCTCAAGGACGATCCGGACCGCGCGGGTCAGCTCGGAGCGTGGATACTCTGCGAGCAGGTTGCTGATGGCCGGCTGCTGCAGCAAGGCATCGACTGCGGGCAGACGACGGAGCGGCGTCTGGGGGCGTCCGTGCGCGTCGGAGGTCATCTCTACATGATACTCGCATCTTTGCCGTTTTGGATTCCGCGTCGGGTGAGTAATATGGTGTGCACCATGGATGCTGATGGACGCAATTCGACAGTGACGCAGTTGACCGCCGACGAGGAGCGCCTGATCGATCGGCTCCAGGCCGGTGACGAGAAGGCGCTGGCCGCGATCGAGCGGCAGTACTCGGACGAACTGCGCCTGTTCTGTCGGCGAATGCTCAATGATTCGGCGGCGGCAGACGACCTCGTGCAGGACGTGCTCTATACGTGTTGCCGAACGGATGCGGCGGCGCGCCCGACCCACAGTGTCCGCGGCTGGCTCTACCAAATCGCGCGGCGACGCTGCATCGACCAATTGCGCCGTCAACGCGGCCCCGACGTCGCGGCGGCACGGGGAAAACGCCGACCGCAGCCGACGTTTGAACACGCGGTCGACCCGTTGACCACGCCCGCCGGAAAGGCCCTCAAGCGCGATCGCGCCGAGCGGCTGCTGGCGGTGCTGGACGAGCTGGACGAAGACCTTCGCAGCGTCGTTGTCATGCGCTACTTTCAGGACCTGTCACGCGAGGAAATCGCCGAGGCGGTGGGGCTGACGATTGCGGGAACCAAGACACGGCTGACCAAGGCCATGGGAATTCTGCGGGAGAAGCTCGGCCAACTCGACGAATCCGGCTCATGACCTGCGAACAGATCGATGACCTGCTGCTCGAGTTCGTCGAAGGCGAACTGCCGCGGGACCAGACCGAGGAAGTCCGGGCCCACGTGCGCGGCTGCCCGAAATGCACGATGCGCCTGCGCGACACGCGCGAGATCGTCGGCGATCTCAGTGCCGCGCGATCTCTCGACGACCTGTACCATATGCCCGAAGACGAGGTCGAACGGAAGAAATCCGTCGACGCGCTCCAGGGGCGTGACCAGGTCGGCGACTTCCAGATCGAAGGGGAGCTGGGACGCGGCGGAATGGGTGTCGTCTACCGTGCCCGACAAGTCAGCTTGAACCGCATCGTTGCCCTCAAGTTGTTGTCGCTCGGGGCGCTGCAAACCGAGCGGGCCGTTGCGCGCTTCCGAAACGAGGCCCAGGCAGCGGCGCGTCTGCACCATACCAACATTGTCCCAATCTACGCCCAGGGGGAGGATCAGGGCTGCTTCTATTACGCAATGGAGCTGATCCAGGGGCGCTCGCTCGCGGAGATTCTGCGGCGCGATCCGATTCACCTCCGGGCTGATGCCGACACGCCCAACGGTGTCCCCGAGACGCATCGAACCGATACGCCGCGGTCGCGCTGGGGAACGGAATCGACCGCGTCGACGACGGCATCGACGGCCAGCGGCGTTCGTTCGGCGATTCGCGTCCTGCTTTCCGGCACCTTCGTAAGACCGTCGTCGCGGCCGACGATGGTTTACAAGCGGATCGCACGACAATTCGCGGAGGTTGCGGAAGCGCTGGACCACGCGCACGAGGCGCAGATCGTCCACCGTGACATCAAGCCGCAGAACCTGCTGTTGGGTGAGGACGACAGCCTGCACATCACCGACTTCGGACTGGCGCGGCTGCTGGACGAGCCGGGGGTGACCCTCAGTTTCGAGATGGTCGGCACGCCGGCGTACATGGCTCCGGAGCAAGCGCGAGATCGGGCGCGGATCGACGGACGCACCGACCAATACTCGCTGGGTGTGACGCTCTATGAGGTGCTGGCTCGTCAGCGGCCGTTTCAGGCAGAAACATACGAGAAGATACTGGACCAGATCCTGAACCGTGAGCCGGTACCGCCGCGGCGGATCGACACGTCCGTACCGATCGACCTCGAGACGATCTGTCTGCGCGCGATGGAGAAAGAGCCCGGGCGACGTTTCACCAGCGCGGGGGAGATGGCGCGTGACCTGCGGCGATATGCACAGGACTTCCCGATCGCGAGTCGACGGGTTGGGCCGCTGGGCAAGACCTGGCGCTGGATTCGCCGACACAAGGCCCGCAGCATCGCGATCGCTGCGATGATGGTGGTGGCCATGCTCGTCCCGGCGCTGTACCGCGTCTCGCAGCAGTATGCGGACGAACGCATCGATCAGGCATACGACATCCTCCTCGACGACTACGGCGAGTCGAAGCGCGCGCTGGCCGTTCTGGACCGCGTGTCCTGGATGGGCGGCGATCGACGCAAGACAATGCTGGTTCGCGCTCTGGCGGAGATGCGTCCCGACGCCGACGCGGCGCGCTCCCGGCTGCAGGCGTGGGTTGCGGCGCACCCGGAGGACGTCGAAGCGCTGTACATGCTCGCCTGGACATGTCGTGCCACCGGTCGTAATGCAGAGCTGCGTCAGCATCTGCAACACGCCGACGCGTTACTGACCGCGGCACCTTGGTCCGCGACCGGTCCCGCATACTTCTACCGCGGCCAGGCGTACTACCACAACGATCTCGACAAGGCGAACCAGTCCTTTCGCGACGCGATCAAGGAGCATCATCCGAAACGCTTCCCGCAAGCGATGCTGCATCGGGCGCGGGTTCTCAATCAGGCGATGTACGTGTTCCGCAAGATCGACTACTTCGACGACGCGCGGGCGTCGCTGGATGCGGTAATCGATCTGCAACCAACGGACCCATATCCGGTCTACTTTCGTTCCATCGCTTACCGGCTCAAGGCCGAGTTGCGGATGGCCCGGGCCGAGGAATTCCGTACGCGGGAAGAGCGTGATCGGCGCCGGGCCGAAGCGGAGGCGGCGTACCGGCAGGCGCTGGATGATGCCGAGGCTGCCCGCGAAATGGCCGGCGATGGCAACCCGTATCCGTATCTGGCGGCCGCCGAAGCGTATGAGAGTTGGGGGCTGCACAGCGACGATCCGACCGAGCGCGACCGTCTGCTGGGGCAGGCGATCGCCGCGTGGGAGATTCCGCCGGAGGCGCTCGAGGGCGTCTCACGGGCAGCGATGTCGCGCCACGCGTATCTCATGCGACTCCTGTTCTGGGTCGGCGCGTACGAGCAGGCCGAGACCCAACGCGCGGCGCGCTACGCGACGACCGTCAATCCGGGTTCGGCTGACCATCGACCGGAGCCGGATGCCTACGTGTTGGAGGCTTTGTTCGCGCGATGTCGAGGGGACGATGCGCGCGCGTCGGCGGCCCTCCGAAAAGGGGCCTCGGCGGTGGGTGACCACGCGGAGCCGCTACTGGTTCTGTGGGCGGGTTACCATCTGTGCGGGCTCGATCCTCCGGACGGCTTGCTGACGCGCCCCGTAGACTTCGAGAAGTCATTATCAACCAACTGGGATGCGGCATGGCTTCGAAGCCTGTACGACTTTGTGCAGGGTCGACGGAGCTGGGAGGAAATCAGCGACCTGGCGCATCGTGGGGAGGACCGGGAGCGTAGTCTCGCGGCGACCCAGCGCGAGGCGGGCGCCTGGTACTTCAAGGCGGCCGTCGCGGCTCGTGACGGTGACGTTGCGGCGATGCGGGAGGCACTGGAGCGGGCCGCGAAGAAGTACGATCTAGAACATTATTGCTTCCAGGCCCGTTTGTGGCTGGAGAAGATGCGCATCGAGCGACAACCGTGGCCGCCTTGGATTTATTCGGACGGTGCGGGGATCGCGGCGCCTTGAGCGTCGTTGTCCGATTTGATTCACGGCTTCCGAGCTCGCATAATCGTTAACTTTCCTGAATCGGGGGCCTACAATGTCCTGTTACGGTTCACATCTCGAGCGTGGAGAGGAAAGAGATGATTAAGCCAGCCCGGTACCGTTTCGCCCTGATTGCGCTAACGCTTGCGTGCGCCATTCCTGCGCTCGCCGAGGATTTTACGGCAATCAACCCGTTGCCTGCACCGTTCTATTCGTTCGATCGTAACTCGCCGACCATTATTGCGACGCCGTTGGATGCCGGGGACGTCCTTCGGCATCCGGGTCCGGTGGTCTTCATCGATCGGGCGAATCTCGGGTTAAACAGCATCAATGATGAACTGGACGGCCTGTCGTTCGGCAACGCCGGCTTTTCGACGATGACCGAGTTCGTGATCCGGTTTTCGGTGGATCGCGCGTCGATGGGAGCGGTTCCGCCGGATCCCGGCTTGGTTGCATTGGGGTTCCCGTTCAACGTGCAGGATCAGGCAGGCCTTAACCAGCAGGCGGCGGACGAGTTCATATCGCTTCGGCGGTTTACGCGCATGGGCATTCAGCCATTGGTGGGTACAGGGGTTTCGAACAACAACACGCAGACGCGCAACCAAGGCGATGCCGGCGGGATCGACTTTAGCGCGTCGCCGGACACATCGCCGACCGAGCCGAATGGCGGGGCCCAGGATGACGTCAAATCCGGCGCCGCCGAAACGGGGGCACTTGTTGGTACCGGGCCGCCGCCGCCGTTGTTCTTCACGGCTCGGCGTTTGAGTCCGTCGCTGTTAACGCTCCCCGGTACCGGCAGTGGGGCAGACATCTTCGTCGATTTCAACACCGGTGCCCCAGGCGGTCAGAATCTGTACGTATCGGCGGCGATGCTGGGCTTGCAGCCGAACGACGACATTGACGCCTTGTTGATCTTTGAGAGTGGGGACGGCAAGTTCAATCGAAATCGAGACCAGATCCTGTTCTCGCTGGCACGCGGTTCGCCGTCGCTCGAAGGCATGGGCTCGCCGGCGGCGATCTTCACGACCACGCCGGGCGGGCTCAACGTGTTCGCATCTGCGGCCGACCTCGGTCTGGCGGAGACGGACAACATCGACATGCTCGAGCAGGTGCCGTGTGACGACGTACTGTTTTGCGTTTCCGAGTTCGGCATTGGCAACAAGCCGCCGATCGTGCCCGCCGCCCAGCCATGGGGGGTGGTCCTGCTTTGCGTCGTGCTCGCGTTTGTGGGTTCGGTCCTGCTGCGTCGGCGAATGGTCCGCACCGCATGATCTGAGGTAAGGCTGCCCCACGAGGACTTCGCATGAACACCGGGTGGCACTGGTAGCTTGCTACCAGTATTCAGGGGGTGCTAGTGCGGTATTCGCTGAATCCACTAGCGACTTGATCAAACGCACGGCCCAGCACTGGCGGACAAGCCGCCAGTGCCACCCAAACGCATCGCATGATCTGAGGTAAGGCGGCCTCAGGAGGGTCTCGCATGAACACCGGGTGGCACTGGTAGCTTGCTACCAGTGTTCAGGGGGTGCTAGTGCGGTATCCGCTGAATCCACTAGCGACTTGATCAAACGCACGGCCCCGACACTGGCGGACAAGCCGCCAGTGCCACCCAGAACGGCCGGATCAGTGCGGGCTATGCACCTTCATGCCATATCCTCTCCAGGGTCGACTCCTCTGATTAGCCGGCCTTGCGTCCCGCGATGTCCAGGCTGGTGATGAAATCCGCCGGCTTTGTCCCCGCGGGTAGCTTCGCGACGATCTCGCGGTAGAGCGGGTCCTGCACGTCATCGAGCGTTTCCATGTAGCCGGGGCGCGGCGTCAGCTCGATCTGGGCCAGGCCCGCGGCCTGCATCATCTGCTGCGTCTCGTCCACCAGTACCGCACCCGCAACGCAGCCGATCAACGCCTCGACCGACGTGCGAACCGTCTCCGGCAACGGTTGTAGCAGTGCGAGGTCCGAGACTGCAACGCGCCCGTTCGGCTTGAGCACGCGCGCGATCTCCCGCCAGACCTGCGGCTTGCTCGGCGACAAGTTGAGTACACAATTGGAGATGATGACGTCTACGCTCGCGTCCGGGAGCGGCAGGTGTTCGATCTCGCCGAGCCGGAACTCGACATTGTCCAACCCGCTCCGATCGCGATACGCAGCAGTGTTGCCGCGCGCCTTCGCCAGCATGTCGGGCGTCATGTCAACGCCGATCACCCGGCCGCTTGGCCCCACCCTTGGACCGGCGATGAAGCAATCAAAGCCGCCGCCGCTGCCAAGATCGACCACCACCTCACCAGGCTGAAGCGAGGCCAGCGCAGTCGGATTGCCACATGAAAGGCCCATGTCAGCACCCGCGGGAAGCTGTTCGAGGTCCGAAGCCGCGTATCCGACACGCTCTGCGACCGAAGCCGCGCCGTCCCCGCAGGAACCGCTACATCCACACGAAGTCCGCTCGCCACGCGCGATCGAGCCGTAGCCCGCACGTACCGCATCGCGGACCCGATCCGAATCCGATGTGTTGATCATGCTCATGAAAGGTACTCCTTATCTTTTTCGCTATGTGTTCAGTTCACGATCCCAGCCGACCGGCGTTCGTTCGGGGAACGATCCCGCGGCCCCAAGGCAACGCCGACGCGTACGGGACGTCCGCCACCGACAGAGCGCCGCCGACCACCACTTGACATCCTCGTCTCTGGATAATAACATACTTGCATGAATGTGCAAGCAAGCAAGGATAAAAAGTTGCCGATCGTGGAGCGGCAGCAGTGCTGCAGCCAGCTGGATTCGGCCCTGGATCCGCTCTTTTTCAAGGCCTTGAGCGATCCGACACGGATTCAGGTTCTGTTGTGTTTGGTACGGTGTTGTGATCCGCAGACGGTTACTGACGTGGCGCGTTGTTGTTCGGTGGACATGTCGGTGGTTTCGCGTCATCTCGCGACATTGCGCGACGCGGGCGTCCTGTCGGTCGAGAAGCAGGGTCGACAGATGCGTTATGCGGTCCGGTATCGCGAGTTGGCTCGCCGACTGCGTTCCCTGGCGGAGGCGGTGGATCGCTGTTGTGCGGACGAGCCAGCGGGTTGCTGACGGCGTGACCGCGAGTTAGCCGGGCTTTTTGGTGCGTGTACTCTCGGGGGGCACTTCGGTCGCGTCCGTGTCGGGGCTGCTGGCGACTGCCTGCGTGGCGCCCAGGAAGCGGTCGTGACAAGCGACGGGTTTTCCGGGACGGGTATGTTGGGGGTCGGATGGGACGGTAACGCGCACTCGAATGCCGGCGAGCCAATCGAGTCGCGGGTTATCGACCAGCAGTCGCACGCGGAACAGTCGGCTGTCGGCATGCACGACGTGGTTGATGAAGACGATCCTCCCGATCCGGGGTGACCAGTCGGCATCCATAGGGGTTACGACGAAGGTGTCGTTGATGCGCAGTTGATTCGCCAGCGCGAGCGGACAATCGACGGCAACTTCCAGCGGATCGAGTTGTACGAGTCGCAGGATTCCCTCGTGGGCGTCGACGGCTTCACCGACATCTTTCAAGCGTTCGGCGATAAAGCCATCGAAGGGCGCGACGGTATGGTGCTCGGCAAGCAGCTGTTGCTGTAGCTGTTGATTGAGCTGGTCCTGTGTGTGTCGAAAACGGGCGGTCTCCCATTCGATCCGGGCCACGTCCGCTTCGGTCCGCGTGTCGGCGACCTCCTTCTGCGATGCGAGTTGTCGCGTGCGCAGGCTGACGACCCGATCGTGCTCGCGCTGCGCCTTGTCCATCCGGATGCGCGCCTGTTCGACCTCGAGTTGAGATCTGGCGCGTGCGTCGGCGATCGCCGTTCGAATCCGTTGGGCTTGATCGTCGAGGCGAATCAGCGGATCGCCGGCGCGAACGAAGGCTCCGGGGCGTGCCTGGATCGCGCCGATGCGACCGCGTTGTGTGGCTGAGACCAGCGCCGTGCGCGATGGCGACGTGTGTCCGATCGCAAAGTGGGACTGCCGGAGCAGGCCGTGCGGTAGGGGGGCGGCGGACCGGGCGGATGGAGCCGCCGAGAGGAGCGCAATCGCGAGTGCGGTTGCTCGGAAGATGGTGAGATCCGGGCGCATTCTTACGAACCCCTCTCGTTATTGGGACGCAGCGTTATCGCAGTCAGGTGTCGAATTGGCCCTGTTCGCCGGCTGTGGAACGCGGAGAGGTTCCGCCGATCCTGCCTTCGCATCGGCTCGGACCGCGCATGACTTGCCTTGACGAGGACGATTGCGGGGTGCGATCTGAGGGGCCGGTAAGGTGGAGCAGGTCGCGGCGTACTTGCGGGGGCTGGTGATATTATCGGCAGGTGATGGGGGTCTTGGTGCTGAGGAGCCGCACGGTCGACAGCCGATGCCGATAATGGAAAACGCAGAACGGGCCGCGCTCTCAGGGTGCGCGACCCGCTCCGCTTGCTGGGGCCGTTGATGCCGTCGGGGATCGTGAGAGGGGCGGGCAGATCCCGACGGTGGCTGACGGCCCCACGCTGTGGCAGGGGGTTGTCGGCCCGCGTGTCTTAGTCGCCGCCGAGCACCAGCTCGACGAATCCGTTGATGTCGCTGACGGTGACGGCGAGGTCCGCGTTGACGTCGCCGGCGAGAGCGTCGCAGGTCGGGAAGAGTTCGCCGTAGGCCAGCGGGTCGGTCAGTGCGAGCACGAACGGGTTGATGTCGCCGACGGTGACGGCGCCGTCGCAGTTCATGTCGCCGGGGATCGGGCCGCCGGTCATGAACACCTCGTCCGGTTCGGCGCCATCGGCGAAGAGCAGGATCAGGCCGCCGGGGGCTGCCCAGACATCCGGCTCGGGGAAGTCCGGAAGGCCCAGTTCGCCGAGAATCATGGCTTCGTCTTCCGCCGGGATCGGGAAGGCGCCGGGTGCCATCATCGCAGCGCCCGGAGGTTGCGGGATGAAGCCGCCGGTTGCGGCGCTGTTTCCGGCGCCGGACTGCGTCTGCGAACCGACCGGGAAGTTCATGCGTCCGGTACCAATGGTCTGGCCGTTGCGCTTGTAGGTGATGATGACCACCGGCTTATCGCCGTTTGGGGTCTGGACGATGATTCGCTGGTAGGTCTTCTGGATATCGGTCCCCGGTGTCGTCTCGCCGTTGCGGAACGACATCCGATTCCCGTTCGGCGTGACGATCGTGAAGTCAGGCGCCGGGGGCTGCTGATCGATTCGCAGGACGATCGCGGGGCCGCCGGGGGTGTTGACGCTGGTTGCGGAGCCGACGCGCTCGTTCGGCCCCAGCTGGACCGGCGTTCCGTTCGGCTGCGGGTGCACGACGACCGCACGGCCTTCCTGCGCGAGGGCCGATCCGGTGACGGCCAGTCCGAGGCAGGTCGCGAGCGTTGCGCTGAAACGACGGAGTCCGGCGTTGTCCTGATTCGAGCGGGGTCGAGCGGTGCGGATCATCTTGAAAACCTCCGTTGGTGCTGGGCCGTCGCGAGTCGGCGATGACCGTCATTCATTGGCTGGGGCGCCGAACGCGACGCGGGTAGCCGATTAACCCTTGCATTCACCGCAGACGACGCTCGACAACCCGCGTCGGCTGTCGAAACGGGCTTCGATGGGGCAAAAAAAACGGCAAAAAGTGATGTGGGTCGTATTCGGACCTGCGCGCAACAATAGGGCTCCAATGCGAGCCCGGAGCGCAAGCGACGTGGTCGTTCGGTTCGCGCGTCGTGAACCGCTCGCTGGTGACCCAGGGTTCTACCCTGGGGGACACAATGATGTTTCGCGAAGCGCGTCGTCCACTCTAGGAGGGTGGGGCACCGCGGCTGAATCCACTAGCGACTCGATCAAACGCACGTTCCCCACACTGGCGGACAAGCCGCCAGTGCCACCCGGAAAGACCGAATCACTCCGCGCTAACCACCTTCATGGTCAACCCTCTAGTGCCACCGATGTGCGCCGGAAGTCCTCAACGTGCGCTATGGCAGGTACTGCTGGGCGGCGCGGACGACCTCTTCGACGATGAAGTCGAACCGGCCGCGACGTCGGGCACCTGCAGCGGCGTGGTGTCCGCCGCCGCCGAAGTGTTCGGCGAGCGGGAGGATCGAAAGGCCGCTTTCGCCACGGAAATTCATCCGCACGACGCCCGCTTCGCCTTCGGTGAAGAGGATCGCAATCGAGATCCCCTCGATGGACCGCGGAACCTCGACCTGGTCGTCGATCGTACTTGCATCGCAGTCGGCGGCGACGATCTCGTCGTGCGTAGCGGTGCTCCACGCGATGCGTCCGTCGTCACTGACGCGGGTATTGGCGTAGATGACCTTGAGTAGCGCGAACTCGGCGCGACTCTGACTGCGGTGCAGCCGTTCGCACAGCTCCGGGATCCGAGCACCCGCCAACGCCAGGTGATGGGCCACGTCGAGACTGCGCGGGGTCGTATTCGATAGTGAGAAGCCCATCGTGTCGGAGAAGATGCCCGAATAGAGCAGCGTCGCGATCGGAGGTGTAATCGGCACATCGAGCGCCGTGAGTAACTCGAAGACCATTTCACAAGTGGAACTGCGGTTGGCATCGACCCAGTTGTAGCGGCCGAAACCCTGGTTGGTCGCGTGATGATCGATGTTCACGATCGGCAAATCGCCGAGCGCCCGCGCCACCTCGCCTGCGTTGACGCGCTTGTCCTTCGCGGTGTCGAGCACGATCGCGAGATCGCAGCCGTTGAGGTCGGCGGGCGATTGCAGCGTTAGTTCTCCCACGCCGACCAGGTACTCGAGCGAGCGCGCGAGCGCACCGGGCACGCACAGCAGAGGGGTCCGACCGTGTCGCTGGAGACCGAGTCCCAGCGCACCGATCGAGCCGATACAATCGGCGTCCGGCGTCACATGCCCGAGGACGACGGGTCGCTCGGCGGCGCGGATCGCGGAAATCAGCTCCGCGGGAACTTCGCTCACATCGTGCACTGACATGGTGCTCCTTCAATCGGCCTCGATCTCATGCCCCTGTGGCGTTTGGGATCGATCGTCGGTCTGCCGGGTCTCGCCACTGCCCGGACGTCGACGAAACGCATAAGATGGTAACCGTCCGCTCGGTGTCCGGCGAATGACCGGCGGCGGTTCGTCGTGGAGCCATCGAATGAGAACGCTGTGCTGAAACAGACGATTGACGACAAATGGGACTTGCTCTCGCTGGACGCCCTGGATGCGACAGCGATAACAGCGCTGCTCGACGAAGCAGCCCGACACGCGGGGCGTCGCGCACCCCTGCCGGAGCAGCCGGCCGCTGGTCATACCGTGGCGGTCGCATTCTATGAGGCCAGTACGCGGACCAGCCTGAGTTTCGAACGCGCCGCCCAGCGGCTCGGTGCCGACGTGCTGCACTTCGCTTCCCCGGCATCGTCCGCAAAGAAGGGAGAATCGCTGCTCGATACCGGTCGGACGATCGCCTCGATCGGCGCGGACGTCATCGTCTTGCGACATCCCAGCGCCGGCGCACCGGCCCAACTGGCACGCTGGCTGGAAATCCCGGTGATCAACGCCGGCGACGGTCGTCACGAGCACCCGACCCAGGGGCTGCTCGACCTGTTGACAATCCGGCAGCGCAAGTCGCGGATCGATGGTCTGCGGGTTGCGATCGTGGGTGACGTCGTGAACTCGCGCGTCGCGCGCAGCGCGCTCGCCGGACTCCACAAGCTGGGGGCAGCGGTGACGCTCGTCGGACCGCCGACCTTGTTGCCAGAATCATTTGCGGCGCTCGGTGCGACCGTTGCCCACGACTTCGATGCCGTCATCGCCGACCAAGACGTGGTCATGATGCTTCGCGTGCAGCATGAACGGATTGCAGGCAAGGCCTTCTCTTCGGTCGACGAATACGTCTATGGCTATGCGCTCGATGCCCGGCGCCTGGCCATCTGCAAGCGTGACGTGCTGATCATGCATCCCGGACCGATGAACCGCGGGGTGGAACTCAGCGTGGAGGTCGCGGACGACGCACGTTGTCTGGCCCGCGCGCAGGTCGCGAACGGCGTCGCCGTCCGGATGGCTGTGCTCGGCCGCGCACTGGGAATCTAGCCGGCGCGGGACACGATTCGCAGGACATCGATTAGACCCTCCTTGGCCCGCAGTTCGATCGTTCCCTCGATCACGTCGGCATCTCGTGCCCAGGCGTAGGTGGTCTGGGCAACATCCGACTGCGAGATGATGTCGCCGACGCACAACTCGTCCGTCGGCGGACGCTCTTCAAACGCGGCGATCACTGCTGTGCGGCCGACGAATGGACCCATCGGCAAGCCGTCGAATGTCATCTGGAGGGTTGGCGAGAACAGCTCGGCAAGTTTGGCGAACGAGCCCGTCCGCACTCCAAGATTGTGGCGCTCGACGTATTGTTGTAAGAGCGCTGCTGCTTCGTCCATCCGTCGCGCCTCCGCGTTGACCATGGCAATGATACGGCGATCGCCGACGGCTTGGCCAGTAACAGTGCCGCATCCCGTCGCTCGCGCTAGCGCCAGAAGCCAGTGTCGTCCACAACGAGCCGCGAGCGCGAGCGAGCGGTCAAACGCACTTGCCCGGACCCGTCGCTTGCAAGCAAGGGGATCTGGCGATGCTCGCTGCTCGACGAAGGTGAATGAAGGGGGTGTTCGTCAATCCCCCATCCCTGGAAGGGATGGGGCACCCTCGCGGATTAGAGGTAGCGTTCGACGTACTCTTCGAGTTTGCGCTTGGCTTCCTTCTCGATTTGCCGAACGCGTTCGCGGGTGAGTCCGACGGTTTCGCCGATCTGTTTGAGCGTCAGGCGCTTCCCGCCGCCGTTGAGGCCGTACCGCAGTTTCAGGACAACGGCTTCGCGGTCGCTGATTCGTGCGAGCATCTGCGTCACGAAGTCCGTATCCGAGGCGGAGAGGATCGCGTCGTGTGGTTGTGGCGTGCGTGTGTCCGGGATGGACTCGGCCAGTGCGTCGTCGCCGTCCGCGGATGTCGAACCGCGGCTGGTGCACGATCGGATTGCGTGCGCGATGGCCTTCGCTTTCCGCGGCGAGATGCCCATGTGATCGGCAAGCTCTTCGAGCGTCGGTTGCCGGCCGTGCTCTTCCTCGAGTTCGCGCAGAGCGATCCGCATCCCGCCGATGTGCTCCATCAGGTAGCTGGGAATATGGATGATCTGCTGAGCTGATTGTACTGCCCGTCGAATTGCCTGATCGATCCAGTAGCCCGCATAGGTGCTGAAGCGCGAACCGACCTCGGGATCGAAGCGATCCACGGCGTTGACCAGCCCGACGTTGCCTTCGTTGACGAGGTCTTCCATTGGCAAACCGCGGTTGCGGAAGTGCTTCGCGACGCTGATCACCAATCGCAGGTTGGCCTGGATCATCCGGTCGCGAGCGAATGCGGCCTCACGGAGGATCGTCTCCCGTTCGTCGAGGGTGATTTCGCCCTGCGCGAAGCGCAGCTCGCAGTCGCGCGCCGCACGGATCCGCTGTCCGAGCTCCTGTTCCTCTTCGGGGGTGAGGAGCTCGAAGTGCTTGATCTCTCTCAGGTAGTCAGTGATCCCGGACTCGAGTCGTGCGCCCACGTGTGGATTCCGATAACTTGCCAGGTCGTTCAGCCTACCGCCGTTGGTTGCTGATCCGTGCGGGGTATCGGTGCGCAACTTTCGCGGCATCAGTGTGCGGCCGGAAAAGCGGCCGGATGCGATCGGATCAATCGTTTACCGGTAGCGGTCGTCGGGTATGGGACGCATTGACGAGGGGGGCCATCGCGGCCGACGTTGCTCGACGCGGGTGCCCCAGGGTTCGACCGCTGGCGGCCTCATTGGCGGCGCGTGCGAAACGCGTCCCCTACCCTGGAACGGTGGGTCACCGGGCCAGTGCCATCCAAGGACGAGCCCCGAGCGCAAACAAGAGGGGGAGCAAGCTCCCTTTGCGAGGCCTGTGTCTACGCCACAGGCCCCAGCACGAACCAGACACTCAATAAACGAGCCCCGAGCGCAAGCGAGGGGATCAAGTGGCTAGTGTTCGGGGATCCGGCGTCAGGGCGGACTTGCTGTCGGGATTCCGACCCGGGCGAACAGGTCTCGTAATACTTCGAGTGGTAGTCCGACGACGTTTGAGAAACTGCCGTCGATCCGTTCGACCAGGGCGTCTCCGACGGTTTGGATCCCGTAGGCGCCGGCTTTTCCGGCCCAGTCCCCGGTCTCGATATATTGCTCGATCAGAAGCGGATCGTCGCGCATCCAGACGGTGGTGCTGACGGCGGTCAGATAGCGTTCGATGCCGACGGGGCCCGATTCGACATTGTTGACGGTGCGGTCGGTGGTTCGGCACAGGCAGAGGCCGGTGATGACCGTGCTGCGCGCGCCGGCCTGGAGCTGTAGCATGGCCCGCGCGTCGTCGGCGTTGGCAGGCTTGCCGAGTAGCCGACCGGCACAGTCGACGACAGTATCGGCGCCGAGCGTCCATTGGCGGGGACGCGCGTCGGCGACCGAACGGGCCTTGAAATGAGCCAGCGCGACGGCCCATGCGGACGCCGAGGTGTTGTCGGGCTTCGAAGACGGCTCAGCGTAAGGACTGCCGACCGCTTCAAACGGTACGTCGAGCTGTGTGAGCAGGGTTCGGCGCTGCGGGCTTGCCGACGCCAGGACGATCGTGACACGATGTTGACGGGTAGTCACGCGTTGCATTAGAAACCGTTGAATGGCAGTGGTCAAAAAAAGGTCGGCATCGCCGCGTTTCGGAGCGCATCTCTCGATCGCGGGTGGTGTAGAGAATGCGATCCGTGCGGCGCTCGATCTGCGGTTCGATACGGTGCAGGTATTCGTGAAGAACCAGCGGCAATGGCGCGCCAAGCCACTCGCCGACGAGAGTGTCGCGGCTTGGCATGCGTTGCACGCCGATCATTCGGATTTCGGTCCGGTCGTCGCACACGGCACGTATTTGATCAACCTTGCGTCCGGGGACAAGACGCTGCAGGAGCGGAGTTACGCGGCTTTTGTCGACGAACTGCTGCGGTGCGATCAACTCGCAATCCCGTACCTCGTGTTCCACCCTGGAGCGGCAAAGGATGACGCCCGCAACGTTGCGCTTCGACGGGTGGCACGAATGCTGAGTCGGGCGCTGCGGGCGCATCCGGAGTTGGAAGTGATGCCCTTGTTGGAAACGACCGCCGGGCAGGGGACGACGCTCGGTGCGACGTTGGAAGAGTTGTCGGCGATTATCGAGCAAGTGGCGCAGCCGGAGCGGGTGGGGGTGTGTTTCGACTCCTGTCACGTCTTTGCTGCGGGTTACGACATTCGCGATCCGGAGACGTATGAGTCGATGGTCGCGCGTGCCGACGAATTGTTCGGCGTCGACCGAATCCGCTGCTGGCACCTCAATGATAGCCAGCAGCCGCTCGGATCGCGTCGGGACCGTCATGCGGAGATCGGTCAGGGCTGCATCGGCTTTCGGGGATTTCGGCATATCGTGCGGGATCCGCGGTTCGCAGGCCTGCCGATGGTGATCGAGACACCGAAGGGTGAGGACGAGCGGGGGCGCGATCTGGACGTGGTGAACGTCGGGCGGTTGCGTCGGATGCGACGTTGATCCTCAGGACACGAACATCGCCCTATCATTGTGGATTTCGCGGAATTTCAATCCGGCGCGATTGACACTGAATTGGAAATGCGTAGTATACGTGGCTCGCCGATAAATGAGCTGAGTGCTTATGAGGCGGCGGGAACGCGGCTTTTGCCGTGTTTTGAGTGACTTTGAGCGTCGAGGCCGATTGGCCGGCGGCGGGCAGCCTCGGCAAAACGGGCTCGTAGCTCAGTTGGTTAGAGCGCGTCCCTGATAAGGACGAGGTCCCTGGTTCGAATCCAGGCGGGCCCATTCAGGAAGGCGCTGGTAAGCAGCTTGCAGACTGGCGTTTGATGGACGTTTTCCTGACGTACCTTGCGATGGTCCTTCTGGCTGTGTTGTTGATCTGGAACACGGCGAAGGGCGGCGGCTGAGGCCCGCGAGGTTGTGGCTAGGAGTTTCCTGGCCAGGGAACGGAATCGGGGCCGTAGCTCAATTGGGAGAGCGCCGCGTTTGCAACGCGGAGGTTACCGGTTCGATCCCGGTCGGCTCCATTATCGAGTCGGCGGGCGGTGAGGTGAGCCGAAGGGCATTTTCGGGTGCGGGTTACCGTGCTCGGCAGTGGTTTTCGGCCCGCTTCGGCGGGTAGCTGGGCTTCGGCTCGGCGAGTCATGTGCTGCGGGATTTTCCGCGGTGCCTGGCTGTGCTCTTTGACAAGTTCATAGGTGGAAGACATGGGGCAATTCACCGTAGTCTGAGCCGGTTCCGGCGGCGGCTGACTGTGTGGTTTCACGCGGTTGGTTTGTTGGCGGACCCGCTCTCTCGATGAACGAATGAATGATTACTCAGGTGCGGCTTGGTTGCAGATGGATTTCTGATTTCAGGGATTCATAAATGTGGTCAAGCTACTAAGGGTGCATGGTGGATGCCTAGGCGTGTGAAGGCGATGAAGGACGTGACAGGCTGCGATAAGCTCCGGGGAGCCGCCAAGTAGGCTTTGATCCGGGGATGTCCGAATGGGGCAACCCGTCATCACCGGGCAACCGGATGGTGTCATCTGTCGCTGAATGCATAGGCGGCAGAAGCGAACCCAGGGAACTGAAACATCTAAGTACCTGGAGGAAAGGAAATCAACCGAGACTCCGTCAGTAGCGGCGAGCGAAAGCGGAACAGCCCATGGCTTTGAGCCATACGTTGTGGCAAGCTGAGCGGAACGGTCTGGAAAGGCCGACCACAGAAGGTGACAGTCCTGTATGCGGCAGGCGCGTTACAACGGTCGAGTAGGTCGGAGCTCGTGGAACTCTGACTGAACATGCGGGGCCCACCCTGCAAGGCTAAGTACTCTCACACGACCGATAGAGAACAAGTAAAGCGATTGAAAGGTGAAAAGAACCCCTTCTAGGGGAGTTAAAAGTACCTGAAACCATGTACCTACAAGCAGTGGGAGGCCGATTCTTCGGACGGCTGACCGCGTACCTTTTGCATAATGGACCGGCGAGTTACCGTATGCGGCAAGGCTAAGTGCTTCCGGCACGGAGCCATAGCGAAAGCGAGTCTGAACAGGGCGTTGAGTCGCATGTGGTAGACCCGAAACCAGGTGATCTACCCATGGCCAGGTTGAAGGGACGGTAAAACGTCCTGGAGGACCGAAGCCGTTAACGTTGAAAAGTTATGGCATGAGCTGTGGGGAGGAGTAAAAGTCTAATCAAACCTGGAGATATCTGGTTCTCCCCGAAATGCCTTTTGGGGCAGCCTCGGGACACTACGTTGCGGGGGTAGAGCTACTGATTGAGACGAGGGCCCTTCCCGGGTACCTCCCTCTGTCAAACTCCGAATACCGCAACGACTATCCCGGGAGTGAGAGTGTGGGCGCTAATGTCCATGCTCAAAAGGGAAACAACCCGGATCGTCAGCTAAGGCCCCCAAATTGCGCTGAGTGCATAAGGATGTCTTTTTTCCGAGACAGCCAGGATGTTGGCTTAGAAGCAGCCACCATTTAAAAAGTGCGTAATAGCTTACTGGTCGAGAAGATCGGCGCCGATAATGATCGGGACTAAGCGCAATGCCGAAGCTACGGGCGCGTAAGCGCGGTAGGGGAGCGTAGTACGGGAGATACAAGCCATACCGTAAGGAGTGGTGTCGGCCCGTACTAGTGAGAATGCCGGTATGAGTAACGATAAAGCGGGTGAGAATCCCGCTCGCCGTAAGCCCAAGGTTTCCTGGGGAAGGTAAATCCGCCCAGGGTTAGTCGGGCCCTAAGATGAGGCCGAAAGGCGTAGTCGATGGATAACAGGTTAATATTCCTGTACTCCGTATTAGGTTGATCCGGCGGGGACGTCATGTCAAAGTGCAGCCCACTACGAGAATAGAGGGTTCCCGAAAGGGCGAGGCCAATCGGTTGTCGAAGTGCATGGAGACATGACCGAGAAAATCCGTCCGGTGACGAAATGCGGATCCGTACCAAAACTGACACAGGTGGGCGAGGAGAGTATCCTAACGGCGCTCGAGAGAACGGTCTTTAAGGAACTAGGCAATTTTACCCCGTAACTTTGGGATAAGGGGTCCCTCTCCGCTTCGGCGGAAGGGCGCAGAGAAACGGCTCTGGGGACTGTTTATCAAAAACACAGGTCTGTGCCAACTCGAACAGAGGACGTATACAGACTGACGCCTGCTCGGTGCCGGAATGTTAAGGAAGTAGGTTAGCCTTCGGGCGAAGCTTGCAACTGAAGCACCGGTAAACGGCGGCCGTAACTATGACGGTCCTAAGGTAGCGAAGTTCCTTGTCGGGTAAGTTCCGACGTGCATGAATGGCGTAACTACTGGAGCAGTGTCTCAAAGACCGACTCGGTGAAATTGAACTCGCGGTGAAGATGCCGCGTTCCCGCAGCAAGACGGAAAGACCCCGTGAACCTTCACTGCAGCCTGGTATTGGTACCGGTTATCACATGCGTAGGATAGGTGGGAGGCTTTGAACCAGCGGTTCCGGCCGTTGGGGAGCCATCCTTGAAATACCACCCTTGTGCTAGTCGTTGCCTAACCCTGACCCGTGAATCCGGGCAGGGGACCGTGCTAGGTGGGCAGTTTGGCTGGGGCGGTCTCCTCCCAAAAGGTAACGGAGGAGTGCAAAGGTCGGCTCAGCACGGTTGGCAATCGTGCGACGAGTGTAAGGGCACAAGCCGGCTTAACTGTGAGACATAAAGGTCGAACAGATACGAAAGTAGGCCCTAGTGACCCGGTAATCCCGTGTGGAAGGGTTATCGCTCATCTGACAAAAGGTACTCCGGGGATAACAGGCTGATGACTCCCGAGCGTCCATAGCGGCGGAGTCGTTTGGCACCTCGATGTCGGCCCATCACATCCTGGGGCTGAAGGCGGTCCCAAGGGTTCGGCTGTTCGCCGATTAAAGTGGTAC
>JANQNU010000082.1 GCA_028279405.1 Phycisphaerae bacterium
TGAATCCGGCGCTACTCGACCGCCGCGCTCCCGAAGCCCCTCGCTTGCGCTCGGGGCTCGTGATGTGTAAGGCAAGGCCCCCACCCCAAGATGGGGTGGAGAGCCTTTGTTTTTTTGGGGGGTATTCTTCACGCCGATCGCTGCGCGTCGGCGTGGCACCTTTCCGCGTGCTACTTGATAGAGAGCACGTCGCGACCGCACGAGCTCCCTATTTGATAAAGAGCATGTCGCGGTAGCTGGGCAATGGCCACAGGTCATTGGCGACGAGCGTTTCCAGGCGGTCGCCGAGGTCGCGCAGCTTGATCATCAACGGCTTGGCCTTCTTTTGGATTGCGCGACTGTGCTTGAACGCGTCTTCCGTGTCATCGCCGTTGATCGCCGCCAGCTTGTCGGTGGTTGCGGTGAATTCGTCGACCAGTGCGACGAAATCCTGCAGCTCATCTCGTTGCCGATCGCTGTCGAGCCCCACGGCCTCGACTGCGCCGAGCGCGTCGGCGAGGTTTCGCTGGTGCTGCAGCGCCGCGGGCAGGATCGCTTGGCGGGCGATCATGACCATCGACTCGGTCTCGATCGTCATCTGCTTGACGTACTTCTCCATGAACGCGTTGGCCCGGCTCTCCAGTTCCGCCTTGTCCAGCACCTTGTATTTGCTGAACAATCGGCTCGCTTTGCGGGCTTGGAGGACGGGGAGCGCGTCCACCGTGTCGCGGGCGTGGGGCAGTCCGCGTTTTTCGGCCTCTTTGTGCCAGGCGGATGCATAGTTGTCGCCGTTGAAGATCACGCGCTTGTGCTCATGGACGATCTGTCGGAGCAGCTTGTCGACCGTGTCGTCCAGTTTGGAGGCTTTCGGCCGCACGCCGAGGCCCTTTTCGATCTCCGTGGCCACGTAGTCGAGCGACTCGGCAACGATCGTGTTCAGGACGGTGTTTGGCCACGCCGCCGTTGCGGACGCGCCGACTGCCCGCAGTTCGAACTTGTTGCCCGTAAACGCGAACGGGGATGTCCGGTTGCGGTCGCCGGAGTGGCGCGGGATCTGCGGCAGCGAGGAGGCGCCGAGGTCGATCGCACCGCCCTTGAGGGTGCGCTTGCGGGCGCCTTTTTCGATCTGCTCGATGATGTCCGTGAGCATGTCACCGAGGAAGATGGACAGGATTGCCGGTGGGGCTTCGTTCGCACCGAGACGGTGGTCGTTGCCAGCCGAGGCGATTGCCGCACGCAGAAGGTCCGCGTGCAGGTCGACCGCACGGATCACTGCGCACAGGAACACCAGGAACTGGCGGTTGGTGTGCGTTTCTTCGCGTGGATCGAGCAGGTTCACGCCGGTATCGGTCGACATCGACCAGTTGTTGTGCTTACCCGAGCCGTTGATGCCGGCGAACGGCTTCTCATGCAGGATCGCCTGCAAGCCGTAGCGCGGCGCGACGCGTTTGAGCGTCTCCATCAGCAACATTTGATGGTCGCAGGCGACGTTCGAGTTCTCGAACAGTGGAGCGATCTCGTATTGTCCGGGCGCCACCTCGTTGTGCCGGGTCTTGACCGGAACGCCGACGCGGTACAGCTCCTGTTCCACCTCGGCCATGAACGCGAGCACGCGCGGCGGGATCGACCCGAAGTAGTGATCCTCGAGCTGCTGGTCTTTCGGCGGTCGGGCGCCAAACAGCGTGCGGTCTGCTGCGACCAGATCGGGTCGCGCGTAGTACAGGTTGCGGTCGATCAGGAAGTACTCCTGCTCGGCGCCGACCGTGGTGTAGACGCGATGTACGCCTTCGTCAGTTCCGAACAGTTTGAGGACCCGCATCGCTTGTTTGGACAGCGCGTCCATCGAACGCAGCAGCGGGGTCTTCTTGTCGAGCGCGGCCCCGGTCCACGACACGAACGCTGTCGGAATACACAGCGTGACGGTCTTGTCTCCGCGTACGACGAAGGCTGGACTGGTGGCGTCCCAGGCGGTGTAGCCGCGCGCTTCGAACGTGGCGCGCAGACCGCCGGATGGGAAGCTCGACGCGTCGGGCTCGCCTTGGCAGAGGTCGCTTCCGGTGAGGGCGTAGACCATGCCGCCTTCGCCGTCGGGGAGGACGAACGTATCGTGCTTCTCGGCGGTGAGGCCGGTCAACGGCTGGAACCAGTGAGTGTAGTGCGTTGCACCGAGCTCAATGGCCCAGTCCTTCATCGCGTTCGCAACCACGTCGGCTACCTGGGCATCCAGGCCTTCGCCGAACTGGATTGTGCGCATCAGTCGCTGGAAGATATCCTTTGGTAGCCGCTGCCGCATGACGCGCAGACTGAACACGTCGCAGCCGAAATACTCGTCGACGCGCTGCGGTTGCTGCTGCTCGGCACCGGTGCCCTTGCCGTTCGGCGAGAGGCGATTCCAATTGGTGGCGGCGGTCACAGCATTCTTGCGAGCGTCACTGAGTTTCACGGTCTACCTCCTTTGTTGGCGACCTTCCGTTTGGAAAAGAAACAAACCGCTTCTTGTACCACACCGCGGACGTGGGCGTCAATTTGGCGCGCCGATCCGCACGGTGCAGACTGCGGCGGTTGACTTGCCAGGGCCCGTGGTGCTACGCTTATCGCGTCAGGGGACGCTTGGGGCTACCGATCGCCGATAGGGTTTCTGTGGGGGGGCTCCGATAGCGGCCAGTCTACTCGGGAGGACAGACATGATCCGTTGGTTCAGATACTTCATGCGGTACGCGATTGTTGTCTGTGCAGCACTGTCGCTGCTGATCGTCGCCGGGTGCCCTTCGACCCCGATGCCGACGCAGCTGGAACCGACGGACCCGGATCCTCTCCGTACCAAGCCCGCAGCCTGCGGCGCGGTTCCGGACGGCGCGCTCGGGTCCGACTGGTCGGTGGAATCCACCAAGGGTCAGCTTGGCCAGGTTGTGGCGTCGGCGTCGCAGACCGTCACCGTCACCGTTCCCGGAAGTCTCAAGCTGCGCAAGGGCAGGGTTGACCTGTCGGAGATCGGCGGGCCCGACACCGTCCCGCTGGCGCCGGCGATGGACAGCTATCAGGCGGTCGTGGCGTTGACCGCGACGGATGCACGTGGTGCGCGGTTTGTCTACGTATACGAGGCCGATGCCGGCGTACCCGAGCGTTGCTGGCGTCTTTCGGTCGGCGTTGTCGATCCGCCAGCGCCGCTCGAAGCGCGTGCAACCGCAAACCTGGAGCACCTGATTCAGGGCGAATCGACGTTTCTCCGGGCCGCGGCGACCGGCGGCGTACCGCCATATACGTTCGAGTGGTCGGCGGCGGGTTGGGATGGAGCCGATGGAGATGCGCCGGTTCGGGTCACGCCGAACGTGACCACGGCGTATCGCCTGGATGTCATTGACGCCCAGGGGCAGACTGCTTTTGCGACCCTTAGCATTATCGTGGAACCGCCGCCTCGTGACCCGCCCCAGATTCGAGAGCTGACGATCGATGCGGACTATGTGGACTGCGAGTCCGTGGTGCTGACGGTCGGGTGTCGGGTTGGGCACACGACGCCGCTGGATTCCGTGACGGTCGATCTGGCGCCGTTCGCCGGCGATCCGAGCCAGGCGTTGACCCGGGGTGCGGACAATCATTGGGAGTGGAGCGGCGAGTTGTTCGTGGGCACGGAGCAACGGACGCCGACGATTCGCCTCACGGCGACGGACGCAAGCGGCGCGTTCGGTGTCAGTTCGCGACAGATCGTGTTGGATCCGAACCAGCCGATCGCGTTGAGCGAGTCCGCGCTCAATACCGAATCGACGCGCATCACGGTCACGCTGCGTACCGAGGCCAGTGGGGCTACGTCACGAGTACGCATGCGGCTCAACGGAAGTGTCGTACGCAGCAACTACGCGTTGACGACGACCGCGGCGGCCCTGCGACAATCGTTGCGGTCGGGGAGCAATCGTCTGGAGATCGAGCCGCTTGGTGCCGGGGAGACGGCGATCATCGAGATTGTGGATGATCTCGACGGGCAGTCGTTGCTCGAGCGGAGCATTCCGCTGTTGCCTTGCCAGCCGGCGTTCGTTGATATCGTCAGCACGCCGACCGAGCCGGAGCCCGATCCCGGTCCCGATCCGTGTGCGAATTGCGGTACCGGCGATGTGCAGATCACCCTGACCTGGGACACCTTCGCGGACATCGATCTATACGTCGTCGACCCGTTCGGCGAGACGATCTGGTACGGCAATCGGAGCAGCGGCTCCGGTGGGCAGCTGGACGTGGATGACATCAACGGCTTCGGCCCCGAGAACATCTTCTGGCCTGACGGTCGGGCGCCTAGTGGCACGTATCGCGTCTGGGTCGATTACTACGCGTTCTCGAGCTTTACCGGGCCGACGAACTTTACCGTTCGGATCAAGAACGGGGCCAACGTCGATACGTTCGGGGGCCAGTTGATCGGCCCGGACGACCGCCGGGATATCACGACGTTCTCGTTCCCGTAGGATTTCGCATGAAGGTGAGTGTCGCGGATTGATCGGGCTTTCTACGTAGCACGGCAATGGAAGGGGGCAATGTCCCTGTCTGTCAGGAGGCAGCAAGCTCCCTCTATGAGGCCGGCGTCTACGCCGCCTGCCCGGTGTTGCGCCGGACGTCCGAGTCCGGCGTTGGACTGCGTGCATCGGACCGAAACGTCGCGGCGTTAGAGGGGTTCGAAAATGACGGGTTTCGCGATACAATCCCGCTGAGATCGAACCGGCGGATTGGACCTGGGAAACATGCCGATTGTCACCACAGCGCGGGCCGCACGGCCCGCTCCGATCATATCCGTACTGCGGACCGCCAGCGCATTGGGCGAGCTGTCCAAGGTGCGGCTCAGCACGTTCGTCCTGGGAACGACGGCGGTCGCGTACGTCCTGGCGGCTGAGTCGGGCATCGCGTGGCCGCATTTGCTCGCGACGATCGTGGGGACCGCCGGGGCGGCGTTCGGCGCGAACGGGTTGAACCAATGGCTGGAATCGGACCGTGATCGGCGGATGCGCCGGACACAGCGCCGTCCAATCCCGGCCGGCGACATCTCGGCGGGCGCGGCGCTGGCCTTCGCGGGCACCTGCGCGGTTGTCGGTCCGTTGATCCTGGCCTGGTATGTCAATTTGTTGACGGCGATTCTGGGGTTGTTGACCATCGCGCTCTACGTACTGGTTTATACGCCGATGAAGACGCGCACGCCGTTCAACACGTTCGTGGGCGCGGTTGTCGGTGCGTTGCCGCCATTGATGGGCTGGACCGCGGTGACCGGGCGTGTAGAGCTTGGCGGGCTCTTGCTGGCTGCCATCCTGTTTTGCTGGCAGTTGCCGCATTTCTTCGCACTCGCGTGGCTTTATCGCGACGACTACGCGCGGGGCGGGTTTCGCATGCTGCCCAACGACGATCCGACGGGGCGATTGACCGGCTGGACCATGCTGGCATACACGGTGCTGTTGATCATCGTTACCGCGGGATTGGCGCCGTTGGGGCTCACGCGTTGGCCGTTCGTTGTGGGGGCGGTTGCCCTGGGTGTGTGGATGCTGGCGGGGGTACGGCAGTTTCTTCGGCAGCCAACGGACGGAGCTGCTCGGCGGGTCTTTTTCTACAGCATTTGCTACTTGCCGCTGCTGTTGATTTTGCTGCTCGCAGGACAGCGATGAATCCGTCTGGCGGCCACGAACCGGTAGCCAGGCTCGATTTTCGGAGTGGGGGTTGGATTCTGCTGGTTGCGGGGGTGTTGATGGCGGCGATTGCCGCCTGGCGGGTCAGCGTCTGGGTGATGACCAGTCCGTCCGACGCGCCTGGCGACGGCCGAACGGTCGCGTCCTACGGGTTCTCGCTCGGAAATTGCACCGTTTCGCGGGATGCGCTGGTCGCGGCAGGCTTCCCGAAGGATGGTGTCGTCGCACTGAGCGAACCGGAGATGCTCACGGTCGAGGCATCGCGGACGTTTCACGCTGAGCTGCGTAAGAACTTTCATCACAAGTTCATCGTGCCGAGCGATCCGGTGGTCGGGGTTGAGGTCGGGGGGGAAGCGCGGGCCTACCCGTTGCGGCTGCTTGCGTGGCACCAGATCGTGAACGACACGATCGCGGATACTCCGATCGTCGTCACCTATGACCCGCTCTGCGACAGCACGGCAGTGTTCGATCGTCGGGTTGCGGGCGAAGTGATGACATTCGGGGTGAGCGGGTTGGTCTGGAACGGAAACCTGCTGATGTACGATCGTCGGCCGGTGCCGGATCAGGAGAGTCTCTGGAGCCAGATCCTGGCGGCCCCGATAGCCGGTCCAGCGGTTGACGAGCAACGACGCCTTGAGGTCGTTCCGGCGACGGTCATGCCGTGGGGCGAATGGTCGCAACGTCATCCTCAGACGCGGGTCATGAAGCTCGACGTGCAACGCGTCCAGCTCTACAAGCGGACATTCGCGCAATACTACGGGCACGATGACCTCATGTTCCCGGTCGCGAATCGCCTCGATCCCGGTCAGGTCAACAAGCGCCGCGTGCTGGGTTTTCGGCGTCGCGGTGATCATCCGTCACGGACAGGGTACATTCCGATCGAGGTGCTGTTGGACCGGGCCGAACAGGGGGTATCGCCATTGACGATACAGGTGGAGGACCAACGGATCACGCTTGCGGTCGACGTCGACGCGCGGCGCGCCTGGCCGGTTGGCGAGTTGTCCGACGGTCTGGAATGCATCCCATGCTTCCACTTCATCTGGCGCGCGACGTACCCGGATAGCGAAGCGATCGACGGATAGCCGAGGCTACGTGTGCCCTGACTGCGTTCCTTGAAGGGAACGCACCCTGCCGAACCGCACTGATCGATGGTCCCGTCATTTGCCGGCGGAGACAAGGGTTGCGCCAGGTTTGACGATGCTTTCGTCGTAGGTTGTTTCCGTTGGGATGCAGAGTGCTTCGTCTTCCGTGACCGCGATGACTTTCCAGCCAGTCGAAAAACCGCGCCAGCCGCTGGGGTCGGCGATTCGCAGCCGGGTGTCGAGGACCAGACCCGCTGAGACGCCACGGTCGACGACGAACGAGCGGTCCTTTCGAACGGTCTTGATCTTGGCA
Organism: Phycisphaerae bacterium; assembly: GCA_028279405.1. Taxonomy (GTDB): domain Bacteria; phylum Planctomycetota; class Phycisphaerae; order UBA1845; family Fen-1342; genus JANQNU01. Next base: position 7,026 of record JANQNU010000082.1, read on the forward strand.
GTAAACGGCTTATGGAGGTAAGGCGTCCAAGGAGCGGGGATGTTTGGGAGACCGATTGGATCGTGGTGTTCGTCGCCGACGCGCAGGAGGAACAGGGATGAATGGCGCAGCCAGTACAGATCTGCTGGCTTGAACGCTCCCCGTCGAATCGCATCGCAGAATTCCAGCATTCGAGATTCGGCGACCAGGTATCGTTGTCTGCCCCAGTCGATGGGAATCAGACGCGATTCCAGGCCCATCGGGAGCGTCTTCGTTTGTTTGTCCGGTTCGAGCAGAATGACGCCGTCCTCGAAGCGCCAGCCGCCTCGGCCCATATCGAGTGGCCCCAGGCCACCCTCAGACGTAAAAGTGAATCGCCGATCGGGCGACAGTCTGAGTACATCGCGCCACATTCCACCTCCCTCCTGGTACTCGCCCGCCAGTTCTTTCGCGGACAGCGCCGGGGAATTTTTCGGTAGCGGTCGCGAAGTAGTGGCTTCGTCTTGAACGAGGGCTGTGTTCCCGAGCAGCGCGACGAGCATTGTTGCCAGCATGCCAAACCTCCCCGGTACGACGGTGTCTGATCCAATGGCGGTGTGCGCGGATCGGCGGTCTTCGCCATCGCGTCTCTCGGATTTTACAAGAGAGCGAGCTCGACGATTGCAGTTCGCGTACGGCGGTGCAAACAAATTTGGCTGGTGGTCAGGTTTGCGCCCGTCTTTTCATGTGAGAGGTGGGGCACCCCACTCTACAAGGTGTGCGTGGAGGCGATCAAACATCGGTAGACAGGAGGACAAGCGTGACGTCGAAGGCATTTTGTACGCACGGACTCATCTTCACCGGGCTGGCAATGATCTTGGTGACTGCCCCCGGATGTCTGTTGCGGGCGCCGTATACACGGGGGCTCTCCGAGTTGACGCGCGCTCAAGCGGTTGCCGACCTGGACTACCTTTGCCGTCAGGTGGGGGCAATTCACCCGGATGAGCAGGCGGCCGCGGACGGGTCGGCGCTGACCGAGTGCATCGGCGCCGCCAAGGCCTCGCTTCCCGAGACGGTCGGGCGCGAGGCGCTTCGTCTGGTTGTCGCGGAAGCGTTGGCGACGCTCGATGACGCGCATACCCGCTCGAATCTGCTTGGATCGTACTTCGCGTTCACGCGGTCGGGTCAGCCCGCGTTTCCGCTGCTGCTGCGCGCGCAGCGCGGCGGCCTGGTGATCAAGGACGTCGCCGAGGGCGTGAATGTGGAGCATGTGCGTCCTGGGGCGCTGCTGCGCGGCGTCGGCAACCAGTCACTGGATCAACTGATAACGTCGTTGGGTCGCTACATCTCGGCGGAGACCGATTCGAAGAGACTGGTAGAACTCGAACTGCTGCTGCCCGCGCTGCTGTGGTATCAGGGCGGTCCGGCCGAGTCGTTCGAGCTGCGGGTTCGTGGCCCGGACGGAACAGAGCACGATGTCGTGGTTCCCGCGGCACCCTACCGTTTTCCGTCGTTGACGTCCGGCACGTCGACCGCGGCCGCTAATCAAACGTTTCGATTCGCGTTCTTTGAGGACGCCGCCGCCTGTCTGCTGCGGATTCCGACGTTTGACGCCGGCCAGCGTGAGGCCTTTCGCGCGACGCTGAACGAGATGTTTGCAGCGTTGGCGCAACACGACACGCAACTGTTGATCGTCGATGTGCGTCGCAATTCCGGTGGATCGACCGCGTTGGCGTACGATCTGCTCCGGCGCGTCGCGCAGAAGCCGATCCGTAGTGGCCAGAAGCGTTGGCGCTATTCGGAGGCGTACCGTGTTGCGCAGAAGGTCTCCGGGATGCATCAGCGGCAGGTCTCGTCCATCTGGCTGCTCGATGCGCTACTGCCATTGCAATGGTTCCGGCCGATCGATCGGTCGCAGTACGAGATCGATGGGGAATGGCTGACCAGCCGACCCACCACGCTGCAGCCGCAGGCCGATGCCTGGCCCGGTCGACTGGTGGTCCTGACGGATCGCTGGACGGCTTCGGCGGCCGTCGATCTCGCGGTCCTGGTCCAGGACAACGAACTCGGGCTGATCGTCGGCGAAGAAACGGGTGGGCTGGCCAGCTACTACGGCGAGGTTGCGCCGCTGCTGCTGCCCAATAGCGGGATCACGGCGCAGGTGTCGAGCGCCCATTGGACCCGTCCGAGCGGCGTCGATAACGGGCGGGGAGTGTTGCCGGATATTGCGGTCGACCCGGAGTTGAGCGACAAAGCAATCGTGACGCAGATTCGTAGCGCCGGCACCGTCGTCCGCCTGGAATGAGGTACATCAGCTGTTTCGGATAGCGTTCGCGCGTCGGATTTAGCCGCAGGCCCCGGCCGCGACCAGGTCGCCTGGGCCGTGCTTTCGAACGCCGGGCGGCCAATCGACTGCGGGGTCATACCAGCGGTCCAGCACGGTCATCCAGTCGTCCCGGTTGCGTGTTCGGACGAATGCGTCCCGAACGGTCTGGCCGCTGGGATGCAGCTCGCTGTACTTGATTCCGAACTTGCGCATGAGGCGTGAGGCCATCTTCGGGCCTTCGGTCTGTTCTGCATATTCGAAGTGCTGGCGGATCACGCGCCCCTGCTCGGCAACGCTCGGCGGCTCTGGCTGGGGCTCGCCTGCCAGTAGCGCGCGTGCCTCCTGGAAGATCCAGGGGTTTCCGATGCAGCCGCGAGCCACCGTCACGCCGTCTACGTTCGTCTCCGCGAGCATGCGAACGATATCATCCGCCGTGAAGAGATCGCCGCTGCCCAGGATCGGGAAGTCACCCACGTGCCGTTTGACCTGCGCGAGGAAAGGCCAGCGGCTGGGACCGACGTAGCGCTGTTCGACCGTTCGACCGTGAACGGTCACGGCCGCGACGCCAATCTCGATGGCGGCGTCGAGAATGCGGAAGAAGTTACGCTCGCTTTCGACGCTGTCGTCCATCCCACGGCGCATCTTCACCGTGACCGGTTTCGGCGTCGGTACCGCGTCGCGTACGCGGCGGATGATCTCGACCGCAGTGTGGGGCTCTGACAGTAGGAAGCCGCCGCGACAGCGTCCGAGGACTTTGCGAACGGGACAGCCGAAGTTGATGTCGATGACGTCGAAGACCTCGGCCATTACCGCTGCTGCCTGGCCGAATTCGACTGGATCGGCACCCATGATCTGGCCGGCGACCGGGTGATCCTGCTCCGGCACGAAGAAGATCTTGCGGTGTAGCTTGCTTGGCTGAATCAGCAGCCGATCCAGCACGACCTCGTGGATGGCATAGGGGCAACCATGGGCGCGCGCCACCATTCGCATGGCGGCGTCGCTGTAGCCGGAGAGTGCCGCCTGCACCACCGGAAAGGGTAGTTCGATCGGACCGATACGTAACATAACGTTGCCAGTATAGCGGAAAGCAGCGTGGGACTGGGCGGTCGTCGGCGGGCGAGACGCCCGCCCCACCCTGCCGTTTGGGGGATTGTGCTTGCGAGGGCCGAGGCGTAGACACGGGCTTCGCAGAGGAGCTTGCTCCCCGCTGCCACCCGACGCGCTCGCGGCTCGTCGTGGTCGGGTTCTTGCCTTACCGCCCGGAGCGCCCAAGCGAGCCTGGAGCGCAAGCGACGGGTCGTTGGCGTGCGAGACGCCCGCCCCACCCTGACGTTTGGGGGATCGTGTTTGCGAGTGCCCGAGGCGTAGACACGGGTCTCATCCTGGCAGCTTGCTGCCCGGGCCTAGCGGCCGGCAGTGAAGAATGCCTTGATGCTATCGTAGATGTCGTCTTTGGTGTTGACCCGCGATGTGACCATGTTCTCGACATCATCGAGATGTTCGCGGAGGACGTTGATGAAGTTACCGCTGCCGTAGGCGCTGGCTACCTGGCAGTAGCCGAACTGATTCGAGCGTGGCAGCAGGTTCTCGCGCAGTACACGGCAGCACTCGCGCGAGTCCGACTCCGAGGAGTTGTCGCCGTCGGAGAAGTGAAACAGATACGTGTTCCACTCGTTGGGGTCGTAGTGCCGATCGAGCAGGTCTTTGCAGACCTTGAAGGCGCTGGAGATCTTCGTTCCACCGTCTTCGCGGATCCGGAAGAAGGTTTCGCGGTCGACTTCGCTGGCCTGGACATCGTGAACGATGTAGCGGCTCTCGATGCCGTCATAGTTGCGTCGCAGCCAGGCGTCGATCCAGAACGCCTCGAGACGGACCAGTTCCTTCTGTTCGGCACCCATTGAGCCCGATACGTCCATCATGTAGACGATGACGGCATTGGAGTCCGGTTTCTTGATCGGCTTCCAGCTGCGATACTGCTTGTCGCGGCGTTCGAAGATGATGATCGGATTGTCCGGGTCGTAGGCCCCGGTCATGATCATCCGCTGCAACGCCTTGCGGAAGGTTCGCTTGAAGTGTCTGAGCGACTCCGGTCCGGTTTGTCGAATGCTGCTATACCGGTCCTTGACGGTGGTGATGTTGTGGCGGCCCTTGGGCTCGATGCGCGGCAGCGCCAGTTCTTCGGCGAGGATGTCCGCCAGCTCGTCCAGCGTGACATCGACTTCCATGATGTGCCGACCGGGTTCGGTGCCGCCGGGTCCGACACCCTGGGCGTCGCTATCGACCGGGTCGCCGGGTTTGCCCTCTCCCTGGCCGACGCCGCCGTCGTTGTTGTCGCCGTAGCGGAAATGGGGCAACTCGATTCCCTTGATGGGAATGCTGATCAGGTGCTTGCCTTCCTTGCCGATCAGCTCGCCGCGCGTGAGGAACTTGCGTAAGTCGCCGCGGATCTTGCCCTTGACGATCTGACGAAAGCGCTGGTGGTCCTTCGCGATCTTCAAAATCATACCACTTTCATTATAGGCACGCCGACGAGTCGGCGCCGGGCGGACGCCGGGCAGCGCGACGCGCACTTTTGTAACGTATATCGACGCCGCCCGCGCAAAAATTGAGGTTGTCGGAGGTCCGCCGCCCTTGATTGGCGCCGCTGGGCTGTTCGGAGAGAATCAAAGGCGGGAGGACTCATCGTGCATACGCGGGTAGAAGCCTCGACTGACGTCGCCATGGTCGGCGCCTGGGATGCGAGCCGCGCGAACGATGCACCGGGGGCGCCGCCGCCGATGATTCACTTGGCCGTCGAGCCGCGCAAGAACGCGGTCGAATTTGGCCTGGTCGATGATTCCCAGCGAGGTCTGCTGGGCAGCCACACCGAGCTCGCGTGGGAACGCGTTGGGCTGGAACGTGTTGCAGCCGAGAGTGGCGCAAAGGAAAAACACGCAAGCGGCGAGCAGCGGAGGAGTGAGTTGCGGGTGTCGATCGCGTTGGATCGACGTCGAAATCCGTTTCGGTTCGGCATCGGTGACGTCCTTGTCATCCAATCGATGCCGAAGCGCTCTTGCGAGCGCGCTAGCCTCACCTGGACGTATACAACAATTCGGGATCGGCTGTCAATAAGAAAATTCTGGGCCGGACATTCCCGTTCCGGCTGCACGTCGAAGGGACTGGGGGTTAATCTTTGTCGTCATGAAGGACACGAACAAACCAAACACGACCGATGAAGGCGACTCCGCGCCGCCACCGCCCGTAGCCGAGACGCCGTCCGACGGGCCGCAGTCTGTGGAGCCCCGAAGAGCCAAACGGGGGCTCAAGGATACGATTGAGAATCACCCTTTCCGCATCGTAGCGGTGGGCGCGGTAGCGACGGCGAGTGTCACGGCGGCGGTCGTGCTCTATCTCGCACGCTGGCAATCTAACGTAGAAAAGAAGGGCTATGAGGTCCGGATCGCCAGCTTGATTGAAGAGCATGAGGGAGAGAAGGCTGACCTGCTTGCTTTAAGAAAGACGTTCTCGCCAAGCAAGCCAGTGCTAGACTTCTCTGAGCTCTGGCTCGACCCTGCTGATGTTCCCACGCTTCCAGCTGACTTTACGATGCTCGAGGAGGGAGACGTCTTCGTCCGTGTCCCCGCGGGGGAAGACTGGCAGCATCAATATGGGCCGGAGAGTTTCCTAACACCGATGGATGTTGCGCCAGTGCTTGATTTGATGATGAATCAATGGGCGGTTCGGGAGAAACGCACTCAGTTCGGAATGTTCCACGGTAGACCAATTGAAAGCTACCCGTCCGTAGCGGTTTATGTAATGCGGCCGGACACCTGGATGCAACGATCGATACTGCCGGTTGATCCAGTTGAGCAGGAGGCGGTTCGAGCCCAATATCGCTGGGATCCCGATGAGATGTTGGTTGGGCAGTTAGGGGAGTCGGTTGGGATGGCCGTTGCTCTGAACGGGACGTTCAGCATCTATTCGATACAGCGGGGGGATAATGCCATTTTTGTAGACTGCGAGACTGTTTTCGAGATCTCAGGCAAAGCGCAGCACTTTCGAAAAATGTCGTTGCTGTTCGGGACGCGCGAGAAAGTCGTAATGGTTGTGGCACATCTACCGTCCACGAATGGGCGCAGCGATGAGTATCAGTGGGTAATGCAATGGCTTGCTGGGCTAAGAGTTGTGAGGGATTGAAAACTCTTGCTCATGGAGGGCCAGAAGCGGTAGGCTAGTGACGTCCTTCGTATCGGCGCCGAGGGTACAATGATTGACCAACTGATTGTACATGCCATATACAGGGCGTTTTGTATTGCCGCTGGGCTCGCATTCGCCTACATGGGGTACCGACTCTTCCTGAGTCGGATTTTTGCGGAGGCAGGAGACCTCGACACGTCGTGGGGTGACAACCGGCTGATGTTAAAGCGGGCGGCGCCCGGGACGTTTTTCGCCCTATTTGGTGCAGCAATCGTACTCGTAACTGTCTCGCGCGGCCTGACTTCGATTAGCTATGAGGAGCAACCGGTCCAAGACACGTCGAGCAGTCCCGCGGACAAGTTCGACTCAACGGGCAAGGCTCGGACTGATCATGATTCGGCAGCAGTTAACTCAGGAAGAAAAGACGTGGGCCCCGTGTTTGGGAGTGGAGGGTCGTGAGAGTGAGTCAGATAGAAGAACTAGTTCAGAGAGTGCACCAATTGGAACGGCGGCTGACGATTGGCAAATATGCTATTTGCGCTTTGGTTGGCGTAGCGTTGCTAACCATGCTATTCGGAGTGTCCGGCACCCGGAGTCATAGTCCACTCAGTACTACTTCGCTCACCATCGTAAACGAGAAAGGAAATCCTATTCTCGAAATTGGCAGAGGCGAGTCCGGGCGGGCTGGTATTTGGCTGAGGAAGGGCTTGAGCGGTAACCTCGTATTGTCTCAGCGCGCTGACAACACAGCGCATTTCTATGCTAGGCACTATGACGTAGAATCAGCCCCGGCAAAGCACATCGGGAGATTTGGTGCTTCGGATGCGGGGCGTGCCGGGGTTTGGTTTAAAGCTGCCGGATCATATCGCCGCGCTCTGATTCAAACGTCCTCGAATAGCGCTCGGTTTTGGGGGGCGGATTTCACAGTCGAAGACGGTAATGGAAACGACCTAGCGGTTCTTGGGACGTCAGACTCAGGTAGAGGTGGAGTGTGGTTGGAGCGGCGCGGAAAATGGCACTGGGCCTTAGGATCTCAGGCGCAGTCCGGAAACACAGGAATAGTTAAGTCCGCCAAGAAAATCATGCAAAGGCTCCCACGTTAAGCGCCAACGACCTTCGGTTGCGCGCTGGCTGAGCGGGTCTGACACCTCTAGGCATTTCTCGTCAGTCGTGATTGCGGAACTCTCGAAAGGCCTCGGCGTCTGGATCTTTGGCTTGTGATTGCGCGCGCAGTTCGCGCAGGACGACCCGAGTGACCTCGCGCGCGTACCCGTCCGCGCCGACACCCTTAATGGTCAGCTGATCTCTGACCTTCAGGATGTATTCGGCCGTTACGTCAGGCCTGGCTGGCAACAGCAGAAGTGATATCCAGCCCAACGGTCCCCAGAAAAGACCCAGGAAGAAACCTAGTACGGATCGGCCCTTGGCCTCGCCGAAGTATGAGCCGACGAAAGCGCAGACGATCCCGTGGGCGATGAGCAGACACGCCAGCACTGAAGGTTCGATTTCTATGACCATGTAGACCAGGATGAACGGCAGTTTGCCAAAAGGCAAGGCAAAAAACCTTGACCGAATAGATACCAAACAATACCCTAATGCTAGAACCGTACCCAGTGGCCCAAGGGGGTGTCGGGCGGGGGCGGTTACCAGCCACGGGCTGAAGGCGTCTGGTCAGGGAATCGCGCGTCAGGGACGACGCGGCGCCTCGGTCCCGCAACCCGACATTGATACCGCTCGTAGACTTATGGCGGAACCCGCAGAACGGCCATTACAGCGGCTAGCTAGCTGGTGTATATAGGTCTTATGCATGAGGTTCGGCCAGACGAAACGCGTGCTCTACATCGGGGCAAGAGACAGGGGGATCAACCCATGCAGGGAAGCAAGAAACACCAGATCATCCGGCGGATCGTCGGCCTTTTGCTTTCGCTGGACGAGCGCTCTCTTGGTCGGCTGCTCGCGGCTCTTCGGCTTTTCGCAGCAGCCGAGCGATCTCCGCGGCAATCTCCTCCTCACCAACCGGTTCGGCACGTTCGCTCCATAGGCCAGCATTGAGCCGCTTGCTGGCAACGTCGAAGCCCTCGGCGAAAAACATCTCGACAATCGCCCGCATGGTGGTCGGCAGATCGCGGTTTGTTTGATCGCAGAACCGGATGATCGTCTCGAGCATCTCGGGCTCCACACGAAACTGCAAGTTGGGTTTCCTGGGAGCTGCCATCAAAAAAACCTCAAATCCTCATCAATATGCCTTGTATGCTGGGCATTCCCGGTATGCCATGGCGGCATGAGTGGTGATTTCCAACGCGTCCAGATCCGATTTCGCCCCGAGCATGCAAAGCTGATCAAACGCGTTGCCAAGGGGGGCGTTCGGCGCGCTCCACGGGCAGCAGATGCGCGAGCGGTTGGGAGTCTGATCGAGGAGGCATGCGATGGCAGCGACAAAGGACTTCGTGACGGTCGTTGATAGCGAGTCGATACCGCCCGGCGGTGGCCAGACGACCGCTGCTCAGGATCTCCGCACGCGCTACGACACGATGGTCTCTGTCAAACTCACCAACGGGGCGACCGGGCCCAGTGCGGCGGCGACTGTTCAGGTCGAGATTAGTCCCGACAACACCAACTGGTACGCGTTCGGCGCGCTGATCGTAGGCAAGACGGGCAACGACGCGATCAAGATTGCTTTCGTCGAGCTGCCGCTCGAAACCAACTACGTGCGGTTCGTGGTCGGTCCGCCGACCGGGCAAGCCGTAACCGCCTTGGTCCAACTCTCACGCGTAACGGAGTTGCTGTGGGGCTGATCCCGCACAAGCCGGTGTTCCCGTATCCGCTTCGGCGTGACCTGCCGATCACGGTCGGGCTGCAGGCATGGTACTCGCTTGCCGAGGGTAACGCGGGTGACATCTACGATTCCGTCGGTGGTGCATCGGCGACTCTCCGAAATCAGAGCGCGTCGTCAGCCTGGGTCTCCGGTCCCGCGGGGTACGCATTGCAATTGCTATTTGCGTCAAGCGGGTACCTCGACACCAGTCGGTCCGCGTTTGGGGGAACGGAACTATTCGCTGACTCGGCCGAGCAGTTCACGGTGCTCCTGCGAGCCAATCCAGCGAACATGCTCGGCATGCTTGTAAGCCGCGGAGGGCTCGGAGGAACGTTCGGGTTGCTCGCGGCGGCTGGGTTCATCCAAGTTACGCTGCGCGGCACGTCAACGCCCATAGATGGCATCGACGGTGACTGGCATGACTATGTGATCACCTGGGACGGAAGTACTGCGCGCGCCTACGTCGACGCGCAGCTCGCCGCTACGCCCGCAGTGGGAGCCGAAGCCAAGCAGGCCAATGACCTGATTGTCGGCGCTGCAGACAGCGGGGCACCGGGCGTATTCCTGGACGCGGGCGTTGACCTACTAGGGGTCTGGGATCGGGCGCTCGACGCAACCGAGATCGCATGGCTGCGCTTGAATGCCTACGGACTCACGTCGCCGAAAGGACTGGGCGTCCGTGCTTTGGCTGGTTTGCTCTCCGGCGGCGGGCACTTGCTCGTGCGCTGGAGTGGGGACAGGCTGCCGATCCCGTCGATCGACGGCTCGACGTCGCGATCCGCCGAGATTGTCGGGCATATGCACGCTTCACAAGCCGAGTTGGTCGAATTCCCGCACGTCACGCATGACGAGGATGTCGTTTATCACTACGCGACCGTACAGGTGTCCGGGGGCGGGAAGCGCGGCAAGCTGCAAGTCGATGAAGTGTTGACGCGTGTGTACGACAAGGGCGTCCTCGTCGACCTGCTACCCAATACGCCATCGTGCCTTTCGGTTTCGGCGACGCCGGACCTGCGGCCAATCCTACGATGGATCTACAGCGGCAAGCGCGAGCGTGCGCTGCCGATTCGTTTCGATGTGTTCCAGGCTACGCGATCGACGGACTTCAACTTCGACGCGCCGCTGGCCTCGGTGACGTTCAAAGAGGAGCAATCGCAGTACGAGTGGGTCGGGGCGCCGCTCTCAGTTGGCGAGGAACGGTTCTACACCGTGCGTGCAGTGACGGCCGGCGGCGTGTCGGGGCTGATCCCGCGCGTGGCGCTGTCACCATCGTCGTCCTACACCAGTGTCGATCGGTTTCAGACGGCGAGGCTGCGGATTCCGGATTCGACGCCGGAGGGCGTTACTGATCTTGTCGGAGAGGCGTTATAAAGATGATAAACGAGAAAGGAGCCTCTCCGATGTTGCTAGCCGATTCAACCACGACCGCCGCGTTGATTTCTGCCGTGGTGGCGATGATTGTCACTCCACTAACTGCATGGACTACTTTTGGCAGGTTCCGGAGCGAGCGTTGGTGGGACCTGCGATTGCAGGCGTATTCCAGGGTCATCGTAGCAATCCACACCATCTTCGAGAGCTTTGGTCAACTGGGTGTAGCCCAAGAAAAGGGAAGCACGAGTGAAGCCTATGACGACGAGAATCACCGGCGCGCGTGGGACGAACTTCACCAGGCCATCAATACGAGCGGGTTTCTTCTGTCGTCCGAAGCATCACAGGCGCTAGACGAGTTCACGGACGAGCACTACGACCATCATCAGCAAATGCACAAGTCGGGTGATTTCGCGACGTATCTGTACAACACTAGATGCGAGCTTGAGCACCTTCTTCTGGTCATTCCAGAAATCGCCAGACGCGATCTAGGTGTTGATGGCGTAGGGTTCCTGAGGGGGTTTTTGCGTGCTATCAAGAGAAAACGACGACGGCAGAAGGTGTAGCGTGATTCAAGGTGACTGCCATGTTCTGATGCGTGCGATGCCGGCAAGCTCGATCGGCTTGGTCGTCACCGATCCGCCATACGGGATCGACTACCGTGACGGAGCCGGTCGGCGTATCGCGAACGACCACTCCCCGCAGATATGGTGGCTCGACCAAGCCTACCGCGTGCTGAAACTAGGGGCAGCCATCGCGTGCTTCTGCCGTTGGGACGTCGAGCAGGCGTTCGCGAGTGCGCTCAAGTGGGCCGGCTTCACACTTCGCAGTCAAGTCGTTTGGGACAAGCAGATTCACGGAAAGGGCGATCTGCGTCGCACGTTCGCGCCGCAGCACGAACTGATCCTCTTCGCGACCAAGGGGGCGAGGTTTTCGTTCAAGGCGGGGCGTCCGAAATCGATCATGCGGTTTCGGCGGCCGGGTCGCGAGCGCGTCCACCCGACCGAGAAGCCCGTCCCATTGCTCCGCGAACTCGTGCGACGACTATCGACGAACGACCTGCCCGTGCTAGATCCGTTCTGCGGATCGGGCTCAACGGGGGAGGCGTGCGGACTGGAGGGTAAGCGGTTCGTCGGCATCGAGATCGACAAGGAGTATGCGCGGATCGCGCGTCGGAGGATCGCTCGGGCGACGCCTCGAACCCGGAAGGATAAGATGCGTGGCGGAAAGGAGAGACGCCATGCCGAAAAATAAGAAACCGCGTTGTTTTATCATGATGCCGATCTCAACTCCATCACACCTGGTCGAGCGGTACGGAGGTGACCCAAATCACTTCCGGCATGTTTATGAATGCTTGATCGAGCCAGCCTTTGAGGGGCTCGAGGTAGAACCTGTCTATCCGGAAGCCAAGGGCGACGACGTTATTCATGAGCGCATTGTCCGGCGGATCGAGGAGTGCGAGTTCGCGATATGCGATATGTCCAGCTTGAATGCGAACGTCTTTTTTGAGCTCGGGTTGCGTACCGCGGCCAACAAGCCCGCGGCGCTCATCATCGATCGAGACACTAACCGCATCCCATTCGATCTCGGGCTAGTCAATACTCATTACTACAACCATGACATGCGGGCGTTTGTCGTCAAGGACGAGATTCCGCGGTTGCGAGATCATCTTGCGGAGTCGTTTACGAACGGATCAGGCAATAAGCTATGGGAGCTCTTCAAGTTGCAGCGGGCATACGATGCCATTCCGACCGATGTGGCATCGGAACAGGACACCGTACTTTCGATGCTAAAGGATATTCATAGCTCAATGGGCGGTGGTCTTTCCAGTCAATCACCATCAAGGATTCGATTGAGAAGTGTCGTCTTTGTCGATCAAGCAGTGTTTGCAGTGAGGATGTTTATTCCGTCCACTCGCATGGCGCTTGCTAAGAAGATCGAAGACGTCGTAGGCGAGGGCAACGACTATTCTCTAGGGTTCTTTGATGTCAGAGTCAGCGTGGATACTTGGGTCTGCAGGGCGAACGTTTCCAAGCATCTCAACAGCATCGAGGTTCGGGAGCTTGAGGTAATACAGTAGACGTGTGGAACCCCGCTGATGTACAACGACTCCGCGATCACGAGCAGACCGTCCTGCGACGACACTTGCAGGACGGCGATGATCTGCTCGTGCAGCCCGGCGGCGGACCGGGATCGGCCCTCCAATCCTTCCGCCAAGCCATCGTGCAGCCCGGCGGCGTCCATAACACGACCGTTGACGTCAAGCTGATCGGCGAGGACGGGCCTCGCTGCGGGTGAGACGATCACCGGCGTCCGCTGCTTCGGGACCGACTTCCAGAACCTGACCTCGGAGTTCTTGTTGCGTGAGAACACGCGCGTGTCGGTCGCCTATGACGGTGTCGTGGGCGAGTGGGTTTGCTTCGCCTGGTTCCACGGGACCTGTCCGCCATCGAGGTAACCATGAAGGTTCAGCGATGCTCCGACAATCCGTGGAAGCTGCGACGTTGCCCGTCCAACGAGTGGAAGCGCGTGCGCTGCGGCGAGGCCTGCAACTTCTGCCGCCTGGCCTTCCAGCAAGATTCACCGTCGGTCGTCCGACTGACGATCGCGAACATCCCGCCGCCACCGCCCCGCCCGCCGGCGCCTGCGGGAGGCGGCGCGGTCGAGGCTTGGCAGGTCATCGGCACGCTCAACGGTACATGGGATCTGCAACGCCGCCCTTCGCTTGAGATCGACGAGTTCGGCAACCCGCTCAACGCCTGCACTTGGAGTACTCCGGGCCAGATCGCCGTGGTCAACTACCAGCGGTATCGCCGTGTTGGTTTTCCACCTGAAGAAGAGATCCTTGAGAACAGTACGTGTTCCGTGTGGCACTACATCACGATCCAGAGCTTCTTGTCGTTCGACGGACCGGGTGTTGCGTGGCGACTTGGCCATCACCAGAACGAGGACAACCTACCGGGGTGCGAGTACGTACCGGGCGGTCCACCGTTCCCGCCAGGCACTGCGACGCTTGGAGCCGACACGATCGACCTCCAGCCATATGGCCGCTGCTCGCCGTTGAACATCGTCACGGCAACCGAGGATGCGTTTGGCGAGCCCGGAGGCGGAGTCGATTGGGCACCTACCGTCCCGGTCACGTGGCGGCTGGAGACGTTCACATGAGTTGTTGCGACGGTAATACTGTTGCGCTGCACGTCATCGACTTCGAGTCGCTTTGCGCCGGGTGCGATCAGTTCAACATCGGGCACGCGAACCGACTCTTCCCAGACGGGGTTCCGGAGTGCCGGCTTGAGACAACGAGCACGGGCCAGCCTTGCTGGAGGGCGTTCGTGGCGAAAGCCAGCTCCGGCTGGCGGTGTTCGAATTGGGAGAACGATTCTACCGGCGAGAGCCTGGAGCCACGCGGGGCTTTGACGCGTGTATGCTGATGAGGTGAGGTCGAGTGCGACTCTCAATTGTGCTATAGTACAGAGTAGTGACCGCCCCGGATGGAGCCCGGGGCGGCCACAGGCGGCTAAGCCGCTCTTGGGTTATCCGTGGACGCTCACGCGTCCTGTAACATCAAGGCCAACAGCTGTGCTAGCCGAATAAGATCGGCGAGCGAGACCTTGATTACAATGTTAGCACTGATGCTATCCATAGCATCTCCATGGTGTTAATGCCGCACCCCGGGGTGCTGACCACTCGGCGCACCCCGTGGGTGCATCCCATTCCAAGCATGGTCGTTATCCGAGTGGATCGCCTATTGGTGGCGCACGGGGCCACGTTAGGTGGTTGAGGGGTGAACGCCGCAAATCCAGATTTCTCTGGGAATGTCTGGATTCTCGGTTGTTGAGCGCATCCTTACGCGATATCTTCATGCTGTTCCTGGTCTCCATTGCACGTGGCAGCCAGAACAATCGCCGGCCGAGGTGGATCAGACCTTGGTCGGTTTTTTTTGCAAAACGTCCTCGACGTCTACGGGAACAATAATGCGCGCGCAGTCCCCAAAATACAAGTGCAACTTTCACACAAACGTCGTAGTGGAAACTGTGTCTAGGGACAGGCTTTCCTACACAGCGCGGCGTATTCGCACCTGAAATTGCAACGAGCGCACCCCCAAGGCCACCAAAAGGCGCAATCACGATGTACCGGATGTGGTCGTTTGAGTTGGGCAACGATTTGGTTCGATCAAGTTTCCGGTGGGTCGAACTCGTGGTGTCAGCGGTCGCCAATCTGAATCTCGTTGCGAATCCACCCGGCGCCTCCAACCGGTACGGAGTTCGCTCGCAAGCTGGTAATGTAGGCAAACCTCCCTGCAGATTTTTTCTTTGCTTTTTTCGTGGCCAGTTAGGGTGGATTCTTGGCCACTATTCGGGTGGATTCACATCCACATATCGACAGGCATTCAATTGTGAAATCCGGGAATTTTCTTGACTGGCTCCTACAGGCGTCGTAGTCTATTCCTCCGACAGGTGTAGGAGTTCGTCCAGGAAGTGTGTTCGTCGCGATGCGGGGTGTTGACCCGTCTTGGTGGTGACGGTGTGTCTGTCCGGGCAGGCCTGTGTCGGTCGGGCCGCGGCTTCTACGCGGTGGATGGAGGTTCGCAGAAAGCATGTCCGAGATTGAACTGGGAGCGGCGGAGCTCGAGGTGCTGAAGGTCCTTTGGGACCTGGGACCGGCGCCCGTGCGCGACGTTCTGGCCGAGTTGAAACGTCAGGGGCGTGATTTGGCCTATACCACGGTCCAGACGTTCCTGACGCGATTGGAGCAGAAAGGGTGTGTTCGGAGCGATCGTTCCGGGCATGCGTTCGTGTATTCGCCGACGGTTTCACGCGACGTGATCAGCCGATCGCGGTTGCGGTCGTTGGTGGACGAGCTGTTCGACGGTGCGACGGGGGCCCTTGTGTTGCACTTGGTCAAGAACGAGCGGCTGAGCGCGCGAGAGATTCGCGAGCTACACGATTTGATCGAGAAGCTCGACAAAGGCCGACGGAATCCGAAGTCCTGATCCAGACAGGGGCAGATGCGATGGAGTGGATGGCGACAATTCTTGATGGGCTATGGCGCAGTGCTCTGGCTGGTATCCCGCTGGTGCTGATCGTGTGGGCCATCTGTCGATATGTGGTTCGCCGATCTGCAACACGGCATGCGTTATGGATGGTGGTGCTCGTGGCGCTGCTGGTTGGCGGGTTCGTACCGCCGATTGTCGAGGCGGGGCGACTGGGTTCGTTACCGAGAGATTGGTCGCGGTTCGTGCAGGATGTCGACGTTACCGCTTTTTGGGCGGCTGACGGCGTGGTTGAGGCGCCGTCTGCGGCTCCGGCCCTCGGTGGTCGGGTTACGGAGGTTACGCCGACCGTCGTTGACGCGTCGGAACCCCGTCCGGAGCGGCCGCGGTTGCAGGCCCGACCGTTCGTTGAGGATAAACAGTTGGTGGCGCGTCAGATGCCGGTCGGCCGCGATGCGGAGCGTGAGGTTGCGGAACGGATGCGAGTTGGGCGTGGCCGCGGGTCTGCGGCTCGATTGCCGGACGTCCCGGTAGTGGAGCGGAGCAGTGCGGCTTTGGATGCGCCGGTGTGTTCCTTGGCGGCACAGCTGCCGGCGGTGTCCAAGCCCGTCGCTTTGCCGGTTCGGCGTGTTGCCTTGCATGAGCCGTCGGCGGAGTCGTCGCAGGGGGTCGAGCCGGCAGCGGGCGTTTCATCGATCGAGTTGACGGCGCCCAAGTTTGATTGGCCTGCGCTGCTGCTGGCGGTGCCGAACGTTCCCGTGCGGGTTTGGTTGATTGGCGTGCTGCTGCTGTTGCTGGTTCAGTTGCCGGGTGTGTTCGCGATGCGGCGTCTGCTGCGTCGGGCGATGCCGGCGGGGAAGACGATCGATCGCACGGTCGCTACGGTCGCGAAGCGGCTTCAGGTCACGGCGCCGGTGACGTACGTGGTGGATCGCGCGGTCTCCCCGATGATCTGGTGTGGGCGTGTGCCGCGGTTGGTGCTGCCTTATCGGCTTTGGCAGCAGTTGGACGCTCCTGGTCGCAAGGCGGTGATTTGCCACGAACTGGCGCATCTGCGCCGGCGCGATCATTGGTGGTGTCGGCTGGAGTTTGTGGTCGCGGCGCTGTTTTGGTGGAACCCGCTGGTGTGGTGGATTCGGCGCCAGTTGCGGGAAGAAGCGGATTTGAGCTGTGACGCGTGGGTGACGTGGCTGATGCCGCAGCGCCGGCGGGCGTACGCCGAGGCGTTGCTTCACGCGCGGTCGCAGTCGAGTGGCGGCATGTCCGCCGCGGGCGTGGGATTGATGTCCGGAAGTGCCAGACGACTGGCTAGGAGAATTACGATGGTCATGACGGAAAGCAAACGACCCGGCGTGGGGTGGTCCGGAGCATTTTGTGTCGCGTTGGTTCTGGCCGCGAGCTGGACGGTGATTCCGGCCTGGGCTTGTCCCCCGACGCCTTCCAAGCCGAAGCCGGCGCCGGTTCCGACAACGCCGGACAAGCGTACGGGTGTGACCGGGCAGGTGTCGAACAAGGCCGACTCCAGCTCGAAAAAGAAGCGCACGCGCAACCGGACTCGGGCCGCGAACCGTGGCGGCGGACGACGGGCGCCGAAGGTCTCGGTTTCGGTGCCGGATCCGTGTCAGTCGCAGTCGTCGAACCGAGGCGGTTCGGTGATGTCGTTCGCGGGTCCGCGGGTCGGTGGTCGTGCACCTCGCGCGATGGTCAGTTTCCCGCAGAATCGTCCGATGCCCCAGCGGCAGGCGATGTCGCGGCTCCAGACGCTACAGAAGAAGATGGAGCGGCTTCAGGCGGAAATGGAAGCGCTGCAGAAACGCGGCTGGAGTAGCAGCGGGATGGGCGGCGGCGGCAGTCGTAGCGGTCGCGGTATGGGACGCGCTTCGGGCGGGATGATCGTGCGACGTTACGAGCTGCCCGCGCGAAAGCTGAAGTTGCTGACGGCATTGCTCGTGCGTGAGGACGTTCCGTTGCGGGTTCGACCGTTGGATGATGCGATCGAGGTGCACGGTACTGCTGGCGATCATGAGATCTTCAGTCACTTCGTCGAGATGATCCGCGAGGGTGATGAGCGTCGCAACTACGTGCTGCCGTCCGGCAAGCGGAGCGCGCTCTACAACCTGATGGCGTTGCCGGATGTTGCCCAGCGGGTCGGCACCAACGATCGGTCGATCAACATGCAGGGCACCCCGCTCGAACACGTGATCTTCAACGCGTTTTGCCAGCTGATTCACCCGACGGATGAGGGGCAGGCGATCCGCGACCGGGTCTCGCAGTTGAGCGGGCGATATCGAGCCCTGCAGCGCTCCGGCGATGCAGCGGCGATGGTTCGCGGGCTGGCGCAGCGCGCCCGGCGTGAATCGGAGATCAAACAAGAGCAGGTGCAACAGCTCAATGTGCAATCAGACGTCTTGCGACAGCAGGCGGATGAGTTGCGCCGTCAGGCAGAGACGCTCGAGCGGCAGGTTAAGGAACTACGCAAGAAGGCCAAGGCGCTCGGGAAGCGCGGGGCACGCGGCAGTTCCCATCAGGAGCAGCACGTCGCTCAGTTGTCGGAGGCCGCCCGGGCCCTGGTGGAGAGCCATTATCAGGTGGATGCGCAGGCCGATGCGTTGAATCGGTTGGCACGCGAGCTTGTCGAGCAGGCCAAGGCGGTGCGCGACGACGCACAGACCTCGGGTGTTCGGGCGCGCGAATTGGAGAACGCGTTCCGTCTGCTCGATCGCGTTTCGGCCAACGAGGAAGCGCTGTCGATCATTCAGCGCGCGGGCGTGCCGCGACTCGATACGGCGTCGTTGCAGCAGTATCTCGCGAGCATCGACCGTGTGAACGTGGATGTCGCGGACTCGCTGCGTTACGCCGAATTGGCGTTGAACGGCGCAGCACCCGGGCGGGATGAACGCCGGGCAATGGCAAAGGCTCGAGAAGCTGGGGAGCGGCTTTTTCAGGCAGCTGTCGCGGAGGCAAATCAATCTGCCAAGAACGCGTTGCAGGCGCAGCTAGAGTCGGTCGAGAATGCGGCGCTCGAGGCAGAGCAGGCGGCGCGGGCCGCGGAGGAGGCGGCAGTGCTGGAGGCGAAGCGTGACGAGACGCTCGCCGAGCGTGCGGCCATCGAGGCGCAGCGAGCCGTCGAAGCTGACGTGCGGGCCGCGAACGAGGCGGCCTTGGCAGCGGAGAAGGAGGCAGTTGAAGCAGCGCGGCGCGCTGAACGAGAGGCTTCCAACGAGAAACCGCGCTAGCACCTAGCGTAGCGTGTTCGACGTGCGCCGCAGATCGGATGCGGCGCACACACGGTTCCAGTTGTCTTGAAGAAGGTTTGCAGTCCTGATCGCACGGCGCCCCCGTGAATATAAGGGGTGCGCGCCGCTGGAGTCGGTCCAATGGTCTTCTCGCCGCATCGAATCGTTCAAATTCTGCTGGCTTTGCTGGCGGGCATGCCGTTGCCGAAGGTTCTGGCGGACGACGCGGTTGCCGACTCCGGCACGGGAAACGCGCTGCACGCGGCGAACGGTCTCTTGCAGCGCGGGCTCTATGATCTGGCGGCAGCGGAATACGAGTCGCTGCTCAAGAAGGAGCGCCCGGCGGCGGAGCGTATGCAGGCGCGGTACGGTTTGGGTATCTGCCGCTTACGGCTTGGACAGGCGGACGCCGCTGCCGAAGCGTTGTCGGCGCCGGCGGCATCGCCGACATTTGCACAGCGGGTCGAGGCGGCGGTTCTCCTGGCGCAAGCCCGCATGGCCGGCGGCGCTTTTGCCGAGGCCGCCGGGGGGCTCGCTGAATTGCTGCCCGGGTTGAAGGAGCACACATTGGCCGACGAGGCCGGTGCGCTGCTGGTGGAGTGTCGGTTCCGTGCAGGCGATTACGCGAGGACGCGCAAAGCAGCCGATGCATTCCTGGTACAAAAATGGCCCGCAGCGCATCGCGCACGCGTCCGCTACTTCGGAGCGCTCGCGGCGGCCCAACTCGGCGAGTGGTCGGATGTGCGGAAGCGGCTCAAGGACGTACCACCCGATGATGAGTTTGGCGGCCCGGTCATTCTGCTGCTGGGGCAGGCGCACCAGGCACTGGGCGATTGGCCTCGAGCCGCGGTGGCGTTCCGTCGCGTCCTCGAGCGGCCGGCGCCGGCGTTGCACGCTGAGGCGCGGCTGGGGCTCGCGTTGGCGCTTCAACAGCAAGAGCGTCGTGACGAGGCGCTGCCTTTGCTGAAGGAGCTACTTGCGCAGCAGCCGAGCGCGGGCATCGTCGTGCAGGCGCGACTGGCGCTCGCGACCATTCATATCGATCGATCGGAGTTTGCCGCGGCTCGGAAGGTGCTGGCGAAACTCCCGTTCGATGCAAAGGATTCGTCATCGGTCGTGTACGAGCTGGCACGATGTGACTTGCTGGACGGAAACGCTGCAGGCGCCGAGGCGCGGTTGCGCGGCTTGTTGGCGCAGGACGGCGACAAGCTGTTGCGGTCGTCGGCGTTGTTGCAGCTTGCGATTGCACAGATGCAGCAAGAGCACTACGAAGCATCGCTCGAGACGCTCGGTCAGTTCGGTACCGAGTTTCCCGGCGACGCATCTAGCGGCGCCGCTCGTCGGTACGCTGCGAGTTGTCGTTACCAGCTTGGAGACTATCAGCAGGCCGCCGACCTGTGTCGGGCGATACTGAAGGCAGATCCGGACGATGGCGCGATACGGCGGATGTTCGCGGACAGCCTGTTTGCGATGCGTGATTTTGCGGGGGCGCGTGCCATCTACCAACAGGTACTCGACGTGGCGCCGGACGACGATGACGCGAACATGGTTCGTCTGTTGCTGGGAACGTGCTTATATGAAGAGAGTCGGTATGACGAGGCGCTGACGGCGCTGGCGGCGGCGTACCGGCGCGACGTGGTCGCTACCGTCAAAGAGTCGGGCGCGTTTCTGATGGGTGCGATTCATTTTGACCGCGGCGAGTGGAAGTCGGCTGCGGAGATGTTTCGAGCGCACCTCGACGCAGGGCTGCCGAGCAATCGAGCGGCGGCCCAACTGCGCCTGGGCATCGCCCAGTCGCGGCAGGACGACTCGGCGCTGGCGATCGCCTCGTTGACGGCGGCGAGTGAGGACGCGGCCGTGCGTTCGCATGCGTTGTTCGAGCGCGGTTTGGCGCAGATCGCACTCAAAGCGTACGACGGCGCGCGTGATGATTTTCTGGCTGTCGTCGCCGGCGATCAGGCGCAGGAGGCAACGGGCTTGGTTTCTGCTGCGCGCCGCCAGCTGGCTTGGCTCGCATTGCGCAGCGGGGACCACACCGAAGCGGCAGCGCAGTACGGGGCACTGGGATCGGACGAGATGACGACCGGGGATCGGCTGCGAATGGCGCAGGCCGGCGAGGCGCTCGGTCGTGACGACATTCTGGACACGACGCTTCCTCAATTGCTGGCCGGCGACGTCGAGCCGGCGCTACGGGCGCAGGCCCAGATGTTGCGCGCACGGCAACAGGCGCGACGCTCCGATCGCGCGGCGGCCGTTGCGACGCTGCAGCAGATTGACGCATCGATGTTGGACGCCGAGTCGCGGATTGCCTGGTACTACGAACAGGCGCGGAACCTCCGCGCTTTGGAGCGCCATGACGAGGCCGCGCGACACTATCGCCGACTCGTTCAGCAGCATGCCGACCATTCGCTGGGCAAGTTCGCGGCGCTCGAGCTGGCGTCCATCGAGGCCGCGCAGGACCGGCACGAAGCTGCGGTGGCACTGTTGAGCCCGCTGCTCGAGCGGTTGACAGGCGATGATCCACTGGCACTGCGGACACAGTCACTCTATCGACTCGGCGCGAGCGAGTACGAGCGCGACAATCATCGGGCGGCTGCCGAGAGGCTCGAGGCGTTTTGTACGAGTTTCACCGAGAGCGCGTTGGTGCCGTCGGCAAGCGTGTTGGCGGGCGAGTCGTGGCTTGCGGTCGGCCAGGCCAAGAAGGCGCTGGCGGCGCTGCAACGCGTGACGGCTCACGCGGACGCGTCGACCGAGATGAAACGTAGCGCGCAGTTGCGAGCCGCCGACGCATTGGTTGCGATGCAAGCGTGGGCGCGTGCCGAAGCCGCGTATGGTCAATATCGCAAGGCATGGCCCGCCGACGATCAGGGCTTCCGGGCCCAATTCGGCATCGCTTGGGCGCGCGAACAGCAGGGTCGTTTCGACGAAGCCATCAGCGCGTACGAGGTCTTGATTGCTGAGCATCAGGGAGAGACGGCGGCGCGCGCCCAGTTCCAAATCGGTGAGTGTTTGTTCGCCAAGCGTGATTATGAGTCTGCGATCCGTGCGTTTCTCAAGGTCGATATCGTGTATGCCTACCCGCAGTGGCAAAGTGCGGCGTTGTTCGAGGCCGGGCGCTGCTTCGAGGCGTTGCGCCGGACGGCGGAGGCTCGTGAGCAGTACGAGGCCGTTGTTCAGCAGCACGCCGACACGAACTGGGCAACCCAGGCGCGGCAACGTCTGAAGGCGCTCGAGAAGTCGCGAGCACTGCCCGGGCGGTCAACTCGAACCGAGGCCGGGAATGAGACTGAATCGCGGAGAGCAGCGCGTACGCGCTCGACGCCGAGCGAGGAGGACGCTCAATGAGCGGGATAGCGCTGCTGCTGGCACAAGCGGAGGCTGAGGCTCCGATTACCGTTCATTCGGTTTGGGAATTCATCGTGCGCGGCGGTCCGATGATGATCCCGATCGGGCTCGCGTCGCTGGTGGCGTTGACGGTGATCATCGAGCGGTCTATCTCGCTCCGACGGGCGCGGGTCATCCCGCCGGACTTCCTCGGCGGTATGGAGCAGGCGGGGAATCGTGCCGCACGGCTCACGTACTGCACGGACAATCCAAGTCCGATCGCGAACATTTTTCTGGCGGCGCTGCGACGGATGCGTGAACCACTCGACATTCTCGAGCGGCATATCGAGCAGGCCGGTCAGCGCGAGGTGTTCCTGCTGCGCAAGTACTTGCGGGTGCTTTCGGTGATCGCCGCCGTGTCGCCGTTGATGGGCCTGCTGGGAACGATCTTTGGCATGATTCGCGCTTTCTCGACGGTGGCATCCGCCGGCGAGGCCCTGGGGCGCACCGAGTTGCTCGCGAAGGGGATCTACGAGGCGATGATCACGACGGCAGCCGGCCTGCTGGTCGCGATCCCGGTACTGATCGCATATCACTGGTTCTCGGCGCGTATCGAGCGACTGGTCGCGGATATGGATCGATTGACGATGGAGTTCGTGGAGACTCACCGAGGCGACACGACATCCACCGCTGATGCGGAAACAGCACAAGCAGCGTCCGACTCGCCTGACGAGGCGACGACAGATGCGCCGGCGACGGTACCGGCGGTGAGGGCTACGGCATGAGCGCCCGAATCCTGGCGTTCCGTTGGGTCTGTTGACGAACTCCCGGTCGCGCACGCGCGGGCGGCGGGGCAACCCCGCCGTCCGTGTCGTGCGAATTACGTGGTCATGATCGCCGGGCCGGGTCGCGTGCCGAGAGTCACCGCGTGCGGCCGGCTGCGCAGAGAACGAGGTCTATGCACATGCGTTTCGGTCTGTCGCAAAATGACGATCACGCGGCGATCGAGTTGACGCCGATGATCGACATGGTCTTTCTGCTGCTGATCTTCTTCCTGGTCGCGACGACCTTCCATCAGGAGGAGCGCGAGATGAAGGTGGCCTTGCCGTTTGCCCAGGCGGCGGGTCCGATCAGTCAGACCTTGCGGCAGATCATCATCAACGTCGACGAGGAGGGCGCCATCATCGTCGGCGGGCGCACGCTCGATGCGAGAGCGTTGCGTGAGCTGATCGAAGAGGCGGTGGAGCGCAATCCGGAGCAGAAAGTCGTCGTCCGTGGCGATCGCCGGACGGTGTATGCGAATGTCGTGGACGTACTGGATCTGTGCAAGCAGGCCGGTATTCAGGAGCCCTTTCTCGAGACGGTCCTTCAGGAATGAGCAAGCCTGCCACGGACTCCGGGGAGCCGCGCGGCGCGCGGCCGCGGCGCTGGCGTCGTTGGTTTTATGCGACGGCGGTCATCGTCGTCGTTCTTGGCGCCGGGCTGGCGGGTGGCTGGTATCTGCGAACGACGACGTACTACACCGATGGCGATTCGATCGACGAGCCGCGCCGGTTGGCGGCCGTTCGCAAGATCTTGTGGCAGCCGCCGCGAACTGTGGACGAGTTGAGCGATTTTGCCGGCGAGGTCTATGAGCCGAGCCTCAGCTGGGACGGTCTGACGCTGTTGTTCGTTCGCGGGCGGGCCGGCGGTGACGCGGACATTCACGCCAGCACGCGAACGCCGGATGGCTGGACGGCGCCCGAACCGATCGATGCGATCAACAGTCCGTATGATGAGCTTGGACCACGGCTTTCGTTCGACGGTTCGCGGCTCTACTTTTACAGCGACCGGCCGGGTGGTTTGGGGGGGTACGATCTGTGGGTGGCGCAGCGTGGGCCTGAGGGCTGGGAAACACCGGCCAATCTCGGCAACGCCGTCAATTCCTCGTATCACGAATACGGGCCGGCACCGGGGCCGGACGGTAGCGTGCTCTACTTCGCGTCCAATCGGCCGACTGTCGACGCACCGCAGGACGACCGAACGCCGCAGTGGCCGGCAACGCTACGCGAGGACTGGGAGCGACGGACCTACGACCTTTACCGCTCGTCGATCTCCGACGCCGGCTACGCTATCGCGGTGCCGTTGGCGGTACTGAACACGCCGGCCAACGAGGGGTCGCCATGCGTGAGTCCGGTTGGGGATTTCCTGTACTTCGCGTCAGATCGGCCGGGTGGCGCGGGCGGCTTCGATCTGTTGCGGTCGCGACGGTCGGAAGGCGGCTGGAGTGTGCCCGAGAATCTCGGGGCAACCGTCAACAGCGCGCACAACGAGTTGGATCCAGGGCTGGCTGCGCTGGGGTACGAGTTGCTCTTCAGTAGCGACCGTCTGCTGCTCGCGCCGACCGGAGGTGATGCTCCCGAACGGGTGTACCAACTATATGCCACGAGTTCACGGGAGGTGTACCTGCGGAGCGAGACCGCGGCGATCGATCTGGCGGGCTTGATGCGGGCGCTCTTGCCGTCGTTGTTGTGGTTGTTGCTTGCACTGCTGCTGTTGCTGTTGCTGGCACTGTTGGCGAAGGCGAGTCGCTCGCAGCGATTGTCGTTGTTGATCCGTTGTCTGATTGCGTCGTTAATGGCGCATCTGGCGTTGATGATTCTGCTGAGTTTCTGGCAGGTGACGAGCGGCATCATTGACGCGGTCCAGCGGCCGGGCCGATTGCAGATTGCGATCGGGACGAGTGCGGAAGAGCAGGCGATCGTGAGTCAGTTGACGGGCGTGGTCTCGGACGCTGTATCGATCGAGCCGGAGATGACGGCGCTGCCGGCGCTCGAAGCGCCGCGTCCGGATATGGCAGCGGATCGGCCCACGATTACCGCGACGATAGAGGCGCCGGCTGTCGAGCCGGCTCGGCCGCTGCCGACACATGCGCCGGCGCTGGACGTCGTCGAGGCGCCGCCGACGATGCGGCCGTCGCCGTCATCGCGGGTCGTGCCGTCGGCGGAATTGGCGGTTTCGGTTCCGGAGCCGCGCGCTGCGCGTGCGGAGCCTGTTACGGAGGCCGTTCGCGATCGGGCGCGACCGTCGCCGGTGGCGCAGACGGAAGCACCGCCGTTGGCGACGGGAAGTGTTCCGCCCACTCCGGTGGCGGAGACCGTGCCGTTGGCGGATGCGCCGGTGCAGCATTTGCATGCCGATCGGCGTTTGGCGCTGAACGATTTGCGTCATGTGGCGCAGCCATCGCCGCGTCCCGTTCCGACGACACAGCCGGTGGTCCCCGCTGCGCAGCCGATCGTGGCCGCTCTACCGGCATCAAGCACGCCGCGCCGAGCGGACGAATCGGAGCCGCAGGTGGTCGCGGCGGCGCCGGCCGCGCTCCCGCCGATTTCTCCGCCGAGCGGCGCGCGGCCATCGGAATCGAAGACGGTCCCGTTGCCAGCAGAAACGACAGTCCCGCTGCCGCGGGCGCAGACCGTCCGGCGCACGCCGCCGCCCGTGGCGCGTGAGACGCCAGTTGTCGCGACCGTACCGAAGTTGGCGTCGCCGATAACGACGGTGAAGCGGCCTGAGGACGTGCCGTTGAAGCTGCCGTCGCTGGAACTGCCGCGGGTGGAGTTGGCGGCCTCTTCGCCTTCTCCGTCAACGGCGCCGCCGGTAACGGAACGTATCGTCGATCGCCCGACTGCTGCTCGCATCCCGACCATGCCGCTCCCGGACGCGCCAGTGGCGGCGCGCGTGTCGACGGTCCCGCCGGCTGCGGACGAGCGTCCGGCGCCGGCGCGGCCGACCGTTGCTGCGACTGCGCCGGCACCGCGGACCACGTTGCCCAGGGCCGTGGAAACCCAGCGAGCGCCATTGTTGTCAGCGCCGCGGTCTGTCGTGCCGGCGGCCCCGATCGAGGTTTCCGTCGCGCTCCCGAAGGCGACGGAGGTACCGGCGACACCTTATCCGCAGCGTGCGCCGGACCTGCGTGAGCACGTGCTTCAGCAACGCGGGGGTAGCGACGAAACCGAGGAGGCGGTTCGGCGGGCGTTGTCGTGGCTGGCACGCTACCAGAGTGCCGATGGTCATTGGGGCGGTGATGAGTTCGACGAGACCTGTCGGTGCGGCGGCGCCAGCGAATACGACGTCGATGCGGCGTTAACAGGGTTGTCGCTCCTCTGTTTCCTCGGCGCCGGGCACACCCATTTGCAGTCGGGACCGTACCAAGTCACTGTGCAGCGAGCGCTCTACTGGCTGCTGGAACAGCAGAAACCAAACGGCGACCTACGGTTTGGCGAGACGATGTACAGCCACGGTATCGCGACGATCGCACTGTGCGAGGCGCTCGGGATGACGCAGGATGAGCGTTTGAGGCCTGCAGCCGAGCGGGCTGTGGCGTTCCTGGTTGCGGCACGGAGTCGTCGTGGGGGTTGGCGCTACGAACCCGGTCAAGCTGGCGACACGTCGGTGACCGGCTGGCAGGTGATGGCCCTGCGCAGCGCTGAGGCGGCCGGACTGAACCCGCCGAAGGTGGCCTACGACAATGCTCGGAAGTGGATGGGGCGGGTGGATTCCCGTCGCACCCCGGGTATCTACCGGTATCAGCCGGGCAAACGACCGAGTCCCTCGATGACTGCGGAAGGGATGTTCATCCAGCAATTGTTGGGCGTCGGACGGGATGAGACCCGAATGCGCGTGTCGGCAGCCTACGTGGGGCAGCACCCACCGAAATGGTCGCGGCGAAAGGTGAACACCTATTACTGGTATTATGCGACATTGGCGCTGTTCCACCGGCAGGGGCAGGACTGGGAGACCTGGAACGAGACGCTGCGGACGAGTCTGCTCAGCGCGCAGCGTCAGGAAGGGACCGCCGCTGGGAGCTGGGACCCCGACGGGGAATGGGCGCCGGTCGGTGGACGGGTCTACCAGACCGCGATTTGCACGCTGATGCTCGAGGTCTACTACCGGTACCTTCCAATGTACTCGCGCACTGCTGCCAAGGCCGACCCGCGTCCCGGCGCGGAGACCGGCGGGTGAACCCAGGTCGGTCGCGGGCCGTGATCGTACTGAGAATGCGTTCGCGGAAGGGGACTGAAGGGGCCAATGGTGGGGCGGAATCTCGAAAATAGTCTCCCGTGCGTCACATCGGTTGTGTATGATAACTACTCAGGTCTTCCGGGACAGCAGCCATTTAGGATACGCGAGGGATTCCGACATGCTTCATCTGGTTTCCAAGCAGAGGTTCTATCGATGTGCGCCGCTGATCGTGGCGGGTTGCACAGGGTTCGCGGCAGCGGAGGTGCGTTTCACGGACGCCGCGGCGCTGAGCGGGATTGAGCCCTATTCGATGGCGATGGGAATGGGTGGCGGCGTAGCGGCCGCTGACTATGACAACGATGGTGATGTCGACATGTTCGTGCCGTGTGCACCGGGCCTGTCGCATCAACTCTACCGTAACCGCGGCGATGGCGTGTTCGACGAGGTCGCCGAGGAGGTCGGACTCGGGTCCACCGACAGTGCGCGCGTCGCGCTCTGGCTGGACTACGACGGTGACCAGGATTTGGATCTGCTGGTTGCCGGCGACTACTGGTTTACCGAGCCGACCGGGTCGACGACGCTGCGGCTCTATCGACAGGAATCGGACGGCATGTTTACCGACGTGTCGACCGAGTCGGGAATCGCCGACGACTATCTGGGGACGAACCTGGCTCATCAGGCTGGGATGGCGGCCGCTGACCTGAACAACGATGGGTTTGTGGACGTGATCGTCGGTACGTGGCGGTCGGACCTGAGCTTGTTGATGAACAATGGAGACGGCACGTTCAGCAATGAGCCTGAGCGGGCGAGTGTGGCCCGGTGGCGCGAGCATTGGCAGCCGGTCATTCACGACTTCAATCGCGACGGATGGCTCGACGTCTTCTTCGCTGTCGACTTCACCGACAACCTGATGTTGCTCAACAACGGCAACGGAACGTTCCGTGAGGTCGCGGCGACCGTTGGGGTCGACAATGCCTGGAACGAAATGGGCGTCTCGCTCGGCGACTTCGACGGCGATCTCGATTTCGACATCTACGTCACCAACATCTACGACAAGGACTTCCGTCACAATCTGCTGTACCGCAACGATTCTGTCGGCGAGAGTCTGAAGTTCATCGACGTTGCGCGCGACTATCACGTTGGCGATTCCGGCTGGGGTTGGGGCTGCTCGTGGTTCGACGTCGAGAACGATGGCGATGTCGATATTGCCGCGACGAACGGATTCTTGCAGCCGCCATACAACAATGACGAGTCCGTGCTGTTCGTGAACGACAACGGGTCGTTCGTGAACGTGGCCCGGTTGGTGGGCTATCTGGACAACCATTGGGGCAGCTCGGTGATCGCCATCGACGTCGAGCGCGACGGCGATCTCGATCTCGTGCAGACCTGTAATCAGGAAGGACCGTTGCGGCTCTTCCACAATACTTCGACCGATGTCGGCAGCTGGATCACGATTCGGCCGCGGATGGGCGGGACCAACCACTTCGCGCTGGGTGCGGAGGTGGTGGTAACGTCGGACAACGGCACGTCGCAGATCCGGTTGATCACGGCCGGCACGAGCTTCCTGGGGCAGGAGCCGGCGGAGGCGCACTTCGGTCTGGGGGATGCGGCCGAGGCGGAGCGTGTCGTGATCCGCTGGCCGGGCGGACGCGAGACGGTCGTCAACCATCTCGCCGCCAACCAGGTGCACACCGTGACGCTCGCGCTCGGCGACATGAACTGCGACGGGCAAACGACCGTTGGTGATGTCAACGGCTTCGTGCTCGCTCTGACCGATCCGGCCGCTTATGCCGATGCTTATCCGCTTTGCGAGGCGATGCAGGCCGACATCAACTTTGACGGTGCGACGACTGTCGCGGACATCAACGGTTTCATCGCCGCCTTGACCGAGTAACCCCGATAGCCGCGTCGAACCACGCCCCACCCCCGACGCGGGGTGGGGTGACCCCCACGATGCCACCCGAAGTCCAATTCCTCAAGAAACGAGTCAGGCAGTGCTATCGCCGCTGGGCAGCGCCTCCCGAATCCAGCCGCCTCCCAGCACGCGTTCGTGGTGGTAGAACACCGCTGCCTGCCCCGGCGTAACAGCCCGTTGTGGTGACGCGAACCGTGCGAGCACCGCGTTCTCTCCCCCGGTGTGGTCGGAGTGCGCATGGTCCGTCGGCTCGATGGATCCCGACGCGGGTGTATGTTGATGTCGGATCTTGATCGCGATGTCGCGCGCGAGGCGCGCCGTGGGCGGATCGCTGAGCCAGTTCATACGGTCGGCAATCAGTCCCTCGGCGTCGAGCGCTTCGGCGCTGCCGGTGTGGACTGTATTGCTGAGTACGTCGAGTCGCGTTACGTAGATCGGCGCGCCGGCTGCGATTCCCAGGCCGCGTCGCTGGCCGACGGTGTAGTTCACGATGCCCTCGTGCGTGCCCAGTCGGTTCCCGGCTGCGTCTCGGATCTCCCCGGCACGCTGCGTCTCGGGCCGTCTCGAACGGACCAGCTGCTTGTAGTCGTTGTTCGGGACGAAGCAGATCTCCTGGCTATCGGGCTTGTCGTGCACGCGGAGGTCGAGCGTGGCCGCGATCGACCGAACTTCGGACTTGTCGGTGTACGTTCCCAACGGAAACAGGCAGCGTCGCAAGTCGCGTCGTCGAATGCCGAACAGTACGTAGGATTGGTCCTTGGCCCGGTTGGCGGCGCGGTGTAACTCCGCACCCTGCGTGCCGGAGACGACCCGGGCGTAGTGACCGGTTGCGACGAACTCGGCGTCCATCAGGTCGGCGTAGTCGAGCAGCTTGCCGAACTTGAGCTGGATGTTGCACTGCACGCACGGATTGGGCGTGCGGGCCTGCGCGTACTCGTCGACGAAATAGTCGATGATGCGCTCGAAATCGGCGCGGAAGTTCAGTGCGTAGAACGGGAGACCGAGCCGCGTCGCGATCGCTTTGGCGTCGAGCGCGTCGCTCGCCGAACAGCACCCGTGCTTCAGACGTCGCCGCACGTTCGTTTGCGTGGTGCTGCACGACGGTTCCGCGATCGGTGCATCTCCGACCCGCATGAAGACGCCGACGCAGTCATAGCCCTGCTCCTTGAGGAGGGCAGCCGTGACCGACGAATCGACGCCGCCGGACATTGCGACAATGACCTTTCCGTTGCGTGACATCGTTGCCTATTGTAGACCGTCAGCCGCGATTTCGAGTCGTCGTCAACTGGGGAAACTGTCAGGCCGGCATCGCGGGCGAGCGTTTCTGTGCGGGTTGGGTCGCTTGGGGCTCGGCGGGTTGCGACGCCAGCGGTTCGAGCGCCGCCTCGAGAGGGGCGCGGAGTTCCGGCCGGCCGGCCAGGAGCGCCTGCAGGTCTTCGGATTCGAATAGGGTGCGGGCCTCGGCAAGCAGCTGCGGGTCGTTATAGGTCTGTGCCAGCGTGCCCAGCAGCTTGACACGCACCAATGCGGCGGTGGGCGGCACCTTTTCGAAACGCAGCAACTGACGCAGCTCTGCTTCTGCGCGCGCCGGCGGATTCTCGCCGGCAACCGGACGGCCCTGCATCGCTCGATCGAGCCAGTCCAGCGCTTCCGTCAGATTGTCATCGCGGATCGCATAGATCATCTTGCCCAGGCAGGCCAGCGGATTGTTCTCGTCCAGCTTCAGCAGTCGATCGAGGGCTTCGCGACCGTTTTCCAGGTCGGCGCAGGCCGAGTCGAAGACCGCAAACGAACGCGCCTCGCGCCACTGGGGTTCGAAGCCGAGTGCGAGCGCCCAGGCGTTGCACGGTGTTGCCCAATCGCCATTTTGTACGTACACGTTGCGGAGGCCACGCAGCGCCACATAGTCGATCGGATTGACTTTCAGAAGCTTGCCGAACGTTATCCCGGCTTCATTCCAGCGATGGCTGCGTAGATGGGACTCGGCGAGCACGTGCAACGCCGCGGTCATCTGCGGATTGACTTTCAGCACACTCTCGGCCAGTTCGCGGCCGCGCGATCCGTCTCCGGCGCGAATTTCGCAGATTGCCAGGCCGAGTGTCGCGCTGATTTTCACGCCGGACGGGAGACCGTCGAATGAGAGTGCTTCGCGGAAGAGCGGTGCCGCGTCCGCCGGCTGGCCCAGATCGACGAGCAGGTTGGCCAGGTCCGAAAGCCGTACCGGCCGGAGTGGGCCATCCTTCGGCGTGAGGTCGAGGGCCTTCCGATAGGCATCGATCGCCGGTTCGATCTGGCGCAGCGCGTGCCGGGCGCGGGCGATGCGTGTCCAGGTGTCGGCGGCATCAGGTGCGAAGTCGGCGGCGCGCAGGGCCTGTTCCAGTGAGCGCTCATAGGCCTGCTGGCCGTAGTATTGCCAGGATAGACGGCGATGGAAGGCCGCGCGGTCGGCGTCGGAGGTGAAGTAGTCCGCCCCGTTCTCGGCCGCATCGACCGCTTCTTCGAGGGTTTCGTAGTACCGTCGCAGGTACTCGTTCGCTTTCTCGCCGATCTGTTCGAGTTCCTCGATCAACTCCTCGAGCACCTCGGGCGGCGCTCCCTCGTCGCGCTGGGCCTGTATGAAGACCAATTGTTCGCGCGCCGTGCGTTCGAGCAGAGTGGCGCGGCCTTCCTCGGCGATCCAGCGGTATTCGAGAGCGCGCGGGTCGTACGGATTGAGCGCGACGACCCGTGCGGCGCGCCCGATGTCATCTCGTGCCACCTGCACGAGGGTTCGGTCCCAGTAGAACATCGCGCCGCCGGCGACGAGTGCACCCGCCAGAACTGCCGAGACGCGGTTTCGCTCGGACGCGGTAACGGCCCAACGGCACAGTACGCCCGCGAGAGCGATCGCGAAGCCGACCAGGGGGAGATAGAGCGCACGATCGATCGCCGCCACCTCGCGGGCTGCGACCAGCCCGAGCACCGGCGCCAGCGTTGCCCAGAACCAGAACGGGCCCAGGACGAACTCGCGATGACGCCGGGCGGCGCCAAGAACGACCAGTATGACGCTGCCGCCGACCAGGGCCGCGCCGATCCAGGTTCGGGAGTAGGCCCAACCGGTCTGAATGTCCGGCAGTTGCCAGGCGGAGACCCAGCCCGGCGAAACGATATCACGGAAGTAGTACCACGCGGCTACGAGGCTGCGGCTGAGCGGATCGCCGAACACGGCAATCTCGGCGTCGTCGAGAATTCCGTACTCGCGAGAGGTCAGATAGGCCAGTACGCCGAACGCGGCACAGACGGCGGTCACGAGGTAGACGCGTAAGGACCGTACGGCGCCGGGTACCCCCACGATGCATGCCTCGAACGCGAAGATGACCAGAAACCAGGCGGGAATGACCTTACAGAGTTGGGCCAGGATCAGCAGCAACAGTGAGAGCGCGAACCAGCCATTGCGCCGTTCTGCGCTCAATGGCGTCAGGACCGCGAAATGGATGCGCAACGAGAGCAAGACGAAGAACGCCGACAGCACGTGGGTTCGCCCCATGTCGGCGGCGTAGGTGAAGACCAGCGCCGGATGGAGCGCCCAGAGGGCTGCGAGGCACCAGGTTATCAAAGCGATCGACAGTGTTGCGCGCCCGAGCCAGTAACGCATCAGCGCCGCGAGCAGATTCCACACGAGTAGTGCGTTGATTGTGTGTAGGAGCAAGTCCGTCGTTCGGACGACGGTCGACATCCACTCCGGGCCCCAGATGGCGGCTTCGATCGCAAATGTAGCGATCGGCAGCGGCTGATACAGATCCTGGTGCGGGTGGGTGAAAATCGTCGCAATGCGGGTCCCGAGCGTTGCCTCGTTACCGATGCCGGTAACTTCCGGGTTGTTCACGATGAACAGGAACTCGTCCCCGCGGATCCACATGAAGTCCAACCCGGGAGCGCCGGCCGCGACGACCAGTACGCTTAGCAGCAGTGTCAGCAGGATGCGCGTCGTGAGCCGAATCGCGGGTTCGGGCTGTTCGTCCAGCGCCACGCCGGGCCGCGTCAGGGGATCGGCGAGGGGATTGGGCGGCGATGCGTTCATCCGGCTGTTATCGTCCGCGCTGGCAATTCTGACAACACCCTCGCACGAATTTGACGAATTTATCACCGAAAGCGTGTTACAATTGTTTCAATGGCCCGGTTCGGGTTCGTAGCGCGGACGCACGCGGACGAGGCCTCCGTGGTCGCTGCGCGAGAAGTCGCCGAAAACGCCACGCCACGGCGTCGTAGGGGAGTTGTTGGCTGGATCAGCGCCGCGCGAATCGGTAGAATTTTTGGTCAGTTGGAGTGCAGCTTAGACGAGCACTACAAGATATTGAGTATTTGATGACGGCCCAGGCACAATATAGCGGACTGAACACGAGCGTGCTGATGCTCAACCGCCTTTATATGGCGGTGCGGGTGATCAGTGCGCGCCGTGCGATGACCCTGCTATATCGCGATCTGGTCGAGGTCGTTTCCGTTGAGGAGGGCAACTACCTCTCCTACGACTTCGAGACCTGGGTGGAGGTGAGCGAGGCGAAGCAGAGCTTCGAGCCGGAGCGGTACGACTGGATTCGTACCGTGCGGTTCGACATCGCGGTGCCGAAGATCGTTCGGCTGCTCGGGTATGACAAGCTGCCGCGGGCGACGGTGAAGCTCAATCGCCGAAACCTGTTCGCGCGCGACCAGAACCGCTGCCAGTACTGCGGTCGCAAGTTCCCGACGTCGGAACTGAGCATCGACCACGTAACGCCGCGCTCGCAAGGCGGTCGGAACAGTTGGGAGAATCTGGTGTGTGCGTGCGTGCGTTGCAACACGCGCAAGGGCGGGCGTACGCCGACACAAGCCGGCATGACGCTGGTGACCCGACCGCGCATGCCGCGCCGCTCGCCGGTGCTGTCGATCAAGATGTCGGACTCGAAGTACGCCAGTTGGAAGCAGTTCCTCGATTACGCATACTGGAACGTCGAGTTGAAGTAACTACCTGCGGACGGCAACAGCCGACCGGGCCTTGCCGACCGTGATATGCAGTGAGTATCGTAAGGGTGCGTTTCGTCGCGGAACGTGCCCTTTGTTTTTTCGGGGAGGGCGGTATCGTGCCCAACGGAAAACCCGGGGATCACCCCTACACTGACATCGTCACCCACGGCCTGGAAGTGTTCACCGAAGAAGTCGATGCGCTCGTGCGCGAGCTCGCTCGGCATCCCCGTTTGGATGACGTGGACCGGGAGTTGCGCGAACTGTTGTATGCCACGCAGGCACCCGCCGCGGTTCGCGACGATGCGGCATTGCTGCGCCGCCTGCGAGCGCTTCGCGCGCGTTTGGATTAGATCGGCACGGGCGCAACGGGGGTCTTTGCATGTCGGGGCAACGCGACCATCAACCTGCCGGCTACTGTCCGCATTGCGGCTATGCGCTGGACCCGGGTACCTGTCCGGAGTGTGGCAAGTTCGTCCGCGGCTATCAGATCCGCGCGGTTCCGCCGAACGTGACGCTACGCCGCGACCTGTGGCGCTTCGGCGGCGTCTTGTTACTGCTGGCGATCTCGATCGGAGGCTATCGGGCGTACCGCGACCTCAACGGGTGGCCGTACGTGCCGGAGTGGCTGCTGGTTCAATGTCAGCATCGAGACTGGTCCGGCGCGATGGCCGAGATCAACCGACGGTTTGTCGCCGACGAGTTCACGGCGGACGCGCGCCAGCGGTTGATCGACAACGCGATGACGGCCGAGATCGAGTGCCCGGATCGCTGGCCGGCCGGCAAGGTCATGCCGGTGGTTCTTCAAGTTTCGGCCCGAGCGCCCGTCAGCAAGCTTAGATGCTTTACTTGGAGTCCCGTCTGGCGATTCAAGATCGGTAGCGATGAGGCTTGGTCTGCCGTCGAAGCATGGTCTCCTGTTGGTATGAGGTGTTCATCGGGGAAGTTCGCAGTTGTTTACGAAACCAAGCTCGAGCTACCACCGTTGGAAGCGGCGGCGCATGACCTTCGTTTCGACGGGAACGTTGCGCTGCTCACCGCAGTCCCAGGATTCCTGACTGATCAGCGCTGGTCGGTGGCGGTATCCAAAGTCCTGCGCGTCGAGGACAAGCGTTTCACGGACTACGTTACACCGATTTGGCGGAACGATCTCGCGGCCAAAATGAAGGATGCCGTCGCTGCGCGGTACTTTCACCAGGCCGACTACGGTAACATTGATTTCGCCACGAACGTGCTACCAGTTCCAGTATGTTTTCGGGTGTATGTTCGAGTAAGCGGGGAGCACACCTACCGGCATTTGAGCCATGTCGTCGACGGCGCACGGGTGCCAGGGTCCCACGGGTATTACGACTACGAGTTAGGCTCCGACGTCACATCCATCGATCTACAGTTACGGCCCGATCTTGCACATGCACACCTGCGCGGCCTCAAAACCTGTTTCAACGGCGTGATCGAGTGGGATAACCTCCTGGTCAGCGCTGGCCAGCATTTCGGTGGTGCTACGGAACCACCGACACGCGTATTCAAGTACGAGGGGTGAGCGGCGGAGGAATTCCAGACTCGCCAGTGATGGCTCATGGGACGCTCGTTGGCGCTCGCGGGGAAGCAAGCTCCCCTTGCGAGGCCTGTATCTACGCCACAGGCCCTGGCGCGAACCGTAGACGGACACCACGAGCCCCGAGCGCGAGCGAGGGGTTCCGGATGCGCGAAACGAAGGGTAGCGCTGTGTGTCCGCGGCCTCTCTTGCGAATTGGATCTGTTCCAAGCGCGCCGTGGCAGTGGCGCCTACGGCTTCCAGGCTTCGAACTTGAGGTCGAACGTGTCCGCGACGGGTTGGTTGGTGATGCGGCCGTTGGCGACGTTCACGCCCATGGCAAGTCCGGCATCCGCGGCACACGCGTCCTTGAAGCCCATCGATGCGAGCTTGATCAGGTAGGGGATGGTCGCGTTTGTCAGGCCGAACGTGCTTGTCCGGCCGACCGCGCCGGGCATGTTGGCCACGCCGTAGTGGACGACGTCGTCAATCACATAGGTCGGGTCGTCGTGGGTGGTTGGTCGGATCGTCTCGCAGCAGCCGCCCTGGTCGACGCCGACGTCGACGATCACCGAGCCGTGCTTCATCAGACTCAGGTAGCTGCGCGGAATCAGCGTCGGGCAGCGCGCTCCGGGGATCAGTACCGCACCGATAACCAGATCCGCTTCCGAGAGGTGTCGACGAATCGCTTCGGGTGTGCTGTATACGGTGTGAACGTTCGCGGGCATGATCTCGTCGAGGTAGCGTAGGCGGTACAGGTCGATGTCCATGATCAGGACGTTCGCACCGAGGCCCGCCGCGACGGACGCCGCCGCTGTGCCGACGATGCCGCCGCCGATGATGAGGACGTTGGCCGGCTCGACGCCGGGAATCCCGCCGAGCAGGATGCCGCGGCCCTCCATTGGCTTCTCGAGGTACTTCGCACCCTCCTGGATGCTCATCTTGCCCGCTACTTCGCTCATTGGGGCCAGGAGCGGCAAGCGACCCTGACGATCCTCGATCGTTTCGTAGGCAATCGCGACGCCGCCGGACTGCTGCACACCGACCGTCAGGTCGCGGCTGGCCGCGAAGTGGAAGTAGGTGAAGACAACCTGATTCTCGCGGATGTGCGGGATCTCTTCGGCGAGCGGCTCTTTGACCTTGCAGATCAGGTCAGCCTTGGCCCAGACTTCGTCGGCGGTATCGACGATGTCGGCGCCTAACGCCCGATAATCTTCGTCAGGGATTCCGGAGCCGACGCCGGCGGTGGTTTGGACGAGGACGGTGTGTCCGGCGCGTCGGAGTTGTTCGACGCCGGCGGGGACGACCGCGACGCGATACTCGTGGACCTTCACTTCCTTCGGAACGCCGACAATCATCGCGCAACTCCTGAGCCGGGTGGATTCGGCCGATACTGGCATCGATACACAGGAAAACCGCCGTTGGACACGGAAAGGGTAGCGTGCCGGAACCGCATTGCAAGCCGAATCTGCGCCGTGGAACCGTGCGACACGCCTCGTCGCACCGCGGAATGCTGCTGATGTTCCTGCTGCTGACTGCGTTCGGCGTGGTCAACGGGTGCAGTGGTTTGGCGCGGCAGCGCACGATCAGCATTGGCGCGTTGGAGGCGGCGCCGGTCACCTCGCGGGCATCGATCCAAACGCGGCACGGCGTGCTGGTGGATTATCAGACAGTGCGCTCGATGTGTGTGCCGTTAACGGCGCGGTTCTCGCTGATCCAGATCCATGATTCACAAGACTGGGAGACGTTGGCGTCCGCGGCGCCGTCGATCGGCGCGCCGCCGACGTTCGTTGACGGTGGTGTGGTCGGGTTGGTCTCGCGGATGGGCACGCCGACGGCCGGCGGTTCGCCGATCGCGTTCCGCGGGGCGCGCGTCGCAGAAGGCGCCGGTTTGATCTCGTACACATTCGCCGGCGGCAGCTACTTTCCCGACGGCGCATGCTACATCTCGCTCGCACACGTCCCGAACCTCGACGCCGCCCTGGTGATCGAGATCAACGGCACACGCTTCTATCCGCAGAACGGCAAGTAGGGCCGCGTTTCGCTCACGAGTCGTTGTTGCCAATTCCGTCCGTCCGCCGCTCGGCGAGGAGTTGTTCGGCAGTTCCCAGGTTCTCCTGGGCGACGTTGATGTAGTATTCGGCGCTCGCCTGTTGAAACACCTGCAGTGCATCGTTGTAGGCGACGACGGCTTCCTCGAGTCGGTCCGTACGATTCTCTCGTTCGCCTAGGGCTCGTAGCGCGCTTCCGAGGTTGTTCTGGGTCATGGCCCATTGGAGCGGGACGCGCTCGCGGGTTCGTTCCTGCAGTGCATCGTTGTAGGCGGCGGCAGCTTCT